>DBEZMF010000034.1:0-1625 GCA_048250755.1 Collinsella sp.
TGTCTTTTCCTGATTTAGCTAGACAGTTTTTTCTTTTATAACCGTTATCAGTAGACAGTTCTTTATTTATTGTACTGATATAGTAGTCAACTTCGTTTTTTAGTCCCTGATACGGTAGTCATCAATCAATGACACGCCGGATTTGCAGGAGTCCGTTTCTGTTTGTTCGGTAAGACAATATGCCCCTCGTATGGGGCACATTGTCTTCTTCAGACTCGCCGGCATATGCCTTCGTCCGATTCTGTTGTTCGGTTTTGCAAAGATAACGGATATTCCTGTTCTCTGTTCTCTTTTGCAGGATATTTTTTCTTCTGCCACTTTTTAATCTGCACACCATTCTCTAAATGCGCTATCGCCGGTATCTTATACCCGATGCTCATGTGAGGTCTGTGGTAATTGTAGAAGTGTATGTAACGTCCTATCACATTTTCGGCATGTCCAATATCATTGAACTGCCGTTCCCGGTAGACACGCTCCACCTTTATAATTCCATTTACACGTTCCGCTACGGCATTGTCGGTAGGCTTGTAGTCTTCTGTCATGCTAATCGTGATGTCGTGTTGCTGAAGAAGTTCCACGTACGTATCGCAGCAATACTGTACGCCGCGGTCAGAGTGATGTATCAGTCCGGGGAACTTTTCGTTGCCGGTCATCTCGATTGCCTGTTTTATCGCTTGCCGCAGTGCGGTCATGGTGGCGGAAGCACGCAAGGTGTCAGCCAGTTTCCAACCTACGATTTTGTGGGAATAGGCATCGGTTATCAGATGTAGGTAACAAACATCACCACCGCGTAGCGGTATGTAAGTAATATCGCTGACCCACAATTGGTTTGCAGAATTTAGAACAAGGTTTTTAATCCTATTCTTCCATTTATGGTAACGATGGTTGGAGTTGGTGGTACTCCTCGGTTTGCGAGGAGGAAGCATCAACCCATGACGGCGAAGTAACGTATAAAAACTGTCGCGACCAGGCACGGATTTTTCGCCGAACAAGGCAATGAGCATAATCCACAACTTGTAACCACCAATACCGGGATCCTCACTGCGTATCTCATGAACAGCTTCCAGCATTCGACGTTCGTTCCGTAAACTGGTTTCGATGTCAGCCTTAGACTGGTAATAGGCTTGACGACAATGGCCAAACAGACGGCAGGCGGGAGCAACTTTGACGCTGCCCCGTCTCACCAGTTCCGTAACTATTTGGCCCCAGATTTTTTTCGGATGGGGATATTAAAGTATTCCTCGGCACGAGTAATCATTAAATCACGAGCCTCGGTTTCCAACTTAGAAAAGGCAAGAGCCTTTTCCAACTCCTTGATGCGCTTTTTAAGCTGCGCATTCTCGTCCTTGTAATCTTCTTTACTGCGATTTGACATAGTGCTTACAACTTCTGAAGACAAAGATACATCTTCTGAAGGAACTGTAAACTTTTTCAGCCAATAACGTAATTGAGAGGCACTGGAAATTCCATGTAATTTACAAAATGAACGTTTGCTCATGCCTGATTCATGGTAAAGACGAATGAAATGATACTTTTCGTCATTACTGTAATGGCTTCCTTTTTTTCTCATACTTAGGACACATTTATTAGTTTGTTAATGTGTCTACCTATATCAGTATAAGACA
>DBEZMF010000035.1:0-70821 GCA_048250755.1 Collinsella sp.
CTCTTCTTGGGGCATCGCCTTTCCTTCCATTCGTCACCTTCATTACTCCAACGACGAATTCTAGGCGGTGTCCCCGTCCTTTCTTGAAAGGGCGGAGGCGGGGCATGCCCCGCCTCTTACACCACATCTCTGTGCGCTACCGCTAAGAGCGTCCATGGCTACCCAAAAGTTGTACGCCAGCATCCAAAGATGTCGAAAATGGTCGACTTTGGATGCTGGTGTACATGTTTGGGTCGTATAGGTTGGGGCGAGCCGGTCGCAACGCGAGTACTAGAGCAGGTTTTCCTGCACCCACGCGATGATGTCGCTCGACTCGTAGAGTGGCTTGCCGTCGATGAATAGACAGGGAACCTGGCGCTTTCCGCCGACGGCGATGAGTGTCTGTTCGGCATCGGAGTCGGTCGAGATATTGCGTTCGGGAATGGTCGCGCCGTTATCGGCCAAAAAGCGCTTGACCTTTATGCAGTACGGGCAGCCGGTCATAACGTAGAGCACGAGCTCGTGATCAGTAGCCATAGGTCTCCAATCGGTTGAGGTTTTGATTGAAATACCCAAAGCTGCCGCGGTCTATGCGCGGACCAGTGACGACTCGATGGCCTGGACCAGAAACGCCGTGGCTCCGGTGCCGCAGGGCTTGTCGTAGTAGTCAACAAAGCGCCGGTCGGCAAGATAGCCGTGGGCGAGGCCCAGGTACGCCTCGTTCTGGGGCTCGTGTCCCCAATTAAGGCCAATCCATCGACGGTGCATTGCGACAAGTTTGCGGGCCTCGTTACTCTCTGGGTCGCCAATGCCCATGGCAATCGAGAGCTGGCCCAAAATGGCGCGTTCAAGTTCCTTCATGTCGTTCCATGTCTGAGGATCCATATCCAGTAACGTTTCGTTTGCTGCATCGATAGCCTCATTGCCATAGCGAGCCCGAGCCTCGGCGCCGTAGCGTTCCTCGTTTTCCTGCACGGTGCGCCAGCGCTCCAGTTGCGGCAGGACGGCGCCCATGAGCGAGACGGCTTCGTCGAGTGACATGCCGGTGTTTTGCGCCAGGCGCGGGGCACAGTCCTCGATCATTGCCTCCATCGTGGTGTCGTAGGTGTACTGGCCGTGGTCGTAGCACCACTTGCAGTAATGGTCGGTCGCGGCGCCCGTGGCATCGGTGCCGCAGTCGTCGGGCGTGAGTATCATGCCGCAGCTCTGGCAATAGCGCTCGGACATTTCGAGCAGATGAGACAGGGGCTCGCCGGTCACAGCGGCGATGAGCTTCATCATGTCGATGCCCGGTGTGACCTCGCCACGCTCCCAACGGCTGACGGCTTGGCGTGTGACGAAGAGCTTGGCGGCGAGCTGCTCTTGGGTAAGGTGATGGGCGCGACGGACGGCGATGAGCTTTTCTGCAAAGGCCATAACGGCTCCTTTCTGCTGGTTGATGGCTTAAGCATACGCGGCAGCAGGCGCCCTTCCAAGCAACCGTTGGTTGCACGACGGGGGACCGCGGCGAAGAATTGCACGCAACGCCCCACACCTCCATGCCGTACAATGACCGGCATGGAACCTATCGCACACATACATACCGACCTGCCGCAGAAGTTCGGCATTCCGCGCAACAGCTTTTTGGCGCCTCATCTGCAGGGACACATCGTCTTTGAGCCGGAATTTGCCTCCAATGCAGCGGTTGAGGGCCTGGACTCCTTCTCTCACCTATGGCTGTTGTGGCGCTTCGAAAACGGAACGCCCGGCGGCACGGCAAACGACATAGCTGCCGATGCCAAGTCGCAGGACAGGTCTGGCACCAACGTCAAGTGGTCGAAGACCGTGCGCCCGCCGCGTCTGGGCGGAGCCGAGCGCGTGGGTGTCTTTGCCACTCGCAGTCCGTTTCGCCCTAATCCCATCGGGCTCACCTGCGTTAAGCTCGACCGCGTGGAGCTTACCGACGACGGCCCCATCATCCATGTGCTGGGGGCCGATCTGCGCGACGGCACGCCCATCTACGATATCAAGCCCTACATCTCGTTTGCGGACTGCCACCCGGATGCGACCGGCGGCTGGATTGAGGGTGCTCCGTGGCAAGAGCTCGATGTTGAGTTTCCACAAGCGCTGCAGGATATGGTCCCGCCCGCAAAGCTCCCCGGCTTGGTCGAGGTCCTTTGCCAAGATCCGCGCCGCGCGGGCAGCAAGCACGAGCCAAACCGCGTTTACCACTTAGCTTATGCTGGGCTCGACATATCTTTTACGGTCGATAAAACCCAGCTAACCGTAGTCGCCGTCAACGACGCGCAAGACTAACCAGCCATTCGTCTGAACCCGTCAAATTAAGCGCCAAACCCCATGTCAAAATCGCCCATGCTGGTGGACAATAACGCCTACCAAAATAGTCCGCTTTGCATGGGAGCTCAGCATGAAATACGACTTTAGCTCGCTTATCGACCGCCACGGCATGGATGCCATCGCCGTTGACTCTTGGGGCGAGATCCCCGGTATGGCTCCGAACGCACCCGACGAGGGCTTCGACCGCATTCCCATGTGGGTGGCCGACATGAACTTCGCCACGGTGCCCACGGTTCAGGAGTACATCATCAAGCGCGCTCAGCACCCTATGTTTGGCTACTTCAATCCGCGTCCCGAGTACTTCGACCGCATCATCGAATGGCAGAGCCGTCGCAACGGCGTTGAGGACTTGGCGCCGGAGCATATCGGCTACGAAAACGGCGTGCTGGGCGGTGTCGTGTCGACGCTACGCGCGTATGTCCAGCCAGGTGATGCGGTGCTAGTCCACAGCCCTACCTACATCGGCTTTACCAAGTCCATCGAGGCCGCGGGCTATCGTATTGTCCACAGCCCGCTTAAGCTCGACGACCAGGGCGTGTGGCGCATGGACTTTGAGGACATGGAGCGCAAGCTCGCCCAAAACTACATCCATGCCGCGGTGTTCTGCTCGCCGCACAATCCCTGCGGCCGCGTATGGGAGCGCGACGAGATCGAGCGCGCCATGGACATCTATCGCCAGCACGATTGCGTGGTGATCTCGGACGAGATTTGGTCCGATATCATCCTGCCGGGACACAAGCACATCCCGACGCAGTCGGTGAGCGAGGATGCTCGCATGCGCACGGTTGCCCTCTACGCGCCCAGCAAGACGTTCAACCTGGCGGGCCTGGTCGGCAGCTACCACATCATCTACAACGAGACGCTGCGCGACCGCGTGTGCGCCGTGTCCAACAAGACCCACTACAACGAGATGAACGTCCTCTCCATGCATGCGCTTATCGGTGCCTACCAGCCGCAGGGCTATGAGTGGGTTGATGAGCTCAACCAGGTGCTTGCCGGCAATATCGAGTACTTCTGCACGTATGCAGAAAAGCACTGGAAGGGCGTCGCGTTTTCGCGTCCGCAGGGCACGTACATGGTGTTTCTGGACTGCACCGAGTGGTGCCGCGAGCATGGCCGCGATATTCAGTGGCTGCTCGACGAGGGGGCGCGCGTGGGCGTGGGGTATCAGGACGGCCGTCCGTTTCACGGGCCCTGCCACATTCGCGTGAATCTGGCGCTGCCGCTTTCGCGCGTGAGGGAAGCGTGCGACCGCCTGGACCGCTACGTTTTTAATGCACGGTAAGCGTGCGCTGCATGTGGGGCCTTCTGCCAAGTTGGCTAGAAGGCCCCACATGGTAAAGCATCTGTAGCAATTGGGCGCAGACCTGCTGAGAGGCTTACTTTTCTTGAATCTGCTTGCCGCAAAGATGCTCAATCGTAATCTCGTAGAGCTGGACGCCCTTAATGTCCTTGGCGATTTCCTCTTCGACTTCCTCGGCAGAAGGGTAGTACTTAAGGGCGAGCTGGCGGACTTTGTCTTCGATAAACGCGGGGGTGTCATTCGCCAGGCGACAACGGCCAAAGACGACGGTGCTCATAACGTAGGGAGCCCAGTCGCCGTCCTGGTACCACTCGTTTCCGTAAACGGTAAAGCAGACCTTGTTATCGCGCTTGAGTGCGTCGACCTTGTGGCCAGCCTTGGCGCCATGGAAATAAATCTTGTCGTGCTCGGCGTCAAAGAAGTAGTTGACGGGAATGGCGTACGGGTAGCCATCGTCGCCGTTGACGGCAAAGACGCCGCGCTTGCAGGTGGCGAGCAGTTCGCGCGCTTCCTCGTCGGTGATGGCGCGTTTCTTTCGACGTAAGGGCCTAAACATCGTTGGCTTCCTTTCTGGTCGTGCGTGGTTGCTGCAAAAACTATAGCGAAACGGATCCGTTTTTCTTGATGCGGGCGAGTATGTTTTTGAGCTTGTTAAAGTCGAGCGGTTTGGACAGATGGGCGTTCATGCCAGCATCGTGTGCCGCCTTGGCGTCCTCGGCAAAGGCATTGGCGGTGAGCGCGATGATGGGGATATCGGCTGCATCGACCTTCTCGCTCAGACGAATCGCGCGGGTTGCCTCATAGCCGTCCATGTCCGGCATCATAATGTCCATCAGGATCGCATCGAAGCTGCCGGCGGGATGCGACAGGTACAGATCGACGACCTCGTTGCCGTTGGCGGCGCGGGTGACCACGACGCCCTCGGATTCTAGCAGCGTCTGGGCAATCTCGGCATTCAATTCGTTGTCTTCGGCGAGCAGCACGTTCATGTCGGTGAGCGAGCAGTCGGGCGCACTCTCAACCGTATTCGCCCGCGCCTGGGGATTCTCGTCGATATCGAGCGGAATCTCCACGTAGAACGAGGTGCCCACATGGAGCTCACTGGTGACTTCGATGGTGCCGCCCATCAGTTCAATAAGCGACTTGACGATTGGCATGCCCATGCCGGTTCCTTGGAACTTGCTGCGCGCATCGTCACCTTCTTGGGCAAACGGCTCATAGATATGCTTTAAAAACTTGGGAGTCATACCAATGCCGGTGTCCGAAACGCTAAAGCAAAAGAGAGCGCGCCCGTTATCGAGTGGCTTGGTCTTTGAGCTAAAGGTGACGGAGCCGCCGTGCTTGTTGTACTTAATGCTGTTGTCTAACAGGTTGATCATGATCTGTCGGATATGGGTGGGACTGCCGATCATGTATGGCCCCGTGGCGTACGGCAGACTATTGTCCTGCATTGTGATGCCGTTACTGGACGCGCGGAGCTTGCACAGCACCAGTGTATCGTCACAGAGCTCTTTGAGGTTAAAAGGCGTATGCTCCAGTGTTAGCTTGCGGTCTTCGATTTTGCCCATCTCGAGGATGTCGTTGATCAGCGAGAGCAGGTGATTGGCGGCAACGCGCGCCTTGGCACGGCTTTCGCGGGCGACCTGGATATCGCCTTCCTTCAATTCCTCGATCTCGATAAGGCCCAGGATACCGTTGAGCGGTGTACGGATGTCGTGGCTCATGCGCGTGAGGAATGCCGTCTTAGCGGCGTTGGCGGCATCGGCTTTTTTGCGCTCGGTTCGAGCGCGCACGAGTGCCCAGATGAGCAGGACGATGCCGACCGACAACATACCGATGAGGGCAGCTGCAACGGCGGCACGGTTGCGATAAAGGAATTGAAGCGTGTTGGATTCCTGGGCCGTGTACGACGTGGAGGAGTAATTGCTTGCGGAGAGCGATTCTCCGGCATTGATGATGCCCTTGTTGATGATTCCCAACAGCTCGGGTTTTCTGCGCGAAATCCAGCACGAGAGCTCACAGGTGTCAGGGAGCTCGGTCGTCTCGTAGCCTTCGAGATCATAACGGTCGCCGATGGTTTTTACACGTGAACTGGGAGCGACGATGCAGTGTGCCGTTCCCTTCCTGAGGGCGTCGAACGCTTCGTCGGCGGATTGGTATTCGGTCACGGTCGCTGTGGGGAACAGACTATCGAGTACATTTCGGTTGATAAACGATGATTTGGTGCAGGCGATGTTCTGAAGGTCTTTGTTCAGGTTGCCGCCGGTGTGGATGGCGGTGAGGGACACGGTTCCCAACGATACCGACTGCACAACGCCAGATTGCTCGGCAAACCAGTAATCTCGGTATACCGGCAGCGCAGCGTCGATGCTTCCCTTTGACAGGGCCTTTGACATCATCTTGTAGCTATCAAAGGCGACGGTTTTGACCGTAATGCCAAATTTATCGTGCAACGTCGTCGCAAGCGATGCGAGCGAGCCTTCCATTTTGCCGTCTTCGTCTTCGTTGCAGTAGGGGAGTTTGCCCGTAATGTAGCCAAACGTGATGGTGTTGTCATTTGCTTTGAGCCAGGAACGTTCGGGGCCGTTGAGCGATGATGAACCGCTGTTTTGGGCCGAGTAGTTAGATTTGACTTCGTCGATATAGCGTGGGTTGACGCGGGCGATTGCCGACATGGCGGCATTGATGTCGTCCATCAGGTCGGGGCGGCTTTTGGGGACGGCAAAATAGTAGTCACTCGAGCCAACGTAGAACATGGGGGAGGCATCGGGCGACGAAATGGTGTCGTTCATGATGACGGCATCGACTTCGTCGTTTGCGAGCGCGTCAAAGAGCATGGATCCCCCGTCATACTCCCTGTATGTGCAGGTAATGCCTTCGTTGGCGAGCCACTGCTGGCCAACGAAGGTTTGCATAACGTCGGGGTTGTAGCCGATGGTAAGGCCTTGGAGCGCTTGGGGGTCACCCTTGGTCAGGTCGTCGCGATCGGGCTTGGCGTAGATGTAGTAGCGCTCGGTGCCCTCGGGGTTCGAGGAAAAGAGCAGCTTTTGGGCGCGTTCCTCGGAGTAGGAGATGTTGGGCATGAGGTCGATTTCGCCCGCCTCGAGCATGTCCATAAGCTCGGTGAAGGTGCCGGAGACGTATTCGTACCGCCAGCCGGGCGTGTAGTACGACAGGGTCTGGAGGTACTCGTAACCCCATCCCGAGAGACGCTCGCCGGGGGTGCCGTCCTGGAAGCCCTCGTTGTTGACGAGCCAACCAACGCGGACCGTCTTGACTGGCTGACTAGAGTCATCGGCAAAAGCCTGGACAGGCGCGATAGAACTCAGCACGGCAAGCGCGGCAAGCACAATGGCCAGGGTGCGATATATAACTGAACGAAGGACAGTGGCAGCTCTCACATGTAATCCTAACGAATCGAGACATTACCGCATAAGGATACCAGCTCAACCTGCCCAGTCGGCAGCTGCACCGCTAAACGCTCCCGCCCGGCAGTCATTGGGGACGTTCTTAAACGACTAGTCATTGGGGACGTTCTTGTTTGACTAGTCATTTAAGAACGTCCCCAATGACTAGTTTCGTTTGCGGGGGAGGCGTGGGACAATACCGAGCGAACGTGATTGGGCGTCTGGGAAAAGGGGTCGCGATGAACAAGTTGAGGACGCTTGCCGACGTGTTGCGCCAGGCTGGCTTTGCGCGCATCACGGGCCTGTTTCTTATCTTCTATCTGCTGTGCTCGACGGCCGTTTGGCTGTCCGAGCCCACGACCCTCACGTTTGGCGATGGCCTGTGGTTTAGCTTTGAGACGGTCTCGACCATCGGCTTTGGTGACATTCCGGCCGAGACACCGGTTGCCCGCGCCATTACCGTCATTCTGAGCGTCATCAGCATCTTCTACATCGCCATGCTCACGGGTGTGGCGGTGAACTACTGCAATACGCTTATCAAGATGCGTCAAAAGGACACCATGGCGCGCTTTATGGATGATCTGGAGCATTTGGAAGAGCTCGATCACGACGAGCTTGCCGATCTTTCGCGTCGCGTGCGCGAGTATCGTCGACGCCAGCGCTAAGACGAACGTCGTGCGCCACAACAGGGGGGCAAATATGAACATCACCGTGTATCTGGGCGCCAACGCTGGCAATGACCCGGTGTTTCTGCCTGCAGTGCGAGAGCTCGGCACGTGGATTGGCTCCAACGGCCACGCGCTGGTATACGGCGGCTCCAAGTCGGGCCTGATGGGTGCGCTCGCCGATAGCGTACTCGAGGCGGGTGGACACGTGACGGGTGTTGAGCCGAGCTTTTTTATCGAGGCAGAGTTTCAACATGACGGTATCGATGACCTCATCGTGACGAGCGATATGGCGGAGCGCAAGGCCAAGATGATTGAGCTCGGCGATGCGTTCATCGCCTTTCCCGGTGGGACGGGCACGCTCGAGGAGATTGCCGAGGTCATGTCCGCGGTGTCGTTGGGACACCTGAGTGCTCCGTGCATCCTGTATAACCTGGACGGTTACTACAACGACCTCAAGGCGCTGCTCGGGCACATGATTGATAAAGGACTTTCGAGCCCGAGGCGCCAGCACGGCATCTACTTTGCCGACGACTTGCGCGAGATTGCCTCGATTATCAACGGATAAGTCTTGAGCCTGCCCCACTATGGCTCCCAATGGTGCCGTTTGCAGCGCAGATGGTTAGCTTGTCTGGGCCACACTCGCTCTACAATAAAACGTATCTATGTCGACTTTGACCGCGGGAGGACCCGATGGATAACCTTGCCAAACCCACAAACCGCGCGCTCTTTTTAGTTAGCGTTGCCGTGACCGGTGCGTTCGCAGGTGCCGCGGTCTGGCTGTTCTTTTTTGCGATGGAGCACGGTATCGACTATCTATGGACCGAGATTCCGCACGCGCTGGGCGTCTCTTCGCCCGAGCTTGCCAGCGGCCCGTTTAGCTTTTTGCCGTACCCGTTTTTTGTCTGCCTGCTGGGCGGCCTGTTAATCGGTCTGTACGAAAAGATGACAGGCACCAAGACCGATGACCTCAACCAGGTGATGGCTAAGGTTAAGCAAGACGGGCGCTACCCGTACGACAACCTGGGCAAGCTTTCGCTCGCGGCATTGCTGCCGCTGCTGTTTGGCGGAAGCATTGGACCGGAGGCCGGCCTGACCGGCGTTATCGCTGGTCTGTGCAGCTGGGTCGGCGACCGCATGCGTCGCTTTGGCGCCGAGTTTAGGGAGCTTACACTGCTAGGCACCCAGGCTGCCCTGACGGCGCTCTTTACCGCGCCCGTCTTTGGTTTTGTGGCACCGCTTGCCGGTAGCGCCGACGGCCAGGGCGAAGACGCCGACGATGGGTCCGTGTCCGGCGAGATCACCATCAAGCTGCCCAAGGCGCAAAAGACGGTGGTCTACGGCATTGCGATTGCCGGCGGCCTGGGCACCTATCTGCTGCTCGGCCAGCTCATGGGCGGCGGCATGGGCATGCCCAGGTTCGAGGCTGCCGTGGTGGGCAACCTGGAGCTTACCTGGCTCGTCCCTCTGTCGTTGATCGGAACAATCTGCGGCTGGCTGTACTTTGTCTCCGAGCACGCAAGCGAGGCACTGTCCCATGCAATAGGGGAGCGTCCTGTCGTCAAGGCCATGCTAGCCGGTCTGGCGCTCGCCATCTGTGGCACGGTCCTGCCCTACACCATGTTTGCCGGCGAGACCCAGGCCGACGTGCTCATGGAAACCTATCTGACCATTCCCGCCGGCGTGCTGATCGCGACCGGTCTTGTTAAGGCCATGCTGACCCCCGCCCTCATCAACCTTGGTTGGCGCGGCGGCCACTTCTTCCCGGTTATCTTCTCGGGCGTAAGCCTGGGCTATGGCCTGGCCATCCTCACCGGCGCAGATCCGGTCTTTTGCGTCGCCGTCTGCACAGCATCGACGATGGGTGCGGTCATGCGCCAGCCCGTCATGGTCGTGGGCCTGCTGCTCATGTGCTTCCCACTCAAGGGTATCGTCTGCATGATCATCGCCGCCGTTATCGCCGCCGGCATTCCGCTGCCCAAGCCGCTGCGCAAGTAGCACGGTGGCGCACGCCGAGGACATGCCATTTGTCACGGATTTGCGGGGGCGATTGTATCCTTCGTGGATTGAGGCTCGCGTGGCTACAGATCGCGTACTCGATAAACCTTGGTGCTGACGGTGCAGCTGATTGCACATAGCGCGAGGGCCAGCACGGCAATTCCTGCGCACAGACAGCCCAGAACGGCGGGATCGGGATTTGCTCCGGCAATCGACATGAGCCAGTTGCTGATGGGGTTGGAGGAGCTCAGCGTGGCCATTGTGCCGCAACCAAGCAGGGCAAACAGGCCAACGGATAGGCGCAGCGCCTCCATGTGTCCAAATCGAAAGAACAGCGGCTGCGCCAAAAACACCATCATGAGGGAGATGAGCATCGATGCTGCCGAGGCTATAGCGATCTCAAAGACCGTCTGTCCCGTCGAGGGGATGCCCACGCTGTTGAATAGCGGGATGGAGACGATGCTCAGAAGCGCGGCGGCGCACGTCATGACAGCCGAGAAGACAATAACGCTCAGGTAGCGTGCGCAAATAATGTCTTTGCGCGAGAAGGGCAGCGTTGCCCGATAACGCTCCCAGCCATTTTGATTGTCGAAGCCGGCCAGCGAGCTCATGACCATGATGGGCGACATGGCACTGACCGCGCAGGCGCCAACGCTCATACCGGAATCGCCATCCGACGCGTTGGCGAGCGTCAGCACGACGAACATGAACAGGCCGACACCCGCGATGCTCGGGACAAGTGAGCGAACAATGGCGAGCTCGGACATAAAGGCGCGTTTCATTTCGAAGCCCCTTTCAGCATGAGGCGCAGATAGTCATCAATGGTTGCCCGATCGCAGGAAATCTCGGGGAAGGCCTCGAGCGTTTCGCGACGGTTGGGCACGAGCACGTCCACGCTGTAGGCATGGTGGACGGCACAGGCGCCTTCGACGCAAGCCATGAGCTCGGCAGCCTGCGATTGGGTGCAGTGGGCGATGCCGGCACGGTCGGTAATGTCCTCGCGCGGCAGGTCAAACACAATCGAACCGTTATCGATGCAGATGACGCGATCAGCGGTGCGATCGAGGTCGGACGTAATGTGGCTCGAGAGCAGCACGCTGTGCTGGCCGTCGCCGACAAAGGCAAGCAGCTCATCAAGCAGCTCCTCGCGTGCCATGGGATCGAGGCCCGCGGTGGCTTCGTCCAAAACGAGCAGCTTGGCATTGTGGCTGAGCGCGCAGGCAAGCTGCAGCTTCATGCCCATGCCGCGGGAGAGGTCCTTGACCTTTGTCTTGGGATCGAGTCCAAATCGGTTGATGAATTCGGCGAACGTTTCGCGGTCCCACGTGGGGTACGCCGGGCCTACGAGCGACTCGATCTGGCCCACCTTGAGCGTGGAGGGGAAGGGGCACGTGTCCAGGACAAGACCGACGCGGGAGCGTAGATGGCGTTGCAACTCATCGGGCGCGTCGGCGCCACAGTGCTGCCCAAACAGGTGCACTTCGCCGGCGTCGAGCTTTATAAGCCCGAGCGCGGCTCGAATCGTCGTTGTTTTGCCAGCACCGTTGGCACCAACAAAGCCGACGATCTGGCCAGGCTCCACGGCAAGCGTGACGTCGCGCAGTGAAAAGCGGTCGCTCACACGGCGTGAGATACCTTTGAGTTCCAAAAAGGTTTTGCATGGCATAGCCTTTCTTGCAGATGGCTACTGCATAGTTTCGGGGGCTACCAGATCGAGCATCTCGTGCAGTTTGTCGCGCGTGACGCCCAAGGCTTCGGCTTGGCTTGCCGCTTTCGCAAGCAGATCTTCGATATGGCAGAGTTGGTTTTCGCGCAAGAGCTCTTGGTTGCCCTCGGCGACAAAGCAGCCCTTGCCCTGCACGGTGCAGATAAAACCGAGCTGCTCCAGGTCGGCGTAGGCGCGCTTGGTGGTGATGACGCTCACGCCCAGGTCGCTCGCGAGCGCGCGGATGCTGGGGAGTTTGGCTCCCGCAGCGAGCGTGCCCGAAAGGATCTGAGCTTTGACCTGCGAGGATATCTGCTCGTAGATGGGTTTGTCGCTCGAATTGGATAGGATGATGTCCACAGCGGCTCCTTAGCTGTTGGGCTACATGTGTATATAACCGGTAAGTACAGTATATATACACTATGCACAGTTACGCAAGAGGTAAATACGGATTGTCCGCTCGTTCATTCATCTCAATCGGTAACATCTGGAACCGATTTGGACGGCTACCTGTTACAGATTGAGATTTTGCTGGCGGGCCCCACCTGGCTGTCTCAATCTGTAACAACTGGAGAAGATTTTGGCTGCTAGATGTTACAGATCGAGACATTGGCCACCCGTCTATCCTTATATCTCAATCTGTAACAGATGGACCCGTTTTGAGTGGCTAGATGTTACAGATTGAGATCTTTCTGGGACGCCCACCTGGTTGTCTCAATCTGTAACAGGTAGAGGTTCAAAAACCGTCTAGATGTTACAGATCGAGACAAACTGCTGCGGAGTGCCGCCATCGACTGCTACCCCATGCCCCAACTGATGAATTTGTCCTGATAGGCGCCCTATGGCGGGATTTCGCGGCTACAATAGTACGGTTACAACGACGTAATGCACTCAATGCAAGAAAGGATCCGCATGGCAAGCCTGTCGGATGAAATCTCGTCGCGCCGCACATTCGCGATTATCAGCCACCCGGACGCCGGTAAGACCACGCTTACCGAGAAGCTGCTGCTCTATACCGGCAGCATCCAGACTGCCGGCTCGGTCAAGGGCAAGAGCTCGGCCAAGCATGCCGTCTCGGACTGGATGGACATCGAGAAGGAGCGCGGTATTTCCGTTACCTCCTCGGTTCTGCAGTTCACCTACAACGGCGCCTGCGTCAACATCCTCGATACCCCCGGCCACCAGGACTTCTCGGAGGATACCTACCGTACCCTTATGGCCGCCGACGCCGCGGTCATGGTCATCGACGGCGCCAAGGGCGTCGAGGCCCAGACCAAAAAGCTCTTTAAGGTCTGCACGCTGCGTCACATTCCCATCTTCACCTTTGTGAACAAGCTCGACCACGAGGCTCGCGATCCGTTTGAGCTCATGGAAGAGATCGAGAACGTCCTGGGTATCAATACGTATCCCATGAACTGGCCGATCGGCAGCGGGCGCAACTTCCGCGGCGTGTTCGATCGTCAGACCCGTCGCGTTATCGCCTTTGAGGGCGACGGCCACGCCAACGCCACCAAGAAGGTCGCCGAGGTCGAGGCCGAGCTGGGCGATCCTTCCATGGACGAGCTTATCGGCAAGGAGAACCATAAGAACCTGATGGACGACATCGAGCTGCTCGATGGCGCCGGCGACGAGCTCGACTTGGATGCCGTAGCCTGCGGCAAGCTGAGCCCGGCGTTCTTTGGCTCGGCGCTCACCAACTTTGGCGTGGAGCCCTTCCTCAAGGAGTTCCTGCGTCTGGCCCCGACGCCGCGCGCCTATACCGATACGCTCACCAGTGAACCGGTCGATCCCTGCCGCGACGACTTTAGCGGCTTTGTGTTTAAGATCCAGGCCAACATGGACAAGAACCACCGCGACCGTATCGCCTTTGTGCGCATTTGCTCGGGCAAGTTCGAGCGCGGCATGGATGCCTTCCACGTGCAGGGCAACCGCAAACTTAAGCTTGCCACGGGCACCTCGATGATGGCCGATGACCGCGCCATCGTGGACGAGGCGTACGCGGGCGATATCGTGGGCCTGTTCGACCCGGGTATCTTTAGCATCGGTGACACCGTGTGCTCCGGCAAGCGCCACGTGCAGTATCCGCAGATCCCGACGTTTGCCCCCGAGATGTTCGCTCGTATTACGCAGGTCGACACGCTCAAGCGCAAGCAGTTCGTCAAGGGTATGGAGGAGCTTGCCCAGGAGGGCGCCATCCAGATCTTCCGCGAGCTGGGTGCCGGCATGGAGAGCGTCATCGTGGGCGTGGTCGGCGTGCTGCAGTTTGAGGTACTCGAGCGCCGCCTCAAGGCCGAGTACCGTGTTGAGGTTCGTCGCCAGCCGCTGCCCTATACGGACATCCGCTGGATCCAGAACGACCCCGATACCATCGATATCCCGGGCCTTTCGCTCACGCGCGACACGTTGCGCGTCGAGGACATGCGCGGCGGCAAGCTGCTGCTGTTCACGAGCCCGTGGAACGTGGATTGGGCAACCGACCACAACCCCGACCTTATCCTGTCGGAGTTTGGCAACGTGGCCTTTTAACGCATCGACGCGGTGGCCCTGCGGGGCTGCCGCGCCGTTTGCTTGCCTGATGCCGTGTGAGCGGCTATCATACCCACCGTCGTCTCAAGACCGAGACGTCCGAGCAGTTCGGGTCCGATATCCTGCTCGTTAAACCTAAAACCAAAGGAGTACATAATGATCAAGAAGGCCATGGAGGACTATAAGGTCCTGTTGCGGAGCATTCCCGCGGCAACGGTTTCGCTGTTTTTCGTGAGCGTCATCATGATGAACCTGCTGGCCAACAAAGAGCTTATCAGCCTGCCGTATCTGGCGCTCGACTGTGGCTTTGTGGTGAGCTGGGTCTCGTTTTTGTGCCAGGACATGATCTGCAAGCGCTTTGGCGCCAAGGCATCCATCAAAATCTCTATCCTCGCGCTGCTGGTCAACCTGGCCGTGAGCCTGTGCTTTTGGGCATGCTCGCTCACGCCCGGCATGTGGGGCGCCTACTACGACACGGGCATGATCGAGGTCAACACCGCCCTTAACGCCACCATCGGCGGCACCTGGTACGTGGTGCTGGGCTCTTCGCTGGCCATGCTCGTCTCTGCCGTGGTTAACTCCACGCTCAACCAGTCGCTCGGCCGTATGCTCAAGAAGAATAACTTTGCGAGCTTTGCCTTCCGTTCCTATGTGTCCACGGGTGTTGGCCAGTTTATCGACAACCTGGTCTTTGCCATTGTGGTGAGCCACACGTTCTTTGGTTGGACCTGGGTGCAGGTCCTTATGTGCTCGCTGACGGGTGCCATCGCCGAGCTGCTGTGCGAGGTCTTCCTGAGCCCCGTGGGCTATAAGGTCGTGCGCGGCTGGGAGCGCGAGAATGTGGGTTCCGAGTACCTCGAGCGCCACGCAACCGCCTAAGGAGCAAGTATGCGGGTTTTGATCACGGGCGCTTCGGGCGGTATCGGAGCCGCGTGCGTGCAGCGCTTTTTGGATGAGGGCCACGAGGTTGTGGGCTTTGATCTTTTGCCATCGACGATCGAACACGAGCGCTACCGCCATCTGATCGTTGATGTCCGCAAGCCGGACGCGTTTCCAGACGACCTTGAACCCCAGGTAATCGTGAACGTTGCCGGTACGCAGGATTCGGCCGACGACATCGCCGCCAACCTGTGTGGCACCATCAACGTGACCGAGCGCTATGCCTTTGTGGGGGAGGGGCTTGCCGCCAAGCCGGCGCCGACTATCAAATCCGTGGTCAATGTGGGGTCGGCGAGTGGGCATACGGGATCGGAGTTTCCCGCCTATGCCGCCAGCAAGGGCGGCGTTATCGCCTACACCAAGAACCTTGCAAACCGTCTGGCGCCGCAGGCCATCGCCAACAGTGTGGACCCGGGCGGCGTTATCACGCCGCTCAACCGTTGCGTGATGGAAGACGAGCACCTGTGGAACCAGATTATGGAGCTCACGCCGCTTAGGCGCTGGGCCACCGCCCAAGAGATCGCCGAGTGGATCTACTTTGTGGGCGTGACCAACCGGTTTATGACCGGGCAGAGTCTGCTGATCGATGGCGGCGAGGCCGGTCGCACACAATTTATTTGGCCCGAATAGAAAACGCGCCCGATGGAAAGCCGTCGGGCGCGTTTTTGATGTATCGATTGTTAGCCGAGACAAGTCCAGTTGACGGGGGTCGAGCCGTGCTGTTCGAGTAGCCGATTGGCAGCGGAGAAGGGGCGCGACCCCATAAAGGCGGGGAGTTCTGCCGTGGCACGGTTGGCCGAAAGCGGCGAGGGGTGCGTAGAGGCCAGGCAGAACTTACCGGTTGCCTTGCCCGCACCAGTTGCGGCGAGCTTGCCCTCGACCATCTGCTGGGCAAAGCGGCCCCATGCCAAAAAGACTACCGGCTGGGGCAGCTGGCAGCAGCGTTCGATAACGTAGTCGGTCAGGGTGCTCCAGCCCAGTCTGGCGTGCGAGTTGGCGGCATGCTCGCGCACGGTGAGCGTAGTGTTGAGGAGCAAGACGCCCTGCTGTGCCCATGGGGTTAGGTCTCCCGTGGCGGGAATGGGGCAGCCCAGATCGGCTTTGAGCTCCTTATAGATGTTGCGCAGGCTTGGCGGCAGCTTGGTTTGCGTCGCGGGGACCGAGAACGACAGTCCCATGGCCTGGTTGGGTCCGTGATATGGGTCTTGACCCAAGATGACAACTTTGACCTGGTCGGCCGGCGTGTAGGCGAGGGCATTGAGGATGTCGTCTTGTGCCGGGTAGATGGTCTGCTCGGCACGCAAAAGGGCGATGCGCTCGAGCAGCTGGTTCGTAGTGTCACGTACCGGCTGCGGCGCATCGCCCAACCAAGTTGCTATGTTGCGGTCGCGGGTCGCGGCGTCCATGGGGCTCCTTTACGTCAGATGCTTTGTTGGCATCTATTGTAAAGGCGCACCGGTTGCCTTTATGCCACGGCTGTATGAAGAGCGGGGTCTACGAGACGTGCTCGGGTGCTCCCGCCATGCGAGCCTGTCCATGTGCGCGAAGGCGCGGAAGCTCGACGGTTGCTACCATGACGCCGGTGAGGATGAGGGCGGCGCCAAAGAAGGCGATGGGGCTCAGGACCTCGCCGACCAGGAAGAACGAAAAGACGGCGGAGCAGACCGGCTCGAGCGAGAAGGCGAAGCCAGTGGTCTCGGCGGGCACGTGGGGCTGCACGAGCGTCTGGGTGATAAAGCCGTAAGCAGAGCAGATGAGCGCGAGCGCGACGACGACCACGATCTCGCTGGGCGTGCTGGGAAGCGTGAAGCCGCCAAAGGTGAATGCGGCGATGCCCGAGAACAGGCCGCCAAAGCCCAGCTGCCAAACGCCCAGGGACAGCGGGTCGACTTCTTCGACAAAGCGCTTGGCCACGATAATGTGGCTGGCATAGATAAAGGCCGAGAGCAGCATGATGATTGCGCCGGGATTCAGGCTGGTAAAGTCGGCGCCCGAGAGCAATAACATACCGCAGGTGACGATGGCGGTGCCGACGAGCACTTTGCGCTCGGGGGCGCGACGCAGCAGGGCGGCGTTGGCAAACGGCACGATCACGACCGTCAGGCTCTGCAAAAAGCCGGCGGTGGAGGCGGAGGTGAGGCTGGAGCCCAGGCACATGCAGGTGAGCTCGGTTGCCATAATGGCGCCGATGATGGCGGCACGGACCATAAGGTCGCGGTTGATGCGCAACGCGTGCTTGTGGAAGAGCAGCAGGCAGACCACAAAGGCGATGATGCAGCGTAGCGCGACGATGCTCGTGGCGTTCATGCTGTCCATACCGATCTTCATGAGGGGATACGAAAAGCCCCATGCGACGGGAACGGAAAATGAGAGCGCGATTGCTTTTTTGCGATCCATGGGACTCCTTTTGTTACAGAACGGTTTCGTACAAAGGATTCTGCTCCCAGATGTGGATGTAGTAAAGCGAATGTATCTTCAGTATGATTAAGAAACGCTAAAGTAGGCGCGAAAAGCCCTGGCAAAACGTTTTACGGCTGCATTGATGTGGAGGCACGATGGCATCGCGGTATCAGATTGTGTGTATGGTGGTCGATCGCGGCAGTCTTAAGGGCGCGGCCGATGAGCTGGGCTATACGCAAAGTGCGGTGAGCCAGGCCGTCAAGGCACTCGAGCGCGAGCTGGGCACTACGATTATCGAGCGGGGTAAGCAGGGCGTGTCGCTTACGCGCGACGGTAAACAATATCTGCCGTACCTGCGCCAGATCGTGACTGCTGAGGCCGAGCTTGAGGGCAAGCGCCAGGAGCTGCTGGGGCTTTCGTCGACTGATATTCGCATCGCGACGTTTACCAACGTGAGTCGAACCGTGCTGCCGCGCGTGATTCGCGACTTTGGAGCCCTGCACCCGGGCGTACGCTTTACCCTCAAGCAGGGCGATTACACGCGCAACGCCCAGTGGGTGCACGATGGCGTGGTTGATTTTTGCTTTACGGCACGTGGGTTTACCGCTGGGCTCGAGAAGCGCGTGGTCTATCACGACGAGTTGGTAGCATTGTTGCCGGCCGAGCATCCGCTGACGGCAAAGGAAAAGGTGACACTTGCCGACCTGGCGTCCGAGCCGTTTGTGCTGCTGGATGAGGGCGAACAGAGCCTGGTGCTCGATGCATTCGCGGCGCATGGGCTGTCGCCGCACGTGACGAGCGAGGTCACCGACGACTACACCATTATGGCGATGGTGGAGGAGGGCCTGGGCGTGAGTATGCTCTACCGTCGTACTGTGGAGGGCATGCGAGCCGATATTCGTGTGCGGCCCATCGTGCATGCCCCCTCGCGCGACGTGGTGGCCGCCTGGCGCAGCTGGGACACCATGTCCATCGCCACGAGGCGCTTTATCGACTATATGAGCTCGCATATTGTCAATTAATGACTGGCGTGGCGTTGAGTGCGGTGTTTAGCGGGCTGTCGCTTTGGCTTGGGTGGCGCGATAGGTGCGTGCCGGGTGGCAAAGTAGTACCGCCACGACCATAAAGAACGCCGTGGTGCCCAGGCTGATGGGGTAGACCATCATGATGTTCGCAAAGGTGCGGAAGTGCGGGAACACGCAGAAAACCCAATAGAAGCGGATGCCGCAGACGCAGATCATGGTGATGAGGGCGGGCGTGAGCGAGATACCAAAGCCGCGCAGGTAGCCCGACATGTTTTCGTAGAACATGCTAAAGGCGTACGCCGGGAAGATCGAACATACGCGGATATAGCCGATCGAGACGATGTTGGGATCGCTGTTGAACAGCGACAAGATCTCGCGCCCCAGGCCAACAATAACGATAATTGTGGTGAGCGCGACGATACCGCCTTCGACTAGGCAGACCTTGAGCGTCTTGGTGCAACGGTCGATCTGGCGGGCACCGTGGTTTTGTCCCACAAAGGTGGTGCAAGCCTGGCTAAAGCTGTTGAGCAGGTTGTAGCATACGTACTCCAAGCTCATAGCGGCGCTCGATGCCGCCATGACCTCGGTGCCCAGGCTGTTGATGGCAGACTGGATGATGATGTTGGCGACGGCAAAGACGGCGCTTTGGATGCCGGCGGGCAGGCCGATCTTGACGATGCGCCTGAGGGCGACGGGGTCGATAGCCAGGTCGCGTAGGGTGACGCGGACGACGGAGTCGGTCTTGAGCAGGCGGATAAAGAGCGTAGCGGCACTGACGGTGTAGGCGATGGCGGTGGCGATGGCGACGCCCGCGACGCCCCAGTGGAGTACGGGGACAAAGATGAGGTCCAGGCCAATGTTGAGGATGGTGGACACGGCAAGCGCCTGCAGCGGCATGCGGGTGATGCCGACGGAGCGGAAGATCGCGGCCTCAAAGTTGTAAAGCAAGATTGAGGGCATGCTGAGCAAAAAGACGCGCAGGTAGAGCGAAGCGAGCGGCATGGTTTCGGCGGGAACGTTGAGCGCGGCGAGCATGGGCTCGGCAAAGATCTCGCCCAGCGCGATGACGACAAAGCCCACGAGCGCCATTAAAATCGAGGTATGGACGGCGCGTTTGACCATGTTCTGATCGTTGCGGCCGATAGCGTTGGCGATGACCACGTTGGAGCCAAGTGACATGCCGATAAACAGGTTGAGCATAAGACTGGTAAGCGGAACATTGGAGCCGACCGCCGCCATGGCGAGGGTTCCCTGGTCGCCCGAGAAGTTACCGATGATGACCGTGGCGATGAGGTTCGACAGCTGCTCCAAGATGCTCGTGGCGGCCACGGGGAAGGCGAACAGGGGAATATTGCGCCACAGCGAGCCGGTGGTCATATCGATGTGCTTAGATGCGGTATCAGCCATACGCTCTCAATCTCTAACATGCTCTTTCGTGCTTATTTGCGCAGACGATGATACTCCTAATCGACTAGTCGTTGGGGACGTTCTTAAACGACTAGTCATTTAAGAACGTCCCCAATGACTAGGTGGGGAAGGCGTGCGACAATGGTGGGCGTTGTGTTGTTCGCGCTAAGGAGTTGCCATGCTGTTGTGTCCCGTTTGCCATGAGCCGTTGGTGGATGACGAACGCGGTGCTGCATGCGCGGACGGACACCGGTTTGACCGTGCGCGCGAGGGCTATCTGTACCTACTGCGCTCGTCCAAGAGCGGTGACTCCATGGGCGATCCCAAGTCGCAGGCACGCAGCCGTCGTGACTTTCTGAACCGTGGATACTACGAGCCGTTGCGCGATGCGATGGTCGAGCTGGTGCGCGAGCGGGCGGCAGAGCGCGCTGCGTCTACGAACGGCTCCATGACGTTGCTCGATATTTGCTGCGGCGAGGGCTACTACACGAGTGCCATGGGCGCGGTGCCGGGCGTGGATGCTTACGGTTTCGACCTGGGCAAAGAGATGGTGCGCCTTGCCGCCAAGCGCGGCGATGCGACCTACTTCGTGGCCAACATGAAGGATATCCCCGTGCCTGATGGCGCCTTCGATATGGTGACCGAGCTCTTCGCTCCCTTTAACGAGCGTGAGTTTGTCCGCGTGCTGGCGCCCGAGGGCTCGCTCTACACCGTCGTGCCAGGTGCCCGTCATCTGTTTGGGCTTAAGGAAGTGCTCTACGATACGCCGTACCTTAACGACGAGAAGCTGCCGCAGACCACTGAGCTCGAGTTGGTCGGAACGCAGCGGGTGTCTGCGAATATTACGCTTCAGACCCAGGACGACATCGAGGTGGTGTTCCAGATGACGCCGTACTACTACCGCACGCGCCCTGCCGACAAAGAGCGCCTGGCAAACCTGGACACCCTTCAAACCGACATCGACTTCATCATCGCCGAGTACCGCCACGGCTAACAACCTGCCAAAAAGGGACAGGTTTATTATGGTAGGTTTTATCTGGGCAAACGTAAAGGGCCGACCGCGTTGCTACGCGATCGGCCCTTTTTATTGGCGTATATACCAGAGTCGCTGAGCGATTGACACGGATGCGGCTTAGCTCAAACGGTCCATGCCCTCTTTCTTGACGCGGTTGGCGAGTACAAAGTAGATAATGCTGACAATCAAGCCGGTAAAATCGGGGATGCTTGAGCCGGTCCCACCCAAGAGTGGCAGGGAGAGGAGCAGACTGATGACCGAACATGCTAGGCAGACGATGGACCAGATCCAGACAACGCCAGCCTTGGCGGGATTATTTGCCGCGCGGATACCAAAGACAGCGGTCACAATTTCGACGACGCCCAATACGATGACGACGACGCAAGAGACGATCATGGCACCCGTGATATCGCCTGCCGCGCTGCCCGCAAAGAGCGCTGTAGCACCCATGCCTGCACTTAGAATGCCGACGACAAAGAAGAAGAACGATAGGATTTTGAGTAATTTGCAGGCGTTGCTCATGGCTGGTCCTTTCGATACGGGTACGGCCGGTCTGGCGCACCCCATGTGCTGCACATATGGTGAAGCACATTGTAGTTCAACGCGGCGATGCATGCGCCTGAAAGCGCTTTGAGCCCGCGCAGCCCAACCCCAACCTTTCAAAAAGGAAAGCTGGACGTAAGCCAAATCGATGGCAGCTCATGTGCGGCGCTGCGATGATGAGGCCGTAACAAGGGGCTGGTCTCAAGGAGGAGCCATGATGTACGGAGTCAAGCAAGTGCGTGAGCCGCGGTCGTTGGGAAGGCGCATGGGTGATTCTGTGATCGCTGCCGTGTGCACGGGATTGATGGCGGTGCTTTGCATTGGGATGCTGTGGACCATGTCGCATGTGGGACAATAGCGGACGGTTGGGTGCCGACATAAACGGCGCTCACGTATTCGTTTTGCTTGTTAAGGAGTACTCATGGGCGTCGTCGATCCCTTTTCTGTTGCTCGGGCCGCGGGGCTTGAGCTGACCGGGAAGCCCGAGGGCCTCACGCTCACCGACGGTACGATGGAGCTGCGTGCCGGTTTTACCCGCATGCTGCCACGACTCAAGCAGGGCCGTCTGCGGCAAGAGCTGTTGGTAAAGGCTGCGCGCACAAAGGGCATCGAGCGCCCATGGGCGATTGATGCCACGGCGGGCTTTGGCGAGGATTCGCTACTGCTGGCTGCCGCGGGCTTTACCGTCGATCTGTATGAGCAGGATTGCGTGATCGCGGCGCTCCTCAAGGATGCCTTGGATCGCGCGGCAGATAATCCGGCGCTTGCTGCTGCCGTGGCCCGCATGCGCTTACATGCGGGCGAGGACAGCATTGCCGGTCTTCGCCATACAGCTGAGTTGATCGGGCAGGGCGAGCTTGCGGCTCCCGACGTGGTGTATCTGGACCCCATGTTTCCCGAGCGCACCAAGAGCGCGGCGGTTAAAAAGAAGTTCCAACTCTTGCATCATCTGGAACAGCCGTGCGCCGATGAGGAGACGCTGGTCGAAGCTGCGCTTGCGGTGCACCCGCGCAAGGTCGTTATCAAGCGGCCGGTGAAGGGGCCACTGCTTGCCGGCGTTAAGCCGAGCTATCAACTTGCGGGCAAGGCCGTTCGCTACGATGTGTTGGTGCCGCCGCGCTCGTAGCTTGCGTGCGATTACCGGGGCTTCGCTAGTGCCGTGCCGATGCGGTCCCTATTTCCAAGGGTGCGACGTCAGGTGCCAGCCGCCGCAGTATTCGCATTTGTAGCAGGCCAAACCACGCCGCCCGCGGTTTTCGCAGTCGGCCATAACGGCCTCGGCCTCGGCGCGCGTGTCGTAACGGTTTTTGCGTTCGCACGACTTGTAGCGCCAGGCTTCATTGCGCTCGGCGTTCAGGGCGTCGCGGCGCTCGTCTTCGCGCGCAAACAGGTCGCTCATATCGCCGCCGGTGGCAGCGCCCAAAAACTCGCTTTTGGCCTTTGACCAGGCGGCTCGCTTTTTGCTTCCCATCTGTTTCGCGCCCCTCTCCAAACGCTGGTATCATTGCCCAATCAAAGTGATACCAATAAACGTGAGGTCGCCGCGTGATGATCAGAAAAACCCTCGATACCGACATTCCCACTGTTATGGCTATCTATGACGCGGCCCGCGCCTTTATGCGCGCGCATGGCAACGCCACACAGTGGCCCGAGGGCACGCCTTCTGCCGAGCAGCTGGCTGCCGATATCGCCGCCGGTGGCAGCTATGTGTGCGAAGTCGACGGCCGAGTGGTGGCGACGTTTGCCTTTTTGCCCGGCCCGGACGAGTGCTATGACGTAATTGAGGACGGTCAATGGCATAGCGACACTCCGTACGCCGTGCTGCACCGTGTGGCATCCGACGGTACCGCGCACGGTATAGCGGCCGCGATGTTTGCCTTTGCCAAGGAGCGTGCCGATCACCTGCGTATCGACACGCATCAGGACAACCTGCCCATGCAGGGTGCCATCATAAAGGCCGGCTTTGAGCGCGCTGGTATCGTCTATGTGTCCGACGGCACGGCGCGTGTCGCGTTCGATTGGCTGCGCGAGGCGTAAAAGCCGGGCCTCATGGCAACAATTCACTCGAACGACAAATGGCCTCGGGTGGGGCTATTTTCGTTCGCTGCACTGTTTTGAAAGCCGGCTTTCGCAAGGCGCGAACCTACGAAAATCGCCGCGCGGCAACGCAGGGCGATGAGCTCGGTCGGGGGATAGGGCCCGCTTCGCCCGCCGGCCCGTAAATTGTATCATCCAGTGTGGAGCGTGAGTGCCCGTTGCCGCGTGCGATGGGCTTGTAATAAGAGGAGAGCCATGTCGAAGCAAGCGGTCGTTGGAATCTTGGCGCATGTCGATGCCGGCAAGACCACGCTGGCCGAGGCCATGCTGTTCAACGCGGGCCGCATTCGCAAGCGCGGCCGCGTGGACGATGGCGATTCGCACCTGGACACTAATGCGATCGAGCGCGAGCGCGGCATCACGATTTTCTCGTCGCAAGCCGTGCTCGACCATGGCGATACCCACGTCATGCTCGTGGATGCACCGGGGCATGTCGATTTTTCTGCCGAGGCGGAGCGCACGTTGCGCGCGCTGGACTACGCGATTTTGGTTGTGGGTGCCAACGATGGCGTGCAGGGACATACCGAAACCCTGTGGCGCCTGCTTGCGCGCTATGACATCCCGACGTTCATCTATATCAACAAAATCGATTTGGAGAATCCCGGCCGCGATGTTTTGCTGGCACAACTTGGGCAACGTCTTTCTGAGGGGTGCCTGGATGCCAACGAACTACTGGCGGGTGGCGTCGTTCAGGAGGACGCTGCTGCGTTGGACGAAGCAGCGCTCGAGGAGTTTTTTGAGGCGGGTGAGCTTTCCGTCGCGACGCTGTCGCGCATGGTTGCCGAGCGCAAGCTCTTTCCCTGCTTTGCCGGCTCGGCGCTCAAGGACCAAGGCGTGGACGAGCTGCTAGATGGCATGTGTACACTGATGCGTGAACAGGCGTGGCTCCTGGAGTTTGCCGCGCGCGTCTACCGCGTGAGCCGCGGGGATCGCGGTGAGCGCTTGGCTTGGGTTAAAGTGACCGGCGGCACGCTGCATGCCAAGCAGATGATTAACGGACGTTCCGGTGCCGAGGCGTGGGAGCAGAAGGTCGACCAGGTACGCATCTATAACGGCGAGAAGTATGAGCTTGCCCAAGAAGTTGCTGCTGGCGGTATTTGTGCCGTGACGGGTCTTGCACACGTTCGCCCAGGGGACGCCCTGGGCGCGGAGCCCGCGGGCGATGCGCCCGTCATTGCGCCAGTTCTCACCTATACGGTGCTTCCGGGCGAACACGATGTCCACGCCGTGTTCAAAGCACTGACTGAGCTGGCGGACGAAGACCCCATGCTCGGCGTAAGCTGGAATACGCATCTTGAGCAGATTCATTTGCAGTTGATGGGCGCCGTGCAACTCGAGGTCGTGCAGCGGGTGTTGGCAGATCGCTTTGGTCTTTCGGTTGCGTTTGAGTCTGGCGGCATTCTCTATAAGGAGACTATTTCGCAGCCGGTCGAGGGCGCGGGCCACTTTGAGCCACTGCGCCACTATGCCGAGGTGCATCTGCGCTTGGAGCCGTTGCCAGCGGGTTCGGGCGTGCAATTTGGCACCGTGACCTCGACCGACGAGCTCGATCTTAACTGGCAGCGTTTGGCACTCACCAACGCCATGGAGCGCGATCACCTGGGCGTGCTGACCGGCTCGCCCATCACCGATGTGCGCATTACGCTCACGGGCGGCCGCGCGCATGCCAAACACACCGAGGGCGGAGATTTTCGCCAGGCCACGTACCGCGCGATTCGCCAGGGTTTGATGCGGGCGCGTGAGGCCGGCGCGGCGGTGCTGTTGGAGCCGTGGTATCGCTTTGAGCTCGAGGTGCCGGGGGAGTGCGTGGGCCGGGCGCTCTCGGATGCCACGCGCATGGGTGCCGAGTACGAGCCGCCGACGATGGCGGGCGATCGGGCGAAGCTTGTGGGTCGCGTGCCGGCATCCGAGGTGCAGGATTATGCGCTGGAGGTGGCTGCCTACACGAGCGGTCGCGGGCATCTGTACCTGGAGTTCGCCGGTTATGCGGCTTGCCATGATGCCGAGCGCGTAATCGAGACGGTCGCCTATGAGCCCGAGGCTGATCTGCCCAACACGCCCGATTCGGTCTTTTGCTCTCACGGCGCCGGCTACACGGTCAAATGGTACGACGTACCCGCCGCGGCCCACGTAAAGATCGATCCCTCCACCTTCCGCCCCTGGCGAGCGGCAGACGCGGAGTTCTTTTGCCATAGGTGATAGAAGGGCGGCCCCTTTGTCACCTGCTGTTGGTATAACTCGGTATAAGTTGGTATAACTATAGACAGCGTTTGCCAATCCGAGGAGGCCGACATGAATCCAAATCCCTTTAAGCCCACGGCTGGCAAGCGGCCTCCGATACTCATTGGTCGCGAGCCGGTCATCGAAGATTTTCAGGAAGGGCTCGATAACGGCGCCGGAGCGCCGGGCAGGCTCATGCTCATTACGGGGAACCGCGGCTGCGGCAAGACAGTTCTCCTGCGGGAGCTGCAACGTCTAGCCAATGAGCGCGGATGGGCGGTTGTCTCCGATTCCGCTTCGCTTGGCTTATGCGACCGCTTGGCCGATGCGCTTCGCTCGAATAAACCCGTTGTGACGTCAATGGAGTTTGCTCCGTCGTTTGGCCGGATGTCGGTCGAGGCGGCGCGAGCAAAGGGCGAGACGTTGCGCGGGCTGGTCAACGAGCGCCTCAAGAGGCTCGGGCCAGGCAAGGGCATACTGTTTGCGATTGACGAGGCTCAATCTGCGTCTATCGAGGAGCTGGCGGCGCTGGCCGTTCTCTATCAGCAAGTGCTCGGAGACCAGGATGCCACGGGCTTGCCCGATAGCGACCAGCGCGGTCTTGCGCTGGTGTTCGCCGGCTTACCCAGTATGGTTGACGATCTGCTCGAAGAGCCGAGCGTGACGTTTTTGCGACGTGCCCAGCAGCGTACGCTGGGGGCGATATCTTTGCCCAAGGTGCGCGATTCATATGTCCGGACGGTCAAAGACGCTGGTCTTTACGTTGACGTGGAGACGGCGGACCTTGCGGCGCGCAAGAGCATGGGGCATCCCTACATGGTTCAGCTGGTGGGCTATTACATGTGGCGGTCTGCTGTCCGGCGTGGCTCGCAGGTCATTGAAGAGCGCGATGTCGAGGATGGTCATGCGGATGCCGTCTCCGAGTTCTACGAAGCGGTTGACGCGCCCCTGTATTACGGGCTGCGCAGTCCGCAACGCCTCTTTATCGAGGCTATGGCTGCTGATGAGGGTAAACCGACGCGCATGGCGGATATCATTGAGCGCTGTGATCGTACCCAGAGCTGGGCGAGTAAATATCGCGCAAGCCTGATTCGCGAGCGCGTCATCGAGGCTGCCGGATACGGCCTCGTCCGGTTTACCGTGCCCATGCTGGGCGAGTATATCCGCGACCGCATTTTATGGCACGAGTAGGGTGATAAAGGTGACGGAACAGAAGATGAGCCCGCAGGCTATCGAGGTGCGTGGCGCGCGTGTCCACAACCTCAAGGACATCGATATCGATATCCCGCTGGGAAAGCTCGTGGGTATTGCCGGCGTGTCGGGCTCGGGCAAGAGTTCGCTGGCGTTGGGCGTCCTCTATGCCGAGGGCTCGCGTCGTTACCTGGAGGCGCTCAGCACCTATACTCGTCGTCGCCTGACGCAGGCTGAGCATGCCCAGGTAGACGAGGTACTGCATGTGCCGGCGGCGCTCGCGTTGCATCAACGCCCCAGCGTGCCAGGTGTGCGCTCGACCTTTGGCACCATGACCGAGCTCAACAATAGCCTGCGTCTGCTCTTTAGCCGTTGCGCCCATCACGTGTGCCCGCACTGCGGGGCGCGCGTGGAGCCGAGCCTTAACGTTGCCGCTGGCCTGTCGCTCACGTGCTCCGCATGTGGTCGCGAGTTCTACGCGCCGAGCGCCGAGGATTTGGCTTTCAATAGTGGTGGTGCGTGCCCTACCTGCGGCGGCACCGGTGTCATGCGCGAGGTGGACGAGGCGAGTCTGGTGCCCGATGAGTCCAAGACCATCAACGAAGGCGCGGTGCTTCCTTGGGGCACGCTCATGTGGGACCTGATGAAGCAAGTTGCCGGTGAGATGGGCGTGCGCACCGACGTGCCGTTTAACCAGCTCACGCCTCTAGAGCGCGACATCGTGTTCCATGGTCCGGCGGTTAAAAAGCACATTCTCTACGTTCCCAAAAACGGCGAGGGCGCCACGCCGCTCGACTTTACCTATTACAACGCCGTCTATACCGTTGAGAATGCGCTTGCCAAGGTTAAGGACGATAAGGGCCTCAAACGCGTTGCACGCTTTTTGCGCGAGGGGCCATGCCGTGACTGTGGCGGCACGCGTCTCTCCGAGGCCGCGCGCCAGCCCCAGGTGCGCGGTATCAATCTGGCGCAGGCCGCGGCCATGACGCTGGGCGAGGCGATTGAGTGGGTGCGCGGGGTGCCCGCATCCTTGCCGGCCGAGATGCAGCCCATGGCGACGGATATCTGCGATTCGTTTTTGAGCACGGCTCGTCGTCTGGTCGACCTGGGTCTCGATTACCTTTCACTCGACCGCGCCGGTGCCACGCTCTCCACGGGTGAGCGCCAGCGTGTGCAGCTCGCCCGCGTGGTACGCAATCGATCGACGGGCGTGCTTTATGTGCTGGACGAGCCCTCGATCGGCTTGCATCCGGCAAATGTCGACGGCCTGGTTGGCGTGATGCGCGACCTGGTAGGCGACGGCAACACCGTGGTTGTTGTCGACCACGATACGCGCGTACTGGCGGAAGCTGACTATCTGGTCGAGATGGGCTCCGTTGCCGGAGCAGGTGGCGGTAACGTGATCGCTGCAGGTACGGTGGACGAGGTCGAACAATCGCGGGGCAGCCGCATCGCCCCGTTTTTGCGCGCAGAGTCCAAGCGCATGCGTCCGCAGGTGACTGACGAGGAAATGTTCGACCAGGGACATATCCGCATGGCAACCGATGCCATTCATACCGTAAAACCGCTCGAAGTCGATATCCCGCGCGGCCGTCTCGTCGCGGTGACGGGCGTTTCGGGCTCGGGCAAGACGACGTTGGTGCTCGAGACACTCATCCCGGCACTTAAGGCACAGGCAGCTGGCGAGCGTCTGCCAAGACACGTGCGTTGGGTCGATGCCGAGGGTATTGCCCGCGCAAACCTGATTGACGCCACGCCCATCGGCGCCAACGTGCGCTCGACGGTCGCAACCTATGCCGACATCCATGACGAGCTGCGTCGTGCCTTCGCCCGCACGCCCGAGGCCAAGGCAGCCGGCTACAAGGCGGGTGCCTTTAGCTACAACACCGGCGCCTTGCGCTGCCCTACGTGCGATGGCACGGGCTCGATATCGCTCGATGTGCAGTTTTTGCCCGACGTCGAGATCGTCTGCCCGGCATGTCGCGGTTCGCGTTATGCGGACACGGCTTCGCGTATCCATCGTGAGGGCAAGGACGGGAGCTTGCTTACGTTGCCGCAGCTCATGGACATGAATGTGGACGAGGCTATCGACGCCACGGTGGGACTCAAGAAGGTTCAGGCGCGCTTGCAGACCTTGCACGACCTTGGCTTGGGCTATCTCACACTCGGTGAGCCCACACCGGCGCTTTCGGGCGGCGAGGCGCAGCGTCTTAAGCTTGCGAGCGAGATGGGCCGCGTGCAGGACGATGCCGTATTCGTGTTCGATGAGCCCACGATTGGCTTGCATCCGCTCGATGTTCAGCTACTGCTGAGTGTGTTCGACGGCCTTGTTGCCAAGGGCGCCACGGTTATCGTGATCGAACACGATCTCGACCTTATCCGCAATGCCGATTACGTGATCGACATGGGCCCGGGCGGTGGCGACGCGGGCGGGCAAATCGTCTGCGCCGGAACGTCGGCGGATATCGCAGCTTGCTCCAAGAGCATTACCGGTCGCTACCTATAGGCAATGTGACAAAGGGACTGTCCCTTTGTCACATGTTGGCGAAGCCTGTTTGGCGTAGGGCCTCGTAGAGGACGATGGCGGCGCTGTTGGAGAGGTTAAGTGCGCTGATGCGGTAGTCGTCCGGGTTGACGAAGTTGCCGCAGATATCCTGTTGAAGGATGGCCTCGTGGCTGTCCTCGGTATGCCCCAGCGATTCCTCGTGAGCTTCCCAAGCTTCGGCGTTATCGAGTGAGTCGCAATCGCGCAGCATCGGGATGCGCTCGCAACGCTCGGGCGCCGCGGCAAGCAGTGGCTCGGGAATGCCCGAGCTCTCGCTGCCAAAGACCAAGTAGTCGCCATCGCGGTAGGCACTCTGCGCATAGGTGCGGCGTGCCTTTTTGGTCAGCAGATGCAGGCGTTCGTCGGCAGGGGAGAGACCATTGCGTGCAAGGAAATCCTCCCAGCCGGCATAGGTGGTCACGTCCAAGTTTTGCCAGTAGCCCAGGCCGGCGCGACGTACTGTCTTGTCGTCGAGCGAAAAGCCCAGTGGCTCCACCAGATGTAGACGGGCGCCGGTGACCACGCAGGTACGGCCGATATTGCCCGTATTGGCCGGGATTTCGGGCGCATACAGCACAATGTTGAACATGAATCTCCTTGGCTCAGAACGAAAAACCACCACGAAGGGGACAGGCACCTTCGTGGTGGTTTGGCGGTTACGTAGGCGGAAAAATGCCCGCTTGGATAAACCTAGGCGCGGTGCCAGTCGGTCAGACAAGCATCGAGGGAGGCGATGAGCGCATCCTTGTCCATGTGACGGCCGATGATGCACAGGCTCGTCATGCGGTCGCCCGTCTCGTCGTCCCAAATTTGCATGATCTCGGGGTTCTCGTCAATGATCTTCTGCTTCTCGCCCTCGGGCGCGGAGTCAACGAACAAGCCGTTCTCCATCAGACGCATCTGGTGGCCGGCCTGCTCAAACATGTAGCACATGTCCGGATCGCCGGTCTGCCACAGCGGACCCTTGACGCGGATGACCTCGTCGGGCCACTCTTGCTCAACAAAATCGGTGAACTTTTGCAGGTCAAACGGCTTGCGGCGCGAGTACACAAAGGTCTCGATGTCGTACTCGAGCACCTCGGGGTCGTCGTGCTCCTCGGGATGCTCCATGGCCTCGATCCAAGCGGCGGAGTTGTAGGCGCGCATAAAGTCGAAGCGGTCGGTGTCGAGCAGCTCCTCCATGGGGACCTCGCCGTTTTGGGCTTCGACGATCACGGCGTCTTTCTGCAGGCTGCGCACGATGGCCTTAAGCTCGGCGATCTGCTCAGGGCTCACGGTATCGGTCTTGTTGAGGATCAGCGTGGAGCAGAACTCGATCTGCTGGATGAGCAGGCTCTCGATGTCGTCCTCGTCGATATTCTCGGCCAGCAGGTCGCGACCGCCGTTGAACTCGTCGTACATGCGGGCGCAGTCGACCACGGCCACGATGTTGTCGAGCGCGAGCTTGGGCTCGCCGCCCACCTTGGCCTCGTCGCAGAAGCTCGAGATGGTGTAGGCGATGGGGATGGGCTCGCAAATGCCCGAGGCCTCGATGATGATGTAATCGAAGTTGCCCGAATCGGCGATGCTCTGCAGCTGGTTGGCCAGGTCGTCCGAAAGCGTGCAGCAGATGCAGCCGTTGGTGAGCGGGATGAGGTCGTCGGTCTCGGAAAGGCCGCCGTCGGCGATAAGGCTGGCGTCGACATTGATCTCGCCGATATCGTTGACGATCACGGCGGCGCGGATGCCGCCGTCGTTAGCGAGGATGTGGTTGAGCAGCGTGGTCTTGCCGGCACCGAGGTATCCGGTAAGCATGATGATCTTCACGGGTTTGTTGGGCATGTGCCCTCCTTTGTTAGACATGGCTTACAGTTGAATCATATGCCAAACGCCTGCTCTTATACCCACGCGCTGGCAAATAACACAGGCTACTCCCAGGCTCCCCATACATCGGGGCAATAACCGACGGTGGCCTTTTTGCCGTTGCGCACGATGGGCTCGGCCAAGACCTGCTGGTTCTCGAGCAGCTTGTCGAAGCGCTGGCTAGGGGTGAGGTGCTGGATGAGTGCGAGCGTCTCCTCGTCCTTGGCTTTGGGGTTGAGCAACTTGTCGATACTGCCGACCGCCTGCATCACGCTCGTGAGCTCGCCCTTGCTCATCTCCTTTTCCTTAAGGTCGATAAACTGCACCTTAATGCGGCGCTCTTTGAAGAAGCGCTGTGCTTTCTTGGTATCGAAAGACTTTTTGGTGCCAAAAATTTGCACGTTCATGTATTTGTTCCGCCGTTCTACCTGATGAAGTTGGTGCGCTCGCGATCGGCTTCGGGGGCTTCGATGCCGGCGGCCTGTCCTGCCTCGATACAATGCAGGAGCCAGGCCATGTTCTTGCCGATGTTGCGCATGGTGGCCAGGCCCTCGGCGTCTTGGGCGGCCTCGCCCGGCATGGCGCCAAACACGTTGTTCCAGTACGTGGAAGCAACCACGGGCATCTGGTTGATGGTGAAGTACTTATTGAGCACGTCGAAGGTGGTCGACGTGCCGCCGCGACGGGCAACGGCGACGGCAGCGCCCGGCTTGTGTGCAAAGGCTTTGCTGCCGGCATAGAAGGCGCGATCGAGGGCCGAAAGGATGCGTCCGCTGGGGTGCGCATAGTAGACGGGCGAGCCAAAGACAAAACCATCTGCCTGCTCGGCGGCAGCGATCAGCTCGTTCACCACGTCATCGTCAAAGGTGCAGCGGCAATCGAGCTTGCCGCACTGACCACAGCCAATGCAGTCGCGAATGGGCTTGGTGCCCAGCTGAAACACCTCGGTATCAATGCCTTCGGCATTGAGTTGCTCGGCGACCTCGGCGAGTGCGCGGGCGGTGTTGCCGTTTGCCTTGGGGCTGCCATTGACCAAAAGAACCTTCATCACAAACTCCCTCTGCTGTCGGTGACTTCTGCAGAGGATTATCGCACGATGGGGGAGGCGGTGTGGGCGCGGTGCTAATCCAGTTTGGTGCCTGGCACCTGCACGGCTTTCCCGAGCAACGCTTTGAGCTCGTTCAAAATGGAAACGGGCTGACGGTCGACGCCGTCCAGATGGAGCGTGGCCACGCGAATGGGCGGCTGATATTCAAATGGGCCAAAGAGCACGGGCGAACCCAGGAACCGCTCGATTTCCTCTGCAATCGCATCGGTTTCTTCGGGATCAAAGTCGTCGAAAAGAGCCACGAACATCGGCCCCGTCGAGCGGAACATACGACCCTTACCGCGCGAGCATTCCACCAGACAGGCGGCGCATTCTGCCAAAACGCGGTCGCCCGCATCAAAGCCAAAGCGGGCATTGACCTGAGCGATATCGTCGATTTTGATGGCGATCAAACCAGCCTTGCGCGCCACGCGACGCATTTCGCCAATGGCGTTGACCAGGGCGTGAATATCGCCCAAGCCGGTCACGGAATCGGTCGTATCTGCCAAGCTTCGGTTGATGATGATGCCCACATACATGCCGGGCTCGGTATCGGTGCCGTCCAAGCGGTAGCCCGTGCAGTCGCAAAGCACGTATTTTCCGGTGGCATCCATTACGCGATACTGCATGTAGTGGAAGTGCCACGTGCCGTTTGTCACCATGTCGAGCTCGACACGTACGTTGTCGCGGTCCTCGGGATGAACGCGGGCGAGCCACATGTCGAGTGAGTTAAAAGGGTGCTGGGAGGGCAGGTCAAAATCGCGCACGGCGTTAACCGACCATTGCGATTCTCCCGTATCGAGATTGAGGATAAACGGATAGCGCGTCTCGGAGCTCATGGAGATCGCTTGGAACACCCGGTCGTTGCAGGGAAGCTGATCGACGATTGGGCGTTGCGGCGCGTCATCGTCTTTCGGTTGCTGCACACGATGCATAAGCTTATAGCGATACATCTTGCGATCGGCATCCATTGTCATCTGGCGACGCGTGTCGCCAGCAAGTGGATCGACGCGCGAGCAGCCAAAGCTAAAGCTGCCGATCATGGGCGCCTTGCCACCTGAGCTCGCCTCGATCAGCCTGGTACGTACCTGCTCCAAGCGCTGCTCGAGTTCAATCTCGTTTGCGGAGAGCGAGATGAGCACAAACTCGTCTCCACCGATACGGAACAGCATCTCATCGTGCTCCATGGTTTCGGAGAGCGTGCGGCAGATGCTCAGAATATAGCGATTGCCTTCGGCGTGGCCAAACCTATCATTGCAATGCTTGAGATGGTCGATGTCAATATAGGCGCAGGTGAAGGGGTCGCCTTTGCGCCAGAGTTGCTCGACGTGACGGTCGAATCCGTTGCGGTTGCCCAAGTTGGTGAGCGGATCGATATAGGCGTTGCGCTCAAGCAGCTGGCGCTCTTGTTGCAGGATGGCATGCGTCTTTTGCAGTTGCTCGCCAACGGCGCGTAGCCCAGCAGGCAGCGCGGCAACATCGAGTTCGGCGGTCGAGACGCCGTTCGCAAGTCGCTGAAGATAGGCAATAATCGATTGCTCGCCCAGGCGATACGACTCGTTCATGATGGATAACCTCCTTGGGCGGAACAACGGTTTGTATCATATCCCCAATTCGGTTTGAATTGGGGATATAAGTTAGCTAATGGAGAAAAATATCCCCTTCGACGGTGGCGTTTTGCGCGCGAGCGTATCAGTTGTTATTGCCGCCATCGAGCAATGCCTCAAAATCCTTCGCCTGCATGGGGCGGTAGTAGAGGAAGCCCTGAGCGTAGCGGGCGCCCATTTGTCGTAGCATGTTCGCCTGCTCATTTGTCTCGACGCCTTCGACCACGACGGGCAGATGGAGCGACTGCGCCATTTCGAGCATCGATGAAATGATTTGCGTGCTGCGGCCTTGATCGCGGTCGACGGGCGCAATCTGCCAAATGTGCTTGTCGAGCGTCACCATAAAGCCGCTTTCCTCGAGTGCGGGGATATGGGTGCACATGCTGTGGACGGCTATTATTCGACAGGCGGTAGCGCGACGATGCGATGTTCGATGAAAATGCGACTGAGACGATGTATGTTGACGGGTATACTTGTTCCGTTTGAATTTGTGGGGACGGAGATGGTCGCATGGCACAGTCAAATACGACGCGCACAGTGGGGCTGGCACTCGAGGGAGGCGGCTACCGCGGTATGTATACGGCGGGCGTGCTCGACGTTTGGATGGAGCACGGCTTAACTTGCGACCATATGGTGGGTGTCTCGGCGGGCGCGGCGTTTGGCTACAACTTTAAATCGCGCCAGATCGGCCGCGCCATTCGCTACAACAAGGCTTATTGCGCCGACAAGCGCTATGCGGGTGTAGCAAGCTGGCTGCGGACCGGCGATATGTTCAATGCCGATTTTGCCTATCACGAGGTGCCTATCGAGCGCGATCCCATCGACTTGGAGGCGTACCGCGCCTGCCCCATGCGATTTACGTGCGTGTGTACCGATATCGAGACGGGCAAGGCCGTCTATCACGACCTGCCCTATGGCGATGAGCGCGATATCGAGTGGATCCGGGCGTCATCGGCGATTCCTGTGGCGACGCGTCCCGTTGCTATTGACGGGCATAAGTATCTGGATGGTGGCGTGGCTGACTCTATTCCCAGCGCTTGGCTGTTTGCGCAGGGGTATGACCGCAATATCGTGGTACTCACGCAGCCGGCGGGCTTTGTGAAGCAGCCCAACAGCGTGATGCCCATGCTGCGTCGCGTGTTCCGTCACTATCCGGAGTTTGTCGCAGCGCTTGAGCATCGGCATGAGGTCTACAATGCCACGCTCGATGATTTGGCGCGTCGTGAGGCCGCCGGCGATATCTTTGTGGTGCGTCCGAGCGAATCGGTGAAGGTGCCGTCGCTGTGTCGTGAGCCCGATGAACTTGAGCGCATCTACCAGGTCGGCCGCCACGATGCGGAGGCGACCTTGCCGGCGCTGGAAGCGTATCTGGCAGAGTAGAGCAAACTGCCGTGGACTCGGCGGAAAGCGCATCCCGGAATCGGCGCTAAAAATGGGATGAGGTTTCCGCGAGAGGCCCGTAGCGGAAAGCGCGCCCCGGAATCGGCATCCAAAACGGGATGCAGTTTCCCCGACGGCGGGTTTTGGAAACGGCGTCCCAGAATTTGCGCCTGGAATGGGATGGGGTTTCCCAACGGAGTCGCATGTGGAAAGCGCATCCCGGAATGGAGGTCCAAACTGGGATGCGCTTTCCATTGCTGAAGATGTGAGGCTGCGAATCGGCTGCTCGGCTTATGGCTATGCCTGCTGCCAGGTGTCGACAAGCTCCTTGGCCGCGGCGTAGGGGTCATCGGCGCTGCAGACGGCGCTTACCACAAAGAAGCCGTTGACGCCGGTGGCCTTAAGCTGCGGCAGGTCGGCCGTCTTGACGCCGCCGCCCACCACGATGGGCACGGGGCTTGCCGCGTGGAGTGCGGCCAGGTCCTCAAAGCTCTTGGTGATGATAGAGCCGTCGGCCGCGCGTCCGCAGTCGCGCTTGGTCTCGGTCTCGTGGAGCGGGCCGATGCCCAGGTAGTCGACTAGGCTCATGTCGGCGGTCTTGACGTACTCGAGCATCTCCTCGCAACGGGCCGAAAGGCCCACGATGGCGTCGGGGCCCAGCAACTTGCGACAGACCTCGACGGGAATATCGCTTTGGCCCACGTGCACACCGTCGACAGCAATACCCTGCTCGCGTGCGGCAAGCACACAGTCCAGACGGTCGTCGATCAGCAAGGCGACCTGACCGGTCTTGCCGGCCTGAGCGATTGCCTGCGCGGCGTCACCGGTCAGCGCAATGATCTCGCGGGCGCTTGCCACCTTGGAGCGCACCTGGATGCAGGTAAAGCCGGCGTCGAGCGCCTGGGCCACCACATCGCCCACGGGGCGCCCGAGGGTGTTTTCGGGGCCGAGTACCAGATAGGCCGAGATATCAAGGTTGTCGCGGATGCTCATCGTGCTTCCTCCTGCTTTTTGATCTGTGCTTCCATGCGCTCGAGCTTGCCGGTCATGGTGTCGGTAAATCCGGGCCGGATATCGGCTTTGAGCACGACTTCGGTGCGGATGCCCTTGCTCGCCAACACAAAGGTTGCGTCGCGCACGACCTGCATGACCTCGTCCCAGTCGCCCTCGATCTCGGTGAACATCGAGGTGGTGCGGTTGGGAAGGCCGCTCTCGCGTATGACGCGCACGACCTCGGCGACCTCGGCGGAGAGCTCATCGCCGGTACCGCACGGGGCGATGGCCACGGCGACGAGCGTGTTCATGCCGGTATTGGTTGTGGGCTCGGACATGGCCTATGCCTCCTCGAGCTCGAGTCGGTTATCGGCGATGTCTTGGGCGGTCGCGCGGTAGAGCTCATCGATAAAGGCAGCCTTAAAGCTTGCCGGGGCATCGGCGACAGCGGCGGCACGCGTGCCAGCGACGTTGTAGACGGCGGTACCGCAGACGGCTGCCGTAAACGGATCGGCGGCGCAGGCATACACGGCCAGCACGCCGCCCTGCGAGCAGCCGCAGCCGGTGATCTTGGACATGAGCGGGCTGCCGCCGTGAGACTTGGCCACCGTCGTGCCGTCGGTGATTAGGTCGACTTCGCCCGAGACCACAACGGCGCCACCGGTGTGGCGAGCGAGCGCCACGGCGGCATCGCGGGCGGCGTCGACCGTGTCGGTGGTATCGACACCACGCACGCGGCTCAGATCAGCCGCCTCGCCCTCAAGACCCCACAGGCCGGCGAGTGCGATAATCTCGGAGGCGTTGCCGCGCACGATGGCGGGCTTGTACTGCTTGAGCTCGTTTACCAGCTGGGTGCGCAGGCTGCCGATACCCAGGCCCACCGGATCGAGCACCCAGGGCTTGCCGGCGTCGTGTGCCGCCTTCGCCGCGCGGGGAATCGTCTGCTCGTAGATAGGGAAGAGCGTGCCCATGTTGAGATAGATGGCGCCGCCGCCGGCAACGAGCGCTTCGCCCTCGTCGGGCAGATAGACCATGGCGGCCGATCCGCCCACGGCGAGCTGTGCGTTGGCGACAAAGTCGATCGTCACCGTGTTGGTGATGGAGCCGGCCATCGGATTGGTGGCGCGAATTTCCTCTACGGCCTTGACCATATGTTGCTTAAGCTGTTCCGAATCAATCACTGCACATGCCTCCTTGGCATAGAAAAGGGGCGCTGTGCATAGACAGCGCCCCTGTAAAGGCGGCATGCTCCCTACGCCAGCATTAACTGACAGGTTCAAAGGATTGGGCCCCATGCCCTCTCAGCCTTGTGGTTTGCACCGCCGGCACTCCCGCATCGAATCTGTTGTTCCCTATACTAGCGCACCTGCCAAAAAGGGACAGGTTTATTTTGGCAGGTCGTTACAATAGGTAGGACCGATACGAATGGGGGCCTTATGATTAAACTTGTGCTGACCGATATGGACGATACACTGATTCCAGCCGGGCATGACGGCGCCAGCGACTACGCCATTGAGGGTGTTCATGCCATGCAGGCGGCGGGTCTGCACTTTGGGCCGGTTTCGGGTCGTCAGCCGTCCGCGATGGGCTGGATGTTCAAAAACCGTTCCGAGTGTTTTTCGACCGGTGCGTTCTGTAACGGCCAGGTGATGTTTGTCGACGGCGAAGTAGTCGCTTCGCGCGCAATCGACAACGATGCTCTGATGCGTTTGGCTGACTATCTGGAGCAAGAGACCGACGATACATTTCTAAAAGTCTACAGCCTGGGCGATGACTTTTGGGGCAACGATGCCTATTGCGTGACGAGCAATCCCGAGCGTGTGCGTCGCGCTATGGAGTCGGGCGGCAATGCGTGGCTCAAAGGCGAAGAGGCCCCGTGTCGTCCCGTCGTCGATGGCGCGCCGGTGTTTAAGGCGAATATCTGGAGTGCCCGTTCGCGTGAGGAGCTCGCGGAGCTACGCGAGCGCGTTGCCGTTGAGGTGCCGGAACTCTCGCTTGTGTTTCCCAACAACCGAGTGCGCCTGTTCGACATCCTTCCGGATGGTTGGGACAAGGGCTGCGCTGCGCTGGAGCTGGCGTGCGCCTTGGGCCTGACGCCCGACGAGGTGGCCGTATTTGGCGATTCCGATAACGATCTGCCCATGATCGATGCCGTTCCCAACTCCGTTGCAGTCGCCAATGCCAATGAGGCCGTCACGGCTGCCGCGCGCTGGCATATCGGCGCCGCGGCAGATGATGCGGTCGCCGGGGCTCTGCATCAGATTGCCGCCTGCGCCGCGACGGGGGAGATGCCGCCGTTTATGCGTCAGGAGGGTGCAGCCGACGCGAATTTCGCGAACAGCTAAGGAGACAGCCATGAAGCTCCAGCAGCTCAGATATGTCGTCAAAGTTGCCGAATGCGGCAGCATTACCGAGGCCTCGCGCCGTCTCTTTGTGTCGCAGCCTTCGATTACCGCGTCGATTCGCGATCTCGAAAACGAGATGGGTGTGCACATCTTTGAGCGCACCAACAAGGGCGTCATTGTGTCCGAGGAAGGCGAGACCTTCTTGGGCTATGCGCGCCAGGTACTCGACCAGGCCGACCTGCTCGAGGGCAAGTACAAGGGCGCATCCGAGCAGGTGCCGCACTTTAGTGTGAGCTGCCAGCATTATTCCTTTGCCGTCAACGCGTTTGTCGACGTGATCCGCGAGTTCGATGCCGCGCGTTACGACTTCACCCTGCGCGAGGAGCAGACTCACGAGATTATCGAGGATGTCGCGCATATGAAAAGCGAACTGGGCATCCTGTACTTATCCGAGCATAACCGCGAGGTCATCGAGCGCATGCTGGTGGCCAACGAGCTCGTGTTCGAAGGACTCTTCTGCGCCACGCCGCATGTCTTCGTCTGCGCCGACCATCCGCTGGCGGACCGCTCCAGCGTGACGCTCGAGGATCTGGAAGACTACCCGTTCCTGTCCTACGAGCAGGGCAGCTACAACTCGTTTTACTATTCCGAGGAGCTGACCTCGACGTTCGAGCGTCGCAAAAATATCCGCGTGCGCGACCGTGCGACGTTGTTCAATTTGGCCATGGGCCTCAACGGCTACACGGTATGCTCGGGCGTGATCAGCCACGAGCTCAACGGCCCCGGCATTATCTCGATTCCGCTCGACGTGGACGAGTACATGGAGATTGGCATCATCACGCGCAAGAACACGACGCTTACGCGCTACGGTCGGGCCTATATCGACGCGATTCGTCAGCATATCTAGGCTGCTGTGCTCCGCACGGTTCAAGTCTCTTTATGACAGTCCAGACTGATATAGGAAACATCTATATCAAACTGTTATAAACGTATATTTTACGATGGTCATATGAGCGCTCATACTCTGTCCCAGTAAAGCAACCAATGCAAAGGGAGATATCTATGAGCACTTCGATTCAACCGAACGCGCCGTTTCGCGCCGATATCGTCGGCAGCTTTCTTCGTCCGCAGGCTGTAAAGGACGCCCGTGCCGCCTATGTCGCGGGTAAACTCGACGCTTCCGGCCTTAAGGCCGTCGAGGACGATGCCATTCGCGATTTGGTGGCCAAGCAGAAGGCCGCCGGCCTGCAGGTGATCACCGATGGCGAGTTCCGCCGCAGCTACTGGCACCTCGATTTTATGTGGGGCCTTAACGGCATTGAGCGCCGCACCTCACGCACGGGTTATATGTTCCATGACGAGGAGACGACGGCCGACACCGCCGTGGTTACCGGTCCCATTAGCGGCGAGAACCACCCGTTCGTCGAGCATTTTAAGTTCGTCAAGGCGCTTGAGGAGGAGGGCCAGGTCGCACGCCAGACCATTCCGGCGCCGATCCAGACGTTCTCTGAGGTCACGCTCGATCGCTGCGATGGCCAGCAGGAGAGCCTGCGCGCTGTCTATAAGACCGATGAGGAACTTGCCGACGCCATTGCAGCCGCTTATCGCACGGTGATCGCCGACCTGTACGCAGCAGGCTGCCGCAACATCCAGTTTGATGACTGCACCTGGGGCATCTACTGCGATACCGATTTTGTCGCCAAAACCGGCATGAGCCCGGTCGACCTGCAAAAGGTAAGCGAGCTGGGCGTGGCGCTCAACAACGCCGCCATCGAGGGCAAGCCCGACGATTTGGTCATCAACACGCACGTGTGCCGCGGCAACTACCACTCCACCTACGCTTTTGAAGGCGGCTACGACCCTATCGCTCCGTATCTGTTCGCACATGAGAATGTCGATGCGTTCTATCTGGAGTTCGACACGCCGCGCGCCGGCGGCTTTGAGCCGCTCAAGTACGTCGCTCCCGGCAAGAAGGTCGTGCTGGGCTTGGTAACCACCAAGGCGGCAGAGCTCGAGAACGAGGATGTTATCGTCGAGCGCATCCGCGAAGCCGCTAAGTACGTGCCGCTCGAGAATCTGTACCTGTCGCCCCAGTGCGGCTTTGCCAGCTGCGAGATTGGCAACAAGCTGACCGAGGACGAGCAATGGGCGAAGATCGCGCTGGTCAAGCGCATTGCCGAGCGCGTTTGGAAGTAACGCTAGCGTTTGCAGGTGGCGGCGCGTGCGAGGCATTGCGTATCGCGTACAATGGTTCGGATCGTATCGTTCGGGCAGGTTATCCGATATGCCTGATCGCCCTTCCATTTTTTGAAAGGACTCTCATGTCCCGGTCTTCGACGCCCGCCGTATCTAAACTCGAGGAGACTGTCGAATAGTAGTTGTGTTCAGCTAAATCAAAAAATGGCGTCCATGCGCATGTACGCGTGGACGCCATTTTTAATGCGTCAGTATCCAGTGGATGCCGCGCGCCATGCGCAGGTCAGTTTGGGCAAAATGATTGCCGGGGTTGAGCTCCAGCGTTGTTGGGATGTCGCGCTCGATAAACAGCTCTTCCATCGCGCGCGTATCGTCGAGTACGTGCCGCATCATGCGGTTGGGCGTCTTGGTTTCCTTTTTACCGAGCGACAGATAGGCGGCGTCGGGCGTAGCCGTCATCGTGCGCTCGCGCGCGTAGTCGATAAAGCCGGGGAACCACAGCGACCCCGATGCACTCGCTGCGCGCTCAAAGACATCTGTTTGCCAAAGTGCCCACAGTGCAAAAAGACCCGCCAACGAGTAGCCGGCAACGCCGCGCCAGGCAGGCGGTTGCGGGAGCGATGATTCGGCCTGGGGGATTATCTGCTTCAACAACTCGTCAAGAAAACCAGCAGCCTGTCCGCCAAAGGGCTCGCTATCGCGTACGGTACCATCGCATGCCCAGGGGCTCAGCTCGCGATTCCAATCGAGCCCTCCAATGGCGACAAGGGTGAACGGCGGGCAGTCGAGCTCTCGGCAGCGCTCGTAGACTTCACTACCGTCGCCCATAACCACGGGGAGGTAGATGACGGGCGCGCCTTCCGCACACTCTGAATAAACGGTTATCTGCTTATGATGCGCTTCCAAGGCAGGCTTCTCTCGGTGTTGTGATATTGACAGCCTCAATTGTCGCACGCTGGCACGGGGGCAGACGCTAAAAGAAAGGCGCGGAGCCGCTCGATGCGATTCCGCGCCTTGTTGTTTTTGCTTTAGCAGACTATGCCGTTACGCCACGAAGAAGTAGACGAGGAAGGCGAGGGCTGCGATCCACATGAGCGGCTTGATCTTGGAGGCCTCGCCCTTAAAGAGCGCGACGACCACGTAGGCGATAAAGCCCAGGCCAATGCCGGCAGAGATGGAGTAGGTGAAGGGCACGCCGGCGACAATCATGAACGCCGGGAAACCCTGCGACACGTCGGACCAGTCGATCTCGGAGGCCTCGCTCATCATGAGGTAGCCGACGTAGACCAGAGCACCGCAGGTGGCGGCGCTGGAAACGATGGTGACGATGGGGGAGAAGAACGCGGCGAGAATGAACAGCACGCCGGTGGTGACGGAGGTGAGACCCGTGCGGCCACCGTCGGCAGCGCCAGAGGTGGACTCGACGAAGGTGGTGATGGAGGAGACACCCATGAAACCGCCCACAGCAGCGGCGGCGGAGTCGACGATCAAGATCTCCTTGATATTCTCGACGTTGCCGTCGTCGGTGAGGAACTCGCCCTGCTTGGCCACGGCCATCGCGGTGCCCATGGTGTCGAAGAAGTCACTCATGAGCAGCGAGAACGAGATGACGAGGAGCGCGGGGTCGGTAAGGACCTTGACGATGGCGGGCACGCCGCCGGCGTCGGCGATGGGGCCACCAATGCTCGAGAAGTCGAGCGGGGCGATGATACCGGTCGGAGCCTGGGTCACACCTAGGGGGATACCGGCGATGACGGCGACGACGATGCCGATGAGCAGCGAGCCGGGGACGTTGCGGCAGGCGAGGGCGACCGTCACCAGGATGGAGATGATGCCGACGATGAAGGTGGGGGAGGTGATGTCGCCCAGACCGACGAGTGTACCGGCGCCAGCGGTGATAATGCCGGCATCGCACAGGCCAATCATGGCGATGAACAGGCCCAGACCCACCGAGATAGCGTGGCGCAGAACCACGGGGATGGCGTCCATGATGGCCTCGCGCAGGCCACAAAGCACGAGCAGCAAGATGACGACGCCCTCAAGGAAGATGACGCTCATGGCCACATGCCAGTCACCGCCGCAGACGGTGGTGGTGATTCCGGCGATCATCGCGTTGACGCCTAAGCCCGACGCGCAGGCGAGCGGGCGGTTGGCGAAGATGCCCATGCAGATGGTCATGATGCCGGCGCCCAGGCAGGTGGCGCAGGCGAGCGCTCCCGCATCGATGCCGGCGCCCGAGAGCACCGCGGGGTTGACGGCGATGATGTAGGCCATCGCCAGGAATGTTGTCAGTCCAGCGCGGAGTTCGGTCCCGATTGTGGACTTGCGCTCGCTGACGTGAAATAGTTCGTCCATGCATACCCTTTCCTTGTTCGGCCCCGAGTTTAGGCCGATTGACACGAACTCACCCACTATAGCCCCTTTACGACGCTGTTGTTCCTCGCATGTTGATGTTCGGCGCTTTGTAGCAGACGGACGGTATTTTTCGCATGAAAATGTGTGGGTACCGTATACTTAAGCAGTTACAACGACCCCTATGGAGGAACGTATGATTAAAGAGCTCTGCCACGACGAGGCTATTCTGTCCCAGCGTTGCGAGGTCGCGACCGTCGAGGACGAGTCGGTGGCACAGGACCTGATCGATACCATCAAGTCGCTCGACGATGCCGGCTGCCTTGCCGCCAACCAGATCGGCGTCACCAAGAAGGTCTGCGTCTATCTGGACGACGCCGGCGAGCCCCATGTGCTCTACAACCCCCGTCTGGTGTTTGGCCTGGGTGCCAGCAAGATGGAGGAGAGCTGCCTGACGCACGAGGAGGTCACCAAGTCCACGCGCTACATCAAGTGCAAGGTTGCCTTTGACCGGATCGTCGACGGCAAGATGAAGGAGTGCCGCCGCGACTACGCGGGCTTTGAGGCACAGATGATCCAGCATATGATCGATCACTGTCTTGGAAAGTTGGTCTAAGGGGACCAAAGCACCGCACCTTGCCGCTCAATCGTCGCTCGCGTACCTTAAGTACGCTTCGCTCCTCTTTCGTGGCAATCTGCGGCACTTTGACCCCTTAGACGACCTGCGGGGTTGAATTGGTTGAGTTTATCTTGCTTGTGTAAGTCCGGGCGTGACATTGTTGTCATGTCCGGGCTTTTGTGTTTAGCGCCTTTTTGTTTGGTGACAATAACCTTAGCAGGAACGTAAAGCTAGGAGGCGCTATGTGTACGAGCATTCGATTTACCGATAATTCTGGCCACATGTATCTAGGCCGCAACCTCGACTGGAGCTTTGACTACGGCCAACAGGTTCGCGTGATGCCGCGCGGGTTCCACATTCCGTATTCGTTTATCGACGACGCGACAGCGGCACACGCGGTGATCGGTATGTGCATCGATTACAAGAACTATCCCATGTTTTTCGATTGCGGTAACGATGCGGGTCTGGCTGTGGCGGGGCTCAACTTTCCCGGCTATGCCGAGTATGCCGAGGGCCCGGTTGATGGAAAGACCAATATCGCGGCCTATGAGTTTCCCCTGTGGGTGGCAGCGACGTTCTCGACGGTCGATGAGGTCGAGGCCGCGCTGCGCGACACGGTGATTGTCGCCAAATCTGCCGGAGAGGGGCTGGGCGTATCGCTGCTCCATTGGATTATCGGCGACAGCCAGCGCAGCATCGTGGTCGAGATGATGGCTGACGGCCTGCATGTATACGACGATCCGGTCGACACCCTTGCCAACCAGCCGACCTTCCCGTGGCACATGGAAAACCTGCGCACCTATATCACCGCCACAAGCGATTTTCCGCAGACAGCGACATGGCGTGGCGCCGAGCTTAAGCCCTATGGAGCCGGTGCCGGCATGCGCGGCATTCCGGGCGATTGCTATTCGCCGAGCCGTTTTGTAAAGGTGGCGTACCTCAATGCCAATTACCCGCAAAAGGAGAGCGAGACCGAAAACGTCGTTCGCATGTTCCGCTCGCTCGAGGGCGTGGTGATGATCGAGGGAGCGTCCAGGATGGGCGATGGCAAGTTCGAGAAGACTATCTACACCGGATGCTTTAGCGCGCGCACGGGCAATTATTACTACGCGATGTATGGGGATCCGTCGATTCGCTACGTGAGCCTGATGGATGCCGAGGGCGCGAGCCCCGATAGGCTCGTGGTTCCCGAGCCGCGTCGTTCGTAGCCGATAGCTTTACCGCAATGCAAAATGGCCCTGCATCTCCCGTGAGGTGCAGGGCCGCTTTCGTTGATTTGTGACGTCGCTAGAAGTTGGCGTCGTTGAGTTGTTCACTTTCGAGGCCGTCGAGCTGTTGCTGTTCGGGCGTATCGGCGACGCTCTCGAGCAGCTCGGTGGGATCGACGTTCATGTCCCTACCGGCCTCGTTGCCGTTGACCAAGTCGTCCGAGAAGATGTCGACTTCCATTTCCTCGGCCTCTTCAATCTGAACCTCGAGCGGCACCTGGGTGCGCACGAGCTTAACGGCCGGGCGCATGCGGGCAAACAGCGGCACGTACTCGATGATGATGGCAGAGTTCTCGAGACCGTACCAGCGCGCCGGGCTTCCGCAAGCGCGGCGGACGGCGTACTTGATGGCCATCACGCGGTGGTCATTGCGGTTGATGTCCGTTTCGGGGGCAAGCATCTTGCGCAGCATGCAAAAACGGAAGTCGCCCACGTTGCCGCGCGTCTCGTAGATGGAGTAGGTGTGGTGCTGCGGCGGCAACTCACCCGAGGCCATCAGGTCGCCAACGATCTGGCGCAGGTAGGCGTTGATGCGCTGATTGACCTTAAAGCCCAGGTCCAAGCGCACGCGGAACAGGAAGTCTGTGCCAAAGGTCTCAACGGAATACTCGTGCGTATAGGGCTCGTCGGTAACGTGTACGTTGATGAACCAATATGCCTTGGCGCGCTTGGGGTGCTTGTCCAGGATGGAATAGAGCACGTCGCGGTCGAGCGTGAGCGGGTCGGGGCTGTTGGTGAGGAACACCAGATTGTCGGCGAGCACGGGGTAGGTCTCGTCGTTGCGCAGGCGGTTGAGCTGATCGATGTACTTGGAGACGGGCAACAGAATCGTCTGCGTGCGCTCGATGGCGGTGCCACGGCGCCACACGTACATAAGGCCAAACAGCAGTGCGGCCAGGAAGATCATCACATAACCGCCGTCAAAGAACATGGTGAGGCACGAGGCGAAGAAGCACAGCTCAATGGCACCGAAGAGCAGGGCGAAGACGCAGGCGCCCAGCTTGTGCTTGAGAATGCCAGCGATATAGCTCGTCAAAAGCGTCGTAGTCATGAGCATGGTCACGGTAATGGCGAGGCCGTAGGCGCTCTCCATGCGTTCGGAGTTTTGGAACAGCAGCACGATGAAGATGCAGCCGACCCACATGATGTTGTTGACGAGCGGAATATAGAGCTGGCCCTTGGTGTCGCTGGGGTAGTGGATGCGCAGATGCGGCATAAGGTTGAGGCGCGTGGCCTCGGATACCAGCGAGAACGAGCCGGTGATGAGCGCCTGCGAGGCAATGATGGCCGCCACGGCCGAAAGCACGATGGCAAAGGGGCGCAGGGGCTCGGGAAGCATCATATAGAACGGGTTGACGATATCCATTGCGAGCATCTGGGGATTGGAGTTGTTGGCGAGCAGCCAAGCGCCCTGACCCAGGTAGTTAAGGATAAGCGCCGCCTTTACGAACGGCCAGGATGCGTAAATGTTAGCTTTGCCCACGTGACCCATGTCCGAATAGAGCGCCTCGGCGCCAGTCGTCGACAGGAAGACGAAGCCGAGCACCATGATGCCCGAGTGGTTGATGGGCGAGAACAGGAACATGATGCCGCGGATGGGGTTGAGCGCGCGTAGGATGGACAGGTTGCCGAGCATGTTGAACAGGCCGGCGCCCGCCAGGAACAGGAACCATAGCGTCATAAGCGGGCCGAACAGCTTGCCGATTGACGAGGTGCCGGCGCGCTGCATGGCAAACAGACCACAGATAATGATGATGGTGATGATGATCACATTGGTCTGGCCGTCACCCAGCAGCGCATGGCCCCATTCGATGGTGCGCAGACCCTCGATGGCCGTGGTAACCGTGACAGCGGGGGTGAGGATGCCGTCGGCGAGCAGCGCCGCACCGCCGATCATGGCGGGGAGAATCAGCCACGGTGCCACCTTGCGCACCAGGCTAAACAGGGCGAAGATGCCGCCTTCGTTGTGGTTGTCGGCCTTCATGGCGATTACCACGTACTTGACCGTGGTCACGAGTGTCATGGTCCAGATGACGAGCGAAAGCGCGCCCAGGATCATGTCCTCGCTGACGGTACCGATGCCGCCGTTGTTGGCGACGATTGATTTCATGGTGTACATGGGGCTCGTGCCGATGTCGCCATAGACGACGCCGAGCGTTACGAGCAGCATGCCAGCGGAGAGTGGAATGGCTCCGTGCCCGCCTTGACCACGCTGGTCTTGGGGGCTTGCCTCCAGTTTGTTGTGTGCCACGTGGACTCCCTTAGACATCCGGTTATCTGTCTAGGACAGATAACCTTTATGCCGTCTTTATACATACAAGAGCAGTTTGGCACATCAGGTTATTTTAGACAATAATCCTCAGCTGGGGATTATTTATCTACGCAGGTAGCATTTCAAAGCAGGGGCTTTTAAGCACGTACTGTCTGGGCGATGCCAGCCTTGGCGTTTGCGCGTTTGCCGGCGAGTTCGCAAAAAATCGCGCCGCCGATGATAAGCGCGGCACCCATCAGGCGGACCGGTGTTATGGCTTCGCCCAAAAGGACGGCCGAGAACACGACGGCCGAAAGCGGCTCGAGGTAGCCGACGACCGCGACGGTCTGGACGGGCAGCTTGGCGACGGCGCTAAAGTAGAGCAGGCAACCGATGCTGGTGTTGATGACGCCGAGCATGACGACGGCGCGCCAATCAATACTGGCGGCGACGCCGGCGGACAGGAATGAGGGAGCGCCCTGCGTGATGAGCGTGAGGACCAGCGCGGTCACAAAGGCGGCGCTCACCTGGAGCGTGGAGTTCTCGAGGCCTTCGATGTGTGGCGCACCCTTGCTAGCGATGACCATCAGCGCATAGCAAAATGCCGAGGCGATACCGCAGACGATACCCGCAATGGGCATATTGCCGCCTAGACCTTGCGCTGCAATGAGAAAAGCACCACAAGCAACGGCGACAAAGCCGGCGATTTTGCCGCCGGTCAGCTTTTCGCCAAAGATGAGCGGGGAGAGCGCCATAACGATGATGGGGCCACAGTAGTACAGCAGCGAGGATACGCCGACGCCGATCGTCTGGTAGGCGCGGAACAGAAAAATCCAGCTGGCGCCCAGCGCGGCTCCCGAGAGAAGGAGTGCTGCGGCTTCGCGGGGACGAGATGGCGCCTGCAGTTTATGGCGTTGGGTGATGACAAGGATAGTGACAAGCGAGAGGGCGCCCAAAAACGTGCGCAGTAGCACGATATCGGAGCTCGGCAGTGCGATGGCGGCGGCGATGATGCCGTTGGAGCCAAACAATAGCAATGCTGCTAAGTACGTAAACAGTCCGTTGTTCATGCGCTGACATCCCCTCTATATCCGAACATGTTCACTATGGGTGAACTGGCTTTAGAAGAAAAGCGAATATAATGCATGGAAAACATGACAAAAACTCATGCAAGGGCGGGGACGTGCCGTGGAGACCAATATCCAAAAGATGCAGGTGCTGCTCGAGACCGTGCGCGCCGGCAGTTTTACGCGCGCCGCCGAGCGGCTGAGCTATTCGCAGTCGGGCGTGAGCCGTATGGTGGCCGATCTTGAGGCCGATTGGGGCTTTAAGGTGCTCGACCGCAGTCGCGAGGGCGTAGTGCTTTCTGCCGACGGGCGGCAGGTCATGCCGGCTGTCGAGGCGCTCTGTGAGGAATTCACTCGCCTGCAGCGACGCGTGGATAAGATGCGTGGGCTCATGCGCGGCAAAATCTGCATCGGTACGTTTTCGAGCGTGGCGACCCACGTGCTGCCGCCGGTGATTGCGCGCTTTCGCGCCGATCATCCGGATGTCGATTACGAGCTGCTGATGGGTGATTACTCCGAGATTGAGCAATGGGTGGCGGAAGGCCGCTGCGACCTGGGTTTTATCCCGCGTGAGCCACGCGGTGCTGGCATGGCGTCGCGGCCGTTGGCGCAAGACGAGCTGATGGCCGTGGTGCCGGCAGATTCTTTGCTTGCCACGGCGGAGGTCGTCTCTCTTGCCGATTTAGGCAACGAGCAGTTTATTCTGCTAGAACGCGGCACCGATGATGAGATTACGCCGCTGTTCCGTCGGGCGGGACTGACGGTGTGCTCCAAGCTGTCGACCTGGGATGACTATGCGATTATGGCCATGGTCGAGGACGGCCTGGGCGTGAGCATTCTTCCCGCGCTCATCTTGCGCCGCTGTCAGTTCGATGTTGCCGTGCGTTCGCTCGAGGGACATCCCCATCGGCAGATCAATGCGATATATCGCACGGCTGACGTTTCGCTTGCCGCCGCTCGATTCCTTGAATACCTCTAAACGCGTACACGCCATTGTCCGCTTTGGGCAAATCTCGGAGTCCGGTACATTTTCTTATGAAATTGAACTTTCGAATGAGGTGCCGCGCTATACTGCTTGCTAAATTGAACCTTGGTTCAATTCGTGTTCTATAAATTGAACTTTGCCAGCAAGGAGGTTCCTGTGGCCCAAGAGACGTTTTGCGATCGCCTGCGACAGACTATGTCCAATCGCGACGTTCGCCAGTCGGACGTAATCCGCGCATCGGAGATGCTCGGCAAAAAACTCGGCAAGAGTCAGATGAGCCAATATGTGAGCGGCAAGACGATCCCGCGGCGCGATGTGGCTGAGCTGCTCGCCCGTATTTTGGAGGTCGATGTTACCTGGCTGCTTGCCGGCGACGCCGATCAAGGCGAGGCATCATCACCCCGCAACGATTCCAAGCCCGAACCCCATCCCTCAGCTCAAATTGCAAGGAGCACCACCATGCGTACTTTTTCTAAATCCACCAAGCTCGATAACGTCCTGTATGACGTGCGCGGTCCCGTCGTCGACGAGGCCGCCCGTATGGAGGACGAGGGCGAGCGCATCCTCAAGCTCAATATCGGCAACCCGGCGCCCTTCGGTTTCCGCACGCCCGATGAGGTCATCAAGGACATGCGCCAGCAGCTGCCCGACTGCGAAGGCTATTCCAACTCGCGTGGCCTGTTCTCCGCGCGCAAGGCGATCATGCAGTATTCGCAGATCAAAGGCCTGCCCAACGTTCAGATGGAGCATATCTACACGGGCAACGGCGTGTCCGAGCTCATTCAGCTTTCGATGAACGCGCTGCTCGACAATGGCGACGAGATTCTGATCCCCAGCCCCGACTATCCGCTCTGGACGGCGTGCGCAACCCTTGCTGGCGGTCATCCCGTACATTATCTGTGCGATGAGCAGGCGGATTGGTATCCCGACCTGGAGGATATGGAGTCCAAGATCACGAGCGCGACCAAAGCCCTCGTCATCATCAACCCCAACAACCCCACGGGTTCTGTCTATCCGCGCGAGGTGCTCGAGGGCATCGTCGAGATTGCACGCAGGCATCAGCTGATGATCTTTGCCGATGAGATCTACGACCGCCTGTGCATGGACGGCTACGAGCACGTCTCGATTGCCTCGCTCGCCCCCGATCTGCCCTGTGTCACCTTTAGCGGCCTTTCCAAGTCGCACATGATCGCGGGCTATCGCATTGGCTGGATGGTGCTTTCGGGCAACCAGCGCTGCATGAGCGACTTCATCATGGGCATCAACATGCTCTCTAACATGCGTCTGTGTTCCAACGTGCCGGCTCAGTCGATCGTTCAGACGGCACTCGGTGGCCATCAGTCCGTTAACGACTACATCCGTCCCGGCGGCCGTGTCTACGAGCAGCGCAACTTTGTGTATGAGGCGCTCAACAAGATTGACGGCATCTCGGTGGTTAAGCCGCGTGCGGCGTTCTACATCTTCCCCAAGATGGATGTGAAGAAGTTCAACATCACCGATGACGAGCAGTTCGCCCTTGACCTGCTGCACGAGAAGAAGATCCTGATCACGCGTGGCGGCGGCTTCAACTGGGCTGAGCCCGACCACTTCCGTATCGTGTACCTGCCGCGCATGGAAGTACTCAAAGAGTCCCTCGAAGACCTCGCCGATTTCTTTGACCATTACCGCCAGGCGTAACGGCAAAGGTAGCCTGTAATGAAACGGTCGGCCCGCAACGGATGCGGGCCGACCGTTTTCTGTCTAAGCCCGTGCTGTTAGCGCTTGTCTCGTTGAGCGGGCGAGGTTCGCGTGTGAGCGGTAAGTTCTATTCCAAAATGGAATACAGTGGGCTTAAGCTGGAATTGATGTCCGGGTACCTGCTTTTCTAGAATGTTTTCAACAAGATGAAAGGCGGTTCCAACCAATGATTATCGATGCAAATTCCTACTGGTTCGACGAGCGCATCTTTCATGACGAGACGCTCTGCGAACAGTTTTTGGCCGAGGTACCCCGCGCCTATGACACCGAAGGCTATCTGACCATGAATTCCGCCGGCAAACGACAGATCGTGATCGAGATGCCCGCCGGTTCTCCGGGTCTTAACTACATTGAGGGCGACTACACCCTCGAGAAGCGCTTGGCCGATATGGATGAGGCGGGGGTCGACAAGGCGATCCTCAAGCTCCCCGGCTGTCACGAGTGGATGTCGCTCGAGATGTGCCGGCGTTTCAACGACGGTATGGCTGCTGACGCGAAGGCGTCAAGTGGCCGTCTGATTCCGCTTGTCGCTGTGCCGCCCTTTGGCACCAAAGCAAATTTGGAGGAGCTCGACCGCAGACTCGACGATGGTTTTGCGGGTGTGCAGCTCTGCGCTCACTACGGCAAGCGCTATCTCGACGACCAGGTCTTCTCGAGTTTTTTCGAGCACCTGAACGAACGCCATGTCACCGTTTACGTGCACCATGTTCCCGTGCCGGTCGAGAACGAGTCGCTTCTCGCGTACGACAACCTTCGCCGCTCTTATGGCCGCTGCGTCGACCAAACTACGGCGATCGGCCGAGAGATCTTTGGCGATTTCTTTGAGCGCTACCCCAATATCAAGATGGTCCACTCCATGCTCGGTGGCGCTTATTTTGCGTTTAAGGAGATGCTGCTGCCGCACGGTCCCAAGCGTCCAGATGCCTCGGGTCGCTTCCAGACCGATACCGAGACGGTCTCCAAGCGTCTTGAGAACAACGTTTATTTCGACATGTCCCATGCTCAGCCCTGGGGCGAGACGCTTCTTGCCTGTGCGGTTGAGGTCCTTGGTGCAGACCATATTGTCTTTGGTACGAGTTATCCCGTTAAACGCGAGTGGCTAACAGAGGGTGTCGCCTGCGTCCGCGCCACAGATTTAAGTGATACGGACAAGGACCTTATGCTTGGCGGCACGGCACAGCGCTTGTACGGCATCGAGTGAGCGACAGATAAAGGAGGGCGTTCGCCATGGATAAGGGAGAGATGAAGGCCGGAGCCGCCCGGGTGGCCATTAACTTAGAGGACGTATTGCCGTTCGACGGTTTCGACGCACTCCGTCATGAAATCTTTGCCCGTGCCTTCGTGGTCGAAGGGATGGGGCGGCGCGCTTGCATCCTTTCACTTGAGGTTACCTCGATCGCTCCGGCCCTACTCGTCGATCTGCGTGAGGTTGTCAAGGATGTCTCCAATTGCGACGGCGCCTTTTCTTGGGTGGTCCCGACCCACACGTTTTCTGCGCCTCACGTGCGCACCCCTGGGCATCTGGCCGACACCGATGCCCGCGATCGAAATGAGCGCTATCGTGCCGCGCTCATCGCCGCGACACGCGCGGCCGTTGAGCAGGCGGTTGCGGGCATTCGCTCTGTCACGCTCGCCTCGGCGGAGGGCTACTGTCCTGTGAACGTTAACCGCGACATTGAGACGCCGGCCGGCTGGTGGCTGGGAGTAGACCCCAAGGGGTTTGCCGACCACGCGATGCCCATACTTGTCGCGAGGGATGCCGAGGGCGGGCTCGTTGCCATGCTTGCGACGGCTGATGTCCAGTCTTCCGTGCTCGACGGATCGCACGATTCTCAGGGGAAGCGCTTGGTGAGCGGGGACCTCTTTGGCTTTGCCGCCATGGCTCTCGAGCGCGAATTGGGCGGAGTCGTGTTGCTGCTACCCGGTGCCGCGGGGGATCAGAGTCCGGCGGAGCGCGCCGTAACCGTTGCGTTCGATTCGACCGGGGCGAAGCAAACGTTAGATGCTCACGAGAGTGGATATCGCATGCTGCATCGACAGGGTCGCGCTATGAGCGATGCGTTGATTGAGGCCGTCCGTGCGGCGCGTGAGGACGATGCCATCGGCGTCGATGCTCGCACGGTCGACGTCCTTTTGCCCGCCCAGACGCGCGCCGACTTCTGCTCATTGGCCCCGCATCGAACTTATGGGTTTCATGCGGCAGGCGAACAGCGTACGAGGGTCTATTTACTTCGGCTGGGAAATGTCGAGTTCGTTGGTATCCAGCCCGAGGTTTCGAGCTCGTTTGGCGCCGCCGTGCGCGCCGCCCGATTCTGCCCCGTGCTCTTTGCCACGCTTGTCAACGGAGGGCAAAAGTATCTGCCGGCCCCCGATGCGTACGAGAAAATCACCTATGAGGCCATGAACTCCGGCTTCGCCGCCGGTTCCCATGAGCGCCTCCTTCAAACCATCCTTGCCGCTTTAAACGCGGCATGACAAAAAGGAGAACTTGCATGAATATCGGACATGCACGCCGCAAGATTACCCCGCAAGGCGACATCTATCTAATCGGATACCGCAACCTCCCCAACCGTCTGGAGCCTGCGACAGGCGTCCATGACGACGTCTTCGCCAACGCGATTCTTTTCCAACAGGACGACCGCGAAGTTTTTCTCTTCAACGCCGATGTTCTCGAGTTTGAGGAGGGCATGGCCGAGGAGGTTAAGACGATGCTCGCCGAGCGCTACGGAATCGACCGTGACTGCGTTCTGCTCTCCGCGACGCACGACCACACTTCGATCGTCGCCTACCATCGCAGCTGGTGGACGGGAAAATTCAACGAGGACTACTATCGCTGGTTCCTCGATACCATCTGTCAATGCTTCGAAGAGTGCCGCGCCAACGCGCGACCTGCGACCTGCCGCATGGGCAAAAAAGTCATCACCGGTTTCTACGACAACCGCATCATCCCAGGTGAACTCGCCGACAATGAGGTCATTGTCGTATCGTTCTTCGATACCGAAGGCAAGCCATTTGCGGGCTTTGTGAACTGGGCGGTGCATTCTGCCTGTGTCGGACCCGACTGCACGGAGCTCACGAGCGAACTCGCCGGTCTTACCGGCAAAAAGCTCGCTCAGAGTCTTGGTTACTATCCGGCCATGGTCGTCGGTGCTGCTGGCGACTGTAGCGACCGCAATTTTCGCCAGGGACGCGGCATTCCCGAGGTCGAGCGCGTTTCGACCGGTCTTGCCGAGGCGATTTCCCAGATCAAGCTCGATCGCGAGGTCGTTCTTGACCGCATCGAGCCTCAGACGTTCTATCACACCGTTGCCCATGACGACTTTTCGCTCACGCTTAAGTGTGCCGTCATCAGTCTGGGCGGCCTGCATCTCTTTGTGTTCCCGAGTGAGCTCGGCAGCGACTTGGGTATTCGCATGAAGCGCGAATGCCCGGTCGAGGGAATAGTTTGCGGTTACACCAACGGCTATTTCGAGTATTTCCTTCCGGCACGCGAGTACGGCCTCTCCTTTGAGACCGAGCGTACTCAGATTCCCCAGGGCGAACCGGAACGTCTGTGTGACAAGTTCTGCCAGACGACGAGACTTCTCGGCGCAGCAGATTCGCGTCTGTAGACCTGATTGCGTGACATGGGCCAATGAGGCTCGCTGCCATGTGATCGGCATCTTCCATCTTCTCTGCCGTTTCCCATCCCGGGCGTACGTGCGTCCGCGGATTTCAAAGGGGGAAGCGGGTTCCTTGCCCTCCCACGTCGACTACGGAGGCATGAAATCGATGCTATACCCCGCTCAGAAAAAGGAGAATTCCATGAAATACCAGAAGCTTTGCGATGAAATCATCACAAAGGTCGGTGGTCGAGACAATGTGTTAGACGTGAGCCACTGCATTACGCGTCTCCGCTTCCACCTCAAGGATGAATCGCTCGCCCAGACTAATGAGCTTAAGGCGACGAAGGGCGTCGTTGACGTCATCCAGGCCGGCGGACAGTATCAGGTCGTGATTGGTGCCACTGTCGAGGCCGTCTACAACGACCTTGTTCAGATTGGCGGGTTCGACTCCAAACCCGCACTCGATATCGATGAAGGCGACGACGTCAAAAAGGGCGATCCATTCTCGCGTCTGCTGGCCATCATCTCCGAGATTCTGCAACCGGTTCTTGGCGTGCTTATGGCCGGTGGCTTTATCAAGTCGATGCTCGCGCTCTGCACGGTTGCCGGTTGGCTTGCTAAGGACAGCAATACGTATGTGACGCTCTCGGCAATCGGAGATTCGGTCTTCTATTACTTTCCGCTAATCATTGGCTGGACGTCGGCCAAGAAGTTCGGACTTAAGCCCGTTATGGGAATGGCGCTCGGCGGTATCCTCGTCTACCCGACGCTCGTTGCCCTTATGGGTGGAGATCCGCTCTACACGCTCGGCTCCGGTACGGTCTTCGAGTCCAATGTCTACGGTGATATTTTTGGCATCCCGCTAATCATGCAGAATTACTCATCGACGATTCTGCCTGCGATCTTTATCGTCTGGATTGCCTCCAAGGTGCACAAGGCCCTTTCTAACGCGTTGCCCGCGCTTGTGAGTTCGTTCTTCTCCAACATCCTGACGCTCCTCATTTGCGGCATCCTTGCCCTGCTTGTGGTCGGTCCGGTCATGACGGTCCTCTCCAATATCGTTGCCCAGATCATCTTGATGCTCATCAACTTCCAGCCCGCCATCGCCGGCTTCGTCATCGGCACGTTCTGGAGCCTGCTCGTCATGTTCGGCCTGCACTGGGGTATCATCCCGCTGTGGTTTCTCGATGTCGCAACCTACGGCTATGACCTCATTAACCCGCTCGTGTATGCAGGCGGTTGTGCCATCGCCGGTGCTGCGCTTGGCATGGTCATCCGAACCAAGGACTCCGAGGAAAATGCTGCCGTCAACATTCCCGCCCTTGTCTCTTCGATTTTCGGTGTCAACGAGCCTGCGCTTTACGCCATCTTGCTGCCGCGTAAGCGTCTTATGTGGGCAACCTTTATTTCCGCTGGTGTAGGCGGCGCCATTGCCGGTCTCTTGGGTGCCAAACTCTATGCCTTCGGTGCCTCCGGCCCGCTCGGTTTCCCGAGCTTTATTAACCCTGCCGGCATCGACACGGGCTTTATCGGCCTTGTCATCTCCGGTGTGGTCGCTTTCGTTCTGGCTCTTGTCGCCGCTATGGTGATCGGTACCAGGAAGGACAAGGGCGGTAAGGCACTCAACATCTCGGTGGACTAGTCTTTTTGCGCACTTTGATTAAATATGCCTCGGACGGCGACGTGCCGCCCGAGGCATATTTGTGTTTCGTGCCGCTGCCAGCGTGTTTGCGGACACAAGTCTGCCGTTGTGGGGCAGCGGGATTATGACGGTCGCGCCGGGATGGAAGACGCACGGTCGCCCTGCAGGAGCTGACGGTAGGGGAGGAAGCCGATGAACGAGACGACCGCCTGCGAGTGCGCGGCGTTCCGCTTGAGGTAGAGCCTGACCTCGGAGGTCGTCGCGGGCTCAAGCGGCACCAGGGCTACCTTTCCGCTGGCAAGCGATTCCGCCGGCTTGCGCATGAGGAATGAGACACCGGCGCCGCGTGCGACAAGAGAGATGATGTTCTCGGCTCGTTTGCCGGTGAACGTAACACGTGGGCCAAATCCAGCTTCTCGACAAAGGGAAAGGACGAGCTCGCTTACGAACGAGCCTTGGGGAAGCATGAGGAAATTCTCGTCGATAAGGTCGTCTATCTCGACGGTGTCACGTTCGGCGAGCGGATGGTCGAGCGGAAGGACGGCCACGAGCCGGTCGGTCGTAAAGGGAATCTTTTTGAACTCCGGCTCGATGGCGCCGCTGTCACGGATGAAGGCCAGGTCAATGTCCTCGTGCAGGAGCATACGCTTGAGTGTGTCGCCCTCGCCTTCGATGAGCTCGACAGAATATGAGGGGTTCGCCTGCTGAAAATCGATGACGGCGTCCGTGATCCCATAAGGGGCCATAATGGGGATAGAACCTACGGTGAGGTGCTCGAGCGGCTCACCTGCGCCTATTTGAATGGCGGCAAGATAGCGGTGCTGAAGCGTCGCAATTTTTTGCGCATAGGGGAGGAGCGCTTCGCCTTGCGCGGTGAGTGTTACGTGGCGCTGGCTTCGATCGATGAGCTTACAGCCGAGTTCGTGCTCCATTGCCATGATGTGCTTGGAGAGGGTTGATTGCGACATGAAAAGCAGTTCCGCCGCATCAAGAAACGTGCGTGACTGCGCTAAGATGGCGAATTCGCCAAAGCGGCTGATATCCATAGGGAGGCCTCCGGTACCCTCATTTTGGCAGGTGGCCTAAACCACGACGCCATTGCAGTGGTCGATTTCGTGCTGGATGATCTCGGCGGTGTAGCCCGAGAAGTTTTTGATGCGGTGGACAAAGTTCTCGTCCAAATACTCAACCTTAATGCGGCGATAGCGGGTACAGGGACGCTCGCCGATCAGCGAGAGACATCCTTCGCTCGTCTGATAGGCATTGACCTGCTCAAGAATTTGAGGGTTGTACATCAGGAGTGTCCTGTTGCCGTCCTTTACACAGATGATGCGTTTGCGCACGCCGATCATGTTGGCGGCGAGGCCCACGCACTCGCGCTCATGCTCGTGGAGTGTATCCAGGAGATCATGCCCGGTTGAGGCATCGTCGGGTCCCGCGTCTTCGGAAGGCAGGCGCAAAAAGAACTCGGATTTCATGATGGGCTTAATCATGGCGGGCTCCTCATGTCTCATGCTTTCGTGGACTTTTAATAATAGCGCGGAAGGAAAGCTGTGCGTCCGCGTTACAATCTTTCGACGTTGGACCATGTTGTCAGACTCGTCGAGTACGGCGTCTGGCGTAAGTCTAGGGCTCATTTTTTCGCCCTGGACTGTTCCTCTGGGGCGATGCGACTGTCGTTCCAAGAGGAAGGAAATGCATGGGGAGCAAATCTCAGCAACAAGTTCAAGTAGCGCCATCGGCCACTGCGGCGATTCTCGCCGTAATGTATATCGCAGCCTTTGTTGCCGCGTTTAACGAGAACATCATTAACGTGGCGCTGCACGACATTATGGCGGCCTTTTCGGTGAGTGCCACCACGGCGCAGTGGCTCGTCTCGGGCTACATGATCGTGACGTCGATCTTTACGGCTATCATGGCCTTCCTGTCCGGTCGTTTCTCGACGCGCAAGCTGCTGTTTTTCGCATGCGGATGCATGGTCGCCGGCGAAGTCCTGTGCCTGGTCGCTCCGTCGTTTAGCGTTTTGCTGCCAAGTCGTATTTTGCAGGCTGCGGGATCGGGCATCTTGTTCCCGCTCATGATGAACGTGGTGCTGTCTTGCGCCCCGCGCGAGAAGCTCGGTCTGTATCTGAGCCTGGGCGGCGCCTGCATTACGCTGGGGCCGGCGTTTGGACCCGTGATCAGTGGTCTTATGTGCACGTTGTTTGGCTGGAGGGCGGTGTTCGTAGTGCCGCTGATTGGTGGCATTGTGGTTGCTGCGGCGGGCGTAAAGCATGTTCAGAATGTCGGAGAGCGCTTGAACACCACGCTTGATATTCTGTCGGTTGTTTTGCTCGCCGCCGGCATTACGGCATTTGTGTATTCCGTAGGCGAGTTCTCGACCAATCTGATTGCCGGCATCGTGACGCTTTTCGCTGCCATTGTGCTGCTCGGCCTGTTTGCGGCCCGCCAGCTTAAGCTCGAGCATCCGGTGCTTAACGTGCGTCCCATGGCGAGCGTTCGTTTTTGGCCTGCGTGCCTGCTCGTGGTGGTGTCGATGATGACGACGTTCTCGATGAGCGTTTTGTTGCCGCTCTATTTTGAGGGCGCATACGGCATGACCGCACTTGTTGCGGGCCTGCTCGTTTTGCCAGCAATTGCCTGCAACGCCGTGACCTCGATTGTGGGCGGACGCGTGATGGACGCCCGTGGCGCATGGCCGCTGCTGCCGGTCGGCTTTGCCCTGATTGCCGTGGGGCAGACTGCCATCTCGATGACGGCGGCAAGCATGAACAACGGCGTCGTCGTGGCGCTGACCGTTGTGGTGTATGCCGGAGTCGGTTTGGTGTTGAGCCCCTCGCAAACGGCCGGCTTGGAGACGCTACCCGCCGCTGAACATCCTCACGGAACGGCATTGCTTAACACGTGGAATATGATTGCCGCATCGTTTGGCCCGTCGCTGTTTATCGGTCTGCTCTCGAGTTCTGCGGCGACTGCCGGTGCGGCTGGCGTTGCGACCGACGTTGCCCAGGCGATTGGATTTGCAGCTGCCGTGCGTGTGGCGGCTGTAATTGCCGTGGTCGGGTTCGTGGCGTCGCTGGTGTACGCTCGTCGCGAGTCACACATGTCGCATTAATGTGTGCACATAGATTCTGCAGCTAGATTGGATGGCGACACCATAAACTAGTGGACGTTTTGCCGAGAGGCATGAATGTTTAAAGCGCAAAGAGTGCGCGACGGGCCCCGCGAATGGGGCGATGATGCCCGAGAGGGCCAAGAAGGAGTCTCATGTCCGAGAACGAAGAGATCATGAACGAGACCGAGAACGAGACCGTGGCTGCCGAGGTTGAGGCAGTCGAGACCGTGGAGACCGAAGCTGCCGAGGTTGAGGCTGCTGACGAGGTTTCCGCCGAGGAGGAGGCCGAGGTTGTCGAGGCCGCCGTTGATTACGATGACGAAGAGCTGATGGACAAGATGCAGAAGGCCGCCCGCCTGCTGCGTAGCCGTCGCTTTGCTATTTCCAAGGAGGAGGAGGCCAAGACCGAGCGCATGGCGAACATCGAGCGCGCCATCAAGCTCCTTGACCTCAAGCCCAAGATGGAGCAGAAGGAAATGTCCGACCTGCTGGGCATGCGCCTTCGTGAGCTCGATGGCCTGATGGCCGAGGCCGAGGCTGCCGATCTGGTCGGCCGCATCGACGACGCCGAGGGCGATATGCGCAAGATCGTTGTCTTCGCTGCCGAGGATGCCGCTGAGGGCCTGGTCGAGCTTGCCAACAAGAAGGAGAAGCTCCTGCCCGAGCTTTCTTACGAGGAGGCCACCGAGCTGATGGCCGCTCTCGATAAGGTCATCGCTCCGCTCGTCGCCATGGGCCTGGACGAGGACCGCGGTCCTCGCGGCGGTCGTGACGATCGCGGTGGCCGTGGCGGCGACCGTGGCGGTCGCGGCGGCTTTGGCGATCGCGGTGGCCGTGGCGGTGACCGCGGCGGTCGCGGTGGCGACCGTGGCGGCCGTGGCGGCTTTGGTGACCGTGGCGGCGACCGTGGCGGTCGCGGCGGCTTTGGCGGCAACCGTGGTGGCTATGGCGATCGCGGTGGCAACCGTGGCGGCTTCGGCGGCAACCGTGGTAACGACCGCGGCGGTCGCGGTGGCGATCGTGGCGGCCGCAACGGTGGCGGCTTCCGCGGCAACCGTTTCTAATTGGGTTACGCGGTTTTACCAAACCGCGTAACCAGTTGACGCTGCGCGCCCACCAGAGCGACAACTTGTCATTCAAAGAGGACGGCATGACCAGAAGGTCTATGCCGTCCTCTTTTCATGCCAATTTGTTCGCTCTGGTGGGCGCTCGCTGTCGGTGCCAAAACATCGACATTGCCATGATCCAGACCTGCTAAAAGATAGTCGTTGGGGACGTTCTTGTTTGACTGGTCATTTAAGAACGTCCCCAACGACTACGTAGCATGAGAGTGGATAATCTCCCGGTATGAGCCCATATTCATGCTCAAGGTGGGAGATTATCCACTCTCGTTTCGTTTGTTGATTTCGATGCCTACATTTGTAGGAACAGTTCGTGGAGGCGGGTGTCTTCGTCGAGTTCGGGGTGGAAGGTTACGCCGAGCTGGTTGTCTTGGCGGGCGGCGACGATGCGGCCATCGACTTCGGCCAGGGCCTCGGCATCGCCGTGCACCTCAACGATGCGGGGCGCGCGGATAAACGTCAGCGGCACTTCACCGTCGATGCCGGCTACCTGCCCCTTGGTTCGAAAGCTGCCGAGCTGCCTGCCGTAGGCATTGCGCTCGACGAGCACATCCATGGTTGCCAGGCGCGGCGTCCCCTTATCGTCGTGGGCGGCAAGGTCGCGCGCCAGCAGAATCAAGCCGGCGCAGGTGCCCAGGACGGGCATGCCTTCAGCGATACGGGCACGAAGCTCCTCGAGCATGCCGAGCTCGGCAAGCAGCTTCCCTTGAACGGTGGACTCGCCGCCGGGAAGTACCAGACGGTCAAAGTCCTGCTTCAAATCAGCCGCCTGCCTCAGCTCAATACAGTGTGCGCCAAGCCCGGATAGTCTTGCTTCGTGCTCGGCAAATGCGCCTTGGACCGCCAGCACGGCGACCGTTTGGTCTGCATAATCGCTCATGTGCGATCCTTTCTGCTGGACTAGCGCCCGCGCTCTTCCATGATAATCTCGATCTCGTCGGCGTTGATGCCCACCATGGCCTCGCCCAGGTCCTCTGAAAGCTCGGCAATGAGCTTGGCATCGGTGAAGTTTGCCACAGCCTTGACGATGGCGGCTGCGCGCTTGGCGGGGTCGCCGCTCTTAAAGATGCCCGAGCCGACAAACACGCCTTCGGCGCCCAGCTGCATCATTAGCGCGGCGTCGGCGGGGGTCGCTACGCCGCCGGCGGCAAAGTTCACGACGGGAAGCTTACCCGTGGCATGGACCTCGCGCACCAGCTCGACCGGAACCTGCAGTTGCTTGGCTGCCTCAAAGAGCTCGTCGTTGCGCAGGGCAACAACGTCACGGATCTGCTTTTGGATCTTGCGCATGTGACGCACGGCCTGAACGACGTCGCCCGTACCCGGCTCACCCTTGGTGCGAATCATCGTGGCGCCTTCGGCAACACGGCGCAGCGCCTCGCCCAGATCACGGGCGCCGCAGACAAACGGCACGTCAAACTGGGTCTTGTCGATGTGATAGACGTCATCGGCAGGGGAGAGAACCTCGGACTCATCGATGTAGTCGATCTTGATGGCCTGCAGGACCTGCGCCTCGACGATGTGACCGATGCGGCACTTGGCCATGACGGGGATGGAGACGGCCTCCTGGATGCCCTTGATCATCTTGGGGTCGCTCATGCGCGAGACGCCGCCTGCGGCACGGATGTCGGCCGGGATGCGCTCGAGAGCCATGACGGCGCAGGCGCCTGCCTCCTCGGCGATGCGTGCCTGCTCGGGCGTGGTAACGTCCATGATGACGCCGCCCTTGAGCATCTGCGCGAGCTCGCGATTGAGTTTGACGCGATCGGCCTTGCTGGTCTGTTCTGCCATGGTTGCTCCCTTGGTTGGCATGTGCATTGCTTGACGGAACATCCTATCGGGGAGCTGGGTATGGCAAAATACTCAGTTTTCGAGATAATAATAAGGTCAGCTTAATACCAGATTGAACAGCTCGATAAGGTCAGGTGGCAAACTCATGCTTGAATACAATTTGGAAAAACGTGGCGAGGCATCGCTTTATGAGTATGTTTACCAGCAAATTCGAGATGATATTGTTGCTGGACGTATTGCGGCGGGGGAGCATCTTCCGTCTAAGCGCGCCTTTGCCAGTCATCTGGGAATCAGTGTCATTACCATCGAGAATGCATATAGCCAGTTACTTGCCGAGGGCTATATTTGCTCAATGCCGCGTCGTGGCTACTACGCTTGCGAGCTTCCGGATGCACCGGTTTTGGCTTCGGCTGCGGAGGGCATCGACCGAGATGCCGCCTCTGCGGGTCCCAGCGCGCATGATGTCAACGGACAGGTTGAGCTGTTCGATGCACTTTCTCCTTCCGCTTTGGAGGCGGCGCGGCTTTGGCAAAGCGCACTGCGGGCGACGCTGACATCCGAAGACGAGCGCGAGATCTTTTCGCCCGCACCGGCACAGGGCACCGTTCGGCTACGATGCGCAATTGCTCATCATCTGCGCGGGACGAGGGGTATGAATGTCGACCCCAATAACATTGTTATCGGCGCGGGCGCTCAGCTGCTCGATACCATGTTGGTTCAGTTGCTTGGCGCTGACAAGGTGTATGCCGTTGAGGACCCGGGCTATTTACGTCTGACGCGCATTTATCAGGCTATGGGCTGCAAAGTTCGACATATCCCGTTGGATGATGAGGGGGTGGACTTGAGCGCTCTGCAGAAAACCGGGACCGATGTACTTCACCTGATGCCGTCTCACCAATATCCAACCGGCCTTGTGACGAGCATTGCGCGTCGCTATGCGCTTCTGAGCTGGGCCGCCGAGCGACCAGGTCGGTATCTCATCGAAGATGACTTTGATTGTGAGTTTCGCCTTGCCGGGAAGCCGATTCCCGCGCTCGCGTCGATCGATGCCGCCCAGGCGGTTATCTACACCAACACGTTTTCGAAGAGCCTGTCATCGGCGTTGCGTCTAGCATACATGGTGTTGCCCGATGAGCTGATGGAGCGGTTTAGGCACAACCTTGGTTTTTACGCCTCATCGGTGAGCTCTGTTGACCAGGTCGCTTTGGCGCGTTTGCTGGAATCGGGTGATTACGAGCGACATGTGAACCGCGTGCGCGTGCGCGCTCGCGAGGCGCGCGATTGTCTGGCGGCGCTTGTGCGGAAGGCGTTTCCGGCGGGGGAGGTCTCGATCGAACATGCAGACGCGGGCCTTTACTGCACCGTGGTTGCGGAGCGCGGAACGGACGGAAGCTCCTTTGCGCAGGCCCTCACGCGCTCGAGTATCCCTTTTGTCGATATCAGTGAGTGTTATTGGTGCGCCGATGGCGCATCTGCCCCCGAAAACTCAAGTCAAATTCTTGTCCAGTATGACGATTTGAGTCCAAAAGTGCTAAATACCTTGGAATTGCAGCTCATTGGGGAACTCTGCAATCTAAGTGAGTAGACTTTTGGCACTTTGGCGATCAGGCAGTTTTGTAACAAGCTATCTACCTGCGGTTTTGAAAAGCAGGATGACCGGCCTGCTCGGGATGCTCAAAAAAGTCTACTCACTTGCCGCGCAAAGTTTCTGCATAAGAAAAAAATAGGGTTTTCAACAGGGCTTCGTCCAGCTTTCGGCAAGCTTTTGGTCAGTTGGGGAGGGCTGTTGAAAACTTGACAGTCCGTTCGGTGCCATTTTTGGTGCGTTCGCGCCAATGCGTGACTGACTGGGTTGAAATTCGTGTTTTCCTGTGTCAATGAAAGATCTACTTTGTGACATATCGGCTTTTAGGTACTGGCGTTTGCCCCCTCAAGTCCGCGCGTTGTGTCCGCCGCTTCCGCGGCCGGAAGAAGACCGGCAGCGATATGACCTTGCCCGTAACCCGACGGCTGCGGTTGTGCTTGGCTTTCCGTTGTATACATTGGTTCGGACGAGAAACAAGCGGACTTGCCCGGCCAGCATTAGGCAGCGGCTGTTCCTTGGCGAGCTCCCCAGGGAATCCGTGCTGGAAACGGAGCATGGATTTTTGATCACGTCTCCTCTGCTGACGGCATTCATCATGTCGCGACATCTGACGGATCTTCAGCTTCTTTTGGTATTGGCGGAGATGTGTGGCTTGTTTGCGGTGCGCGCTCTGCCGGCGGCACTTGAGGCGGAGCTTACGCGTGCAATTGATTCGGGCGCGATTTCGACAACGTTCGGTTGGGTGCGCTGCCCGTCCGAGGACGGCACCGCCTCAAATTTATGGCGTCGAGACGCTTTGGTTTTGGGCAGAGACCTTGACCGTTTTTGTTCAGATGTTTGCGGGATGCGTTACGGCAATAGATTTATGGCGGTATCACAACTCGTTCCATTAGGTGCCGCGTCGCCCTTTGAGGTCGAGGCGTATTTGTTGCTTGGACTGCCGCGAGCCCTGGGAGGCGAAGGGTTTTGCGGCATAGAGCTCAATGTCGAAGTGGCGCTAAGCACAAGTGCTCGAGCGATTGTGGGAAAGTCCCGTGTATATATCGACCTACTTCTTTCTTCGCCGGACGGCAGGCGACAGGTGGCCATTGAATGTCAGGGAAAGGCCTCGCACGGACGCGCAGGGGATGGCTTGCGTGACGCTGACCGCATGACGGCCCTTCAGGCCATGGGCTACGATGTGCTTCTCCTGACACACAGACAGATATCCGATGAGGATAGATTCCGCGCGATCGTTAAGGCCATATGCAGGATGCTCGATGCTGAATATCGTGATAAAAGCTCGGATGAGCAAAGGGCTGAGATATTACTCCGGTCTGAACTATTCATTGACTGGACAAAATTGGGAGTAATCGACGGAAAGATGCCCGTTAGACACAAAATGGCTCGATCGTGGACGGCTGCGAATCTAAGTGAGTAGGCTTTTGGCACTTTGGCGACTAGGTCGTTTTGCAACAAGGCGTTTACCTGCGGCTTTATAAAGTGATATGGATGGTCTGCTCGGCAAGTTCCAAAAAGTCTACTCACTTAGTTTTTGACGAGAAGCCGATGCCGAAGACGGTCCTATTTCAGGGCGTTAACAAGTTCGTGAGGCACGAAAAAGGCCCGGACCAATACGGTCCGGGCCTCATCGAGCTAGAGGTTATGTCTCAAGCGGTTGGCTTAGCCAAAGTAGCGCTTAAGCAGGCCGGCAAAAGCTTTGCCGTGGCGGGCCTCGTCACGAGCCATCTCGTGCACGGTGTCGTGGATGGCATCGAGGCCAGCGGCCTTGGCGCGCTTAGCAAGATCGGTCTTGCCGGCGGTGGCGCCGTTCTCGGCCTCAACGCGCATCTCGAGGTTCTTCTTGGTAGAGTCGGTCACGACCTCGCCCAGGAGCTCAGCGAACTTGGCGGCGTGCTCGGCCTCCTCGTGGGCAGCCTTCTCCCAGTACAGGCCGATCTCGGGATAGCCCTCGCGATGGGCGACGCGAGCCATGGCTAGGTACATACCGACCTCGGAGCACTCGCCCTCAAAGTTGGCGCGCAGGTCGGCAACGATGTCCTCAGAGACGCCCTCCATCTTGGCGACGCCCACGACGTGCTCGGCAGCCCACTCGAGCTGGCCCTCCTCCTGCTTCAGGAAACGAGAACCGGGAACGCCGCACTGGGGGCACTTAAAATCCTCGGGCAGCTGGTCGCCGTCGAACTCTTCCACATAACCGCAAACGGGGCAAACAAACTTCATGATTCGATCCTTTCGATCGATGGCGATTGCGCGCTCGTCCGGTCCCGTAAGGGCCCTCTCCGGACGTGCGTCTTGACGAGTTCTATTATCCATAAATGCAACCAAATGTGAAGCCTATTAGGAATGATTTTTAATAAAACAATTTTGAGATATGAAGATGTTGATTGATTAACGATTGGCAGGCCGTCTTTGACCGCCGCTGAGTACAATCGGGCGAGCAAATGTTGACCTATCAACAAATGAAGGAGTTTCCTTTATGCATCTAGCCCGTCGTGCCTGGTGCCGAACATATCAGACGGTTTTTCGCATTGCATTGCCGATCCTGCCCTATACCGAGCCGCGCATTTTAGAGCATGCCGAGGATGTGCCCGCGGTGCTTCAAAAGCGCTCGATCCAGAAGGTCCTTATCGTGACGGATCCCGGCATTGCCCGTCTGGGGCTCACGGCACCGCTCGAGACGGCGCTCGCATGCAGGGGGATTGGCGTTACGGTCTATGCCGAAACGCGTGCAAACCCCACGGTTTCAAACGTGGAAGAAGCGGCGTCCCTGTATCGAGAGAGCGCCTGCCAGGCCATTATCGGCTTTGGCGGTGGCTCGGCCATGGACTGTGCCAAGGGCGTGGGCGCACGCATTGCGCAGCCAAACAAGCCCATCAACAAGATGCGCGGCCTGCTGCGGATTCATCGTCGCCTGCCGCTGCTCATCGCCGTTCCCACTACCGCCGGTACGGGAAGCGAAGTCACGCTTGCGGCGGTAATTACCGATGACGGGACGCACTACAAATACCCCATTAACGACTTTGTGCTCATCCCGCGTTTTGCAGTCCACGACCCCGAGTTTACGTGCGGCTTGCCCGCTTCCATTACGGGGCAGACGGGCATGGACGCCCTGACGCATGCCGTTGAGGCCTTTATCGGGCGAAGCACCACGCCCTATACGCGCAAGATGGCGCGACAGGCGGTGCAGCTTATCCACGACAATTTGCTCGAGGCCTATGAGCATGGTGACGACATGCGCGCTCGTCGCAATATGCTTTCGGCGGCGTATAAGGCGGGCGTTGCGTTTACCCGCTCCTATGTCGGATATGTGCATGCCATCGCGCACAGTCTGGGCGGCCGATACGGAATTCCGCACGGTTTGGCCAACGCGATCATCCTGCCGCACATGCTTCGCGCTTATGGTGACGCCGCCGCCCCCAAGCTTGCCGATCTTGCTCGCATGGCGGGCATTGCGCCGGCTACCGCGCAGGATAGTCTTGCGGCCGAGGCCTTTTTCGATTGGGTCGACCGCATGAACGAGATCCTGGGAATCCCCAAATATGTCTCGGGCATTCGCCGCTCCGACATTCCCGAGATGGCGGCGCATGCCGATGCCGAGGCCAATCCGCTATACCCCGTTCCGCTTCTAATGGACCGCTTGGAGCTCGAGCATATGTACGAAGTCGTTGCAGGTGGTATGTTTGAGGACGAGAATTAGGAGGGTCCATGAACACCGAGGAAATTGCGCGCATCGTCGGCGATCAGCGCGCCTACTTTAAGACGCACGCCACGTTTGATGTCGATGCTCGACGTCGCGCGCTCGTGAGTTTACGCGATGCGGTGCGGGCCCACGAGGTCGATATCGCCCATGCGCTCAAGACCGATTTGGGGAAGTCGCATGACGAGGCCTATATGTGCGAGATTGGTACGTCGCTTTCCGAGATTCGACATCAGATCGCTCACGTGGCTCGATGGAGTCGTCCGCGCCTGCGTCCGTGCGATCTCGCTAACGCCGTGAGCGTGTGCAAAACGCAAGCCGTGCCCTATGGCGTCACACTCATCATGGCTCCGTGGAACTACCCGTTTTTGCTAACACTCGAGCCGCTCGCCGGCGCCCTTGCCGCGGGCAATACCGTGGTCATCAAGCCGAGTGCCTATGCTCCGGCATCGAGCGCGGTGCTCAAGCAAATCTGTGAAGAGGCATTTGATCCGTGCCTGGTGACGGTTGTCGAGGGCGGGCGCGCCGAAAACGAAGCGCTGCTCGATGAGTGCTGGGACAAGATCTTCTTTACCGGTAGCGTTCCGGTCGGCAAACTCGTCATGGAGCGCGCAAGTAAAAACCTTACGCCCGTGACGCTTGAGCTGGGCGGAAAGAGCCCCTGCATCGTGGATGCGACGGCAAACTTGAAGGTTGCGGCGCGGCGTATCGCCTTTGGTAAATGGCTCAACGTGGGGCAGACCTGCGTGGCGCCCGACTACCTGCTGGTCGATGCGCGCGTGCACGACGAGCTGCTGGACCTCATCAGGGAAGAGGCCCGCCGTATGTTTGGCGAGCATCCGCTCGATAACGAGGATTATGGGCATATCGTCAACGCCAAGCATTTTGCGCGCGTGCGTTGGCTGATCGATCCCGATAAGGTTGTGCTTGGAGGCACGGCGCGCGAGTCATCGCTCAAGATTGAGCCGACGATTTTGGACGGCGTGACCCCCGATGACGCCGTGATGCAGGAGGAGATTTTCGGCCCCATCTTGCCGGTGCTGACGTTTGAGAGCCTAGACGAGGCCGAAGCGTTTATCACGGATCGTCCGACGCCGCTGGCCCTGTATATCTTTAGCCAGGACCGTGCGGCTCAGCAGCGCTTTGTGCGCTACGTGCCCTTTGGCGGCGGCTGCGTCAACGACACGATTATGCACTTGGCTACGAGCCATATGGGCTTTGGTGGCATGGGTGCGAGCGGTATGGGGCAGTACCATGGACGCGAGAGCTTCGATACGTTTAGCCACAAGAAGAGCATCGTGAACAAGGCAACGTGGCTGGACGTGCCATTCCGCTATGCTCCTTACGCAAGCTGGAAGCACAAGTTCGTGCGCATGTTTGTGCATTAGAAAAGGGCGCAGGTAATACGAACAAGTGTTCCTATTACCTGCATTTTGCGTTAGACTACTGTTATGGAGCACGGATGGGCCAACTCCCTTTAGAAGGGATTTGGTATGAACGTAAGCGATGTTATTTCGTTATTAGCGTTGTTGATTGCGGCTATCGAACTCGGTCTGTTTATCGGCCGAATGAAATAGCCGCCCCCGCGTAAGCGAAGACGGCCACTTCTCACGATGAAAACGTGTATCGGAGTTGGCAAGACCCGCGGCAACGGGTGCCATCCGTGTTCCTATCTTATCTGCAAGCGTTCTGTCGCGCAAGCGTTGAGGCAAACGATTGAAGGACGCAGACAGGATGTATTTGTGTCCGCACGGGACCGTAGGCTTCTCAATAAGGTTACACACCGGTTTATCCGGCCGTTAGAGGAGCTGCTATGTACGAGCCTTCACGTGTTCTTCTGTCATTTCACATTGCAGGATTTCAGTATGCCGATGGCGCCTTGGTCCTGGGCGATCTTAAAGCGGGTGATAAGCTGACGCTGTGTGCCGAGCGCGATAATCCCCATGACCCCGAGGCAGTTGCGATCTACTATGGCAAGACCAAACTTGGCTACGTTCCGGGAAACGAGGTCGGCCCACTGTCCTTGATGATGTATTACGGCCACGAGGACGTATTTGAGGCCCGTGTGCAACAGGTTGCCCCGAGCGCAGCCCGTGGCATCAGGTGCGCGTTGGGCTCTACGTGGTGGATGCTCGCTAGTCGGCAATGGAGGCTGCCATGTTTGATGACGATGACCTGTTTGATCTGGCAGATGATCCGTTTGAGTGGGATGTGCTACTCGATGACGATGAGCTGGAACAGGACCGTAAGATGCGGCAGGACAAGAAAACTCAGGGTGACGCTTCGAAAAAGCAAGACAAGCGCCGCCGCGGACTGTTCGGCGGGCTCTTTGGATAACCGCCGCATCGCTACGTCTGTATACTTAGCACGAGTCGAACACGTTGCGAAATGAGGGCATAGACGATGATGTGGTTTACCGCCGACCTGCACCTGGGCGATACGAATATCTTGCACGACATGGACCGGCCGTTTGGCTCGGTCGAGGAGATGAACCGCAAGGTCATCGATGCCATCAATGAGTGCGTGGCTGCGGACGACCGCCTCTATATTCTGGGTGACTTTACCTATCGTTTGCCCCTGGCGGAGGCGGTGCGCCTGCGCGAGCGTATCGAATGCCAGAACGTGACGCTCATCCGCGGTAACCATGACGGCGACTGGGAAGATTCCGACGTACCGCAGATTTGGGAAGACGTGCGCGATTACCTGGAGATTGCTCCCGGCTATGCCAAGGGCCATCGTCTGGTTATGAGCCACTACCCCATGCTCAGCTGGAACGGCAAGGCACGTGGCGCCATTATGCTGCATGGGCATATCCACAGCAGGGGTGACCGCGCCAACGCACGCAACCGCGATCGCGAGCGCCCTATCTTTCGCTACGATGTCGGTCTCGATGCCAACGATTACAAGCCCGTAAGCCGAGACCAGATCTTGAGCTTCTTTAGACTGTAGCCCTCAAACCACCACAAAGGGGGTGTTCCTATAGTTTTGTCAACTGGGAAATGCTCTCCGTGCGACCGAATCGCGGCATGCTGACGCCAAGCCATTAGGCCGGTGGGCTTCAGTCTGCTCGGTGCGTTTCGGCTAGGCTGCCTAAGGCACCCTGTCTCGCATGACCGCGTAGATGACCTTCAGTCTCTTTCGCGCCAGCGCCTTGAGCGCCTTGCCGTGCGACATGCCCCGTTCCCGGCACCTGGTGTAGTAGTCGCCCCATCTCCCCTCTGTCCGGGTAAG
>DBEZMF010000036.1:0-8691 GCA_048250755.1 Collinsella sp.
CTCCAGCACGTGCTTGGCGACCTTGGGCGTCGCAGCCTTGGGCTTGACGGTGACGGCGCTGCCGCCGACCAGGGCCATGATCGGCGCGGTGCCGGCCTCGTTCTGGGCGATGGCGTCGTCGTCGGCGACGATGAGCCAGTATCCGCTGGGCAGCTCGGCCACCGTGCCCGCGTTAAGGGCCACGGAAGGGACGCCGGATCTGCAAATTGCTCTGGCGAGTTTTGTCGCCAGCGCGGTCGTCATGTGTCCGTCGCCATTCATCCATTCGGCAGCCTCTTGCGCCGTCGATGCCGAGTTATCAAGCCCTGCATCATGAAGCACGGGAAGGGCTGCTTGGCGAACCGTGTCATTCGCCCACGCTACATCAGTTGCGACCTTTTGGTCGGCATCGGCATCGTCGACAACGGTCGCCGAAAAGAGCTGGTACGCGTCGTAACGTGTCGCGACTGTACCGTCCACCGTAATGGCTCCGGTGTCGGCAGCACGGGCCGTTCCAGGGGCGATCGCAAAAGCGAAGACGACGGCCATGGACATCACCACGACGGCCAACATATGACGGAGCACTTTACTCACGACGACCACTCCGATCAAGATCACGATGGCGGCGAGCATGCATCCACGTCGCGGCAAAACACAGCATCGAAGCACCAGCTAAATACGTCATAGTCAAACCAGCCCCGCCCGCCTCAGGTAGCGTAGTCGAATACTTGTTGGTAAAGGTCGGCGGATCCTGAGAGCCATCGCCATAGGCAACTACGGCGTTGAGTTGGTCCGTGCCATTAGTTACCTCAACCGTGACTTTGCGCGGGGTCGTGTCATAGGTGATGTGATCTTTAACATGGTCGATGGCACCCTCGGGCTCGACCTCGGAGATGGTGTAGGTATAGATTCCCGCCTTGTTGTACTTGACGTCAAAGGAGACATTTCCCTTGTCATTATTGGTCACCGTCTGGAGCACTTTGCCCTCGGCGTCCTTAAGCGCGAACGAGAACTGACCTTCCCTGAAGGTTCCGCCTTTAAGCACTTTATTTGCTTTTATCGTCGCTTTGCCTTCAAGGGGCGCGTCATACACCCAAATCTCTGCATCTGACGTTATCTCCGTATCGGCATCAAGCAAAGATTTCGCCTTGTTCATGGCTTGCTCGTATTGCTCTTCGGGCGCATTGCCCTTGAGCAGAATCCATGTTGGTTGGGCGACGCGATATCCAGGAGGCGCCGTCGTCTCCTCGAGGCAGTAAAGCTTGCAGGAAGCCATGGCGTCCGAACTCGTTTCCGAACTCGTTCCAAAAGTCACACTTCCGTCAGGGCCGGTCGTTCCGTCAGAAAAAAACGTCTTTGCGCCCTCAACGCCGGCACTGCCCTGCGCCTTATCCATGTCAATCGCATAGAGTGTGAACGTAGCGTCAGCCAACGGCGCGGCAACGTCCTTTTCATCCACTTTGTGGACCACAATGCCGTGCCCCGTTCCGCCTCCCGATGCGCCGGCATCTATGTCATATTCACGCTCGTGTTTCACATACCCGCCTGCAACACCTTCAAGCTGCGCCTCGTTGGAAAGGGAAACTGTACCAGACTCACCGGACAGAACTTCATATTCGACTTTCAGGTATTTCTCATCGGGAAGCCTCAACGTCAATCGCTGCTGCTTTCCAGCGCCCTCGCCAATCGAGTCAAGAGTCGCTCTGTATTTTTCTTTTGTCAGCACACGCCAATCGCCGTTATCGCACTCAGATACGCTAAGCGACGAGGGGATAAACGTACACTTAGAATCCATCACATCGAACAGATCGAGGTAGTCGGTTCCGACCTTTAAGTCTAGTGCCGATTCATTAACGAAAATCGTGTATTGAATTCGCTTGCTATTACTTACCGACGAACCTGTCTTTGACAATACGTCTTTCTTGATCTGTACGGTATCAGAGTCCGCCTTAAATTCTTTACCATCTGAGCTTGCGCTCGCCGAGTTCGTGAGCTCGCCGAGATTCTTTGACGTATCGACTACCGACCTTTTAACAGCAGTCGAATACGTCAGCTTTGCGTACCCTGTATTATTGCCCAGCTTTTCCGTTGGAATTGAAAACGCAACCATCTGGCGATCGACAGCAGGCGTCAGCAAGACATCCGAAACCTCGGTTTTTTCTCTCTCATGTTCCCATTCGCGGCCGGGCACCGCCGTCCCGTAGGGATTTGAATACAAAGAATATTTAGCCGAGCCGGGAATATAACTCATTCCCTCAGGAAGCTCATCTTTGACAACGACATCCTTGCCATTGAGCCTGCCAGCGCCATAATACTCACCGGCAGGCGTCTTAGCTCGATTGGCATAGACAGTCCAGTCGACAATCCACGCACCTTTGTCGTTCGAGCCATCCACTGATTTCCAGTCAAACGTCTCATCCCACCGTGCTTGCGAGCCGTCTTCATTTATTTTTACACTCTTCTCAACCGAAGGCTCCGCTTCGCCCTCAACATAGTAAAAGACAAAATCAGAATAGCCGCTAAACCCGTCGACAGAGGCGAAGTTGGAGTACCAACCAGGAAGTGCATCGGTCACCGTTTTATACGTAATAACCACCTCGGGGGACTTATCAAGCGCTTCTTTGACTTTATCCGTAATGGTTATTTGGATATTGCAGTTGTGTTGGTTGCTGTTCTGCGACGGATTTTCACCACCCGCAAACGTCCAATCGGTACCTTGGTCCAGTTTGGTACCCCCAATGGTAATTACATGTGAAGGGCCATCGGAGGTATCCGGCCCCATAGTCTGCTTCCAAGCCGCCAGCATGGTATCTTTGATAAGAATGGATGTTGGGTTTTTCGCATTTACGTAATCACGGAGCTCTACGCGTAATTGCCAAGTTGCTTTTCCGGTCCGAGATGCCTCATCCGGATTAAGCAACGTTTTGCTAATGGTTTTGCCCGTCCAAGGACGGATGTAGTATGCGGTGCTTTCACCAGAGGGCAGACCGGAGTCTTCTTTTTTCACACTTGCCGTGTTACTAACTTTTTCGTAGGAATTCTCATCTTTCAGCTTAGTTTGATAGACGATGCAGTAGGTCGCATACCGATCGCCCTCTTTTGGATTAAACGTATAGCTAAATGAATCCCCTGACTCGCTCAGCATTTCCTCATCGATCTTTCGTTTTTCATCGGCGGTCTCGCCCTTGTGGACCGTATAGCTGCCAATATAATCCTGCTTGCCATCGAGCTTGTCGGTAAAGGTGTAGCCAGACATATCGGCCTTGAGAGATCCCCTGTTGAGCACAACCTTCCAAGTGATGACAGACGATGTTCCGGAGCCAGCCTCTTTTTGAATCATGTCGTATTGAAACGGTTCCGACGCCCCTTTAATCGTAAGAGATTGTTGGTGATTTGCTTTTCCCCAGGTTGTTTGCACACTATTCCTACCTTGCGTAGGTGTGCCATTAGAAAGAGACAAGTTCTTGCTAACTGTCGTTTCGTAGGTAACGGTATGGTCGCCCTGAGAAAGGTTACCTAGCGGCAACGTTGCAGTTCGCTCTTCGATGCTCACGGACGAACCAAGAGGATTTCCATCGAGCTTGAAGCTGCTTTGCTCAAAGTCCAGGTAGTCACCGAGCGTATCGACCAGTTTTACATCCGTTGCGTGCGACGTAACACTCAGATTAATAGTCCAAGTTATCTTGGCATTTCCGGTACTGCTATCTTGGGAAAAGACACCTGATTTGTTTCCATCAACTGCGCCATCTTGAATCTCGATCGGCACAGTTTCGCCAACGCCTGGAAATTTCAGTTCGACTTTTTCGCCGTCATCTACATCTTTGTCTTTAAGCTCAAACTCGAAATTGACGCGCACATAGAGCGAAGAGGGATGACCGCTGAGATAGCTGGCATCGTAATTAAAAACGACCTTGTTATCCTTTATGTACCAAGTTCCCATCCTTTGTGCATTCTCGGTATCATCCGTCCTTAAGATACCGCCCTCGTTCTCGTTCACAACAATCGAGTCGGGAAAGGTATAAATCGTCTCAAGCCTTTCAGGTGTAGGCCCACAATTCTCATGAAAAACGAGCTTCCATAAAACCGTAGATAGTATCGGCTGTCGTAATCGAGGGTGAGCCCTCTTTACCGAGAGGCTGCTGACGACCCTTATCGGCATACAGCCCAACCGTAACGTCCGCCGTATCGCCGTTGATCACAATCGGCGTCGGCGTCGTCACGTCCTCGGCGCGCACTGGGGCTGCGCCGTGAAAAACAGCGGCGGTGAGGCTAATCAAAATGAAGACCAGGGCCGCCATACCCAGCGACCGCGAGCGGTGTGCGTCCATAGTTGTCCCCTAATTCCTACAACACAGTGTGGAATACGGCGAATCGTCGGATCGAACACAAACCCCAACATCAACATGAACCTGCCTAGCGCATTGCAAGAACCCATTGGGGAGCAACTTCTAAGACGGTTCGTCTATGCCACAATGCATAAAATATAATATAGATACCAGTCATGTAAACCGCAGGTAAAGAGGTCTTTTAATTTAATACCAGTTGGTATTTACCTGTTAACGGGTTTGCATTAAAGCAGTTATATTCTGTAGAATTATGTATATGTTTAAACAACTTAACTTTGACCGGAAAGCCGCTCGGAGGGATAACCGCCCCAGCTGTGGTGCAAACGAACCTGTCCACTGCACAAAAAGGGCGCCGACCGCGATGGTCGACGCCCTTTCTTGTTAGTCGCTATAAAGCCCAGCGCTTATTTGTTGACCTGGCCGGCGCGAACGGCAGCCTTCTTGCGGTCGGTGGCGTTGAGCAGACGCTTGCGCAGGCGGATGTTCTTGGGAGTGATCTCGACCAGCTCGTCGTCGGCGATGTACTCCAGCGCCTCCTCCAGCGAGAAGGTGCGGGGCGGCACCAGCTGAACGGAGATATCGGAGGTCGAGGAGCGCTGGTTGCCCAGGTTCTTGGTACGGGCGATATTGACGACCATGTCGCCAGCCTTGCTGCGCTCGCCCACGATCATGCCCTCGTAGCACTCGGTGCCTGGCTCAACAAACAGCTGACCGCGCTCCTGCAGCGTACCCAGGGCATAGGCAACGGCCTTCTCAGTGGTCATAGAGATCATTGCGCCGTTCTGGCGGTTGCCGATCTCGCCGGCATAGGGGCCGTACTCCAGGAAGGTGTGGTAGAACACGCCCTCGCCGTGGGTGACGTTCATGATGCGGTTCTTAAGACCCATGATGCCGCGGGTCGGAATCTTAAACTCGAGGTGCGTCACGATGCCCGAGGTATCCATGCTCGTCATGATGCCGCCGGAGGTGCCGAAGACCTCAACGACCTTGCCCGAGTACTCGTCCGGGCACTCGACGACGGCCTGCTCGACGGGCTCCATCTTGTTGCCGTTCTCGTCCTTCTTAAACAGAACGCGGGGACGGCCGACCTGGAACTCAAAGCCCTCGCGGCGCATGGACTCCATCAGAACGGACAGGTGCAGAATGCCGCGGCCCGAGACCTCGACGCCGCTCTTGTCCTCGAGTTCCTCGATCTTCATGGTCACGTTGTTCTCGGCCTCGTTGAACAGGCGCTCCTTGAGCTGACGGGCGCCCACGATGTCGCCGTCGCGGCCGACAAGCGGGGAGGTCGAAGCCTCAAAGACGATGGACAGGGTCGGCGGGTCGATCTCGATGGGCTCGAGCTCGACAGGGTTCTCGGGATCGGTGTAGACATCGCCGATATCGGTGCGGTCGATACCCACGACAGCGGCGATGTCGCCGGCGCCGACTTCCTGGCACTCGGTACGGCCCAGGTAGTCGAAGGTAAAGAGCTGCTTGACGGTGGCGGTAGCGCTGGAGCCGTCGTTCTTGACAACCAGGATCTGGTCGCCCTGGTGGATGGCGCCAGAGTACACGCGGCCGATACCGATGCGGCCGACGAAGTTGGAGTGGTCGATGGTCACGCACTGCATGGCCAGCGGGGCGTTCTCGTCAACCTCGGGCGCGGGCATGTCGTCGATAATCATATCGAGCAGCGGGTACATGTCCATGTTGCCGTCGTTGGGGTCAAGACGGGCAAAGCCGTTCATGGCGCTGGCGTAGACCACGTGCTCCATGGCGAACTCAAGCTGGTCGTCGGTGGCGCCCAGGTCGGCCATGAGGTCCAGGCAGTCGTTGTAGGCCTTCTCGGGGTTGGCGCCCGGACGGTCGATCTTGTTGATGACGATCATGATCTTAAGGCCGGTGTCGATAGCGTGACGCAGCACGAAGCGGGTCTGGGGCATGGGGCCCTCAAAGGCGTCGACCAGCAGCAGGGCGCCGTCGGCCATACGCAGCACGCGCTCGACCTCGCCGCCAAAGTCGGCGTGGCCCGGGGTGTCGATGACGTTGATCTTGACGTCCTTGTACTCGATAGAGATGTTCTTGGCGAGAATCGTAATGCCGCGCTCGCGCTCCTGGTCGTTGGAATCCAGGACGCGGTCCTCGACCTGCTGGTTGGCACGGAAGGCGTCCGTGGCACGCAGGAGCTTGTCGACCATCGTCGTCTTGCCGTGGTCGACGTGAGCGATGATGGCAATGTTCCTCAGATTGTCTACGCGCATGTAGTTCCCCTATCTTCTATCTATATACAACCGGCACGCGTATGCGACCCACCCAGCAATGCAACGCTCGGCGGGAATATTGAGCCTTTTACCGAAAACTCGTTTATTTTAGCGATTTTAGATGAGAGGGGTTTCCTCACCTGCAGGTTCAGGGTCGCTCCACATAAAACCATCGCCGGCGCCCATGCCCTCATACAGCACATATGCCGAAAAACCGCTCTCGAGCGTGGTTTCGAAGAAGCTCACGAGCAGAGCATCGTGATAGCCGCCGTCAATCTCGACGCAGCCGGTGTAGCCGATGGCATAGCGAGCGATACGGCCCAGGCCCTCGTCCTTAAGACCCATCTTGTGCTCGGAGATAAAGTTGGTGGCCGCCTCGAGGCACGCCTCTTCGCCGTCCTCGTCGAGCGCCGCCAGATAACGGTTGGAAGCGGCGTCCTCAATTGCCACGACCACGCCAGGGTTTTCACCGGCGGCAAGGTCGTCCAAGAACGCGCCGATCAGATCGCACACCATGGCGTCGAGCTCGGCGGAGACGTTACCGGCGTCCTGCATATCCTGTGCCATCTTTAGACCTTCCCATCGAGTCTGGCGTCGTTACAGTTCTTGTGCCTCAGCAGCAATCTTGGCGGCAGCGTCGCGGGCGCGCATCATATCCATCGCGCGCTTGTCGAGTACCTTGATCTGACTGGTCAGCATGACCGCATCGACCACGCCCCAGATCATAAGGCCCGTAGAGATCGAAAACCCAAGCGCACCAACTGTACCACGAAGGCGCGAACAGATTGCCGCGACAAGGGCGGAGACGACAACCATCTTGATAAACGAGCCGCGGCGTTCGCGAAGCGTGCGGGCCTGCGTCACATAGGCAATGCGAGCCGCCTCAGAAGCCTCCGAGCGCATCTGGGCCTCGCGCGCAATGGTCGCCGCCTCAGCCGACATACCGCCGACCATCAGCGAACGCTCCGCAGCCTGGACGCCCCGCATTTAGAAGTCATCGGGGGAGAGCGTATGGACGAACTCGTCGAACTTCTCGAACTCTTGCTCGTCGTCGACTTCCTCGGCATGGGCAGAAACGGTGCCCAGGCGATTCATGATGTCGTCTTCAACGAACATGGGGGCATTACTGCGTACGGCGAGGGCGATGGCGTCGCTCGGACGCGCATCGATCTTATGCTCGTTGCCATCGGCCAACACGACAACCGTCGCGTAAAACACGGGCGGCTCGGCGCGAACGATTTCGATGCGTTCGAGCTTGGCACCCAGGGCACCAACAGTATCGAGCAACAGGTCATGGGTAATCGGGCGCTCGGCGCGACCGCTATCGATGCCGCGGCTGATGGCAGCAGCTTCAAACGAACCAGTCTGAATGGAAAGGGAACGCAGTGGCGCGGGCGAGTCCGATTTGCTGCAGCGCTCGCGAAGCACGATAAGCGATGGCACGGGACCGGCGGCCATGACGATGGTCTCTATGTCGACACGAACCATGGAACACCTCCGGTACGTAGCGGTTAACACGCGGCAGTCCGCCGCATTGAATAGCTATACTACCCAAACTTTCGCACAGCACACAAAACCAAAATGAGATTTATCGCAGACAAGAAAAAAGCCCCGAGGCAATGCCCCAGGGCTCTTCACAGTTTTGATGGTGGACCTGACAAGATTCGAACTTGTGACCTCCCGGTTATCAGCCGGACGCTCTAACCAACTGAGCTACAGGTCCATCATGGTGGAGGTTAGGGGGATCGAACCCCTGACCTCAGGCTTGCAAAGCCCGCGCTCTCCCAGCTGAGCTAAACCCCCACGGAGACAGTAATAAACACCCCAGCGGCGACTCGGCTCTCGCTGGGGTGTTTATTGCGAAAGAAAGTGGTGGACCTGACAAGATTCGAACTTGTGACCTCCCGGTTATCAGCCGGACGCTCTAACCAACTGAGCTACAGGTCCATCGCGCAAGGGATATATTAGACGAGTCGTTACGCGCGCGTCAACAACTTTTTTGAAAATCTTTGGGAGGGGTGGTCGCTGGGCTGGCGAGATGGTTTTGGTTTGCTGCTCGGACAGTCCTGCGCAAGACGAAGGCCACATTAAGTGGCCTTCTTTGCGTGCGGAACTCGCGACAA
>DBEZMF010000037.1:0-104158 GCA_048250755.1 Collinsella sp.
GTCCTGCGCAAGACGGAAAGCACATTAAGTGCTTTCCTTTGCGTGCGGAACTCGCGACAAACTTAACCCGCCCCGGCCCCCGATGGCCCCAGACCTGACAAATAGGGACAGGTTTATTTTGGTCGGTTTTAACTGGGGATATGCCGAGAGTACAAGTATCGACAATTCAGAAAATAAGAAAACTGAATAGACTGTCTGACAAAATCGAAACCCGCACCAAGCAGCCCTTTTGCTATTCCCGGCGGGGTCCGCGGATAAAGTTTATCGCGAGTTCCGCACGAACAGGAGGCCACTTAATGTGGCCTCCGTCGTGAGCAGGACTGTAGAGCAGGAAACTTTATCCGCGGACCCCGCCGGGAATAGCAAAAGGGCGACCCCTGTACGGAATCGCCCTTGTTGAGCTGCTTATGTTTAGCTGTTACTCGGCGTCGTGGTGACGGCGGGGCTTGCGGCCTCCGTTGTCGCCGGGACGGCGCGGACGAACGCTGCGCTCGGAGCGCTCGCGACGCGGACGCTCACGGCGCTGGAAGTGCTCGCCGTCGCCCTCAGAGGCACCCTCGGCGCGAGCCGGGGCCTCGGGCTTGTCAAGACGATCGAGCGAGATCTTGCCGCGATCGTCGACCTCGATGACGACGACCTTGACCTCGTCGCCGACGTTGAGGACGTCCTCGACCTTCTCCACGCGGCCCTTGGCGACGCGGGAGATGTGCAGCAGGCCATCCTTGCCGGGCAGCAGGTTCACGAAGGCGCCGAAGGGCTGGATGGAGACCACTCGACCGGCGTACTCCTCGCCCGGCTCGGGAACCTTAATGATGAGCTTGATGCGCTCGACAGCCTGATCGACGGACTCGCCGGTGCCGCCGACAAAGACGGTGCCGTCCTCCTGGATGTCGACCGAAGCGCCGGTCTCATCCTGGATACCACGGATGACCTTACCGCCGGAACCGATGACGTCGCGGATCTTGTCGGTCGGAACCTGGATGGAGACGATACGCGGAGCTGTGCTGCGTGTGGTGTGGCGCGGCTCGGGGATCACATCGAGCATCTTCTGCAGAATGAAGGCACGACCCTCCTTGGCCTGCTGCAGGGCGCGGGCCAGGATGTCGAAGGTGAGGCCAGTGGCCTTGTTGTCCATCTGCAGGGCGGTGATGCCCTCGGTGGTTCCGGTGACCTTAAAGTCCATGTCGCCCAGGAAGTCCTCGAGACCCTGGATGTCGGACAGGACCACGGTCTTGCCCTCCTCCTGGATCAGGCCCATGGCGATACCGGAGACCGGGCGCTTAATGGGCACGCCGCCGTCCATAAGGGCGAGCGTGGAGCCGCAGGTCGAAGCCATCGAAGAGGAGCCGTTGGACTCCATGACCTCGGAGACGACGCGGATGGCGTAGGGGAACTCGTTCTCGTCGGGAAGCACCGGAAGCAGAGCGCGTTCAGCCAGGTTGCCGTGACCGATCTCGCGGCGCTTGGGGCTGCCCATGCGGCCGGTCTCGCCGGTGCAGAACGGCGGGAAGTTGTAGTGGTGCATGTAGCGCTTGCCCTCGGTGGGCTCGATGGTGTCCAAGCGCTGGCCCTCGTTGAGCATGCCGAGCGACAGGACGGAAAGCACCTGGGTCTGCCCACGCTGGAACAGGCCGGAGCCGTGAACGAGCGGCAGGTAGTTGTCCTTCACCATGATGGGACGGATCTCGTCGGCGGCACGGCCGTCGACGCGCTCGCCGGTCTCGACGACCATGGTGCGCATGGCCTTCTTCTCGAGCTTCTTGAGCACCACGGGGATCTCGCGCTCCCAAGCGGCCTGCTCCTCCTCGGTGAACTCGGCGCGGATGGACTCCTTCAGAGCCTCGACCTTACCGATACGGGAGAGCTTGTCGGCGTCGCGAAGGGCGGCAGCCATCTCGTCGTAGTGGGCGAAGATGCGCTCCTGGACCTCCTCGACGGGCTGGTCGAGCGGGTACTCCTTCTTGACGATGGGGCCGTTAACCTGCTCCCACTCGGCGACGAACTCGTCCTGAGCCTGGCAGAAAGCAGCAAGGGCCTCCTGGCCAAACTTCATAGCGGCGAGCATGTCGTCCTCGGAGATCTCCTCGGCGCCGGCCTCGACCATCGAGATGAAGTCGGCGGATCCGCCCAGCTCCAGGTCCAGATCGGAGTTCTCGCGCTCCTCGTAGGTGGGGTTGACGATAAACTCGCCGGTCTCCACGTTACGGCCGATGCGCACGCAGGCAAGCGGGCCCTCGAAGGGCACGCCGCCGAGCGTCATGGCCAGGGAGGCACCCATGACGTTGATGACGTCGAAGGGGTTGACCTGGTCGGCGACGAGCGAGGTAGCGACAATGTGTACCTCGTTGCGGAAGCCGTCCGGGAAGCTCGGGCGAATCGGACGGTCGATCATACGCGCGGTGAGCGTGGCCTTCTCGCTGGGACGGCCCTCACGCTTGAGGTAGCCACCCGGGATGCGGCCGGCAGCGTACATCTTCTCGTTGAAGTCGACGGTCAGCGGGAAGAAGTCATAGTTCTTGCGCTCCTTGGAGACGACCACGGTATCGAGCATCGTGGTGTCGCCCTGCTTGACCAGACAGGCGCCAGTGGCCTGCTTGGCAAGTTCGCCGGACTCAAAGGTGTAGGTCTTGCCGTACAGCTCAAAGGTCTTGGATACGAGTGTCATTGTTCTCCTTTACCCCACAGGCCCCTTGCCTGCGGGCTTCTCATGTGACGCGGGCCCCCTGCCCCCGCCACGCTTCAGAGCGTGATTGTTCACGCCCTTACACAAAAAGAGCGTCCCGCATGCAGGACGCTCTTAGCATGTACAAGTTCGCTACTGAATATTGTCGCGAATGCCCAGAGCCTTGATGAGCTCACGGTACTCGACGATGTCGTTCTTCTTGATGTAGGAGAGAAGACGACGACGACGACCGACGAGCATGAGCAGGCCACGACGGGTGTGGAAGTCCTTCTGGTGGGACTTCATGTGCTCGGTCAGCTCCTTGATGCGCTCGGACAGGATGGCGACCTGAACCTTGGGGTTGCCGGTGTCGACCGGGGTGTTACCGAACTGGGCAGTCAGCTCCGCCTTGCGCTCTTTGGAAACAGTCATTGTTTCACCTTTCGTTTTGCGTCGCCATCGGGCGACTCGATTCGCCTCGGACTGGGAAGCCGCCGGTGGAGCGAGCAACCAAGGTCGAGGTACTAACAGTCCGATATGTTACCACAAGCAGCCCGCCCCTGCGCATCATCACCGACCCAACATGAATTCCATCGCACGGAGGCGCTGATCGGTGTGCGTGGCGGCCCAAACATGCGAAAGCCCGAGCAAGAATGCCGCCGTATGCGGGTCGATTCGCTCGGCCATGAGCGCATCGAAGGTCATGGACATGAGGGCGCGCAGCCATGCGACCTCACCGGTCGACACCAACTCGGCACCCGGAACGCTCGACGCGCACGAGCCGCACATGAGCCCGCCGGCCTGGGGCGAAAAATACGACAGCATGGGGTCTCCGCACAGCACGCAGGCCGAAAAATCGGGTCGGTAGCCAACGTGCGACAGCAGCTTAAAGACAAAGGCCGCCACGAGCAGATCCATATGCGCTGTGTCGAGCCCGCTGCCCACCAGGGCAAGCGCTCGCTGCGTTATGGCAAAGGTAAACGGGTCCTCGGCGTCCTCGAACGAGCACACGCGCGCGACCTCGGCGATCGCGCTTGCGGCGCAGGTCGTCTCGTAATCGGGCGCAGCGCCGAGCGGCGCTTCCATAAGCTCGGCCTGGGAAACCACGTCGAGCGACCGCCCATGCGCGAGCAGCATGTCGACGGTACAGAACAGCTCACAGCGCGCAGCCAGGCGCCCACCGGGTTTACGGGCACCCTTTGCCACGGCACGAACCTGCCGACCTCGCTCATCAAGCATCGTCAAGATCAGATCGGTCTCCTTGAGCTTGGTCTTATCGAGGACGAGTACCTTTGTGCGATATGTCCGTGAGCCTGCCATGAGCGCTGCGCGCCCTTAGTCCTCGGCGCTATACCCAAAGCGGCGAATCTGGGCCTCGTCGTCACGCCAGCCGGCCTTGACCTTCACGTCCAGCTCCAAAAAGACCTGCGTGCCAAAGATGCGCTCAAGATCGCGACGGGCATCGATACCGATATGCTTGATCATCTCGCCGCCCTTGCCGATGATGATGCCCTTTTGGCCCTCGCGCTCGACGTAAATGGTGGCGTGCACGCGCAGTACCTTCTTGGTCTGCTCGAGCGCATCGCAGATCACGCCAACGGAGTGCGGGATCTCATCACGGGTGCGGCGCAAGACCTTCTCGCGCACAAACTCGGCAACGAGCGTCTCATCGGAAGCGTCGGTACCCATGTCCTCGGGGAACCAACGCGGACCCTCGGGCAAAAAGTGCGCAACGGTCTCGATGAAGGCATCGACGTTGAAGTTCTTGACCGACGACGTAACGATCTCGTCGTCATACTCCATGAGCTCGTGGGCGGCCTTGAGCTGTTCCATAACCTGGGCGGGATCGGCCTCATCGGCCTTGGTGAGCACCAGGACCTTCTTGCAACGGGCGCATCTGACGCGCTCGGCAACCCAAGCGTCTCCCCTGCCAATCGGCTTGGTGGCATCAATCAAAAACGCGACGACATCGACATCGTTCAGCTCGAACAACGCGCTCTTGTTGAGCTCGGATCCCAGACCGTCCTTGGGCTTATGAATACCCGGGGTATCGACAAAGACCAGCTGGTAGCCGGGACGATTGACGACGGCGCGCATGCGGCGGCGGGTCGTCTGGGCCACCGGTGAGGTGATGGCGACCTTCTTGCCATAGCAGGCATTAAGCAGCGTGGACTTGCCGGCGTTGGGGCGTCCGACCAGGGCCACGAAGCCGCTGCGAAAACCAGGCTCAACGTCGCCAAAGCCCGCGAGGTTGTCGTCCTCGTCGCACAGGGCGTCGAGCTCCTCATCGCTCATGCCCTCAAACGGATCGAACTCCTCGACATCCTCGAGCCCCTCGGTATCCACCGCGTCCAAAGTCTCGTCGTCCAGGATCTCATCGGTAGGCTGCATATTGTCGGACATGGGAATCCCTTTCTAAATAAAGCCGAGCGCGTGGGCAAATACCAGCACGCCCACAATCGCGGCGGTGATGGAAAGAATGTATACAGAGGCGGCGGCGATGTCCTTCGCGCGCTTGGCCAGTGGATGCAGCTCCTGGGTCGCGAGGTCGACAATCGCCTCCATGGCGGTATTGCACAGCTCGCCGTGAATCACCAGGCCACAACAGATGATAATCGTGGCCCACTCGGCAATGTCGAGGCCCACGATACAGCCGGCAATGACGGTGCACACGCCCGCCACGAGCATGACCTTAATGTTGCGCTCGGTCTTGACGGCGGTAACGAAGCCCTCCATGGCATAGGAGAACGACTTTAAGAAGGACGGATGGTCCTTGTTAGATCCGGGAATCATAGACGGCTCCTAGTCGTGGGCGTGGTTGGTGATGGGGCCGACATGGACTAGCTTGGGGTCCTCGCCGCGCTCGAGCGCCAGATCGCGCAGGATGGCGTCCTCGCGGGCCTCCATGACCTCGGCCTCGTCGTCATCAATATGGTCATAGCCCAGCAGGTGCAGCATGCCGTGAACGAGCATCAGACGGCACTCGTCAGCGGGGCTATTGCCAAAACCGGGGGCCTGACGGGCAATGACCTCCGGGGCCAAGATGATATCGCCGAGCTCGAGCGTCCCATCGGCGGGAATGTCATCGTCAAAGGCCGAGTCGCATTCAAACGAGAGCACATCGGTGGTGCGGTCGATGCCGCGCCACTCGTGGTTGAGCTCGTGCATCTCGTCCTCGTCGACATACGAAAGGGAAATCTCGACTTCACGCTCAACGCTCTCGGCGGCAAGCACAACCTCGCAGATGTGCTCCACCTCCTGCGCGTCGAGCAGCGTATCGAGCTCGGCATCGTTGCTGATCAATACACTCAACGGGACTCCTTCCGGTCACGTGCGCGTTTCTCGCGCACATCATCATAATTATCGTATGCCTCGACGATACGTCCCACCAAGGCATGGCGCACCACGTCGGCACGCTCGAGGTGCGAAAATGCGACATCGTCGACACGGCCCAAAATCTGCTCAACGTCAGCAAGACCGCCGCGACGACCAACCAGGTCGCGCTGACTCAGGTCGCCGGTAATCACAAACTTGGAGTTGAAGCCCAGGCGCGTCAGGAACATCTTCATCTGCTCGGGCGTGGTATTTTGCGCCTCGTCGAGTACCACGAAAGCATCGCTCAGCGTGCGGCCGCGCATGTAGGCAAGCGGGGCGATCTCGATCACGCCGCGCTCCATAAGCTCATCGGTTCGCTCGCGATCCATCATGTCAAAAAGGACGTCGTAGAGCGGACGCATGTAGGGATCGATCTTTTCCTCAAGGGTACCGGGCAAAAAGCCCAGATTCTCCCCCGCCTCGACAACCGGACGCGTCAAGATCAGACGACCCACCTCGTGACGCTTGAGCGCGGCAACGGCGAGCGCCATAGCCAGATAGGTCTTACCGGTACCGGCAGGACCCAAGCCAAACGTGATGGTATGCGAGCGGATGGCATCCACATAGCGCTTTTGCCCGAGCGTCTTGGGGCGAATGACGCGGCCGCGATACGAAAGCAGCACGTCATCGCGAAGCGACGTAGCCTCGTGCTCACCGTCGCGCAAGACGGCCAGACAGCGAGAAACATCGTCGGCAGACAGCGTGCGCCCGGCGGCCGCCTCGCGAAAAGCATGCTCGAAAAAGCGCGCCACGAGTTCGACCTCGTTCGGGTCGCCGCTCACGGAGATGCTATCGCCACGGGCGACCACATGAGCGCGAACCAAGCTCTCGAGCGCACGAAGGACGCCGTCGCCGGCGCCCAAAACGCGCGAGGGATCAATCCCCTCGGGAACGGTAAGTCTAATCTTCGAGGCTTCCATGAACCTCCCTGCGTGCATGGACCAAGCCGGAATCATCGACTCCGATGATAGCAACATCGAGCAGGCACGGGGCTGTAAGTCCACAGGTATCGTCAAGACGGGCATGATGGAACGAGCCGAGCGTCAGGTTGTCACCATACTCGAGCACGGCACGCTCGACCGTGCCCACGCGACGACGAGCGTCGGCAATAGCGAGCTCCTGTGCGGCGGCCCGCATACGGCGGCTGCGCTCGGCCATAACCTCGGGTGGCACCTGGTCGGGCATGTCGGCAGCAAGGGTACCGGGACGCTTGCTGTAGCGGAACACGTGCATACGCGAGAAACCCACACGGCGGCACAGCGCCAGCGATTCCTCGAACTCCTCGTCCGTCTCACCAGGAAAACCGACGATGACATCGCACGAAAGGGACGCCTGGGGCAAGATGGCACGAATCATACGCACCGTGTCCTCAAAGGCCTCGGCGCTATAGGGACGGCCCATGCGATGCAGGGTCGCCGTGCAGCCGGACTGCACGGGCAGGTGCAAAAACGGGGCGATACGCTGCGGATAGCGCGCCATAACCTTAAGCAGGCGCTCAGAGATATCCATGGGCTCGACCGAGGAAATGCGCACATGCGGAATAGACGTGCGCCCCATGATGGCCTCGAGCAGCTCATCGATTTCGACATGCTCGTCGGTCGCGCTCTTGCCATCGTAGGCACCCAAGTTCACACCGGTCAGCACCACCTCGGGAACGCCGGCCTCCTGGGCCTCACGAACTTGCTCGAGCACGGACTCGACGGGCACGGAGCGCTCGGGGCCGCGTGCCTTCCACACAATGCAATAGGTGCAGCGATGGTTGCAGCCGTCCTGAATCTTCACGCCCAGGCGAGAGCGACCGAGCGCATCGACCACCTCGCCATCGTTGCAGGCGGGAACGCTATCGGACTCAACGCCCAACACCTCGCAGACACGTTCGGCGACATCGATCTTGGACGGCTCGGCGATCACGCGATCCGAAAGCTCCAGCAGCTCCTCGGGATGTAAATTGACCACGCAACCGGTCACGAGCACATAGGGCTCGTTAGGATGGGCCAGCGCATGACGGACGGCCTTACGGGTCTTGGCCTCGGCCTCGCCCGTAACGGCACAGGTGTTAATGACGATCAGATCGGCATCCTGGGGATCCACAATAGCAAAGCCCAGGCGCATAAGATCGGCAGTAATACGGTCAGACTCAACCCGGTTGACACGGCAGCCGAGGTTGACGACGGAAATATGGGGTGCGAGCACGCGGGCTCCTTAATCGAGGATATCGTCGAGGGCACTCTTGATACGGTCGGTCACCGACTTCTTACCAGAAGCGACGTCATCGCCCATCTCATCGGCAAAAGCACGGAGCAGCTCGCGCTGCTTATTGGAGAGATTGGTGGGAACGACCACGCGCAGTTGCACGACCAGGCGGCCACGCGAACCGCCACCGCCAATGCGCGGCATGCCGTAATTATTGACGCTCACGGTGTCGCCGTACTGGGCGCCGGCGGGAACCGTCACCTTAACGACCTCGTCGGGCATAATGCCCTCGACCTCGATCTCGCAGCCGAGCGCAGCCTGCGCAATCGAGATATCGCTCACCAGGTACAGATCGTCACCGTTGCGCTTAAAGCGCTCATGGTCGGCAACACGCACGTTGACAATCAGGTCGCCCGAGGGCTCGCCGCGAAGGCCGGCCTCGCCAAAGCCGCTCACGCGCAGCTGGCGACCGGTCGAAACGCCGGCGGGAATATCGATGTCGATCTTTTCGTGCGAAGGCGTGCGGCCTTGACCGTCGCAGGTCTCGCAGGGATGGTCGATAACCGTGCCCTCGCCATGGCAGTCAGGGCAAGGCGAGGAAGACTGAACCTGGCCCAGGAACGAACGCTGAACCGTCGTGACGTAGCCCGTACCGTGGCAGCGGCCGCACTGCTTTTCCTGTGCGCCCTCTGCCCTACCGGTGCCATTGCAGTCCTCGCAAGGAGCAAGGCGGTCATAGCTGATTGTCTTTTTGCAGCCGAGCGCCGCCTCCTCGAGCGTCACCGAAAGCGAGATGGCCATGTCTCGTCCGCGACGACGCTCACGACGGCTGCGGGCGCCACCGCCGGCACCGCCGCCAAAGAACGACGAGAACAAGTCGTCCATGCCCATGCCACCAAAGATATCGTTGATATCGACGTAGCCCGAACCACCAGGGCCGTCGGCGGTGCCGTAACGGTCGTAGTTAGCACGCTTCTGCTCGTCGGAAAGAACGGAATAGGCCTCGTTGAGTTCCTTGAACTTGGCCTCGGCCTCGGGGTCGTCCGAAACATCCGGGTGTACGGTACGGGCCTTCTTTAGAAACGCGCGCTTAATCGTCCGCGCGTCGGCATCCTTGTCGACGCCAAGTACCTCGTAGTAATCCCTATTTTCCGACACGACCGAATCCTTCCGACTTTCATTATTGTCACAGTGCGTCCTATACCCAAGCTGGGCCGACCGCAAACAGAGGGTTTGATGTTATTGCATTTGATACGGCGAAAGCATGGCACGCTGCGAGCAGCTCGCAAACCAAACCGACACGAGCGCAAACATAAATCCGTTAGCGAAACCGTTGGCAAACTGCATCGCGCCGCGCTTCCACCACAGCAGGCTGCGGTGAAGCACGCCGTCCGAGAGCACCATGAACAAGCCCATGGCAAACGGAATAAAGCACATCACGGCAAAGGCCGAGAACACGCCCGAGATGGCCGACAGCACCAAAAACGGCGCCACGATGCCCATCAGGTAAAAACCGGTACGAGCCTTGCCTTCCAGGCGCTCGGACTCAACATGGGCGCGGCCGACTAGATCGCCACCCGAGGCACCGTTGGTGCCAGCGTGACCCATACCGCTAATGCGGACCTCGTCGCCATCGTGCGTGCCGGCAGGAAACTCAATCGTCTGCTCGGAGGTCACACGAGTTCGCCCGCTGCCGCCGCAATCGGGACAGGGGTCAGCGACGACCTTGCCGGAACCGCCGCACTCGGGGCAGACCGACTGGAACGTGCCGGCACCGAACAGGAAGGACAGGTCGACGTCGATGTGGCCGCGGCCGCCACAGCTTGGGCAGGTATGGGCATGCTCGGAGGAGACAGAACCCGAGCCGCCGCAATGTCCGCACGTATCGAAACGCGTGTAGCGGACGGTCTTGCGGGTACCGCCCTTGGCCTCCTTGGCGTCGAGTTTGATATCGACGACCACGTTGGCGCCGTTCTCGGGATTGTAGGCAGCCTGGCCGCGACGCTGCTGGCCCCAGGCGCCACCAAAGGGAAAGCCGCCCTCAAAGGGATTGCCATAGCCCGTGTTGCCGGCGTAGCCGCCACCATAGGACGAAGCCGTAGGAGCACCGGCAAAGGGATTGCCAGAACGCATGGCGTCGTAGCGCGCACGTTTTTGCTCATCCGAAAGCACGGCGTAGGCCTCGGAAACCTCTTTAAACTTTTCCTCGGCACCCGGCTCTTTGTTGACGTCCGGATGGAGCTTGCGGGCCTTCTGCTGGAAGGCCTTTTGAATATCACGCGAGGTGGCGTCCTTGGAGACACCCAGAATCTCGTAGTAATCTTTTTCGTTCATCGTCGCCATGCGCGGCAACCTCCTGCTCACAGCAGCGTATATATTCCGGTAATTCTACCCGAGCGGCCTAAGCTAGATCCCAAAACAGCTCGAACAGAACATTTCCATCGAGCCAGCCCAGGTGTGTCGGCGCCAGACGAGCGCGAACGCGGCCCGCGACGACATCTGCAGAGGCGATTGGCCCTGCGTGGGCATCGCCGGACTCAGGCGCCCAGGCGACAAGACCCAGCTCAAGAGAGCGGTCGCAAGCAGCTGTCAGCTCATCGGCCGGTATGACACGAGCCGCGCGAACCAACAGATCGGACGCGACACCGCGCGTCATGCGACAAGCGAGCATCAGGTCTTCGGCCGCAGCCTCGCGCTGCGACAGAAATTCGGCCTCGAACGCCGTCGCGTCATCGTCACGTTGCACCAGACGCACGCGATACGAATCGCCTCGAGAAGACACGCCGGGGAACAAACCTGCAAGACGGTCGAAATCCTCGGCGTCGAGCATGCCCGCGGCAGAACGACCAAGGCCGAGGTAGCCCCGTCCGGTCCAGTAGGCAATGTTATGGGCACACTCATGGCCGTCGAGCGCGTAGCTCGCCACCTCATACGGGTGATAGCCGGCGGCACCCAGGAGTTCGCGTGCCACGTCCATGCAGGCAGCCTGAAAATCCTCATCAGGCAAGAGCGACTCGTCGCGGCACGCCATGCGATAGAGCGGTGTGCCCTCCTCGAGCGTGAGCGGGTAGACCGACACGTGATGCGGAGCCGCCGCCAGCACGCCATCGAGCGTGCGCTTCCAACTCGCCGCGGTCTGCCCGGGAAGTCCGCACATAAGGTCGCACGACACGTCAAGCCCAGCGTTCTTGACCGTCGCGATGGCGGCGAGCGCCCGATCGGCATCGTGGATACGGCCGATAGCGGTAAGTTCGGTGTTATCGAGCGTTTGCACGCCCAGAGAGACGCGTGTGACACCAACCTTGGCAAGCGCAGTGGCAAGCTCGGCGGTCAGCGACTCGGGATTGGCCTCGCAGGTAAACTCAACGGGGGCGCACCACGCACGAATACGCCGCGCCAACTCCACCAGGCGCTCCCCCGCCAGCGACGGCGTACCGCCACCAATATAGACGGTGCGGATCTGGTCAAGGGCCCCAGCCTTGCCAAAAGCATCGAGGCGCGCGAACAACTGCTCAAAATAGACATCGAGCGCAGCGCTCAGGTCGCACGGAGCAAAACTGCGCGAGTCAAAGTCGCAGTACCGGCACTTTTGGGCGCAAAACGGCACGTGCACGTACAGCGCGGTAACGGCCACCCTTAAGCCTCCAGCGGATGAGGGGGCACCGATTCGCCGGCGGCAAGGGCAGCCTCGCAGGCCACCACATCGCGCTCGATCTCATCGACCAGCGCCATAAACTCCTCGTATGTGGAACAGCGCACAACATGGGCACGCCAAGCGGCAGCATGGGGCATGCCTTTTAAGTACCAGCTTGCGTACGTGCGGGCACGCGACATGAGCGGCAGGAGCTCATGCGTCAGCGTTAGGTGCTCACGCAGGGCGTCTAGGCGCTCGACGGAGCTGCGCGCCGGCACCGGCGTGCCATCGAGTGCAAGGGCGCGAGCATCGCCGAACACCCAGGGGTTGCCATAGATACCGCGTGCGATAAACACCGCGCTGGCACTCGAGCCTTGCAGATGCTCAGCAGCGTCCTCGGCCGAGAACACATCGCCCGAACCGATAACGGGAATCTCGACGGCGTCGGCCACCTCATCGACGACCGACCAATCGGCCTGGCCCGTGTAGAGCTGCGTGGCGCAACGACCATGCACGGCGACTGCGGCGGCGCCGGCGCCTTCGAGCATCTGGGCAAACGTCGCGGCATTACGGTCCTCGGCATAAAAGCCCTTGCGGATCTTTACGGTCACGGGCACATGCGCCGCGCCCACCGCCGCCTCGACGATCTTCTCGGCCAAATCGGGCGTGCGCATAAGGGCAGAGCCCTCGCCCTTGGTGACAACCTTTCGGGCAGGACAGGCCATGTTGATATCGATGAGCGACAGGCGATCGCCCACACGCTCCTCGACGGCGGCGACGGCACTCGCAAACTGATCGGGCTTGGAGCCAAAGAGCTGCACGCAAATCTGCTGCTCCTCGTCGGCCGGCAGTACCAGACGCCACGTTTTGTTGCTGGCATAGGCAAGGCCCGCCACGCTCACCATCTCGCTGTACGCAAGGTTGGCACCGCGGCGGCGACACATGATGCGGTAGGCGGGGTCGGTCACGCCCGCCATGGGAGCCATAAGGAACGGCTGCTCGGCATAGGCGCCCAGCAGCCGCTTGCTGTATTCAGAAAGCGCCATAGACCTACTCGTCCACCTTGAGGATCGCCATAAAGGCCTCCTGCGGGACCTCGACCGATCCGATGGCCTTCATGCGCTTCTTGCCCTCTTTCTGCTTCTCGAGCAGCTTGCGCTTACGCGAGATATCGCCGCCGTAGCACTTGGCAAGCACGTCCTTGCGACGCGCTTTGACGGTGGAACGGGCAATGATCTTGTTGCCGATGGCACCCTGGATGGGCACCTCGAACAGCTGACGCGGAATAATCTCCTTGAGCTTGTCGCATAGGCCGCGGGCAAGACCGTAGGCCTTGTCCTTGTGAACAATAAACGACAGCGCGTCCACCTCGTCGCCCGAAAGCAGGATGTCGAGCTTCACAAGCTCGGATGGACGGTACTCGTTGAACTCGTAGTCCAACGAGGCGTAACCCTTGGTGCGACTCTTGAGCTGGTCAAAGAAGTCCAAGATGAGTTCGGCGAGCGGCATATCAAAGCGCATCTCGACCGATTTGCTCGTGAGATGGATCATGTCAGTCGTCACGCCGCGGTGCTCGATGGCAAGCTGCATAACGGCACCCGTATACTCGGGCGGACAGATGATCTTGGCCTTGAGGTAGGGCTCCTCAATGCGCTCGATACGCGTAGCCTCGGGCAGATCCTGCGGGCTGCGGACATCGACCATCTCGCCATCGGTCTTGTACACGTGATAGTCGACCGAAGGACTCGTGGCGATGAGGTCAAGGTTGAACTCACGCTCGAGGCGCTCCTTAACGACCTCCATGTGCAGCAGGCCCAAGAAGCCCACGCGGAAGCCAAAGCCGAGCGCCACCGAGGTCTCGGGCTCCCACACCAACGACGGGTCGTTGACGTGCAGCTTATCGAGCGCGTCACGCAGGTTCTCGTAGTCCTTGTTATCGATCGGGAACAGGCCCGTATAAACCATGGGCTTGGCCTCGCGGTAGCCGGGAAGCGGCTCGGGGCAGGGATTCGACGCCCACGTGAGGGTATCGCCCACGCGAACGGCCTCGGGGTCCTTCAGGCCCGTGACCACGTATCCGACCTCGCCGACCGTGAGCGCGTCGACCGGGGTCTCGGCGGGATGCTTGACGCCCACGCCATCGACCAAAAAGTCGCCCTTTGCCTGCATCATGCGCAGGGTATCGCCCTTTTTGATGGAGCCGTCAAAGATGCGCACCGTGGCGACGACGCCACGATACTCGTCGAAGTACGAATCCAGGATGAGTGCCTTGAGCGGCGCGTTCGCATCGCCCTTGGGCGGAGAGATCAAAAAGACAATGGACTCCAGCAGATCGTGGATGCCCTCGCCGGTCTTGCCCGAGACACACACGGCATCATCGGCAGGAATCGCCAGGTCATCCTCGATCTCGGTCTTAACCTCATCGGGATGGGCCGAGGGCAGGTCGATCTTGTTGATGGCCGGCACAATGTCCAGATTGGCGTTCATGGCAAGCGTCGCGTTCGAGACGGTCTGCGCCTCGACGCCCTGCGTGGCGTCGACAACGAGCACCGCGCCCTCACAGGCTGCCAGCGAGCGCGAGACCTCATAGGTAAAGTCAACGTGGCCCGGCGTATCGATCAGGTTGAACTGATACGTCTCGCCATCGTCGGCGTCATAAGACACGCGAACGGCATTGGACTTGATCGTGATGCCGCGCTCGCGCTCGATATCCATGGTGTCGAGCAGCTGCGACTCCATGTCGCGTTCGTCGACGGTATGGGTGAGCTCGAGGATGCGATCGCTGATCGTGGACTTGCCATGGTCGATGTGCGCAACGATTGAGAAGTTGCGGATGTGGGAAATGTCAATTGAAGTATTCATGCGGACTATCTTACCCGAGCGGTACAAAAAATGGAGCCTGTTCCATAAAACAGGCTCCATTTATGCGCGTAATCTGTGTGGTGTGAAATTTACAACTTAGGCGTTGATGCTGTTCACGAGCTTGGCAAGACCGGACTTGCGGTTGGAAGCCTGGTTCTTGTGGATAACATGCTTGGCGGCAGCCATGTCGAGACGCTTGGTGACGGTCTTGAGGGCAGCCTGGGCCTTCTCGGCGTCGCCCTCGGCGACGGCGGACTGGACGTGCTTGGTCAGCGTCTTGAGCTCGGACTTGACAGCCTTGTTACGCATGCGAGCTGCCTCATTGGTGCGGATACGCTTCTTCTGAGACTTGATGTTTGCCACTTCTGGAGTTCCTTTCGAGTTCCTTGCAAAAAATGTATGACACCTCTGAGACACGGTGAGGTCATGCAAGCGCCTACTATAGCACGCTCCCCCTCAAAGGGATAGAACGAATTTGTCAAATAGGCAGGTATCATCACGATTTTCTCAAGATGTTCGTAATCCAGAGCAAAAGCGCAGTCCGAGAATCGGCCGAACCCTTGAGCGCGAGCTCTACATCGACCGCCCCCTCGAGCGCTGCGACGAGCTCTGCCATCGAAAAGCGACGTGCCCAGGTCAGGTGATTCTTGACCTGCCAGGACTGGAGCTTGAGCGTTGCGGCCAGCTCACGACCCTGTCCGCGCGCATCGAGCGCCTTGGCGACGATAAGCTCGCGGATGCGGCCGCACAGCAACGTGTAAGTCCACACGTAGCTCTTGGCGGGCAATAGATTGAAAAGCTCAAGCGAGCGTCGCATGTCACGGGCCGAGACCGCATTGAGAAAGTCCCAGGGCTGGACCTCGGCCGTACGTACAATCCAGCGCTCCACATCGGCAAGCTCAATTTGGGGCGCCTCGACCATCTGGGCAAGCTTAACCAAGTCGTTATCGAGCATGCGAGTGTTTTCACCCGAACGCGAGACGAGCTCCTCGGCGGCCGCCGTCGAGATCGACTTCCCGTGCTGCGTCGCCATCTGCTGCACGCGACGCGGCAGCTCCCAGCGCTTGGTGCCGGAGCAATCGATCACGGCCTTCTTGTCGATTTTGGCGATCGCCTTATACAGGCGCGTGTTCTTGGCAAGCGAGTCGGCGATGATGAGGCAAACCGTCGTGGGGCTGGGACTCGCCAGATAGTCGACAAGCGGCTCGGAGATCGCTTTGGCGAGTTTTGAGCAGCCGTCAAGGATTACCAGGCGAAACTCGCTGCCCATGGGAAAGGTGTTGAGCGATCCGATAATCGACTCGATATCGGGGTCTTTGGTCATATCGCGCTCGTCGAGGTTGAACTCGACCATGCCCGTCTTTTCCAGACGCGCTTTCATACGCGAGACGGCGTGATCGCGCTTGACGCCGTCGGTACCGACGATCAGATATGCCGGCAGCAGACCGATTTCGGACATTGCGCTCCCCTCCCGCAGGCCTTCGTATTCGTTCCGTGCCATTCTAGCCCAGGGGCCCACCACACGCCAACGACGTCGTCACGGTCGCTGGCATCGCATCGCAAAGCCATTCGCAGTTGGCGTGACGGTAATGTCGCCGTGTTCGATAGTGCACGCGAACACACTGCCCGCTTCCTTAACGGCATCGATGCAGGCATCGGACGGATGGCCGTATCGATTCCCCTCGCCCGCGCTCGCGAGGGAAAGCTCAGGCTTCAGGACGTCCAGCAACTCACCATCGACTGAAACCTTAGAGCCGTGATGCCCAAGTTTAAGCACATCGATATCCCCCACCTCCTGCACGAATTCCCGTTCTTGGTCGAGCTCGGCATCACCGGTGAGGAGCATGCGCAGGCCCTTGTCTTCCTGAACATAAGAGAGCAACAGGACAAGCGAGTCCTCATTTCCCTCGCCATCTACGGACTCGAACGGCCACATCACGCGGGCACAAAATGAGCCGATGTCGACCGTATCCCCACGGCGCACCTGCCGATACTCAACGCCAGGTCGATTCAATACCTCGGCAGGAGCATCCTCCAACGCATCCGCCGCCACGGCAATCGTTCCGACCGAAAACTGTTCGAGCACGGCAGGTAGACCACCCCAGTGATCCTCATCCCAATGCGTCACAAAGACGGCATCGATATGGTGCACGTTATTGCGAACCAACGCCGCTACCACGCGCTCATCGAGCCCGCAGTCGACGAGTGCTACCGCGCCGCCCTGGCGGATAAGAATCGCATCCGCCTGGCCCACATCGAGCACCGTCACCGAAGGCGGAGCGAATCGATCCCAGTAGACGTACGGAATCGCAGCCAAGAGCACCAGGCATGCAAGCCCCACCGCCATAGAACGTGCACGGGGACGCGGCCACCAGACCAGCAGAACCGCCAGCAAACACGGCACTAGGTAAATCCACACGCTATCGGGCGACACACTCACGGATGCACCCGGCACGGCGGCAAACAGCTGCTCGAAGAACAGCGCGCAGCGGGCGGCAATCATGGGCACAATGAGCGCCCAAGTCCGCAAAGGTGCCACGAGCGAAAAGGGAACCATCACGATCGACACAGCAAGCAGTACGCTCACCACCGGACCGATGACCGCATTTGCCAGCGGAGCAATGAGCGAGAACGTACCGAAGGCAGGAATGGTAATGGGAAGTGTCGCCAGTTGCGAGCACAACGTGACGGAAAGCATGCCGGCAACGCCCGATGGCACACCCAGCTCACCCAAAGCGTAGGTCGCATAGGGGCAAAAGTACAGAATGGCTAAAACGCTGGCGCATGAAAGCTGAAAGCCCATCTCGAACAGCACCGTCGGCCGCAGTAGCACAAAGATGGACATGGTTACGAAGAGTGCCGATGCACCGTGCCGGCGACGCCCCGCGCCGTTTACGACAAGCGTCGCGAACACCATGCAGCACGCGCGCACGGCCGAGGGAGACGCGCCCGTAAAGGCAGCGTAGCCCACAAGCGTTACCGCCAATATCGCCCGCTGAAGACCACGTGAGCACCGAGTCTTTTGCAATACACCCTCGATTACAAACCCCACGATAGCCAAATGGCTGCCCGAGACGGCGATAAGATGCGCCGTTCCCGTTACCGAAAACCAGTCGCCCGCCGGCTGGGCGCGTAGCTCGGCCGAACGACCGCAGACGACACCGGCTATGAGCGCACGCGCCGGGTCGGTCGCAGGCGCGATGGACGCTAGCAGCCCATTTCGCAGCCGAAGCAGCGGCCCCGGAGAGCCCTCATCGACCGACACAACTCGAACGGCTTGAACCTTGCGCACCTCGCCTCGGAGCACGCGCGATCGTCCATATGGATCGTTCTCAAAACGTGAAACGCGACCGATAACACGCACGTGCGCCCCGACCTTGAGCTCGCGGTCAAACGATAGGCGAACCGTTGCTAAGTTCTTACCGTCCGCGCGTGCCTCGCAGGTATAGGAATACACGTCGTCGTTTATGGATGGATCACCCTGCACGACAAACTCGAAGCCGCTTGCCACTCGACCGTCGAGCGCCTTCGAGGCGCCTAGCGTGCCCACAGCCCACCACGCCGAGACGACCGCTCCCGCCACGAGACCGACGGACGCGGCATACAGCCACCGCTTCCAAGGGGCAAGCCGCGCACAAGATTGAGCCAGCACAACGAATACCGCCGCCGCAACGGGAATGGCCCATAGCAGCCCGACCGCCGGCGCCTGCTCCCTCAGCAGCGCATCAGCGGCCACGTTGAGCACCAAGGCGCAGCTCATACACACGCCGGCACACAGAGCCATCGTCCACGGCATCAAGGGCCGCGGAGGCATCACATGCTCGCGCTCTGTCGCACTCATACGCAGATGCAATCTTTGATTTTGGCAAGCTTCTTCTCGCCGATTCCCGACACACGCATCAGATCGTCAACCGAGGCAAAAGCACCGTTCTTTGTACGCTCATCGATAATCGACTGGGCCATGGAGGGGCCGATGCCCGAGAGCGTCTGCAGCTCTGCCGCGCTTGCCGTATTGATGTTGACTAGGCCCGTTGCGCCACTCACGCCCAATGATGCGGAAGCCCCACCATCAACACCGGCTTCCGCAATGGACGCCTGCTGCTCCCCTACCGTCGGAACATAGATTTTTTGTCCATCAGTGACCTTAGATGCCCGATTAAGTCCCGTAACGTCAGCCTCGGGCGCCAGCCCGCCGGCGGCATCGATCGCCTGGGATACCCGTGCCCCGTCTTTGAGCCTGTATACACCGGGCGACACAACGGCGCCATCGACATCGACATAGACCTCTGCCGCGGCAGAAGCCTTAGTCGAAGAGCCTTCGGATGTCTTTCCGCTCGAAGCATCGCCGGATTCCGGCTCCACTAACGAGCCCGTACCATCAGTGCGCTCAAACGACACACCGCCGGCACCGCCGCCAAGGTTCGCCATCGCCAAGCCGCTCGCCATCGCAATGACGCCCAGCATCGCCACCACCACAGCCTTATGACCGAGCAGCTTGCCTGCCCAGCGGTCCATCTTTTTGACCCGTTCGTGTTGTTCGCGCTGCGCCATAGCAAAACCTCCCAACAACATCGTGTCAGGAAAAGAGCCCTGCAACAGCCATGCTTCAAAACCGGTTTTCGCGGTCAAACCAAAAGCTGACCAAAACCTTGCACAAATCTGTCCATTTATTCAGGCACACGTCAGCAAATGAACACTTAGCCGCAAAATGCCCAGATAGCAAAAGACCGACGATGCAAGAGCATCGTCGGTCTATGCACAAATTTACTCGTGATCTTGGTAAATCTCACGCGGAGCAAGCTCCGAATGTTTGCGTTTTAAGGTCTTAGGGGCCTTATACGTGTTGCTTTCGAAGTCGATGTACTCGGTCTGCTTGAGTAGGCGCTCGATCATCTCCTCGTGATCGAACAACTCCCAGGCCTCATGCACGGCATCGAGTTTAGCGTGCGTCTCGGGACGACGCGGCATAAACAGCGTGCAGCAGTCGGGAGCGGCCTCGGTCGAGATATCGAAGGTACCGATCTCCTCGGCACGCGCGATGATCTCCTGCTTGTCCGAACCGATGAGAGGACGGAACACGGGGATCTTCACGGCCTCGTTGACGGCCATGATATTCTCAAGCGTTTGGGAGGCAACCTGTCCAAGCGATTCGCCCGTCACGATGGCCTTGGCGCCCTCGATGTGCGCAATGCGCTCGGCAACCGAATACATAATGCGGCGATACATGATCACGCGCAGGTTGCTGGGACAGGTGACCGAAATCTCACGCTGGCAGTCGCCAAACGGCACCACGTACAGGCGGCCGATCTGGACACCCGGCTCAAGCGCACGGATGATGTCCTGCACCAAATACTCGCTCGTATCGGGCGTCTGCGGACGACCGGAGAAATGCACCGGCACGCACACCGCGCCGCGACGCGCGAGCATCCAGGTCGCCACCGGAGAATCGATGCCCGACGACAGCAGCGTCACGACCTTGCCGGCAGAACCCACCGGCAGACCGCCCACGCCGCGCTCGGAGCGCGCGTACACATAAACGCTACCCTGGACCACCAGTACGTGCACTATCGCATCGGGGTCGTGCATTTGAACCTTTTTATCGGGGAAGGCCTCGCACAGCACCTCGCCCACCTGACGATTGATGTCAATCGAGGTGAGCTCATAGTCGGTATTGGAGCGCTTGGCGTGTACCTTAAACGAATCGAAGGAACCAAACTCGCGCAGCGCCTTCACGGCGGCGGCACAGTACTCCTGAGGGTCACGATTGGTGTGATACGCCAAAGACACACGGGCAACGCCGGGAACGGTGCGAATGACACGCGCCGCCTCGTCGGCCTGATGCTCGTTAAAGGTCACGAGGATATAACCGGAAATTCGAGACACGGCATTCACGGAAAAGGCGGCCAAGGCCGCCTTGATGTTATCCATGAGGATATGCTCAAAATGTGCGCGGTTCTTACCCTTCAGTCCAACCTCGTGATAGTGGACCAGGCAGACGCGAGCCGCCATTTAGGCTTCAGCAACCTTGTGGCCGAGCGCCTTCTCGTAACGGGCCTCGTCGTAAGAGATGTCGCCGTCGACAATCTCGTCCATAGCCATCGAGATGGTGTCGGCACCGGAAAGCCCGATGGTGATGTCATCGACATCCTGGACGGCAAGCACGCGGTTGTGCTGGCCACGCAGCATGCTATTGATGTCGCAGGCGCGCTTGGAGGCAAGCGAAGCGAGCAGGAAGCGGTTGTGATCGGTCTTCTCCAGAAGATCGTCAATGCAAGGCTTTACAACGGACACGGACCTCAGATCCTTTCATGCATATCGAGAACGCGAACGAGCTCATCGGTCGCGCGGTCGAGATCGTCATTTACCACGACGTCGTCGTAGCGGTCGGCAAGGGCAAGCTCATCGGCGGCGTTTGCCATACGCAGCTCAATCGTCTCGGGCGTCTCGGTACCGCGACCGACTAGACGCTCGCGGAGCACCTCAAGCGAAGGCGGCTTGATAAAGATCAGCACGGCCTCGGGGAAACGCTCCTTCACCTGCAGGGCGCCCTGGACATCGATCTCCAAAATCAGAGATGCGCCAGAGGCGAGCTTGGATGTGACCTCGCTCACCAACGTGCCGTAGCAGTTACCGTGGACCTCGGCCCACTCAACAAACTCACCGTTTGCCACGCGGCGGTCGAACTCCTCGCGCGTCAGAAAAAAGTAGTTGACGCCGTCGACCTCACCTTTGCGTGGTGCTCGCGTGGTAGCCGAAACCGTCAGGCCCAGGTTCGAGCGGCGCTCGCGCACACGAGTGACGAGCGTACCCTTGCCTGCGCCTGACGGTCCAGAAATCACAAAGAGCTTGGAATCCTGAGCGCTCACTTATTTGGTCAGCTGCTCGAGGAGCTGCTCGCGCTGACGGACACCGAGGCCCTGGACGCGACGGGTAGCGGAGATACCGAGCTCCTCCATGATCTTGGCGGCCTTGGCCTTGCCATAACCGGGGAGAGACTCGATGAGGGTGGAAACCTTCATGCGGGAAGCAATGGGGTCATCGGAGTTGAGCACGGACTCGAGGGACTTCTCACCCTTCTTGATCTGCTCGCGAAGCTCAGCGCGGGCGTGACGTGCGGCGGCAGCCTTCTCAAGAGCCTGCTTGCGCTGCTCATCGGTAAGCTGAGGGAGTGCCATTCGAACCTCCAAATAGTTGGGTTATATCTGATTCAATAATTGGCATTTTAGCACGTAGAACGTACAAAATGCCCAATCGCGGCTCCATAGGTTAGACGATACCCGCAAAAAGTGCAATATACTGCGCCCAAAGTTAAGCCCCTGGCCTGCGATTCCACACAAAGGATGGGAAAGTTTACGCAGGCACAGGAGCTATTTTGTGCTAATAAGACCCAAAAGTGGTGACTTAGGGGAATCTTTTACGCGACGTTTTCGACCAGCTCGGCGACGATGGCGTCAAAGGCGGCAACCGGATCGTCGGCACCGGTGATGGGACGGCCCACCACAATGTGGCTTGCGCCACGCTCGATAGCCTGGGAAGGCGTCGCCACGCGGGACTGGTCACCAAGGGCGGCACCCACCGGACGCACACCCGGAGTCACGATCAGGGCATCGGGACCCAGCAGCTCACGCATGTCGTGAGCCTCCATCGGCGAGCACACGATGCCATCGATGCCACTGGCCTGAGCGAGCTTTGCCAGGCGGGCGGCCTCCTCAGCCACGGGCGACTCGACGCCGATCTCGCTCAAGGCATCCTGATTCATGCTCGTGAGAACGGTGATGGCGACGAGCTTGGCGCGGTCCTCGCGCGCCTCCTCGGCACCCTCGCGGCAGGCAGCAAGCATGGCGCCCGAACCCAAGCCGTGAACCGAGAGCAGGTCGGCACCGGCAAGCGAGGCCGAACGGGCGGCACCGCGAACCTGATGCGGAATGTCATGGAACTTAAGGTCAAGGAAGACCTTAAAGCCCAAATCCTTGAACGTCTTGACGATCTCAGGACCCTCGGCGTAATAGAGCGTCATGCCAACCTTGAGCCAGGCGGCATGACCAGAAAGCTCGTGGGCGAGCTCGAGCGCACGCTCACGGTCGCAGTCGAGGGCGACGATAACGCGGTCGCGGGCATCGGTCTCTAGCATTCGAAAGCACCTACCAGCTCGTTGATGTCCTTCACGCCCTGGGACTCCGCCCAGGCCTCGAGCTCGTGCGCGATCTTAATCGAAGCGCACGGATCGACGAAGTTGGCCATGCCGACCGACACGCAGGTGGCGCCAGCGAGGATAAACTCGGCCGCATCTTCGCCCGTCATGACGCCGCCGACACCGTTGATGGGGATATCGACGGCCTGGGCGACCTCCCAGACCATGCGCACGGCGATGTGGTGACACAGCGGGCCCGAAAGGCCACCCTTGGGCTTGGCCACGCGGGACTTGCGAGTGTGCACGTCAATAGCCATGCCCTGGATGGAGTTGATGACCGAAAGGCCGTCGGCGCCGGCGGCCTCGAGAGCCTTGGCAATCTCGGCAACGTTAACCGGCGCCATCTTTACGAACAGCGGCTTATCGGTCACCTTGCGGCAGGCAGCCATAACGGAAGAGGCGCCCTCGGGCGTGGAGCCCATGGCGGCACCGCCGGCGGCGATATTGGGGCAGCTCACGTTGATCTCGTAGCCGGCAGCCCAGGGGCACAGCTCGACATACATCTCGAGTGCGCGGACAAACTCGTCAACGGAGTGGCCGGCAACCTGACAGATGACCTGGCAGCCGTCCTTGGACAGCTGTTCGAGCCACGGACCGGACTCGCGAGCAAAGGCGGCCACGCCGGGGTTCTGAAGGCCCACGGAGTTGATCATACCGCCGGGAATCTCGGCCATGCGGGGCGCGGGGTTGCCGGGCCAGGGCTCGGCAGCGCAGCCCTTGGTGGTGATGGCGCCCAGCTGGGAAACATCAAAAAAGTTCTGGAACTGCCAGCCGTATCCAAAGGTACCGGCTGCGGTGTTGATGGGGTTCTGCATCTTGACGCCGCCGAAATCGACGGCCATGTTCACGGTACCCACTAGAAGACCACCACCTTGGAAGCATCGAACACGGGGCCGCACATGCAAGCACCCTTCATACCGTCGACCGTCTCGACATTGCAGGTGTTGCAGGCGCCAAAGCCACAACTCATCATGCGCTCAAGCGACACCTCGCAGTACGCACCGGCCTCGGCGGCAGCGGCGGCGACTTTCTTCATCATGACAGCGGGGCCGCAGCTGGCCACATAGTCGTAGCCACCCTCGCCGAGCAGCTCGGCTGCCGGGTCGGTGCAAAAACCGTGCGTGCCCAGCGTGCCATCATCGGTGCAAACGTTGACCGTGGCGCCCAGCGCGCGGAACTCATCGACACCCACGGCCTTGGACGCGGTGCCAAAGCCCAGGCACACGTCGACGGCCACGCCCTGCTCGGCAAGCTTGTCGGCAAGGCACAGCACGGGCGGAACACCGATGCCACCGGCGACGAGCAGGGCCTTCCTGGTGCCCTCGGGTACCATCCAGCCACGGCCACCGGGGCCCAGCAGGTTAGAGGTGGAGCCAGGGCCCATCTGGGACAGACGACGGGTATCGTCGCCCACGACGGCGTACCACAGCTCGACGGTGCCGGCCTGGGCGTCAGCGCGATAGAAGCTCAGGGGCACGCGAAGCAGCGAGGACGCATCGCCGGGCACGGCAATGTTCACAAACTGACCGGGCTTGAGCGCACTTGCAAGCTTGGGGGCCGAGATTACGAGCGAGAAGATGCCGTCGGCGATCTCCTGGTTCGATACGACCTCGAAGTCGTGCATGCGTGCAGTGGAAGGTGTGGGCATAGACGCTCCAATCCCCCATGCGGTTGCATGGTCAAAACGAACAGAAAGCGCGGCACCGCAAGGGCGCCGCGCACAAAAGCGATAAGGCTATGCTAGCAGATGCAGCCGTCGGCAAGCGTCTGCTTACCGCCGACAAACACATCGGTGGCACGACCGGTGAGCGTGCGGCCGGCAAAACCGGAGTTCTCGGCGCGCGACTCGTAACCGTCCTCGCCAACCGTCCAGGTTGCGGAGGGGTCGAACACGGTCAGGTCGGCAACGGAGCCCGCCTTAACCTGAACCTGGTCGAGGCCCAGGATCTCACGCGGCTTGATGGCCATGAGCTCGACCATGCGGCCCATGCTCATCTTGCCCGTGTTGACCAGCTCGGTGAGTACGAGTGACAGCGAGGTCTCGAGGCCGATCATGCCAAAGGGCGCGAGCTCGAACTCACGGGCCTTCTCCCACGGGGTGTGGGGAGCGTGATCGGTGACGATAACATCGACGGTGCCGTCGATGACGCCCTGACGGATGGCCTCGGCATCCTCCTCGGTACGCAGCGGCGGGTTGACCTTGAGCGAGGTGTTGTAGGTCTCGTCCAGGTCGTTCTCGGTCAGGAACATGTGGTGCGGGGTGGCCTCGCAGGTAACCTGAACGCCAGCGGCCTTACCGGCACGCACGATCTCCAGGCCATGGGCGGTGGAGATGTGCTGGATGTGCAGCTTGGCACCAGTCAGCTTGGCGATCTCGATGTCGCGGGCGATCTGGAGCTCCTCGCCGGCAGCCGGCCAACCCTCGAGAGCCAGACGGGTCGAGACCTTGCCCTCGTTGATCTGGCCGTGGCCGACCAGGTCCTCGTCCTGGCAGTGGCTCATAAAGACCTTGCCGAACATCTTGCCGTAGTCCATGCAGCGACGGAGCATGCCCGCACCCTGCACGCCGCGACCGTCGTCGGTGAAGGCGACGGCGCCGTGGGCGACCATATCGCCCATCTCGGACATGGCCTCGCCCTTAAGACCGCGGGTCATGGCGCCCGACGGATAGACGCGGCAGTGACCGACCTCGGCAGCACGGGACTTGACGAACTCCACGACGGTGCCGTTATCGGTGACGGGATCGGTGTTGGGCATGGAGCACACGCCGGTAAAGCCGCCCTTGGCAGCCGCGCGGGTGCCGCTCTCGATGTCCTCTTTGACCTCGTAGCCGGGCTCGCGAAGGTGAACGTGCATATCCACCAGGCCGGGGACGAGGTACTTGCCGGAAAGGTCGCGGACCTCGGCTCCCTCGACGACGAGATTCTCGCCGACCTCGGCGATCTTGTCGCCGTCAATCAGGACGTCAACGACACCGTCAAGCTCGACGGACGGGTCGACGACGTGGGCATTCTTAAGAAGCAAGGCCATTATCGGCACCTCCAAGCAGCAGATACAGGATAGCCATACGCACGCAGATACCGGCGTAGACCTGCTCCAGGATGACGGAGCGTTGCGGGTGGTCGGCCATATAGGAGTCGAACTCGACGCCGCGGTTGATGGGGCCCGGGTGGCAGATGATCGCATCGGGCTTCATGAGCTTCTCGCGGTCCTTGGTCAGGCCGAAGAGTTTGTGGTACTCGCGAATGGTCGGGAACGGGGCACCCTCGAGGCGCTCCTGCTGCACGCGCAGCATGTAGACAACGTCCAGCTCGGGCAGGACAGAATCGAGATCGCTCGTCACGTGGTCGCAGCCCAGAACCTCGGGCGCCGGCGGCAGCAGCGTGCCGGGGGCGACGGCGTAGGTCTCGCAGCCCATGATCTTAAGGGCGGGAATCAGCGAGCCGCAGACACGGGAGTGTGAGATATCGCCGACGACGGCGACCTTCAGACCGTGGAAGTCACCCTTGTGCTCCCAAATGGTGTACAGGTCGAGCAGAGCCTGCGTGGGGTGGTTGTGCTTGCCGTCACCGGCGCAGATAACGCTCGCGGGCGAGTTCTGCGTGACGATGTAGGGAGCGCCGGCGTGCTTATCGCGCACGACGATGCAGTCAATCTTATAGGCGTTGAGGGTCTCGACGGTGTCGACGAGGCTCTCTCCCTTGACCGTAGAGGTCGAGGAGCCGCCAAAGTTAAGGCTGTCGGCCGAAAGACGCTTCTCGGCGAGCTCGAAGGAGCTGCGGGTGCGCGTCGAGGGCTCGTTGAACATGTTGACGATGGTCTTGCCCTTGAGCGTGGGGACCTTCTTGATCGCACGCTCGTTGACCTCGGAGAACGCCTTGGCGGTCTCGAGGATGAGCTTGATGTCCTCTTCGGAGTACTCGGTAATGTCGATCAGGTGCTTATGGTTGAACGCCACGGTACTACTCACCTCCCAGCGGCGCGGAGCCCACATGGGAACCCGGCGCGACGTCGTTAATCTCGACGGCGGTGTGGCCGTCGACTTCCTTCATATATAGGTGCACGTTCTCCTCGTGCGACGAGGGAACGTTCTTGCCGACAAAGTCCGGCGAGATGGGGAGCTCACGGTGGCCGCGGTCAACGAGGACTGCCAGCTCAATGCGGCTCGGACGGCCCAGGTCCATGACGGCGTCCAGAGCGGCGCGAATGGTACGGCCCGTATACAGGATGTCGTCCACCAGCACGACGCGTTTGCCGTCGACGCTAAAGGGAATGTTGGTGGCGTGGATCGCGGGAGCGAAATTGGTAGCGTAGTCATCGCGGTAGAAGCTGATGTCGAGGCTGCCGAGCGAAACGTCGACGCCCTCGATCTCCTTGATCTCCTCGGCGAGTTTCTTTGCCAGAAGGTCGCCGCGCGTGACGATGCCGACCAGAGCGAGGTCTTCACAGCCCTCGTTGCGCTCGAGAATCTCGTGCGCGATGCGGGTCATCGCTCGATTGACGGCGGTCTCGTCCATGATGACCGCCTTGGGGGAAGTCGTGCCCATCGATCTCCTTCCTCACATGTCTTGACTGCTGACACAGTCAAAAAAATAGATGCCCGACCGCTTAAAGCGGACCAGACACCCACAGGAAAGGCTGCTCTTTGGCAGCTATGTAATTCCATGTGGGTATCTCGTACCCCTTTAATGGTCAAGGGATAGTGTAGCCAACCTCGAGCTTAATTGCGAGCATAAATACAGAGCAATCCGTAAACGGAGCCCAATGCTCCATAAACCTATATATATTTGTGGGACGAGCTTGAAAACACACGCACGAGCTGGCATAATCCCCTCTGCTGCACGCAAATCGGATCTACGTCCAGGGCCGTGGCGTGGGCACTATCGCCAAAAGAGGAATATCTCTGTGTAGATTGCGCACAGGGAGCGACTTCTGTGCTATAGTTCAGGCTTGTTTGTTAACGCGACATGTTCGTTTGTCGCCCAAGGAGGGTCAGTTATGTCCAAAGTTTGCGAAGTTTGCGGTAAGCACCCCGTTGCCGGTCGCTCCATCAGCCACTCTCACCGCGTCACCAACCGTAAGTTCCGCCCCAACATCCAGCGCGTCTACGTCGTCGTCGATGGTCACCGTCGCAAGATGAACGTTTGCTCCACCTGCCTCAAGTCTGGCAAGGTTGCGCGCTCCTAAATAAGGTCTTACCAACAAGTACCTCGGACTCTCCGGGTCAAAGACCTCGCGTTCATATAGAACTTACCAAAGGCGCCCTCCCCTACGGAGGGCGCCTTTTTGCACTCATTGGGGACAGACTTACATGAGTGTTTTCACGCATTGGGGACAGACTTAGATGAGTGCTTTCCAAAGCTCACAGTGCATCGACGAACTCACGGCGCTTCGATCGCCACCAGTACGTACCTCACGCCGCCTCGTTCCAGCCCGCGGTGGCCTTGGTTACGCTTGTGGCGCCGATGCCGGTGATACGGGCAATTTGCTTGACCGTGAGATGCGCCCGCCTGAGCCTCAGCAGACAGGCATCGCGATCGGGGCGTGGCAGGGCCTTGAGCATCGCAGGATCTATGCTCGGAAGCACTTCGCGCGCAATGGAAAGGACCTCCTCATCGGGGATCCGCCGGCGTGGAAGAACCTCCACTGACCAGATGCGCTCGGCAACTTCCTTGAGATGCTCGCAATAGCAACGGGAGCCTCCGACAATATCGAGCATAGGGGCCGCATCACAGATGTCAAAGGGATCATAGCCCAGCTCATATGCCTTGTAGCTTGACCAGCGGTACGCCTCGAGTGAGTCGAGCGCACCTTTCACGGGATTGAGATGGATATAGTCGAGCAGTTGCACCGCTTGCGTGTCCGACTCAACAGCGACCCGCGAATAGCGATTATCAAAGAGATGCCCCGTTCTCCCCGTTTTCCCATTGAAATACTTAGCATATGCCGTCAATGCGCACTGCATCGCCTTTGAAAGATTGTCGAACGGATCATCAACCATCAAATGAAAGTGGTTGTCCATAAGGCACCAAGCCAAAACCGCCACTTCATGGCGCGCAAACCTGTCCGAGATATCCGATAGGAAACGATAGCGGTCGGAGTCATCTTCAAAAATAATCTGTTTAGAGTTACCACGGTCAAAGACGTGGTAATAGCCGGTGAGCGAAACGGCGCGGGCGCATCGGGGCATAATCTCTCCTTTCAAAAACTGAACAGGCAACACCTAAAAGGAGAGAAGGAACGCGAAATGCTGAGCCTGTGACCTATTTATATCCAATGAGCGGCAAAAATAGGTCAAGAACGGCAAAATGGCAAATCGATGTCTGTCCCCAATGAGTGAAAGCACTCATGTAAGTCTGTCCCCAATGAGCGGGGCGATGCAGCAGGCAGATAATTTTAGTTAAAACGCTTCATTTTATTGAAGCGTTTTAGTGTGCCTTTTAGAGGAATCTTACCGTTCACCGAATATTTTCTTGCTATCATGCAAGGCGTAGGGTAAATCTCCGATCGCAAGGAGACACAAATGGTGAAAAAGTCACCGGAAAACACTACTCCCGCAATTGTGGACAACGTAGAGGCGCTTGAGGCTAAGCTCGCTCAGATGCGAGAGGCCCAGGCGCTTTTTGCTACGTACACGCAGGAGCAGGTCGACAAAATCTTCTATGAGGCCGCCATGGCCGCCAACAAGGCTCGTATCCCGTTGGCGAAGATGGCCATCGAGGAGACCGGCCGCGGCGTTCTTGAGGACAAGGTCATCAAGAACCACTACGCCGCAGAGTACATCTACAACGCTTACAAGAACACCAAGACCTGTGGCGTTCTGGAGCGCGACGAGGCTTACGGCATCACCAAGATCGCCGAGCCCATCGGCATCGTGGGTGCCGTCATCCCGACGACCAACCCCACCTCCACTGCGATCTTCAAGACACTGATCTGCCTGAAGACCCGCAACGCCATCATCATCTCCCCGCACCCGGCTGCCGCCAAGTGCACCATCGCCGCCGCCAAGCTCGTGCTTGACGCCGCCGTCAAGGCCGGCGCCCCCGAGGGCATCATCGGCTGGGTCGATGTCCCCTCCATCGAGCTGACCAACATGGTCATGCGCGACGTCGACATCATCCTCGCCACCGGTGGCCCGGGCATGGTCAAGGCCGCTTACTCCTCGGGCAAGCCCGCCCTGGGCGTTGGCGCCGGTAACACCCCGGTCGTCATCGACGACACCGCCGACGTGCTGCTCGCCGTCAACTCCATCATTCACTCCAAGACCTTCGACAACGGCATGATCTGCGCTTCCGAGCAGTCCGTGACCGTCATCGACACCATCTATGACCAGGTCAAGGCCGAGTTCCAGAAGCGCGGCTGCTACTTCGTCAAGCAGGGTGCCGAGATGGAGGCCCTGCGTGCCGCCATGTTCAAGAACGGCGCCCTCGATCACCGCATCCCCGGCATGGCCGCCGCCAAGATCGCCGAGCTCGCCGGCATCGAGGTTCCCGCCAAGACCAAGATCCTGATCGCCGAGGTCACCTCCACCGACCCCGCCAAGGAGGAGTTCTCCCACGAGAAGCTCTCCCCGGTCCTGGCCATGTATCACGCCAAGGACTTCCAGGAGGCCGTCGACAAGGCCGAGCACCTGGTGCTCGCCGGTGGCCCGGGCCACACCGCCTCTCTGTACGTGCACCCCGCCCAGGCCGAGAAGATCAGCCTGTTCGAGCACGTCATGAAGGCCTGCCGTATCGTCATCAACACCCCGTCCTCGCACGGCGGCATCGGTGACCTGTACAACTTTGGCATGAAGCCGTCTCTGACCCTGGGCTGCGGCTCCTGGGGCGGCAACTCCGTCTCCGAGAACGTTGGGGTGAAGCACTTGATCAACGTTAAGACTGTGGCCGAGCGCCGTGAGAACATGCTGTGGTTCCGCGCTCCCGAGAAGGTCTACTTCAAGAAGGGTTCCACGCCCGTCGCCCTCGACGAGCTGGGCAACGTCATGGGCAAGAAGCGTGCCTTCATCGTCACCGACCAGTTCCTCTTCAAGAATGGCAACACCCGCGCCATCGAGGCCAAGCTCGACGAGATGGGCATCGCCCACGACTGCTTCTACGACGTCGAGCCCGATCCGTCGCTGCAGTGCGCACGTCGCGGCGCCAAGCAGATGGCTCTCTTTGAGCCGGACGTCATCATCGCCGTCGGCGGTGGCTCCGCTATGGACGCCGGCAAGATCATGTGGATGATGTACGAGCACCCCGAGTGCAAGTTTGAGGACATGGCCATGGACTTCATGGACATCCGCAAGCGTATCTTCACCTTCCCCGAGATGGGCAAGAAGGCCTACTTCGTCGCCGTCCCGACCTCCTCGGGTACCGGCTCCGAGTGCACGCCGTTCGCCATCATCACCGACAAGGAGACCGGCATCAAGTGGCCGCTCGCCGACTACGCGCTGCTCCCCAACATGGCTATCGTCGACGCCGACAACTGCATGACCGCCCCGCGCGGCCTGACCGCTGCCTCCGGCATCGACGTCATGACCCACGCCATCGAGTCCTACGTCTCCATCATGGCTTCCGACTACACCAAGGGCCTCTCCGAGCGCGCTGCCAAGCTCGTCTTCGAGAACCTGCCCTCCAGCTTCACGAACGGCGCCAAGGACCCGCACGCCCGCGAGGAGATGCACAACGCCTCCTGCATGGCCGGTATGGCCTTCGCCAACGCCTTCCTGGGCCTCAACCACTCCATGGCCCACAAGCTCGGCGCTTTCCATCACCTGCCCCACGGCCTCGCAAACGCTGTCATCCTGACCCGCGTCATGCGCTACAACGCCGCCGAGGCTCCCGTCAAGATGGGTACCTTCTCCCAGTATCCTTACCCCAACGCGCTGCACAACTACGCCGAGATGGCCAAGTACTGCGGCATCGAGGGCAAGGACGACAAGGAGGTCTTCGAGAACTTCATCACGAAGCTCGAGGAGCTCAAGGACTTCATCGGCGTCAAGAAGACCATCGCCGACTACGGTGTTGACGAGCAGTACTTCCTCGACACCCTCGACGAGATGACCGAGCAGGCATTCAACGACCAGTGCACCGGCGCCAACCCGCGCTACCCGCTCATGAGCGAGATCAAGGAGCTCTACCTGGACGCCTACTACGGCCGCGAGCCCCAGGATTACGCCGTCTGCTAGTTTTAGCACGGTTTTTAACGGCGGGGGTGCACGGGTGTTTCACACACCCCCGCCGTCGCTTCTATCGCATCGTTGAAAGGATGCAACCATGCTGCTACCCGATTCCAAGACCGAGCTCGTCCGCCGTGGCAACAAGGTCGTTTACGACCTGGGCGACAAGATCGTCAAGGTCTTTAACGAGACCAAGCCTGTCTCCGACGTGTTCAACGAGGCTTTGAATCTTGCCCGCATCAATGAGTGCGGCATCCGCAGCCCCAAGGCTCTCGAGGTTTCCCAGCTCGAGAACGCCAACGGCTGGGCGCTCGTGACCGAGAAGGTTCCGGGCACCACCCTTGCCGAGAAGATGACTGCCGAGCCCCAGCGCTTTGGTGAGTACCTCGAGATGTTCGTCGACCTCCAGATCGAGATCCACGGCTACACCTCCCCGCTGCTCAACCGTCAGCGCGACAAGTACGCCCGCATGATCGACAGCCTTGATCAGCTCAATGCCACCACGCGCTACAACCTTCAGGAGCGTCTGGACGGCATGACCAAGGAGTTCAAGGTCTGCCACGGCGACTTCAACCCCTCCAACGTCATCGTCGGCGACGACGGCCAGCTCTATGTGTGCGACTGGGCACACGCCACCCAGGGCTCCCCTGCTGCCGACGTTGCCACCACCTACCTGCTCTTTGCCCTCAACAGCAAGGATCAGGCTGAGGCCTACCTGGAGCTCTACTGCGACCGCGCCGACATGCCCATGCAGGTCGTGCGTCAGTGGACGAGCATCGTCGCCGCTTCCGAGCTCGCTCGTAAGCGCAACGTGAACGATGAGTTCCTGAAGAACTGGATCGACGTCGTCGATTATCAGTAATATCTGAGCGATTTATTTCGCATCGGAGGCACAAGGAAAACCCCGCAGCTCGCATGGGCTGTGGGGTTTTCCTTTTAGATATCGAGGATGCCACAAGATAAAAGGACGGCCCCGCATCTCCCCGATCTGGAGAAATGCGGGGCCGTCCCGTATATCGAACTACAAGCGAAATCGTCGATTAACGGCGTGCTGCCTTCACAAGCTCGGCGACCTTGGCGACGACCTCGTCGATCGCCACGTCCTCGCGCTCGCCCGTGGCACGGTCCTTGAGCTCAACGGTGCCATTCTTAAGGCCGCGCTTGCCCAGAACCACCTGATACGGGAAGCCCATAAGGTCGTTGTCGGCAAACTTAAAGCCGGGACGCTCATCGCGGTCGTCGACGACGACCTCGATACCCTCGGCGCACAGACCGTCGACGATCTGCTCACAGACGGTAGCGCACTCCTCCTTCTTGGGGTCGAGCGGAATCACCGCGACCTCGTAGGGGGCGACGGAAACCGGCCAGACGATACCGTGCTCGTCGTTGTGCTGCTCTACAACGGCAGCGAGCGAGCGGGACACGCCCACGCCGTAGCAACCCATGATGAGCGGCTTCTCCTTGCCGTCCTCATCCATAAAGGTAGCACCCATGGCCTCGGAATACTTGGTGCCCAGCTGGAAGACCTGGGAGACCTCGATACCGCGAGCAGCAGAGAGCGGCTTGCCGCAGTGCGGGCAAGGATCGCCGGCCACGACAGTGACCAGGTCGGCCCACTCGTCGACGGTAAAATCGCGCTCGGGGCAGGCACCGGTAAAGTGATAATCGACCTCGTTGGCACCGCAGGCCCACTGCTTGGACTCGCGCAGGCTCTCGTCGCACACCAGGCGGATGCCCTCGGGCAGGTTAACCGGTCCGATAAAGCCCTTATGCAGACCATAAGTCTGGAGCTCCTCGTCGGTCATCATGCGATAGCCCTTGCCAAAGACGTGCTCGGCCTTACAGTCGTTGAGCTCGTGATCGCCCGGAACAATGGCCACGACAGGCTTGCCCTCGGCGTCGATGAGTGCCAGCGACTTGCGCGTGCCGTTCTCGGGGAAGCCGAAGAACTTAGCAACAGCCTCAATGGTGCCCATGCCCGGAGTCTCAACCTTGGTGAGCGTACCGTCACCAGGACCCTCGGTCACGACGACCTTGGTGCTTGCCGCCTCGTCATCGGCAGCAAAGCCGCAATCGTCGCAGTAGACGAGCGAAGCCTCGCCGGCGTCGGCCAAAGCCATGTACTCGACGGAGGTATCGCCACCGATCTCACCGGAGTCGGCAACAACGGGCAGGGCCTTGATATAGCAGCGCTCGCAGATGTTAGCGTAGGCCTGCTTCATCTTGTCATACTCCTCCTGCAGGCTCTCCTGCGTGGCGGAGAAGCTGTAGGCGTCCTTCATGATGAACTCGCGACCGCGCATCAGGCCAAAGCGGGGGCGGAACTCGTCGCGGAACTTATCCTGGATGTGGTAGAGGTTAACGGGCAGCTGCTTATAGGAGCGCAGCTCATTGCGCACCAGGGCCGTGACGGTCTCCTCGTGCGTGGGGCCCAGGACGAACTCGCGACCATGACGGTCGTCAAAGCGCACAAGCTCCTTGCCATAGGCATCGATGCGGCCGGACTCACGCCACAGCTCGGCGTCGACCATGATAGGCATCATAAGCTCCTGGGCGCCGGCAGCGTCCATCTCGTCGCGCACGATATTCTCGATCTTGCGAATCGAGCGCCATGCGAGCGGCAGATAGGAATACAGGCCGGCGGCCTCTTTGCGGATCATGCCGGCACGGAGCAGCAGGCGGTGGCTAGCGAGCTCAGCGTCCGCCGGATCCTCTTTAAGCGTCGGCGCATAGAGCTTAGACATATACATTGCTCGGGTCATTTATTTCTCCTCAATAAGCTTGTCGACCTCTGCCATAAGCGCGTCGACAATTTGGTCCTCAGCTACTTTACCAATGATCTGGCCATGCGAAAAGAGCAAGGCCTGACCACGTCCGCAAGCAACGCCCAGATCGGCATCAGAAGCCTCGCCGGGGCCATTAACGGCACATCCCATCACAGCGATCGAAAGCGGCGCGGAGTAGTTCTTAAGCCGCTCGGTAACCTCCTCGGCAATGGGAATAAGGTTAACCTGGCAGCGGGCGCATGTGGGGCACGAGACAATCTCGGGGCCACGGCGACGCAGGCCCAACGACTGCAGAATACCCCAGGCAACCGGCGGCTCCTCAACCGGATCGGCTGTGAGCGACACACGCATGGTGTCGCCAATGCCTTCGGAAAGCAAGATACCCAAGCCTACAGAGCTCTTGATGGTGCCCTGGAGCTTGGTCCCCGCTTCCGTCACGCCCAGGTGAAGCGGAACGTGGGGAATCTCACGCGACAGGGCTCGATAGGTATCAAGCGTCGTTTGCACGCTATGGGCCTTGGCCGAAAGCACAATGTTCGTAAAACCGCGGTCCTCAAAGTGCTTGACGAAGCGCTCGCTCGACATCACGAGCTTTTCGGGCTGCGTGAGGTCGTCGCGCTCGGCGATATCCTGCTCGAGCGAACCGGCATTGACTCCGATACGAATCGCGCACCCAGCGGCGCCCGCGGCATCGATCACGGCATCGACCTTAGCCCAATCGCCGATATTGCCGGGATTGATGCGAAGCTTGGCGGCACCAGCCTCGACGGCGCCGATGGCGAGCTTATGGTTAAAGTGAATATCGGCGACGATCGGCACCGGAGACTCGGCACAGATGGTGCGGAAACCCTCAAGCGCGGCCTCAGTGGGCACGCTCACACGCACGATATCGCAGCCAGCCTGCGCCAACGCGCACACTTGCGCAAGCGTTGCCTGGGCGTCAGCGGTATCGGTGCAGGTCATGGATTGGACCACCACCGGCGCGCCGCCACCGATCTGCACACCGCCCACATGCACGGGGCGCGTCAACTCGCGAGGCAAAGGATAGGATAAAGACAATCCAAACACTCCCCTACAGGATAAATCGAAGGACGTCGGAACGAAGCATATAGACAAACAGCAGCGCAAAGAGCGCGATGCCCACATAGCTCACAATCGTCTGGACCTTGAGCGGAAGCTCGCGGCCAGCAATCTTTTGAATGATCTCGATGACCAGCTTGCCGCCATCGAGTGGTGGGATGGGCAGCAGGTTCATAAAGCCAAGCGAGAACGAAATGAGGGCGGCAAACGAAAGGAACGTGGCAGGGCCGGCAGCAGCAGCCTGTGAGGACATAACGCTAATGCCCACGATCGAAGAAGACTGATCGAGAATCTCCATCGTATGCTGCGGCCGGAGCAGGCGCATCACGCCCTCCGCTGTCTGCACGACATAGGAGAACGAAAGGCGAGCCGACGTGATGGGGTCTAAACGGACCACCTGCGTAGAGGCATACACACCTAGGCGCTCGTCCTCTTTGAGCGCAACCGAGGTCGAATGCTGCTTGCCGTCGCGCTCATACTCAATGGCGATATCGTCCTTACCGGCGGCCTTGCCGATGGCATCGTAAACGTCCATCCAGGTAGAGCACGATACTCCGTCAACCGAAAGGATCGCGTCGCCGCCCTCGATACCCGCCTTGGCGGCAATAGACCCCTCGTCAACCTGACCGATCACGTTGGTATCCATCGGCACGGTGACACCCGCAATAGAGTAGATGCTCATAAGCAGCAAAAAGCCCGTCAGGATATTGACGAGAATGCCCGCGAGCAGCATAAAGGCGCGCTTGAGAAAACCCTGGCCCAGATAGGTATGCGAACGCTCTTGCGCAAGGAACTCGGCTTCGCCGCACGGCAGCTCCCACACATCGCCCTCGGTAGTCGCATGCTCTCGATCGAAACGGCGGCCGTCAAAGGTGGTGTAACCCGCCGCGTCTCGCGGCAGCGTCTGATACTTGGTGGGATAGTAGCTCGGCGAGGGCTTCTCCCCTTCCTCATACCAAGGCGCGATAGAGCCCCAACCCAAGAGCAAGGCGCATGCCTCGAGCACAACCTCCTCGGATAGCTCGAGCTCGACAGCAAGGTCGGCCACGGTCACGCGACCATGACGATAGATAGCCGCGAGCACGCGATCGGCACACGAGACGTCCGTGGGATCCATGCCGCAGATGGCAGCGTAGCCACCCAGCAGCAGCGGGGTCACGCCAAACTTGGTTCCAATGCGACGCGACGTGTAATGGATGTCAAAGCGACACGGCAGGCCCAAAAAGAACTCGGTCACACGGACGCCGCAGGCACGCGCCGCCAAAAAGTGGCCGCCCTCGTGCAAAAACACGAGGACGGAAAGCATCAGCAGGCCCCAAAAGACCGATGAGAGAACGCTCAGAACAGTATCCATAAAACGAAAAAGCAATCCTTATGGGTTAGGAACGGGTTGCGGCGAGCACCTGCGCAGCCTTTTCACGCGCCCACGCATCGATGTCGCGAAGCTGCTCAAACGAATCGACCGCCTGCATATCGTGGGCATCCATGCAGGATTCCACAACGCGGTCGATATCGGTAAAGCTACAGCCGTCGTGTAAGAACGCATCGACAGCGACCTCGTTGGCCGCATTAAGCACGCACGGCATGGTGCCGCCCGTCTTGCCGGCACGCTCGGCCAGCGCAAGGCAGCGGAACGTGTCCATATCGGCGGCATCAAAGGTGAGCTGCCCCAGCTCACGAAAATCGAGACGAGGCGCCGGAGTATCCCAACGCTCAGGATACGAGAAGGCAAACTGAATGGGAATGCGCATATCAGAGGCGCCAAGGTGTGCCATCACGGAGCCATCCGCATACTCGACCATTGAGTGGATCTTGGACTGGCGCTGCACGACCACGTTGATAAAGTCGAGGTCGCAACCGAACAGGTGCATCGCCTCGATACGCTCCAGACCCTTGTTCATGAGGGTGGCGGAGTCGATCGTGATCTTAGCACCCATGGACCACGTGGGATGTGCCAGCGCATCGGCGCGTGTCACGCGATCGAGCTCATCGCGCGTACGGCCAAAGAACGGACCGCCCGAGCAGGTGAGCCAAATGCAGTGGGCCTCGCGCGGATTCTCCCCCAAATAGCACTGGTAGATGGCGGAGTGCTCGGAGTCGACCGGAACGAGCTGACCCGGCTGCGCCAGCGGCATCAGCAGGTCGCCACCGACAACGAGGGACTCCTTGTTAGCAAGTGCAAGACGCTTGTTCGAGGTCAGGGCCGCATGGCTCGCTTCGAGCCCGGCAGCGCCCACGATGGCCACGAGCACGCAGTCGACATCATCGCGGCATGCGAGCTCGCACACGGCCTGCGCACCAACACCAAGCTTCGTTCCCTCGGGCAACTCCTGCAGCACGGCGTCATCGCCATGAGCGACATCGGCCACGGCAACCGCCGGAACCGAGAACTCGCGGGCAGCGGCAACAAGCTCGGAGGTGCTGGAGTTAACGGACAGCGCCGTCACCTGCAGGCGATCGGCATGCTGGCGGCACACATCGAGCGCCTGGGTGCCGATGGAGCCCGTACAACCCAGGATGGCAACACGGAGGCGTCCATCGGGGCCATACGTCGTTTGGAAGGACATTACAGCACGCCTCCGATCATCAAAAGCAGCTGAGCGGTAATACAGCCAAAGATAAGCGAGTCGCTACGGTCGAGCATGCCGCCGTGGCCCGGGATAAGGTTGCCGGAATCCTTGACGCCCACGCCACGCTTGATGCGCGACTCGATAAGGTCGCCGATAACGCCCAGGACGGACACGACCACGCCGCACAGCAGCGCATAGGGCAGGCTGAGCTTGTAGAAGTGCGTCGCCCACAGGATGAGCCAAATCAAAACCGAGCCCAGGATGCCGCCGACAAACCCCTCCCAGCTCTTTTTGGGAGAGATCTTGGGAACCATCTTGTGCTTACCGATACGGCTGCCCACGATGTAGGCAAACGAATCGGAGACCCAAAGGGACGCGCAAACGCCCACCGAAAGCAGGGCGCCGGCAAAACCGGGCACGGCATCGCGCAGCAGCACGATAGCCGACAGCATAAAGCCAGTGTAGATGGGACCCATGAGCGTCACGGCCACATCAGAGATGCGGGTACGCGGCGACCAGACATACCAAATGCCCACAGCGAGCATCAGGGCAAAAAGCAGGGCATTCAGCAACATCGAATCGCCCAACGCCGACAGCGGAAAGAGTACGGCGGCAGCGATACCCATGCGCTCGTTAGCCATCTTGCCATCGAGTCTTGTCATACGGAAAAACTCATAACAGCACAGACCGCTCATGACGGAAACAAAGATGGCCGTGGGCACGATACCCAAAACCAGGCACAGGATAAAGACGACGGCGTAGACGATACCGGCGGCGGCACGGGTAATAAAGCCCGCCAGCCACGAACCGGTGCCGCCCTTCGCTGCAGGCGCTCCCGCAGCGGCAGCTTTACGCGCGGGCGTCTTGGGAGCAGATGCCTTGGGACGATCGGACACGATTAAGCCTCCTCGGTCTTGCTCAGTCCACCAAACCTACGGTCACGGCCCTGATAGGCCAAAATGGCGTCGACAAGGCCCCAACGATCAAAGTCGGGCCAATAGGTATCGGTGACGTAGAACTCGGAATAAGCCACCTGCCACAGCAGATAGTTCGAAAGGCGCAGCTCACCAGAGGTGCGAATCACAAGCTCAGGATCGGGAAGACCGGCGGTATAGAGGTGGGAAGCCACCATATCGTCATCAATTGCGGCAGGATCAATCTTACCGGCGGCAACGTCGAGTGCGATCTGACGGACAGCGCGGGTAATCTCGGCGCGCGAGCCGTAGTTGACGGCAAGCGCCAGCGTCATACCGGTGTGATGGGCGCACTCGGCAAGACCGCGTTCAAAAACATCGCGGGTCTTCTTGGGCAGCGCGGAAATGTCACCCAAAAAGACAACGCGCACGTTTTCGCGCTTCAGAAGCGGCAGCTCGTCGATAAACGTCTTGGCAAACAGATGCATCAAGACGTTGACCTCATGCTGCGGACGGTTCCAGTTTTCGGTAGAAAACGCATAGGCCGAAAGCACGTCGACGCCCAGACGCACGCAGGCGGTAATAATCTCGCGAAGGGAGACGATACCCGCCTTGTGGCCCTCAGTGCGCGCAAGACCGCGCGACGTGGCCCAACGACCGTTGCCGTCCATGATGCACGAGATATGGTGCGGAATGTTATTGAGGTCAAGGTCGGAAAAACCGACGCCCGCAGGGGCGTCGGCAAAGTACTCGACCAGTTTATGCTCGTCGTATTGCACCTTAGATCTCCATGACCTCGGCTTCTTTTTCCTTCAGAAGCTCCTCGACCTTGGCGACATACTCATCAGTGTGCTTCTGGACCTTGGCCTGCTCGCGACGGACATCGTCCTCGGTGAGCTCCTCATCGCGCTCGAGCTTGTTGTTGAAGTCGCGACGGATGTTACGGATAGACACCTTGGCCTGCTCGGCGTACTCGCGGCACTCCTTGACGAGCTCGCGACGGCGCTCCTCAGTGGGAGCCGGGAACGGAAGACGAACGACGGTGCCATCGGAGTTGGGGGTAATACCCAGATCGGAAGCGCCGATGGCCTTGACGATAGCATTGATGAGTGCCTTGTCCCACGGCTCGATGAGCAGCATGTGGGCCTCGGGGGTCTTGACGGCGGCAACCTGCGTGACCGGCGTGGGAACACCGTAATAATCGACGGTGATGTCGGACAGAATGTTGGCATTGGCGCGGCCGGTACGGACCTTGGAGAAGTTATGCTTGAGGGACTCGAGCGACTTGTCCATATGGGCGGTGATGTTCTCTGCCATGCTTAATCCTCCTGATAGACGAGCGTGCCGACGGGCTCACCCGCGAGCGCGCGCTTGACGGTGTCCTCGCCATCGATGTTGAGGACCAAAATCGGCATACGGTTATCCTGGCACAGTGCCGTAGCCGTGGAATCCATAACCTGCAGACCGCGGACAAGAACCTCGTGGTAGGTAATCTTGTCAAAACGGACGGCATCGGCGCACTTGACGGGATCCTTGTCGTAGATGCCGTCAACCTTGGTGGCTTTAATCAGAATCTCGGCGCCGATCTCGCACGCACGAAGAGCCGCGGCGGTGTCGGTCGTAAAGTACGGATTGCCCGAACCGGCAGCGAAGATGACAACGTTGCCCTTGGATAGATGGTTGATAGCACGGCGACGAATATAGGGCTCGCAGATCTCGTTCATCTGGATAGCGCTCATCACGCGGCAGGGAACATCGTTGTGCTCGAAGGCATCCTGCAGGGCGAGCGCGTTCATAACGGTCGCGAGCATGCCCATATAATCGGCCTGAGCACGCTCCATGCCACCGGCAGCGCCGGCCATGCCGCGGAAAATATTGCCGCCGCCGACAACGACGCCGACCTCATGGCCAACGGCGAGCAGCTCCTTGACCTGCTTGGCAAGATGGTCGGTAACCTTGGGGTCGATGCCATATTGGCCGTCGCCCATCAGTGCTTCGCCGGAAAGCTTAAGAAGCACGCGTTTATATCGGATGTCGGACAAAGCGATCCTCCTTTAATTAGACTCTCAATATGATATCAAAGGCTCTGATAAGAGCCATGAAAAAGCAGGCTGTGAGTAAAACCCACAGCCTGCTCATTACCAGCTACAAGAGCTTATTTACTCGCCACGGACCAGACGGTCAAAGGCAACGACGGTAATGGTGTCGCCGAGCTCCTTGGAGACCTGCTCAGCGTACTTCTTGATGGTGAGGGAGCTGTCCTTGATGAACTCCTGCTCGGTGAGCACGGACTGCTTGTAGAACTTCTCCAGACGGCCGACAGCCATCTTCTCCTGGATAGCCTCGGGCTTGCCGGACTCGGCAGCCTGGGCCATGTAAATCTGCTTCTCGTGCTCGACGGTCTCGGCCGGAACCTGATCGCGGGTAGCGCAGATCGGGGCGACGGCGGCAACCTGAAGGGCAACGTCGTGAGCGAAGGTCTTGAAGGACTCAGCCTGAACGGTCTCGGCCTTCTCGAAGGCGAACTCGACGAGGACGCCGATCTTACCACCCATGTGGATGTAAGAAGCGAGCGCGCCGTTCTCAGCCTTGCGGGCAGCGAAACGGGAGATCTTCATGTTCTCGCCCATGATGTGAATCATCTCGGTGAGCTCGGAGGAAACGGTCTCCTCGCCCATCGGCTTCTCGAGCAGAGCGTCGACATCGGCCGGCTCGGTGGTGGCGACAACCTCAGCGACCTTGGAAGCAAAGCCAGTGAACTTGGCGTTGGAGCCAACGAAGTCGGTCTCGCAGGAGAGCTCGAGCAGAGCGCCGGTCTTGCCATCCTCGGAGACGAACGCGGCGACAGCGCCCTCGTTGGTCTCACGGCCAGCCTTCTTGGCAGCCTTGGCAAGGCCGTTCTTACGCAGAACGTCGACAGCGGCGTCCATGTCGCCGTCAGCCTCGACGAGAGCCTTCTTGCACTCCATCATCGGGGAGTCGGTCATCTCGCGGAGCTGCTTGACCATAGCGGCGGTAATCTGGGCCATTGTGGTTCCTTTCAAAGAGATGAAAAAGAATTAACTAAGACTGATTTACTCGGCCTTGGGCTCAGCGGCCATCTCGGCCTCGGAGACCTGCTCCTTGCCGGAGCCAGCGAGGCAGGCGTCAGCCATGAGCTCGCACATAAGGGTGACAGCGGAGATAGCGTCATCGTTGCAGGGGATGCCGTACTCGACCTCGTCGGGATCGGAGTTGGTGTCGATCAGAGCGACGACGGGGATGTTCAGGCGCTGAGCCTCCTTGATGGCGTTCTCCTCGCGCTTGGTGTCGATGACGAAGAGAGCCTGGGGCAGACCCTTCATGTCGCGGGCGCCACCGAGGTTGGTCTGGAGCTTGGTGAGCTCCTTGCCGAGAACAGCCTGCTCCTTCTTGGGCAGAACAGCCATGCGGCCGTCCTCGACCATGGCCTCGAGCTCCTCCATGCGGTTGATGCGGGAGCGGATGGTGACGAAGTTGGTCAGCATACCGCCGAGCCAACGCTGGTTGATGTAAGGCATGTTGGCGCGCTCAGCAGCGTTCTTGACGGCCTCCTGAGCCTGCTTCTTGGTGCCGACGAACAGCACGTTGCCGCCCTTGGCGACGTTCTTGACGAAAGTGTAGGCCTGGTCGGCGTCGAGGATGGTCTGCTTGAGGTCGAGGATGTAGATGCCGTTGCGCTCACCGAAGATGAACGGCTTCATCTTGGGGTTCCAGCGACGGGTCTGGTGACCGAAGTGGCAGCCGGCCTCGAGCAGGGTGCGGATATTAATCTTGGTAGCCATGTTAAACCTCCTGTGGTTTGCCTCCGCGCGGGGTCATCCTCCAAAACCAACCCGGACATGTGCTACCAAAGCCCGGGCACCACGGTATGAAGTAGCCGCGCGTGCGTGATAAAAACATGTTGCCGTGAAGCAACCCGATGAATGATAGCAGGAATGCATCTTCCTGCCAACCCGCAATCAAAACCACACACCTGAGTGCGACGCGGGACGTCCCAGCCACTATTCGCCGCGGGGATGGGCTTGAGCCACGGCACGTTTGAGCCGATCGGGCGTGAGATGCGTGTAGATTTGCGTCGTGGACAGGCTCGCATGACCCAGCAGCTCTTGAACCGAGCGCAGGTCCGCACCGCCCTCGAGCAAGTCGGTCGCAAAGGTATGGCGCATCGCATGCGGGGCGATGTCGGCCGGAATGCCGGCGAGCGTCGCCAGCGTATGGAACCGCCGCCGGAGCATGGCGGCGCTCATGCGATTGCCGCGCGCCGATATAAGCAGCGGATGCGGCCCGGTAGCGAGGTCGCGGCGCTTTGCACGAGAGAGCAACTCCGGCCTCCCCTCCTCAATATAGAGACGCGTCACTTCGAGCGCACGACGATACAGAGGGACGATACGTTCCTTGCCCCCCTTGCCCCACAGGCGCAGCGTGCATTCGGACCAAGCGATGGACTCCACATTGAGTGCCGCGAGCTCAGAGATACGGGCGCCGGATGCATAGAGCAGCTCGAGCATCGCCGCATCGCGCAGTCCCGCGGGCGTCGAGGCATCAGGCGTCTTGAGCAGCGCCTCGACCTGCTGGGTCGTAAGGACGCCCGGCAGGTCACGCGGCAGCTTGGGCGATGCGATCGCCGAGACCGCATCACCCTCGACAATCCCCTCGGCAGCCATCCACCGATAGAGCGAGCGAATGGCAGACAGATGCGCCGCAAGCGTTCGGGGAGCCACCTGGTCACGCGAAAGCTCGGCAAGATAGCGACGAATGGTGCGCACGTCGGCAGCAAAAGCATCGATATCCTCGCGCTCGCACCAGGCAGCAAAGCGCTCCAGCCTCGAGCCATAGGCCGTCACCGTGTTGGGAGAAAGTCCCTCGACACGTGCGATATAGGCGATAAACGAGTCGACGGTGTCGTACAGGTCAAAAGCTATGACCGGTCGCCCCCAAACAGGTCGGGGCGAGTGGCCAGATAGGCATCAAGGGCCTCGAGCGCACGGTCCGCATAGGCCTGGTAGCGGTCGCGCTTGCTGCGGCGCTTACCGTCCTCGAGCGGCGGCACCAGTCCAAAGTTAACATGCATGGGCTGATAGCCCACGGTGGCAGGATCGGTCGCATAGCCCACGAGCGCACCCAGGGCGCCCACACGCGGCAACTCGACGCCCGCGGCACCGATAGCCTCGGCATAGGTGTTGAGCGCCGCGAGCAGACCTGTCGCCACGGCTTCCATGTACCCCTCGGTGCCGGTGATCTGACCGGCCAGGCGCACGCCGGTACCGGGCACGGCAAAGGTGCCATCGAGCACGTGTGGGGCGTCGACAAAGGTATTGCGGTGCATGACACCGTAGCGGAAGAACTCAGCGTTCTCCAGGCCCGGCACCATATGGAAGACGCGCTTCTGCTCGCCAAAGGTCAGGTTGGTCTGGAAGCCCACCAGATTATAAGCGGTCTTCTCCTTGTTCTCGGCACGCAGCTGAATCGCCGCCCAGGGGCGACGTCCGGTACGCGGGTCGGTGAGGCCGACGGGCTTCATGGCGCCAAAGCGAATGGCGTCCTTGCCGGTGCGTGCAACCTCCTCGGCAGGCTGGCAGGCCTGGAACAGATCGCCGCCCTCAAAATCCTTAAGCACCACGCGGTCGGCCGTGGTAAGCGCCTCGATAAAGGCCTCGTACTCCTCCTTGTTGAGCGGAGCGTTGAGGTAGTCGCCACTCCCCTGCTCCTCGTAGCGCGACTGCGAGAACAGCACGTCCATATCGAGCGTGGAGGCATCGACGATCGGCGCCGCGGCATCGAAGAACGCCAGGGCATCGCCACCGACGAGCTTCATGACCTCTTCGCTCAGCGCCGGTGAACACAAGGGGCCCGCGGCAATGACCACGTGGCCCTCGGGAATCTGCGTGACCTCGCCATGCACGACCTCAATATTGGGACGGGCGGCAACCTCGGCCTCGACAAGCTCGGAAAACTTGACGCGGTCGACCGCCAAGGCGCCACCGGCGGGAACAGCCGCGCGATGGGCGCAATCGAGCAGGACTGAACCCATGCGCTCGAGCTCGGCTTTTAGTAGGCCAGCAGCGGAATCTGGACGGGTCGACTTAAACGAATTGGAGCAGACGAGCTCTGCCAGGTGATCGGTATGGTGAGCCGGGGAGCTCACCTGGGGGCGCATCTCGCACAGCTTTACGGCAAACCCGCGGTCTGCCAGCTGGATCGCGCATTCCGAACCCGCCAGACCGCCACCGATAACCGTCACCTGATCGAACTGCATCTGCAAACACCTTTCTAATTGACACGTTTTCCATTGTGACCTAAGGGCGTCTGGGCGTGAAGGGCAAACTTGGAGGGCGCATACCTTCCATCCATCATGCGCTCGATAAGGCCCTCGAGTTCAAGCGAACCCAAGAGTTTGAGTACGCCGACAGCATCGAGTGAGACGAGAGCAGCGATGTCGTCGACCTTGAGCGGAGAGGCGATGAGCGCATGCATCACGGTCTGCTGTGTTGGATTCAGGTCGGCAATGCCGGGAGCATCGGGGCGCGAGTAGCGCAGGGTGCCGTATATGCGAGAGATAGCCATCTCGATGGACTCCTCGTCGACAATGCAGCAGGCACCGTTCGCAATGAGGTAATTCGTGCCACGCGACTCGGGCGATAGGATCGACCCCGGCACGGCAAGAAGTTCGCGCCCCAAATCCATAGCAGCCTCGGCTGTAGAAAACGTCCCGGAAGGCATACCCGCCTCGGATACAAAGAGGGCTTGCGACAGGGCCGCGATCACGCGATTGCGGCGCGGAAAGGCAAACTTGCGCGGACCCATGCCCCACGGAGAGATCGACACGACCGCGCCGCCCGTATCGAGCGTGCGCGTAATAAGCCCCGCGCTCGAACGCGGGTAGACCACGTCGGCGCCCGTCCCCAGCACCACGACGTGTTTGCCGCCGGCGTTGACCGCAGCCCAACCCGAGGCCTGGTCACAACCAACCGCGCCGCCCGAAACTACCGTCACTCCCGCCTCGACCGCAACCTTTGCCGCAAGCTCTGCCACGGCAAGACCATACGGCGAGGCCTTGCGCGCGCCGATGATGGAGAGCGCGGGTGTCGAAAGCACCTCGGGATTGCCGCGCACATAAAGCGTCTGGGGTACATCAGAAAGCTCCAAAACGGTCTCGGGATACAACGCATCACCTGGATGCAGCTCAAAGGTCCCCTCGGCCATCATTGGTCCCTCCTTCCCTGGTACATCGCCGCCTCGAGCACGTGATCCTGCGTCACTTGCTCGCTCTCGGCGACGTCTGCAATCGTGCGCGCAATGCGAACCAAGCGCACGATGCCACGCCCTGTGAGATGCGTGCGCTTCGACAGGCCGAGTACGCATTTCTCGGCAGCATCATCGAGCTCAAAGGTCGAAACGACGCCGTCAATGGACCGCGTCTCGTCATCCTCGGCCTCGGCATCCGCATCGTCCATACGAGACTCGCGCCAGGCGCGAAAGGCGCGACCGCGCACAACGTAGTCACGTAACTCGGCCGACGACATACCCTCCGCGCCCTCGATAATCACCTGAGGGTCGGGACGGGTTACATCGATCATCATGTCGATACGATCGGCCAAAGGACCGCGCAGCTTAGCCCGATAGCGCTCCACCATCGATGCCGAGCAGCGACACGGCACCTCACGGTCGCCCAAAAAGCCGCAGGGGCAGGGATTGCTCGCAGCGAGCAGCTGAAAGCGCGACGGGAAGGTGAAGGCCCCGTCGACGCGTACGATCCTCACATAGCCGCGTTCAATGGGCTGACGCAGCGTCTGCAGCACACCCGTGGGAAACTCGGCAAGCTCGTCCAAAAAGAGCACGCCGCCATGAGCCAGGCTGATCTCACCCGGATGCACCGGGCGCCCGCCGCCGATAAGGCCTGCGGTCGAAATACTATGGTGGGGACTGCGGAAGGGCCGGTGCCCCGCCAACAAGCCATCAATGTTCTCACCCAAGACCGAATGGATGCACAACGCCTCCTGCTGATCCTCAACGGAAAGCTCAGGCAGGATGCCGGTCATACGGCGCGCAAGCATCGTCTTGCCCGATCCCGGGGACCCGATCATAAGCAAACCGAGCTCACCCGCTGCCGCCAGTGCCATGCCGCGTTTGGCAACCTCCTGCCCCAGCACGTCGGCATAGTCGAGTTCGGGCTCAAAAATAGCCTCCACACCCTCGGAATCCAGATAATGCCGCGCGGCATCGCCCATGCCGCGAGCAAGCTGAGACAGATGGTCGATAAATCCGCAATCCACGCCCGCGAGCGGCACATGCTGGTCGGACCTGCCGGCGATAAAAGACAGCCCCATATCACGCGCCAATAGCTGAAACGCCACCTCGCCCTTGACAGGAAGCACCGTACCGTCCAAGCCAAGCTCACCAGCGATAAGACAACGATCGAGGTTGTCGCGGGGAATCTGGCCATCGGCCGCCAATACCGCGATGGCGATGGGCAGATCAAAGCCGCTACCGGTCTTGCGAATATCGCCGGGCGCCAGATTGACCGTAATGCCCGAGCGCGGGATCTCGAACCCGGCGGAGCGCATCGCGCAGCGAATACGACCGCGTGACTCCATCACCTCCATACTCGGAATACCGAGCATCTGAATGCCCGGAACGCCACCGGCAAGCGAGACCTCGACCGTGACGTGAATCGCCTCGACGCCACGGATGCAGGCCGCGTGAACGGCAAACGTCTCGAACGCCATCACGACACCTGCCAATCGAACGCGTTGTACTGATGCTCGATCTCGGCAATATGCCCGCCTCGAATGGTGACACCCACGGCATCGAAGCGGATCGCCTTGAGCGGATAATGCTCCATGAGATAGCAACTTGCGATGCGGCGGTAGCGGCGTTGCTTTTGGGCGTCCACGGCCTCCTCGGGAAAGACCCGCGTGGTGCAATCCAGCGAAACGCGTCTGGTCTTGACCTCGGCCATCACCACGACATCGTCGAGCTCATCGAGCAGCACCAGATCGGCCTCGCCCTCGGTGCAACGATAACCCTGCTCCAGCAAGGTGTAGCCGCGCTCGTTAAAGTAGTCGATGGTGATCAGCTCGCCCAGCATACCCAGCTCGCGGGGACTGAGTCCCTTGATAAACTCGGGCGTCATCGCCCCGCAGTCGAGCTCGCCGTTTTCCCAACGCTCCTTGAGCTGCTGCGTCTTGCTCTTTTTGCTTGCGGCACTCATGGGGTCTCCTTTCCCGCACACTGCATTGCCCCGATGATGAGGGCACCTTTCATGCGGGTAAGTACCGGAAGCAAACCAAAAGCTGACCAAATGCCGACAAAAAACGGGCCGTACGCAGCAATGCTGTTGCATACGGCCCGCTACCAGCAGGTTTATAAAACCCCAGAGGTCCCTGTCTCCACAATTGACCTAGAAAAGGCGCTCAGTCTGCAGAAAGTTTCCGCAAAAGCTCACGCGGTGCAGCGGACAAAGTCCATGTTTGCGAATGGCCTCGATGTGCTCGGGGCTCGCATAGCCCTTCGACTCGGCCAGATGGTACTCGGGGTACTCGGCGTCGTACTCGACCATCATCTCGTCACGCGTGACCTTGGCCATGATAGACGCCGCAGCGATGCAGGCGATCTTGGCATCGCCCTTCACCACGTCGCGCTCGTTGGGAACGGCGCCCAAGGGATTGCCATCCATGAGGACGCAGTCGGGCTCAAGTCCCGTATCGGCCACGGCGCCCGCGACGGCGGTACGGATAGCACGGGCCATGCCCATCTCATCGATATCCTTCGGCGCGATATGACAAAAACCGATCGCCTTCGCCACCTCGGCAATCTTCACAGAGAGCAACTCGCGGCGCGCGGGCGTAAGCTTTTTGGAATCGTTGATACCCCAGACGCGCGGCTCCATTGGAAGACAGACGGCGCATACCGTCAAAGGACCGGCCACCGATCCGCGACCCGCCTCGTCGACACCAACGACCACCCCATCGCCGCCAAGCTCATGCATAAGCTCGTACATGTCATTGACGCGCTCGCGCTCGGCAAGTTCCTTGGCATGGCGCTTAAGAGCACGCTCGCAAGCCTTGATCACCTGCTGGCGCGGGTCCTCGCGATAATGCTCCACGAGGACGGGGATCTCCTCAAACGTTGCGCTCGCCAGCTCACCGGCAACCTGCGATGCCGAAACCGAGCTCGTCATGTTGGCCATACCAGGCCCTCCTTGCATGCAAATCAGATAAAAAGAAGGGCCACCCGAAGGTGACCCTTGTGTCCAAACGAGTGGACAGACGCTGCGATCTTCTTAGCGCTTCTCGGGGATGCGAGCAGCCTTGCCCACCTTGTCGCGGAGGTAGTACAGCTTGGCGCGACGGACGCGACCATGACGAACGACCTCGAGCTTGGCGATCTTGGGGCTGTGAAGCGGGAAGGTACGCTCAACACCGACACCGAAGGACATCTTGCGGACGGTGAAGGTCTCGCGGGCACCGGCGCCGGCCATGCGGATGACGTCGCCCTGGAAGACCTGGATGCGCTCGCGGTCGCCTTCCTTAATGCGGTAGTGAACCTTGACGTTGTCGGCGACGCGAACCTGAGGAATGTCCTCGCGGATCTGCTGACGCTCGATTGCGCGGATGTAATCCATGTGCAATTCCTTACTCTTCTAGAGGTGCCGTACCACCTTGGCCGGCACGTAGTTGAACAAACGTATTCGAGTATACACGCGCGGGTTTCTGCTGCAAGAACAATTTTTTACGCAGACAAAAAGACAAAACCAGCACATGATAACCGCCCGCCTCACGAAATGAGACGGGCGGCATGAAGGGGGCTACGTTAGACGCCCATGCGTAAAACGTTAGGCGGAACGCTTGGCCTCTAGCTTGGCCTGAGCGGCGGCCAGGCGCGCGAGGGGCACGCGGTAGGGCGAGCAGGACACGTAGTCCACGTCGGCCACGTTAAACAGGCCTTTGATGGACTTGGGGTCGCCGCCGTGCTCGCCGCACACGCCAAAGTGCATGTCGGGGTTGGTGGCGCGGCCCTTCTCGACAGCCATGCGCACCAGTTCGAGTACTGCCGTGTCGATGGTCTCGAAGGGATTGTCCTTCAAGATCTTCTTATGCATGTACAGCGGGATGAACTTAGCCTCGGCGTCATCACGCGAGAAACCGAAGGTCGTCTGGGTGAGGTCGTTGGTGCCAAAGCAGAAGAAGTCGGCATGATGGGCGATCTCGTCGGCGACCATGCAGGCGCGTGGCAGCTCGAGCATCGTGCCCACGGGAATATTGAGCTCGACGCCCTCTTCGGCGGAAACCTCGGCGATCACGCACTCGATGACCTCGCGGGTCTGGACATGCTCGGCCGTAATGGAAACGAGCGGAACCATGATCTCGGGATGCGGGCCGCTGCCCTCCTTGATAAGGCGGGCAGCGGCCGTGGCGACGGCGCGAACCTGCATGAGCGGCAGATCGCTAAAGACGACGGACAGGCGAACGCCGCGCAGGCCGAGCATGGGGTTCGACTCGACCATGCCGTCGATACGACGCAGGCGGGCGCGCAGGGCTGCAAGCTCTTCCTCGCTGGCGCCGGCGGCTTCCTTCTTGGTGATGGCGACCTCGAGCTCGCGAGGATTATCCAGGAACTCATGAAGCGGCGGATCGAGCAGGCGGACGACCACATCGCGACCGGACATGGTCTTGAACATCGCCAGGAAGTCCTCGGTCTGAACCTTGAGCAGGTCGGCCAGGGCCTGCTGCTTCACGGCTTCATCATCGGACAGAATGAAGCTCTGGATAATGTTCTTGCGATCGCCCAGGAACATATGCTCGGTGCGGCATAGGCCAATGGCCTCGGCACCAAACTCGAGGGCGAGCTCGGCATCCTCGGGGTTGTCGGCGTTGACGCGCACATGGTTGGCATGGCCGCAGGTCTCGTCCAGGCGAATCTCGTCGGCCCAGGACAGGATGGTGTCCAGGTCGCCGGTAAGCTCGGCGGAGACCAGGTCGACGGGACCGTCGACGACGATGCCCTGGGTGCCGTCGATGGAGATGACATCGCCCTCGTGCAGTACGCGGTCGCTGCCCTCGATGCGCACGACCTTCTCGGCGGCGTCGATGTGGAAGCGCTCAACGCCGCAGACGCAGGGCGTACCCATGCCGCGGGCGATAACGGCGGCATGGCTCGTCTTGCCACCGTGGCTGGTCAGGATGCCCTCGGCGGCGACCATGCCCTTCAGGTCGTCGGGGTTGGTCTCCCAACGAACCAGAATGACCTTGTGACCCTCGGCGGAACGCGCGACAGCGTCGTCGCTCGAGAACACGACCTCGCCCACGGCGGCACCGGGGCTGGCATTAAGACCGCTGGCGAGAGCCTCGTACTTCTTGGAGGCGTCGAACTGCGGGTGAAGGAGCTGGTCGAGTTGCGCGGGATCGATGCGGCTCACGGCCTCTTCGCGGGTGATCAGGCCTTCCTCGACCATTTCGATGGCGATGCGCAGGGCGGCGGTGGCGGTGCGCTTGCCCACGCGGGTCTGGAGCATCCAGAGCTTGCCCTGCTCGATGGTAAACTCGATATCGCACATATCGCGGTAATGATCCTCGAGCGTCAGGAACACGCGCTCGAGCTCCTCACCTGCGGACTCGAGGCCCGGGGTGGTCTTGAGGTCGGCGATGGGCTCGGTGTTGCGGATACCGGCGACGACGTCCTCGCCCTGGGCATTAACCAAAAAGTCACCGTAGAACTCCTTGGTGCCGTCGGCCGGATTACGCGTAAAGGCGACGCCTGTCGCAGAGGTCTCGCCCTTGTTGCCAAAGGCCATGGCCTGCACGTTGACGGCGGTGCCGAGGTCGTCGGAAATGCCATGCTGCTTGCGGTAGATGCAGGCACGCTCGTTCATCCAGCTGCCAAAGACGGCCTGGATGGCAAGGCGTAGCTGAAGCTCCGGGTCGTGCGGGAAGACGGGCTTGCCGTCAGCGACCTCGAGCTCGGGATACAGGGAGGCATCGACGTTCTCGGAGAAGATGCCCTTAAAGGTCTCGACGAGCTCCTGCAGGTCCTCGGCCGAAAGCTCGGAATCGACGCGAACGCCGGCGACCAGACGGGCCTGGGTCAGGGCGTTCTCGAACAGGTCGGCGTCAACGCCCATGACGACATTGGAAAACATCTGGATAAAGCGGCGGTAGCTATCCCAAGCAAAACGCGGGTTCTGCGTCTGCGCGATGAGGCCCTGGACGGAATCGTCATTGAGGCCCAAGTTGAGGACTGTGTCCATCATACCGGGCATGGAAAATGGAGCGCCCGAGCGAACCGACACGAGCAGCGGATCATTGTCGTCACCGAGCTTCTTGCCACAGCGGGCCTCGAGGTCCGCCTCGGCGGCAACGATCTCATCGAGTGCGCCCTCGGGCCACACGTTGCCGGCACCGGAGTACTCGACGCAAGTCTGGCAGGTAATGGTAAAGCCACCGGGAACCGGCAGGCCGATACGGCTCATCTCGGCAAGGTTAGCGCCTTTGCCGCCAAGCACGAAGTTCATGGACTTGTCGCCCTCGGTGACACAGGTGCCCTGGGCGTCGGTTCCAAAACGGTAAACCCTCTTGCAATCGCTCACGATACTTCCCCTTCCATGCACTTACGCGCACGACCGTGGTAACGAATCGACCCGCCGGATGCGGGCCGTGAGGGTACTATACGGCGGGCATTGAGCGGGCTTGCGCAGAGGACGCGGGGGTTGGTAAACGTGGTAAATATGGCGGTAAACGGTAGGTAAAGTTGGTTACCTTATGAAGATATCACTGTAAGAAAGTGCAGGTCAGATGCGATATTTTTGCTAAATCGCTTTATCAAAATGCTGCTACTATTAGGCTCGACGGGCGGCGCGACGGGCACGGGCTTCTTGGATTTCCTCCAAGTGGCTAATGATCTCGGCAGCGCTTTCCTCGATGGCCTTGCCGTCGGTACGCACCACAAAGCAGCCTAGGCGCTTCATGAGGGCACGAGCTTCCTCAAGCTCGCTGCGCACGCTCTCGGGCTCGGCATAGGAGCCGGCAACGGCACGAGCGTAGTCATCGCCCAAGCGGCTATCGCGAATTTCGGAAATCACATCGACGGTCGAAATCAGGCCGAAGAGGCGCATTGGGTCAACCTCGTAAATCGACTTCGGTGGCTCCATGCCATGGGCCAACGGAACATTGGCAACCTTGTAACCCTGATAGGCCAAATACATCGACAGCGGCGTCTTGGACGTGCGTGATACGCCCAGCAGCACGATATCGGCCCCCGAAAGGTCGTCGCAGCCGCGTCCATCATCGTGCTCAACGAAATACTCCATGGCCTCGATACGATGGAAATAACGGTCATCGGTCTTGTGAATCACGCCCGCGATGCCCTTGGGCGTCGCACCGATGAGCGACGACAGCACGGCGAGCGTCGGACCGATCAGGTCGACCGAGCGAATGTGCAGCATGCCCAAGTAGTCGAGCACACGAGCACGAAGGGCCGGGTCGACAATGGTGTGGAACACGGCGATATCACGATGGTCGTCATCGACGCGCGGCCCCACAAATGACTTGACCTGCTCCACAGCGGTCACCTTGGGCAGGCGCAAAACACGAAAAGCCCCTTCATCAAATTGCCCGGACGCCGCAAGCACCACCTCACAAGCGGTATCGCCGAGAGAGTCGGAGATAACGATAACGGTGGGACGAGCGGTGACCGGGCAATCCATGCGGGGCTCCTTTTGCGCTTATGCGCAATCTGGCTTACTTTTTGCGGGCAAGCTCACCGATGTTGGCGATGCCGGAGAAAACGGCCTCGAAGCGGTTGAGCAGCTTAAGGCGATTATCGCGAAGCTGCTCGTCCTTGTCCATGACCATAACCTCATCGAAGAAGCGGTCGATGGGGGCACGCAGGGCGGCGAGGGCGGCAAATGCGGCCGGGTAATCCTCGGCAGCGAGAGCAGCATCGACGGCGGTCTGAGCGGCCTCGGAGGCGTCGGCAAGCGCAAGCTCGACCTCGCCCATCAGGGCGCGGTCGTACTCCGCACCCAGCTCGGGCTTAGAGATGTGCGCGGCGCGGGCATAGGCGGTAGCCAGGTTGTCGAACGTCTCAGCGTCGTTCTTGCGGGCCTCGTCGAGGGCGGCGCAGCGGGCGAAGAAGACGGACGGGGCGATAATGTGCACCGCAGAGACGGCGGCAACGGTATCGGCCGGGATCTTTTCGTCGCGGGCCATGCTCACCAGGCGGCCATGGAAGAAGTCGCGAACCTGCTGGGCGACCTCGGCGGCGTCGAACTCAATGCCCTGCTCACTGTAGAGCTCGAGGGCGAAGTCGATGAGCGACGTGGGGTCGATCGGCAGACGGTCGCGCAGGATGTTGATGATGCCGATAGCGGCACGACGCAGCGCATAGGGGTCGGAGGAGCCGGTCGGGGGCTCGCCGATGGCAAAAATACCGGCAATGGTATCGAGCTTGTCGGCACAGGCCACGATGCAGCCAGCGGTGCCCTCGGGCAACTCGTCACCGGCAAAGCGGGGACGATAATGATCGCGAATGGCGTGGGCGACCTCGTCGTTCTCCCCCATCGCGCTGGCGTAGTAACCGCCCATCACGCCCTGCTGGCTCGTGAACTCGACGACGGCGTTGGAAACCAGGTCGGCCTTGCACAGGTGCGCGGCGCGGGCGGCGTCGGCAGCCAGGTGGGCGCCCAGATGGCCCTCGCGGGCGATGGCGAGCGCGAGCTGCTCAATGCGCTCGGACTTGGCGAGCACGCTGCCGAGCTTCTCCTGGAAGGCAACCTTGGCCAGACGCTCACGGAACTCGTCGAGGGAGATCTTCAGGTCCTCCTCGTAGAAGAACTTGGCGTCGTCCAGACGGGCACGCACGACGCGCTCGTTGCCGTCGATCACGCGCTCGGCGTTCTCGGGCTTGCTGTTGGAGACGACCACGAACTCACGCGTCAGCTTGCCCTCACCGTCATAGATCGGGAAGTAGCGCTGGTTGGTGAGCATGGACTCGCAGATGATCTCGTGCGGAACCTTGAGGAACTCCTCATCGAAGGTACCGACGAGCACCGTCGGCCACTCGCAGAGGTTAATGACCTCCTCAAAGACCTTCTTGGGCGTATCGACATGGCAGCCGGGACGGGCGGCCTCGACCTCGGCGATACCGGCGAGGATGGCCTCACGACGACGCTCAGCAGAGAGCACGCCGGCGTCCTCGAGCACCTGCTCGTAGACGACGGGGCTGGCAACCACATGGTCGCCAGGGCCAAGTACGCGATGACCGCGCGTGGTGTTGCCGCTCGTCACGTCGGCAAACGACACGGGCACAACATCCTCGCCCAAAAGGCAGCAGATCCAGCGGACCGGACGAACAAAGGTCGCATGCTCGTGACCCCAGCGCTGGCTGCGGTAGTTGGGCCACTGCAGACCGGCGATGGTCTTCTCGCACAGAGCGGTCAGGATCGGGGTAGCCGGTGCGGAGGGAATATTCTTCTCGGCGAACACATACTCGCGACCGTCGGTGTCCTCGCGACGGACCAGGTCCTCGGCAGCCACACCGCACTTGCGGGCAAAGCCCTGGGCGGCCTTGGTGGCGTTACCGTCAGCGTCGAAGGCAATGCTGGCCGCGGGGCCACGCTTGACCTCGTGAACCTCATCGGTCGCGGTGGCGACGTCGGCAACGAGTGCAGCCAGACGGCGCGGGCTAGAGATCACGCGGACCTCGCCGTGGGCCAGACCGGCCTCGTCGAGACCCTTGGCGATCATGGTGCCAAGCTGCTTGACGGCATTGTTCAGCGGTGCGGAGGGCATTTCCTCCGTACCGATCTCAAACAGGAAATCCTTAGCGTCTGCCATGGCTTACGCCACCTCGCCTTCCTGGTCGGCATTCTCGTTGACTCCGGCGACCTCGGCCATGTAGGCCTCGCAGCACGCCTTGGCGACGGCGCGGACGCGCAGGATGTAGTTGGCACGCTCGACCGCGGACAGCGCGCCGCGGGCATCGAGCAGGTTGAAAGCGTGGCTGCACTTCATGACGCAGTCATATGCCGGCAGCGGCAGCTTGCGCTCCAGACAGGAATGGCACTCGGCCTCATAGTCGTCAAACTTCTGACGCATCATCTCGACGTTGGCGACCTCAAAGTTATAGGCACTGAACTCGCGCTCGTTCTCGAGGAACACGTCGCCATAGGTCATGGGCGTGCCGTCGGGCAGGTAGCTCCACACCAGGTCGTAGACCGAGTTAACGCCCTGGGCGTACATGGCGATACGCTCCAGGCCGTAGGTGATCTCGACGGGCACGGGGTCGACCTCGATGCCGCCCACCTGCTGGAAGTACGTAAACTGCGTGACCTCCATGCCATTGAGCCAGACCTCCCAGCCAAGGCCCCAGGCGCCAAGGGTCGGGCTCTCCCAGTCGTCCTCGACAAAGCGGACGTCATGGTCGTTGGGGTCCAGACCGATAGCGGCAAGAGACCCCAGGTAGAGCTCCTGGGCGTTAACCGGTGAGGGCTTGATGAGCACCTGGAACTGATAGTAGTGCTGCATGCGGTTGGGGTTCTCGCCGTAGCGGCCGTCGGCGGGACGGCGGCAGGGCTGCGCATAGCAGGTGCGCCACTCGGCGGGACCGAGCGAGCGCAGCGTGGTCGCGGTATGGAAGGTACCGGCACCGACCTCGGAGTCATAGGGCTGCATAATGACGCAGCCCTGCTCGCCCCAGTACTGCTGGAGGCGCAGGATGATGTCTTGGAAGGAAAGCGATGAAGCGTTCATGCCTCTAATATCCCCTCGTCGAAACGATTACACGGTTAGGTACTGTACTATAGCGGTTTTTAGTCGATAGCGCCGATGCGGTTGAGCGGCCAGTAGCGCACAAGCGCCACAGCGATCAAATCAGAGCGATCGACGGGACCAAAGTAGCGTGAGTCGGCAGAGTTTTCGCGGTTGTCGCCCATCACCCACACGCACCCGTCGGGAACGGTGTAGGGATAGCTCACCTGAGCACCGGGCGCTTGGACCGAAAGTGGCCAGCTCATGCCCGTCGTATAGTCCTCGTCGAGCGCTTGGCCGTCAACGACCACCTTGCCATCCTGCAGGTCGACCGTCTGGCCGGCCGTGGCAATAACACGCTTGACAAGAACATCATGCTCGGAGGTGCCATCGGGGTTGTGAAACACCACGATATCGCCCTGCTTGACGGGCTGACCGAGCTCGAGGCTCACCTTTTGTGCCAGGATCTGGTCACCAATCTCGATCGTGGACTCCATGGAGCCGGTGGGCACCACAAAGGGCTCGACCACAAAGGTACGGATCAGGAACGTGGCCACAAGCGCGATCGCGATGACCGCGATCCACTCAAAAGCGCCCCTCAACGCGGAATGTTGCGTAGGAACCATACTCACTCCTCGCTCTGCGAATACGAAGCGTCAAGAATCTCCCGCGCGTAAGCGCGCTCCTCGGGCGTGAGCCGCGCCGTCTCGATCAGATCGGGACGCCAGCAGCAGGTGCGCTCGATGGCGTTCTTGCGACGCCAGGCATCGACCTTGGCGTGATCGCCACTCACGAGCACCGGCGGCACGCCCTCGCCGTTGAACTCGGCGGGACGGGTGTACTGCGCGTACTCGAGCAGGCCTCCGTCCTCGGCAGTCGAGAACGACTCGTCCACATTGCTCATCTCGTCGCCCAGGGCGCCGGGAATCAGGCGTACGACGGCATCGGCAACGACCATAGCGGGAAGTTCGCCACCCGTAAGCACGTAGTCGCCGATCGACAGACGCTCATCGGCATACGCATACGCACGCTCGTCGACGCCCTCGTAGCGGCTGCACACAAACAGCAGGCGCTCACTTTTGAGCAGGCGCTCGGCCACATGCTGCGTAAAGGGCTCGCCACAGGGGGTGAAGAACACTACGGTGGGCTTGGGACCCTCGGAGCTGATGGCCTCGATGGCCTCGGCAATAGGCTCGACCTTCATGAGCATGCCCTGCCCGCCGCCGTACGGCTCGTCATCGACGGTACGATGGCGGTCGTGCGTCCAGTCGCGCAGGTTATACGCCTTAAAATCAAAAAGGCCGGCCTTGCGGGCGCGGCCCAAGATCGATGTGGACATGACGGGCTCAAACATCTCGGGAAAGACCGAAAGGGTCTCGATCAGCATGTTGTCCTCCCTACTTGTCCATATCGATCAGGCCGTCCATAACGTGGACAGAAATTGTTCCTGTGTCGGGAAGATCGAGCACGACCTGCTCGATCACGGGAATCAGTACCTCGCCATACCGATCGCCCTCAACAACCCAAACATCGTTAGCGGGCGTCGACATGATCTCGACGATCGTGCCGAGTAAACCGAAGCGCTCGTCGACCACCTCGCGACCCATCAGGTCGGTATAGGCAGCGTCGAGCGAATCGAGCTCAAAGTCATCACGATTTGCCAGCACGAAGCATCCCGTGATGCCCTCGGCGGCTGTCAAGTCGTCAATGCCCTCAAACGAGACCAGATCGCCATCGCCCGTATCGGTGACGGACACGACCGTGCAAAAGCGGTCGCGCTTGAGCGCCGGCGGCGTCAGGGCGACGCGCATACCCGGCTCTAATACAGAAGGAAGCCCCCGCAGCGGCTGCGCGAGGACCTCCCCCTTCCTTCCGTGCGGCTTGACCACACGGGCGATGTTTTTGTACTGGGACCTCAAGGTCCTAGCCCAGAACCTCTACCTCGACAGCAGTGTCGAGGCGAGCGGCCAGTGCACGGGCGAGCGTGCGAATGGCCTTAATGGTACGGCCACGACGGCCGATGACCTTAGCGACGTCATCCTCGGCGACCGAAACCTCAATCGTAGAGGCGTCGTCACCATCGATGACCTCAAGGCTCACGGAATCCGGGTCGTCGACGATCTGAACAACGAGATATTCGACGAGATCGGCGATGCGATCTGAGAGCATTGCCTCACCCTCGAGCTGTGCAGCGTCAACCTCAGGCACGATTTACTCCTCGGCGCCCTCAGCGGCCTCAGCGGCAGCCTTAGCGGCCTCGGCCTCTTTGGCGAGCTGCTTCTTGGACTTCTTGACGACGGTCTCGGTCTTCTCGCCCTCGTTGGCGGCCTTGACCAGAGCGGCGACGGCGTCGGTGAGCTGAGCGCCCTTGGACTGCCAGTCGGCGATCTTCTCGAGGTCGAGGTTGATGGTCTTGGGGGCGGTCATCGGGTTGTAGCGGCCAACCTCCTCGATGATACGACCGTCACGCGGGGCGCGGGAATCGGCGACGACGACACGGTAGTACGGACGCTTCTTAGCGCCGTGACGAGCAAGGCGAATCTTGACTGCCAAAGGAAACTCCTCCAACCAAGCAGCTTTAGGCTGCAACTACAAACAAACAGTTGAACATAATACGCCATCGACGCGGGCAGGTGAAGTCCGTGAGACCAACTTCTTCGGTGTAGTCGAGGGCAAATCCATATCTTAGACAAGAATTCGGGATTTGCAAGCACATACACGCACCCCACATGAGCTGCGCGGTATACTCATGACATGGAAAGACGCGAACATACATACGGTTATGAGGATGCCATGGGCGTCACGCCGCCTCCCTGGACGGGTCCGGCGGTGGGCCTGATGGACCTTGATGCGTTTTTTGCGAGCGTGGAAATGCTCGATCATCCCGAATGGCGCGGAAAGCCGCTCATCGTAGGCGGAGACGCCAATTCGCGTGGCGTCGTGTCCACGTGTTCGTATGAGGCACGTCGCTTTGGCGTGCACTCTGCCATGGCCTCGGCCGAGGCACGGCGCTTGTGCCCGCAAGCCATTTGGACGCACGGGCACTTTGATCGCTACCGCGAGGTGAGCGCGCAGGTCATGACGATTCTCGCCGACGAGACCCCGCGCGTTGAGCGCGTATCCATCGACGAAGCCTTTATCGATATCACACCGGGTCGCTTTGCGCCCGAAGACCCGCTGCTGGTTGCGCGGCGTATAAGCGAACGCGTGGCAGGGCTGGGAGTGACCTGCTCCATTGGCGTGGGCTGCAACAAGACGGTCGCAAAGATCGCAAGCGAGCAGGATAAGCCGTTTGGGCTGACCATCGTGCGACCCGGAACCGAGCAGCGCTTTTTGGCCGCGCTGCCAGTATCTGCCATGAGCGGCATCGGACGCTCGGCCGAGGAACGACTGCGCCGCATGCGCATCTACACCCTCGGCGAGCTATCACGTGCACCGGAATCCACCTTGGCCTCTATTTTTGGCGTCAACGGCGAACGCATGCGCCAGCGTGCGCTGGGACTCGAAATCTCCGAAGTCACGAGCCTCGATGAAGAGCGCGAGGTCAAGTCGGTCAGCAATGAACGCACCTTTGCTAAAGATTTGACTGAGCGTGGGGATATTGAGGCGGCGATTGCGCTGTTGGGAGAGTCAGTGGGACGCCGCCTGCGCCGTCAGGGGCTGACGGGTGCCACGGTAACGCTCAAGCTTAAGTATTCGTATGGCAGCGGGCGTACAGCACAGCGCCGGCTGCCTCATCCGACCGACGATGAGAACATCTTCGTGGCGGTTGCGCTCGAACTGCTCGACAACATCTGGCAGGAAGGCATGCATGTTCGCTTAGCGGGCATCGGCATGAGCGACTTCGACCACCAAGGCGGCATCCAGACCGACCTGTTCTGCGAGATCGATGACCGCGGAGCCCAATCCAGCGACCGCCGCGACCTCTCCGTCGCCATCGACGCCGTCCGAGACAAATTCGGCGACACCGCCCTTTCCTTCGGCCGCCAATCCCGCTTCAACGATTAACCGCCTTTGGGCAAAAAAGAAAGCCGGGCAGTTACGGAAAACCGCAACTGCCCGGCGATATGCGTGAGGGTAGCTAAAACCCCGTCTCAAATGAGCTACTAAAGGAGATTGAGGGGGAGCTGGGGGGCGTCTCCCCAGAGTTTCTCGAGGCGGTAGAAGTCACGGGCTTCAGGAGTGAAGACGTGGACGACAACCGAACCATAGTCCATGAGCATCCAGGTCTTCTGCTCGCGACCCTCGATGGAGAACGGGTGCTCGCCGCAAGCCTCGGCGACCTTCTCCTCGATCTCGTCGACGATAGAATCGACCTGGCGGTTGTTGGTACCGGTGGCAAGCACAAAGTAGTCGCATACGTCGGAAAGCTCGGTCAGGTCGAGCACCTGAACGTCCTCGCCCTTCTTGTCGTAGGCGGCCTGCGCGGCGGCGCGGGCGACATCCTCGGCGGCGACACCGCTCGCGGACAGCGAGGCGGCAGTGCGGTCGGACGTGGCGACGAAGCTCTTGTGCTCCACACCTTCAAGAATCTGCTCGTCGGTCATGGTCTCGTCGGCCATGGAATACCTCTTTCTAGACAGCCCGAGCTAGCGCAGCTGGGCGTAATGGTTGTAAATCGAAATAGCCGTGGGATAAAGATAGCGCCCGGACTGGATCACATAGACCAAACCCTGCGCAAAACAGGAGAAGAACAACTCATCGAGCGTCGACTCCCCCACCATCTTGCGCAGCGCATGGGCATAGTCGCCGTGACGGTTGGGCTCGATGGCATCGGCCACAAAGACCACCATATCGAGCTGCGTCATGTCGCAGGCACCCACGGTGTGACGGTCGACAGCCTGGAAAACGGCCGGCGACAGCTCGGGAAAAAGCTGCGGAAGCTCATAGGCGGCAACAGGGCCATGCAAAAGCGGCGTCGCGGCGGAAGGAGAGCCGGCAATCTTAATGCCGTAATGCAGAGCGCGCGTGACCAGCTCGTCGTCGGAGAGCACTTTGTCCCAGTCATGGATCAGGCCGGCGGCAGTGGCATCAAAGCGATCAACGCCGTAGACCTCGGCCAGATGAAGTGCGGTCTCGGCAACACCCAGCGAATGCACATAGCGCTTGCGCTTATCCTTCATGCGAACATCGAGCAGCTCTTGAATGCGCTTGAGCAGCGCGCGCTCATCGCCCTCAAACTGATCCTCTACCGACAACGTAGACCCCCATCACTCAAAATCTTCTTGGCCCAAATCGGCATATAGCCTGCGTTTGCGAATGTAGCCGAGCACGGACTCGCTCGTAAGATAGCGCACGCTCATACCGCGAGCAACTCGCTTACGAATGTTCGTCGAGCTGATCGCCAGCGCCGGAATCTGAATATAGCGCACGTCGAACGGCAGCCCCGACTCTTTGATTCGGGCACGCGCCGTATCGATATCAAAGCCCGGTCGCGTCGCCGCAATAAAGGTGGCAAGCTCAGCGATTCGTTCGGCATCATGCCAGGTCACGATATCGATAATCGCGTCGGCGCCCGTAATAAAGTAGAGCTTTACCTGCGGCGGGTAAAAGTCGCGAAGGGCATGAAGCGTATCGGCCGTATAGGTTACGCCCGGGCGGTCAATCTCGAACCGGCTCGCCAAAAAGGCCGGGTTCGCGGCGGTGGCAAGGACCGTCATGGCATAACGGTCCTCGGCAGGCGTCACCGGCTTGTCAAGCTTAAAGGCAGGAGAGCCCGCCGGCATAAAGAGCACAGCGTCCAAGTCGAGCGACTCGCGCGCCTGCTCGGCGGTCACCAGGTGCCCGTAATGGATGGGATCAAAGGTGCCACCCATAATGCCGAGCCTAAACTCCTGCCCGTCCTCTAGAGGAAGCTCGGGCAGCCCGATTCCACCGCGCAGCGACATGGCCTACTCGACCTCCGAGGTCTCGGCATCGCCCGCGGCATCCGCCGCATCGACAGCCTCGACGCCCTCATCCGCAGCATCGGCCACGTCAATGGCTTCAACGGCAACGTCCTCACCAGTATCCTCGAGCTCCTCGTACTCCGAGAAGTCCTCGGCGCCCTCAAAGTCAAAGGCGCGCTGGCAAATGCGGACCTCGTCGCCCGCACGGCAACCGGCCTTCTCGAGCGCGTCGTCAACACCCATACGCGCAAACTTATGCTGCAGGTAAATGACGGCTTCCTCGTTTTCCCAGTCGGTCTGAATGACCATGCGCTCAATGGCACGACCGACCACGCGGAAGGCACCGGGCTCTTCCTGGACAATGCGGAAACGCTTCTCGCGCTGCAGGCGGCGGCGCTCCCATTCATCGTCGCGCAGAACGACCGGCTCATCGGAGACAGCCAACTCGGCGCGCAGCTTAGCCACCTGCTCACCCACGGCAAGCATCAGCGTGTTGAGACCGGCACCCGTCACGGCGGATACGGCAAAGAACATATGGCCGTCGTCGAGCGCCGCACGCTTAAGGTCGGCAATCTTGTCGGCCGTGCCCGGCGCATCGCACTTGTTGGCGACAACGATCTGCGGGCGCTCCGAGAGCTCTGCGCCATACCGCTCGAGCTCACGGTTGATGATGTGATAGTCCTCAACCGGATCGCGATCCTCAAAACCGCCCGTCATGTCGACAACATGCATGATCAGGGCCGTACGCTCAATGTGGCGCAAGAACTGGTGACCCAGGCCCTTGCCCTCGCTCGCGCCCTCGATAAGACCGGGGACGTCGGCAACGACGTAAGAATATTCGCCGGCACGCACCATGCCCAGATTGGGCACGAGCGTGGTAAACGGGTAGTCAGCAATCTTGGGGCGGGCGGCACTCATGCGCGCAATGAGCGATGACTTACCCACCGAGGGGAAGCCCACGAGCGCGGCATCGGCCATAAGCTTCATCTCGAGCTCAATCCAGTGCTCCTCGGCCGGCTCGCCCAGCTGGGCGAACGCGGGCGCGCGGCGCACCGACGTCACAAAGTGCGTATTGCCGAGACCACCGGCGCCACCAGGGGCCACGACAACGCGCTCGCCATCGTGCACCAGATCGGCAATCTCGAACATCGGGGTCTGCGTCTCGGGGTCGAGCTCGCGCACCACGGTGCCCATAGGGACCTTGAGAATCAGGTCCTCGCCGCTCTTACCGTTACGACGGGCACCCTGCCCGTGCGTGCCGCGCTCGGCGCGGAAGTGATGCTTAAAGCGGTAATCGATCAGCGAAGACAGCTGAGCATCGGCCTGGATGACGACATTGCCGCCACGACCGCCGTCGCCGCCATCGGGGCCGCCCTTGGGGACAAATGCCTCGCGCCTAAACGACATACATCCGGCTCCGCCGTCGCCGCCGCACACGTTAATGCGGCTGATATCGGTGAACTGTGACAACAGAATCGCCTCCTACAAAAAAGAGGGAGACCCTTGAATCCTAAAACTCAAGTGCCTCCCACATATGTGCTCTATGAAGGGTGAATTACGCGTTCGCGAGCGGGCGTACGCTGACCCTGTGCTTGATACCCTTGTGGAACTCAACGGTACCGTCGACCAGCGCGAACAGCGTGTCGTCCTTACCACGGCCAACGTTCTCACCCGGGTGGATGTGCGTGCCGTGCTGACGGACGAGAATCGTGCCCGTGGTTACCGTCTGGCCGGCATAGCGCTTCGTGCCAAGGCGCTGACCGCGGGAGTCACGGCCATTACGGGAGGAACCGAGTCCTTTTTTGTGTGCCATTGTGTATACCTACTCTTTCGTTACGAGTGTAATCTACTCGGCGACGGGAGCCTCGGCAACAGCCTCAGCCTCTGCCTTGACAGCCTTCTTGGCGCGGGAGGTAGCCTGGACCTTCACGATCTTCAGCTTGGTGAGCTGCTGACGGTGACCCTTCAGACGACGATAGCGCTTACGCTTGTGGAACTTGAAGACCAGCTGCTTCTCGCCCTTGAACTGCTCAACGATCTGAGCGGTAACCTTGGCCTTGGCCAGCTTGTCGGGATCGGTGACGATCTTCTTACCATCGTTGAGGAAGATAACCGGCAGGGTGACCTTGTCGCCCTCATTGCCCTCAATCTTCTCGACGGTGATGACATCGTCGGTGGCGACCTTGTACTGCTTGCCGCCCGTGTTAACGATTGCGTACATGTTTACTTGCCCTTCATGCATCAGTTAGTGCAACAGCCGAATATAGTAGCAGGCGAAAATACCCCCGTCAACGAGTATGTGGAGCAAATCCACAAGTTCGCACAGGTATGGGGCTGACGAGTCGGCCCTCGTCGTCCTCGCATGCTTGATTCTGACGCTCGACATCGTAGGAGCAGATGGTCACGAGGTCTTGCATACCGGTGGAAACAATAGGTGCATCCACGCCCGGGGTCAAGCCCTGCAACAAAACATCAGCCGCAGAAAGCAAAATTTCCGGACGCATGGAGCCCTCGTTGTCGGCATGGGTGTCGAGCATGAGCACCAAATGGTCCAGGAGCTCCCCCGCCGTGAGCTCATAGCCAACGAGCGTGTGATCCAAATCCAAGCGCTTGCTCTTTTTGCCGCGCGCGTAGTCGATGCCATGATCCGCGCGCAGCGTGTCGATCGCACGACGCACCTCGTCGGCGCTTACGGGCGCCTCGGGATCCAGGTGTAAGTCGATGCGATACGACAGGCGCGTGAGCTGCGCCGTCAATGCCGGCGTGCGCACGTCGATGTACGCCGCCTCGATGGGCGCCAGATCGGCCGGAGACGCCGCAGCCAGGCGCTCAAACGCCTCGTCGAGCGCCACGAACTCGGTCATAAACAGGTCATACCACTCGCAGGTCGACGACGTACCAACCGGTAGCGCCGAAGAGAAGCCCACGCGCATGTGCGGAGAGAAGCCCTGCGTGACGGCATAGGGAAGTCCCGCACGGCGCACGATGCGCTCAATGGTATGGATCACTTCGAGATGGCCCAGGTACTTAAGGCGATCGCGCTTGCCATAGCGAACACGAAGTCTAAAGAGCGTGGGGTTGTCGGTCAGGCGCTCACTCATGCGCGATCACCCATCAATACATTCTTGGCGTGGAGCGTGGGGCAGATCCCGCAGCCGGTGCACGACGTGCGGGTACAGTCGGGAGTCGTGACGCCCTCGAGCGAGCGACGGTACTCGCGCTCGAGGAAGCCGCGCGTGCAGCCGGGGCTCACGTGCTCCCACGGCAGGCGCCAGTCCAACTCGTAGGGCAGGTGCACGAGCTCATTGAGGTCGATGCCGTTTTTGGCAGCAGCTTCCTTCCAGTTATCGAGCGAGAAATGCTCTACCCAGGCGTCAAAGCGAGAGCCCGAGCGCCAAGCATCGATGATGACGGGCGTCATGTCACGACCGGCGCGGGAAAGCGCGGCCTCGATGAGCGAGGTCTCGGCATCGTGGTAATGCACGCGGACGGCACGGTTGCGAACGCTCGTGATAAGCAACTTCTGGCGACGCTTGACGTCGTCGTAGTCGAGCTGCGGGCACCACTGGAACGGCGTGGCAGCCTTGGGGATAAAGACCGAAACCGAGATGGACACCGAGATCGAGCCGCGACGAGCCTTGGGCACCACGGAACGACCGAGCTCCAGCACGTGATCGGCCAGATTGGCGATGGCCACGATGTCCTCATCGCGCTCGCCGGGAAGGCCCATCATAAAGTAGAGCTTCATGCGGTTCCAGCCGGCCTCGAAGGCCGCCTTGGCCGCACGGTCCAGGTCCTCCTCGGTCACGTTCTTGTTAATGATGTCGCGCATGCGCTGGCTGCCGGCCTCGGGCGCGAACGTCAGGCCGCCCTTCTTTTCGCCGGCGACCGACTCGGCCATATCCACGCCAAACGAATCCAGGCGCTGCGACGGAATAGACACGCGTATACCCGTATCCTCCAGGCGACGGTTGAGCCTGCCGAGCACGTCGCGAATGCAGGAGTGGTCGGTCGTGGAAAGCGAGGTCAGCGACACCTCGTCATAGCCGGTCTTTTCCAGACCCTGAATCACCGACGAGACGATCTGGTCGGCCGAGCGCTCGCGCACCGGGCGATACGTCATGCCGGCCTGGCAAAAACGACAGCCGCGGGCGCAGCCGCGCAGGATCTCGATAGACAGGCGGTCGTGAACCAGCTGTGCATAGGGCACGCACGACTGCGACAGCGGATTCGTGGCGCCGAAATCCTCGACGACGCGCTTGTAGACCACGGTCGGCGCATCCTTGCCCTCACGCGGCACGGTGTAGCCATGCGGCGACCAGGGCTCGTCGTGACGAACCTCATAGAGCGACGGCACGTAGTTGCCAGCAATGGATGCAAGCTGCTCGACAATCTGCGCGCGCGGGACCCCTTCGTCACGCAGGCGGCGATGCAGCTGGCAGGTCTCGAGCAGCGATTCCTCGCCCTCACCGATGAGGATGGCATCGAAGAAGGCCGCGTACGGCTCGGGGTTGTACACCGAGGGGCCGCCGGCGATGATAATGGGGTCGTCCTCGGTGCGGTCAGCCGCTAACAGCGGAATACCAGCGAGGTCGAGTGCCTCGAGGAAGTTCGTCACCGCCATCTCGTGCGGCACATGCAGGCCGACGATATCAAACGAAGCAACCGGCGCTGCACCCTCGAGCGAGAGCAGCGGAATGCCTGCCTCGCGCATGGCGTCACCCATATCGGGCCACGGCACATAGCCGCGCTCGCAGGAGATGCCCTCGGCCTGGTTAAGGATGTTGTAGAGGATGGCGATGCCCTGGTTGGGCAGACCGACCTCGTACACATCCGGGTAGATCAGGCAGCAACGGTAGTCGGCATCGGCCTTGGAAAGCGTGCCCCACTCGTGATCGATATAGCGACTCGGCTTCTCGACCTTGGCGAGCAACGGCTCAATTAAATGAAAACAGTCTTGGTATGCAACGCGCAACGGAAAACCCCTAAGCTGCGAGATCGGATGCGTCTTGGTAGGACGCCATAGGACGGGTAGCGCCTGCGACCGTGGTCACCAGATCGCGAACGCGGGAGAACGTGGCAGTGACCACCTCGTTGGCACGGCTGTAGTCGACATCGCGCTCGTAGAGCGAAACGAGCGCACGGCCCATGCCATAGGTGCCCGCGGCAGCAGTGAGCGCCTTGACGGCAAACCCAATATGCGGCGTCTGCTTGACGAGCGCGCGGGTGACCGCGCGGATCACCAAGCCGCCGGCAAGCACGCCCGCGACCTCGTAGCCGCGCTCGGGCTTAATGCCGCGTCCAAAGACGGCAGCGAGCTCAAAGAGCATGCCCACCTGCGCCAGCGCCATAACGGGATAATCGGCGCCCGGCAAAAACACCAGCGCACCGGTCGCCATATTGGTGAGCGCGCACGAGGTGATGATACGATTGGCCGCCGCGATGCGCATGAAGGCAAAGTTCGCCGCAAAGGCCGTTTCCTTGTCGGTGCGATCGAGAATCCAGCGGGCAAGCGTCTCGAGCAGATACGTCTTATCGGTTGCCGCTACCACGCCGAGCATGGGCGTGGACTCCTCGATAAACGGCACCTCCACAGCAGACTCGGCAAGCACGCACACGGGCGCACCGGCGATCACGAGCTCCTGCACGGCACTCTCCAAGCGGTCGGAACCACACGAGAGCACCAGTACCACATCGGTATCGGTCTTTGGAGCAATTCGCTCCTCCCCCAGACGCTCGACGCGCACAATGCCCGAGGTCGTCTGCGGCACAAAGGCGTCACGCACCGTCTCGGCCAGAAAGCGCGAGGCGGACGAATCCAGATAGACCGAGACGCGCACCGGCGTATCGGAATCCTTCTTAACGGACGCGCCCATCTTAAAAGCGCGGGTCAGCTTATCTACGGGAATTTTCATAGCAAACCCCTCCAGCGGTTACGCGGCGCCCGAACGATGCCGCCATATGGATTGTACGATACCCACCGTCAGCAGCTGGATCATCATCGAAGACGAACCGAAGCTAATAAACGGTAGCGGAATACCGGTAATCGGCATCATGCCGATGCACATGCCGATGTTTTCGAAGGTCTGGAATGCCCACATGCCGACGATACCTACGCACGACAGACGCAGGAACAGCGACTCACACTTAAAGGCGACGCGAATCGTCGAAAAGATCAGCAGCACGTAGAGGCACAGGAGAAAAAAGGAACCGCAAAAGCCAAAGGTCTCGGACAGGAAGGCGAAGACGAAGTCGGTGTGGAACTCAGGCAGAAAGCCGCCGGCCGACTGCGTCGCATGGCCCAAACCCTTACCAAAGAAGCCGCCCGAGCCAACGGCGATAAGCGACTGCTGCAGGTTGTAGGCATCGTCCGAATCGGCATTATCGGGGTCGATAAAGACCGTCAGACGGTTCATCTGGTACTGCTTGATGAGCACATCGTGGCCGAGCAACGAATCAAAGACCGAATCAAGCGCCAGAACGAGGGCCACCAGACCCACGAGCAGGGCCAGGGTCGACAGCACCCATTCGCGGCGTGCACCGCTCATACAAATGACGATGGCGCCCGAAACAAGCACGACCAGGCCCGAGCCCAGGTCGCCCATGGCAACGACGGCCAAAAACGGAATGGACAGCATGCCGCAGAGCTTGACGTAGTCGCGAACGGTATCGATGCGACCGTTATACTGCGAGCCAAGCGTAGCAATAAAGAAGATGGTGATGAGCTTGGCAAGCTCAACCGGCTGGAATGTCAAGCCGATACCGGGAATCTTGATCCAGCCCGTCATGCCCAGACCGCCCGTATAGGACAGACCTGGAATCTTGGGCGAGAGGATCACGATCAGGTCGATGACGAGCAACGCCGTCGAGAAATTGGAAATACCGCGCAGGTCGGTACGCCAGACCAGCACCGCCAGCACCGTACCGATTCCAATTCCCAGCAGATGGCGTGAGAACGAAGCGTCGGCCTTAAACTGTGAAGCCGACCAGATAATGATGGCACCGTAGGCGACGAGGGCCACAGTAGCCACGAGCACACCGATATGCACCTTTTGGCGAAACGTGCCGCGCGAGGCCGAAAGTTGCTTGTTGACACGGTCCAGGCTGCTGCGAGAGCCGGTCTTGGTTGAACGGAACAGATCCGCCGGAGAAAAATCCATCGCAACCTCCTATCGAACCGAAGAATCGCCCGAGGCCGAAGAGGTATCGGGCTCGTCATAAATCACGCCGAGCACGTCGCGCACGACATGCATCGCGGTATCTGAGCCACCGCCGCCCTGCTCCAGGACGGTAGCGATGACATACTTGGGGTCATCGGCCGGTGCATAGGCGCAGAACCACGCGTATTCATCCTCGCCACTTTTCTCGCCCGTGCCCGACTTGCCGTATACCTGCGGCGTCAGGGTGCCAAAGTGAGCCGCCAGGGACGTCGATGCCGTGTAAATCACATCGTGCATGCCGTTGCGGACAAGAGCCAAATCCGAATCGCTGTTGATCTTGGCCTCCAGGCGCTTCTTCTTGCCCTTGCCGTTGTATTTATAGGCATCGCCGTCGCCATCGCGCGACACGGCTGACAAAAACACGTGAGGCACGTACTGTTTGCCGCCGTTGGCAAGACCCATATAGGCGCACGCCATCTGCAGGGGCGTCACCAGGATGTCGCCCTGGCCGATGGCAATGTTGGTCATATCGCCGGCATTCCACTTGCGGTCCTCGGCAGATGCGTCGGTAAAGTAAGACTCTTTCCACTCGGCATCGGGAATACGGCCCGTGCCCTCACTCGGCAGGTCGATGCCGCAGGTCTTGCCCAGGCCCCAGCGACGAAAGACCTCCTGCAGGCCCTCGGGATGTTGCTCGTCATAAAAGAACGCCTTGCCCATGTCGTAGAACACGGGGTCGCAGGAATTGGCGATACCGGACTGCAGCGTCATGACACCATGTCCGGATTGAAGCCAGCAACGCTTGCCCCACGACTTGCCCAGACCCGTCCAATAGCCGGTGCAGTTGGTTGTCTGCGTTGAAGTGTAGGTTCCAAACTCAAGACCAGCCAGCGCCGAGAGCGGCTTAATGGTCGAAGCCGACATGTACTGGCCGCTAATGGCGCGGTTGAGCAGCGGATGCGAACCCTCGTCATCGTTGAGCTCGGTCCAAACATCGTTGGAGACGCCGCCGATAAACACCGAAGGATCGAACTTGGGCTCGCTGGCCATGCCCAGAATCTCGCCGTTATTGGGGTCGAGGCACACCACGGCACCGTTGCCGGCGTCGCTGTGGCCTGTGGTCTTAGCGAGTTCGATAGCACTCGCAAGCGCCGTCTCGCAGGCTTGCTGAATCTTGAGGTCAAGCGTGAGCTTGATGTCGGAGCCGGCCTTGGCAGGCACGGCGCCGGCCTGTCCGGTCACGTTGCCCGAGGCATCGACCTTCACCGTCTGCTCGCCGCGAATACCCTGCAGCAAGTTCTCGTAGTAGCTCTCGACACCCGCCTGGCCCACGATATCGCCCGACTGGTACGTAATATGACCGGCAGCGCTATCGTTATCGCCCGAAGCCTTCTTGTTCTGCGCCTCGAGCTGCTCGGAGGTAATGGTGCCGGTATAGCCCAAAATGTGACAGGCTGTCTCGCCGTACGGGTAGTGGCGCTCGGTGCGCTCGGCAATCTTCACGCCCGGGAACTCGCCGGCATGTTCCTTGATATAGGCAACCGTGGAGCGGCGCACGTCCGTCGCGATGGTATGCAGGCTCTGAGCGCCCTCGGAATTGTCCTGGATATTGCGCAGCACCGCGACGTAGGGCATACCGAGCACGTTGGCAAGATGGCGCACCAGCACGGTGTCATCGGCCAAGTCGCGATAGGCAACGACGGCAAGTGAAGGACGGTTTTGCACAAGTGCCACGCCATTGCGATCAAGGATTCGCCCGCGCACAGCCGGCGTGGTGACGGTACGGGTCTGGTTGCTCTTGGCCTGCTTGTCGTAGTAGTCCGACGAGACCATCTGCATGCCCCACAGCTTGACGGCGAGCGCGGCAAACATCGCGCCCACGCCGGCGGTGAGGATGGAGAAGCGACCCTTGAAGGCGGTCGCGGCGGTATTGCCCTCGCCCTCAGTGGCGCGCGGGGCCGTTCCATGCTGCGTGTCGTAGGTAAAACGGGAATCGCCGCGGCGCATGATGACCAGCGCGACCACAATGGCCACGACCAGCACGATACCGGCGATGATAACCGTCATCTGGGAAGACATCTTTGAGCCTCCCCTATTTAAGTTTGCGGGTCTTGGGCTTAAAGCGCATACCCGTCTGATGACCACCGCGTGCGGAGAATCCGTAACCGGACTGCGGCACGACACCGGACATCAAAAACGGAATGGCAACCAGACCCGTCAGGATCGAAGACGGCAGGGCGTGTCCAAAAACAGCCACCACAAAGCTCGTCTCCAAACCCATAAACAGCAAGATGATGCTGTAGATCACATTAATGACGAGCGCGAAAGCGCCCACAGTGACGCCGCGCGCACTCGGGGTACCGCCCGTCTGACCGACGGCGCTGTGCACCAGGGCAAAAGAACCCACGGTCAGCAGGAGCGACATAACGCCCACCGGCACGGCAGCGGACAGGTCATAGAACAAGCCGCTGCAAAAACCGCACACGACGGCACGGGTCGGGTCGCCCGAGAACACGCTTAGGCACACCAGGATAATCATGAAGTTGACGCGACCGCCCGCAATGGAGATCTGCGGTGCCAGGCCTGCTTGCAGCAGCACGCACACAATGGCGGCGATCACAAACGTGCGAGAGCTCATCCCCTGCTCGTGTAGATCCATGGACATGCCCCCTATTCGCTCGAGCCGGAATCGGTCGTTTCGGACGTGTCGGAACTGTCATCCGAGCTCTCGTCCTTCGTCTTGGTCGCAGCGTCGCGCGACGTTCCCTGCGGCGTGCTGTTGGCCGTACTCACGTCCTCATCCGAGGCCGACTGTTCGTCGGTCAGCGAGGTAATGACCAGCACTTCCTCGTTGTTCTCGGCCGTCGTCTGGGCGCGCACCACAATGGTGTAGTACACATCGTTTGCCGATTTCTCAACCGACGAGACGGTGCCAAGCGGAAGGCCCTTGGGGAACACGCCACCGATGCCAGAGGTCACGATGATATCGCCAACCTTAACATCGGAGTCGACGCTCACGTACTCAAGACGCAGCGTGCCGTCAGCCTGACCCTGCAGCATACCCTGGGCGCGCGTGTCCTGCACCATGGCGGACACGCCCGAGTTCTCGTCGCCAATCAGGCGCACGGTAGAGGTCTTGGCCGATACCTCGATAATCTGGCCGATAACACCGGCAGAACTCGTCACGGGCATGTTGATGGTAAGGCCGTCGGCAGAGCCCTTGTCGATGGTAACGGTCGAGGTCCAGGCATCGCCGGAGGCACCAACGATACGAGCTGCGGTCGATTTGAGGTTGTAGGTCGATTGCAGCCCGACCAGGCCCTCCAGGCGCTCGGCAGTCTTTTGAGCCTCAGAAAGCTCGGCGACCTTAGAGGTCAGCTCCTCATTTTGCTTCTTGAGCTCGTCGAGCGTGTCCTGCGACGCCGTTAGGTTAGAGAACACGTTGCCAATCGCATTGAAGGGAGCCGCCACAGCCGAGCCCACAAAGCGCACCGGAGAGGTAATCGTCGTTACGCCCGAACGCACGGCATGAATCGGCCCTGCCTCGCCCTCGCGGATGTAAAACGTGAGCAGCAACACCGAAATCAGGCTGAAAACAATCAACGGGCGCATACCCGTTGATTGTCGCTTGGTATTCAGATTTGTGGAGAAACCCGAAGATCGTGCCAAATGGAATCCACCTTTTGGAAATTAAGCATTGGTCTGGACGAAGCCGCCATCAAACGCATTAGCCTCGAGCACGCGGGCACAGCCGTTAACGACGTTATCGAGCGCCGTGGGGCTGACGTTGACCGAAACACCGGTCTCATCGCGCAGGCGCACGTCGAGACCGCGCAGCAGCGCGCCGCCACCAGTCAGCAAAATGCCGTAGTACATAAGGTCCGAGGCAAGATCGGGAGGCGTAGCGTCGAGTGCGTCCTTGACGGCCTTGGCCATCTCGTCGAGCGGCTTGTTGAGCGCGCGACGAATCTCCTCGCTCTCGATGCGCACGGTCTTGGGCAGACCGGTGATCACGTCGCGGCCGTTGACCTCGACGTCGAGCTCGTCCTTGAGCGGCACGGCGGAACCGACCTTGATCTTGATGTCCTCTGCCGTACGCTCGCCGATGGCAAGGTTGTAGGCATCGCGAACGTGCGTGAGGATGGCCTGATCGAACTCGTCGCCGGCAATACGGATGGACTGCGAGACGACGATGCCGCCCATAGCGATAACGGCAACCTCGGTGGTACCGCCACCGATGTCGATGACCATGGAGCCGGTGGGCTCCTCGACAGGCAGGTCGGCGCCGATAGCAGCAGCCATGGGCTCCTCGATCAGGTAGGCCTGGCGAGCGCCGGCCTGGATCGTGGCCTCAAAGACAGCGCGCTTCTCGACCGACGTGACGCCGGAGGGAACGCAGACGACAACACGCGGACGCGGAGTCCACGGATAGCGCTTCTCGGACGCCTTGTCGATAAAGTAGCGAAGCATGGCCTCGGTAACGTCGAAGTCGGCGATGACGCCGTCCTTCAGGGGACGAACGGCCACAATGTTGCCGGGCGTACGGCCGAGCATGCGCTTTGCCTCGATACCGACCGCCAGGATGCGCTCGTCGTTCTTGTCGATGGCGACGACGGAGGGCTCGCGGATGACGATGCCCTTGCCGCGCACGGAGACAAGCGTATTTGCGGTGCCGAGGTCGATGGCAAGATCGCCCGCATAGCTACCGAAGAACATATCCATCAAAGAAAACAACGCAACTCCTGATGTGTTGGATGATTGCTGGAAAACTACTAGCTCATCATACTAGCGCAAGCCCGGCACCTCACTTGCGGTGAAGCGCCGGGCAAAGCTAAATCCCATAAGGTCACTACTGGTTGTCAGCAGCCGAGAAATCCATATCGAGCGAGGAAACGGCCCAGCCGATATGGTTGTCGGAGCGCACGAATTTGACGGTGTACTCCTGCTCGCCGCCCTTGGACAGCGATGCCTTCGCCTTGGCGGTCGTCTCGGTCATGGACTGATCCATGCCCTCGACGGACACGGTGGCACCCTGCGGAATCGAGGAGATGATCATCGACTTGGCGTCCTCGGACAGGCTCGATGCCAGGCAAGACTCGGCCTTTGCGGTGTCACCGTCGCCGGCAGCCTGGAACAGATCGGTGATAACCGACTCCTGCGAGGGGAAGCCAAAGCCGCGCGTGTAGGCAAAGCCCAGACCGCCCGCAGCAATCAAAATGAGCAGAAGCAGCACGATGAAGACTTTGAGACCCGTGTGGCGATGGCGACGACGGACCTTGGCCTGCTTACGATCCTGACGGTCCTGCTGGACCATCTCGGACTCGGACAGCGTAAAGAAGCCGGTGTCCGAGGGATCGGGCATAAACTGGCCGGTCGCGCCCGTAGGATCGAGCGGATCGACGGCAGGAGCGTCCATCGCGGGCGCCGGAGCCGTGGCCATAGCCGTCTGGGCAGACAGCGCGGCAAGCGAATCGTGCACGCGGGCAAGCTCATCGGCCTGCTCGGAGGTGAGCTGGTAGATGCCATCGGCAGTAGCGGCGTTAAAGGCGTCGAGTGCGTCGGAGGGACGGCCGGCGGCAGAAAGTGCCTGACCCATGCCGGCGTTGAGCGCACGCGTGTCGTCGCGGGGGCCGGCAAAGTCGATAGCCGTGCGGTAGGTCTCCACGGCATCCGCCGGACGGCCGAGCTTAATGAAGCAACGACCAAGCTCGCCGAGTGCGGCGGCAGGAGCCGGATTGGCGCCGTCGATGGCGGCCTGACGGAAGGCGGTTCCCGCGTTGGCATAGTCGCCCGACTGGAACAGCGCATTGCCCAGGCCGAGATAGGCCTTGAACGGCGTGGCATAGGAAGCATCCTGCGTAGCGGCAGAGAACGCCTGAGCGGCCGTCGTGTAGTCGCCCACGGCGGCGAGCGCCTTGCCGCGGTTGGTGAGCAGCGCGCCGCGCTTGCCGTAGGTGCCGTCGTTGAGGGCGACGGCATAGGCCTCGGCGGCCTCGGCATACATGCCCAGGTGCATCAAGGCGTTACCACGAAGGTGATCGGCCTCGCCCATAATCTCATCGGGAGTCTTTGCCGCCCCAAGCATCTGGGCTGCAGCGGAAAAATCACCCGCGCGGTAAGCGGCGCGGCCCTGCTGGATCAGCTGGCTATTCAAGGAAGTCCCCTTTACTCGTGAACGATCTCGACATGGACGATCTCGTCGCCGGCACGCAGCTGCGAAATCACATCGAGACCCTCGACCGTGGTACCAAAGACGGTGTAACCGGAATCGAGGTTATGCTGGGCGCCCAGGCAGAAGTAGAACTGCGAACCCGCGGAATCGGGGTCCATGGAGCGTGCCATGGCAAGGGCACCATCGACATGGCTGTTGCGCGGATTGGTGGCAAACTCGCCCTTGATGCAGTAGCCGAGGCCACCGGTACCGGGCATGCCGTCGGGGCCCTCAAGACCGGCAGCGACGTCGGCGCCGGACATATCGCGGGTATTGGGGTCGCCGCCCTGAATGACAAAGCCGGGCACATAGCGATGGAACTTAAGGCCATCATAGAAACCCATCGTGGAAAGCTCACAGAAGTTCGCGACATGAATGGGAGCGCCCTCACCGTCAAACTTGACCTTGATGGTACCCTTCGACGTCTCGATAACGGCGCACTCGTCGCCGGCAAGCTGATACTCGGGCGTGTAGAGCTCTTTCTTAAAACCAAACATGTGGTTCCTTCCTCGTGCGTTTAAAGCATATTTGTACGAATTGTAGCAATAAGCATGCGCTTACATCAATTGCGCACGTAGGTTATGCCGACTATGGCGAACTAATTTTAGGAACGCTGCTGCGGCTTCCAGGAGCCCACGTTGGCGTCGTACTGATTCAGCGCGCTGTTGCCGCCCTGTGCGATGGGCGCCAGGATCTCGCTTTGGTGGGAACTCATCGACTCGCCATCGGGAATGGCCAGCGAGATATCCCAGCTCTGGCAGATTACGTCGACGCGCTCATACATCCACTCGGCAAGCTGCTTTAAGTGGGCGATGTCATCCGCATAGACCGTATCGTCCTGATACTTAAGGTTGTTAAGCTCATCTTGCGTCTTTTTGATCTGGTCGCGCAGGGCGTAAGCACTCTGCGACAGCTCCTGACGGGTGGACAGCGGCGATCGGAGATAGCCGTTGTTAAAGGAATCGATGACCTCGCCGATCTGGTCCTCGTTACCGTAGGACACGATGGTCTGATACAGACCGTCGAGCCTGGTATAGAGCTGGTCATCGGTGAGCACGGTTTCTTCCTGGACCACCTCGGCAGAATCGTCTTGCTTGGTATCGTCCTCAGTCGCCTCGCCCTTTTGGCGCGTAGGGAAGGTCGTCTGCGCGGCCTGACCAAACTGGTCATAGAAGCCAGGCATGACACCCATGGGATCGGCCGTCACGAACCAATAGACACCGCCGCAAACGACGGCAAGGACCGCGATGACGATGAGCGGCTTGGGAATATGACGCTTATGCTTGTGATAGGCGTCCTCGTCGGGATGCACCTTGCGCTTGGGTTTTTGAGCATCGTCATGCAAGGAAACCGGCGTGGGAATATCGACCTTGGGGATACCGAAATCCTTATCGAAAGCCGGCAGCACGCAGGTCTCGTTAGGATCGGCGGCGTCCGAAAGCACCGCAGCGGCAGAGGCCGGCGCATGAGGCACCTCGGTATCGATCTGCTCTTGCGTTAGGCGCGGAAAGCCTGCCGTGCGGCCCGCTGCCAGGTCGGATGCGGCCGCGTCCTCGGAGAGGATACCCGGAGCGGGGCGTCCGCATTTGGGGCACGTACGATCATGCGGAGAAAGACGGGCACCGCAGCCCTCACAGAACACGAACTCGGTGTGCTCGGGACCATCGCCCGGACCCACATAGGCGTTGCAGTAGGGGCAGAACGAGGCGCCGTCCTCGATAGTCTTAAGGCAATGCGGGCAGATCACGGCATCCTCTTTTCGAAGCAATTCAAACAATCGAGGTTAGAGCATAACATCGCCACGGCCCCACAGGAACAAGGCACCAATTCAACATCGCCAGGGGGCGTAGCTACTTCTTCTTTTTGCTTGGCATCGAGACTTTGATGCCTTGGGCGGACTTGGTCACGGGAGAGCGCTTGGCTCCGGTACTCTTCTTTTTCTTGGGCTGGGCCTGGGCCACGCCCTCGAGTGCGCGGGCCTCGGCCTCGCGAGCGGTGCGATCTTCGCGACGCTGCGCCATGTCGGCGGCAACGCGCTTGGCAAAACGTTCGGCCGTCGAACCCGTCGAGCTCACCTTGCCGCCACCGCGACCCAGGCGGACGCGCACACCGCGGCCAAAACCAGTTGCGGCATGACGACGACGCGGCTTGAGCGAATCCATCATCGTGGCGAGCTTAAAAAACACCGAGCAGGTAAAGACCACAATGACAGCCAAGATAACCATCTGGCCCATCGACAGGTTGGCAATGGACAGCAGCTCTGGGAATCCGATAACGCCCACCAGGATGCCGGCGACTACAAACACAAAGAGCACCACACGTAAGGGCGTGAGAGGTTGCGAGATGCGCCAGATCAGGCTGACGCTCGCCGCGCACGACGTAAGCAAGCACATCGTAGACAGCGTGAGCTGGCTAAAGCCAAACACGCGCGCCACAAAGATATCGAGCGCCGCAGCCAAAATGACCGCAATCGACGCCGGCAGTGCACGCTTGAGTACGTTGGTCAAAAACGCACCCTTCACGCGAGCATTGTTGGGCTCCAGCCCCAACACAAAGCCCGGCGCGCCGATGCAGAAGAAGTTGATGAGCGTCATCTGGATGGGCTCGAAGGGGTACGGCGGCAGCGCGATGAACAGCGGCGCCAGGCCCATCGAGAACAGCGTCTTGGTCAGGAACAGCGAGGCCGAACGCTGCAGGTTGTTGATGGAGCGACGGCCCTCGGCCACCACGGCGGGCATCGAGGCAAAGTCGTTGTCGACGAGTACGATCTCGGCCACGTTGCGCGCGGCATCGGAGCCGGCCGCCATGGCCACGGAGCAGTCGGCCTCCTTGAGCGCCAGCACGTCGTTGACGCCGTCGCCCGTCATGGCCACGGTGTGTTCGCGGCGCTTGAGCGCCTGCACGAGCTCGCGCTTCTGCTGCGGGGTCACACGACCAAAGACATGGTAGCGGTCCACTGCGGCATCGAGCTTGGCCGGCGTATCGAGCGTCGTGGCGTCCACATAAGCGTCCGCCCCCGGCACGCCCACCACGCGCGCGATCGACGACACCGTACGCGGGTCGTCGCCACTGATCACGTTGAGGGTCACGCCCTGCTCGTTAAAGTAGCCAATGGTCTCGGCCGCCGAGGTACGAATCTCGTCGCGGATGGTCACAAAGCCCACGGGCTCGGCCTCGCCCACCATATCGCCATCGGGCGTAAAGCCGTCCACGCGCGCCACCACGAGCACGCGGCAGGTATCGGCAAGCTCGGCGACACGGTTCTCGACCTGCGAAAACACACGCTCCGAAAGCACAAACTGCGCGGCGCCCATCACATAGGAGCCCTGCGCAAACGACGCGCCGCTCCACTTTTTGGAGGACGAGAACGGAATGACCGACAGCGGCTCAGACACCTCGACCGGGCGATCGGCGTAATAGTTAAGCAGCGCCTGGCAGGTCTCGTTGGCATCGGCCGAAGTCGCACGCGCCACGTTAGCCAGCGCAAAATCGAGTACCGTGGTATCGACGGGAACAGCCGCTTCGTCCGAGCCGGCGCCAAGGCTAACGCCCTCAACCGGCAGCGGATACGTGCCCTCGACCTCCATGCGGCCCGACGTGATGGTGCCCGTCTTATCCAGGCACAGCACGTCGACGCGAGCGAGCGTCTCAATGCAGTAGAGCTGCTGTGCCAGCACCTTGCGGCGGGCCAGACGCACCGTGGCGATGGCGAGCACCGACGAGGTCAGCAGTACCAGGCCTTGGGGGATCATGCCCAGCAGGGCGCTCACCGTGGACAGCAGCGCCGACGAAGGCACATGACCAGCCAACAGCTCGGAGAAGCACCACGAAAGCGCGCTATCGCCCGGGGTTCCCGCGGCATCCCACAGCTCGCTCACGCTCGAGGCAAACAACGCTAAACCGAGCGGGATCATGATGATGCTCGCAAAGCGCACAATGGCATTAAGCGCATTCATGATCTCGGAATTAACCTTTTTGACGTACTTGGCCTCGTTATTAATTTTGCCCACGTAGTTGTCGGCGCCGACATGGATCACACGGGCGCGCAGCAGGCCCGAGTCGATAAAGCTGCCGCTCATGAGCTCGGAACCGGGCTGTTTCTTAATAAGGTCGCTCTCGCCCGTCAGCAGACTCTCGTTCACGAGCGCCTCGCCCGAAACCACCACGGCGTCGGCGGGAATCTGGTCGCCGCGCCCCAGGCGAATGATGTCGTCGAGCACGATCTGGTCCAGGTCGAGCTCCACCTCGGCGCCGTCGCGCACCGCGATGGCCTTCTTGGAGGTCAGCAGCGTGAGCTTATCAACCATCTTCTTGGAACGCATGGACTGAATGACGCCAATGGCGGTATTGAGGAACACCACGAACAGGAACGTCAGATTCTTAAACGAACCGGTCAAAATGACCAGGAACGCCAAGATCACGTTGATCAAATTGAACAGCGTGCAGAGGTTCTCGATGATGAGCTCTTTGACCGACTTGATCTTGAGCTCCATGTTGCGGTTGATCTTACCGGCGGCGATGCGCTCCTCGACCTCGGCGGTCGAGAGTCCGCGCTCGATATCCGTTGCTGCCATACCACGTCCCATCACGTCGCGTCGGTATAAGAAAAACCGCCCGGACCATGCGAGGTTCGAACGGTCTTACGTTCGATGGTGCCCCATGTTGGATTCGAACCAACGGCCTTCTGCTCCGGAGGCAGACGCTCTAATCCCCTGAGCTAATAGGGCCAACGTTTGGCATTATACCCAAGTGCGCCACGGGCTATCAAAATAAAAGAAAAAGCTTTGCAATTCCGTGGGAGACGAGGCGCAACGGCCCACTTTAGAAGGCAAAAGCGAGTCAGATAGTATAAACTCACATGCACCATATACACGGCTCGCGATGCGGGCCGTTTTTGCAAAAGTTATCCATCGAGGTGAGAGGCACACCATGATTGCAATTTTAAAGCAGAGCGCCAGCGACGAGGCCGTCGGCCATATCGTCAGCTGGATTGAGAAAAAGGGCCTGAAGACCGATGTCTCGCGCGGCGAGAATGAGACCATCATCGGCCTGGTGGGCGACACGACCAAGATCGACCCGTTCCTGCTCGAGTCCATGGACGTCGTCGAGCGCGTGCAGCGCGTCTCCGAGCCGTTCAAGCGTGCCAACCGCAAGTTCCACCCCGAGGACTCCGTCATCGACTGCGGCCACGGCGTCAAAATCGGCGGTGACCAGTTCCAGGTCATCGCCGGCCCCTGCTCCGTCGAGGGCGAGAACCTCATCCGCATCGCCCGCCGCGTGAAGACCGCCGGCGCCACGATGCTGCGCGGCGGTGCCTACAAGCCCCGCACCTCCCCGTACGCCTACCAGGGCATGGGTCCCGCCGGCCTGGACCTGCTGTGCGAGGCATCCGCCGAGCTCGACATGCCGATCGTCACCGAGATCATGGACCCACGCGACGTGCAGGTCTTCCTTGACAAGAAGATTGACGTCATGCAGATCGGCGCCCGCAACGCCCAGAACTTCCCCCTGCTCAAGGAGGTCGGCAAGACCCAGACCCCGATTCTGCTCAAGCGCGGCATGTCCGGCACGATCGACGAGCTGCTCATGGCCGCCGAGTACATCATGAGCGAGGGCAACGACAACGTTATCCTGTGCGAGCGCGGCATCCGCACCTTCGAGACCCGCACCCGCAACACCTTCGACCTCAACGCCGTGCCGGTGCTGCACCACCTGTCGCACCTGCCCGTCGTCGCCGACCCCAGCCATGCCACCGGCTACACCCGCTACGTTGAGCCCATGGCGCTCGCCGCGACCGCCTGCGGTGCCAACGGCCTGGAGATCGAGGTCCACGACGAGCCGAGCCGCGCCTGGTCCGACGGCGCCCAGGCCCTCACCCCCGATCAGTTCGACGACACCATGCGCCGCATCCGAGCCATCCGCGAGGTTGTCTGCCAAGAGACCATGGAGTAGCCCATGGGTACGGTGAGAAACGCGCGCGTTAACCAGGGCGGCCCCAAGTGCGCCGGCATCGTGGGCCTTGGCCTCATCGGCGGCAGTTTTGCCCGCGGCTATGCGCAGGCGGGCGTCCGCGTGCTGGCCTGGGACCCCGATGACGATGTCATGACAGCCGCCAGCATGGGCACTGTCGCCGGAGAGCTCAACGACAAGACACTCGGCGAATGCGACATCATCGTCCTGGCTTGCTACCCCGAGGCCTGCATCGAGTGGCTCGAGGCGCACGCCCAGGCGCTCGCCGACGCCACCGACACCGAGGCCATCATGGGTCCCGTGGTGATCGACACCGTGGGCGTCAAGGGCATCGTGTGCGAACGTGCCTTTGAGCTTGCCCGCGAGCACGGCTTTTACTTTGTGGGCGCGCACCCCATGGCGGGCACGCAGTACTCGGGCTATGCGCACTCCCGCGCCGACCTGTTCCAGGGCGCGCCACTCGTGCTCGTGCCGCCCGCGGTGGACGATGCGCTCAAACTGGAGCTTTTGGGCCAGGTGCGCGAGATGGTGCGCCCCTTGGGCTTTGGCAAGTTCAGCGTGACCAGCGCCGCCGAGCACGACCGCGTCATCGCCTTCACGAGCCAGCTTGCGCACGTGGTGTCCAACGCCTACGTAAAGAGCCCGACCGCCCAGGTCCACCACGGCTTTTCGGCCGGTAGCTACCGCGATCTCACCCGCGTGGCGCACCTCAACCCGCAAATGTGGTCCGAGCTCATGATCGACGACGCCGACGCGCTCGCCTTCGAGATCGACCATCTAATCGAGTCGCTCGGCGCCTACAGCCGTGCGCTCAAGGACCGCGACCAGCGCTATCTGGAGAATCTCCTTGCCGAGGGCGACCGCATTAAGCGCGCACTCGACGACGAGGCCTCCCACTAGACCACCTATCACGCCAGGTCGAAAGGACCGAAGCTTATGGCGATTACCATCGATATCGACACTGCACGCCCCTACCAAGTGCATGTTGGCACGTTTTTGCTGGAGCAGGCGGGACCGCTTGTGCGCGCCACTGCCGGCGGCACCAAGGCCGTCATCGTAACGGACACCAACGTGGGCCCGCTCTACCAGATGCCCGTTAAGCAGAGCCTGGAGGCGTCTGGCTACGAGGTAAGCATCTGCACCTTCGAGGCCGGCGAGGCCCATAAGCGCGCCGAAACCTATGTTGCCATTTTGGAGTTTGTGGCCGAGCACGAGCTTTCGCGCTCCGACGTGATCGTGGCACTCGGCGGCGGCGTCGTGGGCGACGTGGCGGGCTTTGTGGCCGCCACCTACATGCGCGGCTGTAAGTTTGTGCAGATCCCCACGAGTCTGCTCGCCATGGTGGATTCGTCGGTGGGCGGCAAGACCGCCATCGACCTGGCTGCCGGCAAGAACTTGGCCGGCGCCTTTTGGCAGCCGAGCGTGGTTATCGCCGACGTGGGGTGCCTGGCCACCCTCACGCCCGAGCAGTTCGCCGACGGCTGCGGCGAGGTCGTCAAGCACGCCGTGATCGCCGACCCAGAGCTTTTCGCCGAGCTGGAGAAGACCCCGCTCACGCTGGAGCTGCTCAACCGCGATGTGGCCCGCGTAGCACTCATCATCGCCCGCAATATCGACATCAAGCGCGCCGTGGTCGTTGCCGACGAGTGCGAAACCAACCAGCGCAAGCTCCTCAACTTTGGACACAGCGCCGGACACGCCGTCGAGGCCTGCGAGCACTTTGAGCTCGGACACGGCAACTGCGTGTCGATCGGCATGGGCATCATCACGCGTGCCGCGGCCCTGCACGGCATTTGCGATGCTGCACTGCCCGGTCGTATCGAGGAGCTCTGCGCCCGCCATGGCCTCAAGACCCGCTGCGACCTAGATGCCGATGCCGTTTTTGCCGAGGCGCTCCACGACAAGAAGCGCGCGGGCGACACCATCGACCTGGTGATTCCGCACGGCATCGGCCGCTGCAGCATCGACCGCACGCCGCTTTCCACTTTCCACGAACTCATTGCCGAGGGCCTCGGCCAGAAGGGAGACGCATTCGCATGCTAGCCCGCATCACCCCGTCCCCGCTTAAGGGCACCGTTCCCGCCATCGCGTCCAAGTCGATGGCGCATCGCCTGATCATCTGCGCCGCGCTTGCCAACGGCGAGACGCACGTTACCTGCAACACCACCTGCGCCGACATCGAGGCTACGGTGCGTTGCCTTACGGCACTGGGCGCTCGCATCGAGACCGTCGAGGATGGCTTCCAGGTCCACCCCACCATGAAGAGTATTGAGTTTGGCCTGCTCAAGGCACTTGCCGGCGGCACGCTTGACTGCGGCGAAAGCGGCTCCACGCTCCGCTTTATGTTGCCCGTCGCCTGCGCGCTGGGCGCAGAAGCAACTTTTGTGGGTCAGGGACGCTTGGGCGCCCGCCCGCTGTCCCCGCTCTCGGACGAGATTATCGCCGCCGGCTGCGACCTGCAGGGTCTGGGCGGCTTTCCGCTCAAGACGAGCGGCCGCATGCGCCCGGGCACCTTTGTGCTGCCGGGCAATGTGAGCTCGCAGTACATCTCCGGCCTGCTGCTGGCAGCCCCGCTACTGGCCCAGCCCTCCTGCGTGCAGGTGACCGGCCTCATTGAGAGCCGCCCCTACATCAACCTGACGATCCAGGCCATGAAGGCCTTTGGCGTCGAGGTCAACGTCGAACGTATTCCGGCCAAGGACGGCCAGCCCGAAGTCACGAACTTCCGCGTGAGCAGCGGCTCGTACCGCACGCCCGGCAGCGTAGCCGTCGAGGGCGACTGGTCCAACGCCGCCTTTTGGCTGTGCGCCGGCGCCATCGGCACCGACCCCATCACCGTCGAGGGTGTGTCCCTGAGCTCCGCACAGGGCGACCGCAACGTGCTTGCCGCGCTTTCGCGCTTTGGCGCCCGCATCGTACGTTCCACCAACGCCGCCACTGTGCAGTCCGACAAGCTCGCTGGCTTTGAGATGAGCGCCCACGACATTCCCGACCTGGTGCCCGTTATCTCGGCCGTGGCCTCGCTGGCACAGGGCCGCACCTTTATCCGCGATTGCGCCCGTCTGCGCATCAAGGAATCCGACCGCCTGGTCACCACCACCCGCGAGCTCACCGCGCTGGGCGCGCAGGTGCGTATTGCCGGCGACGACCTCATCATCAAGGGTGTCGATGCCTTCACCGGCGGTGAGGTCGATTCGCACAACGACCACCGCATCGCCATGATGGCCGCCATCGCCGCGAGCCGCGCCACCGGCGAGGTCGTGATCCACGGCGCCGAGGCCGTCAACAAGTCCTATCCCGATTTCTTCGACCACTACCGCCTGCTTGGCGGCAAGGTCACGCTCGAGGAGGAATAGCATGTCCTCGACCTTTGGCAACGTCTTGCACTTAAGCATCTTCGGCCAATCGCACTCCTCCGCTATCGGCTGCTCGCTCGATGGCATCCCGGCGGGCATCGCCGTGGACCAGGAGAAGCTGCAGGCCTTCCTCGACCGTCGCGCCCCCGGTCGCAACGAGACCGCGACCAAACGCCGCGAGGCCGACGCCGCGCATATCATCGCCGGTGTGGTTGATGGACATACCACCGGCGCGCCCATCGCCGCGATTATCGAGAACACCAACACGCGCTCCAAGGATTACTCCGAGCTGCGCCGCAAACCCCGCCCCGGGCACGCAGACTTTCCGGCGCGTGTGAAGTACCACAACATGCACGACGTCGCCGGCGGCGGGCACTTCTCCGGCCGTCTGACGGCCCCTCTATGCATCGCCGGCGGGATCGCGCTGCAGGCGCTCGAGGCCCGCGGCATTCAGGTCATGGCGCACGTCGCGCAGATCGGCGGCATCTCCGACCTGCCGATGGACGATATGGTCTATCGTGAGGCCGACCGCAAGGCGATCCTTACGAACGATCTGCCGTGCATTGACGCCGCCGCAGCCGGCCGTATGCGCGAGGAGATTCTGGCCGCGCGCGACGAACTCGACAGCATCGGCGGCATCGTGGAGTGCGGTATTTACGGGCTTCCCGCGGGCATCGGCGACCCCATGTTCGACGGCATCGAGAACCGCATCGCGCAAATCGCGTTTGGCATTCCCGCCGTAAAGGGCGTGGAGTTTGGCATGGGCTTTGCCGTGGCCGCCATGCGCGGCAGCGAGAACAACGACCCGTATCGCATCGACGCCGAGACCGGCGAGATCGAGGTCGAGTCCAATAACGCCGGCGGCATCCTGGGCGGTATTTCGACCGGCGCGCCCGTCATGTGGCGCATGGCCGTAAAGCCGACGCCCTCTATTGGCCGCGAGCAGCAGACCGTAGACATGGACGCCATGGAAAATGCCGAGCTCTCGGTCCACGGTCGTCACGATCCCTGCATCGTCCCCCGAGCCGTCCCCGTAGCCGAAGCAGCCGCGGCGCTCGCAATTTGGGACGCTCTCCTAGAGGACGCCGGACAGCTCTAAAAATCTCCGGGGGCCAACTCCGGCCCCCACGCCCACCCAGTGATTTTTCTGGGACGGGGATTAAATAATCATTAGGTACACAATGATTTTTTAATCCCCGTCCCAGAAAAATCACCGACACGTGAAAGGGGTCCCTATGGACCTTGCTGACATCCGCCAGGCCATCGATGGCATCGACACCACGCTCCTCAACAGTTTTATCGAGCGCATGGATATTGCCACCGAGGTCGCCAAGTCAAAAATCGAGATGGGCAAGGCCGTCTTCGACCCCGCCCGCGAGCGCTCCAAGCTCAACAACCTCGCCAGCCGCGCGCCCGAGCGCTACGAGGCGCAGACCATCACCCTGTTCCGTCTCCTCATGAGCATGAGCAAGGCCGAGCAGCAGCGCTACATCAACGAGCTCAAGGGCATTACCGTTTCGCAAAAGGCCCACGCCACGGCCGCAGCCTCCGACACGCCCTTCCCTCAAGCGGCCACCGTCGCCTGCCAGGGCGTGGAAGGTGCCTATAGCCAGATCGCCGCGTGCAAACTCTTCGACGTGCCCGACATCGCGTTTTTCGAGACCTTCGAAGGCGTTATGCGCGCTGTGCGCGACGGCTTCTGCGAGTTTGGCGTGTTGCCCATCGAGAACTCCACTGCCGGCTCGGTCAACGCCGTCTACGACCTGCTCGCCCAGTTCGACTTCCACATCGTGCGCTCGCTTCGCCTCAAGATCGACCACAATCTGCTCGTCAAACCCGGCACCAAACTCGCGGACATACGCGAGGTCTACAGCCACGGTCAGGCCATCGCGCAGTGCGCCAGCTTTATCGAGGCGCACGGCCTGCACGCCACCAAGTACCCCAATACGGCCATGTCGGCCGAGATGGTCGCCAGCTCCGAGCGCACCGATGTTGCCGCCATCGCATCGCGCAGCTGCGCGGCACTCTATGGCCTGGAGGTGCTGGAGCCCAACATTCAGGACTCGGACAACAACTACACGCGCTTTGTCGTCATCAGCCGCGAGCCGCGCGTCTACCCCGGCGCCAACCGCACCTCGCTCATGATCACCACGGCCAACGAACCGGGCGCGCTCTATCGCGTACTCGAGCGCTTCTACGCGCTCAATATCAACCTCATCAAGCTCGAAAGCCGTCCCATCCCCAGTCGCGATTTTGAGTTTATGTTCTACTTCGATCTGGACTGCCCCTTTGGCAGCAAGGCCCTCGACGACCTACTCGACTCAATCGACGACGTTTGCGAGAGCTTCACCTACTTTGGCAGCTACACGGAGGTGCTCTAGATGACCGATACCGCCGCAACCCGCCCCTACGGCGTACTGGGCCGCGTGCTAGGCCACAGCTACACCCCGACCATCTACAAGGAGCTCGCAGGGCTCGAGTACGTGCGTTTTGAGCGCGAGCCCGGAGACCTCGCGGCCTTTATGACGGGCGACGAGTGGGAGGGCACCAACGTGACCATCCCCTACAAGCGCGCCGTCATGGAATATCTTGACGAGCTGAGTCCGCTGGCCGAACGCATGGGCAACGTCAACACCATCACGCGCCTGCCCGACGGCCGCCTACGCGGCGATAATACTGACTACTTCGGTTTTCAGTGCCTGGTCGAGGAGCTGGGGGTTGATGTTGCCGGCAAAAAGGCCCTCGTGCTCGGTGCCACCGGTGGTGCCGGCACCACGGCAAGCATGGTGCTCGGCGACCTGGGCGCCGTCGTCGTACCAGTCGGCCGCACGAGCGAGGTCAGCTACAACAACATGGCGCAGCAGTCCGACGCCGCCCTGCTCGTCAACTGCACGCCCGCCGGCATGTTCCCCCATTGCCCCGACGCGCCTTGCACGCTCGAAGGGCTCGATGTGCTCGAGGGCGTTATCGACATTGTCTATAACCCCGCCCGCACGGGACTCATGCTTGAGGCCGAGCGCCGCGACATCCCCTGCATCGGTGGTCTGCTAATGCTCGTGGCCCAAGCGGCACAGGCCGTCGAGCGCTATACCGGCCAGGTCACCCCGCGCGAGCGCATCTTGAATGTAACGGAGCGCTTGTCACGCCGCGAACAGAACATCGCGCTGATCGGCATGCCGGGCTCGGGCAAGACCCGCGTGGGCGAGCAGATTGCCCTGCTCACGGGTCGCGAGCACATCGATCTGGACCGCGCCCTCGAGGAACGCCTCGGCATGCCCTGCGCCGACTTTATCGTCGAGCGCGGCGAGGCCGCCTTCCGCGAGCAGGAGACAGCGGAGCTGGCCGACATTTCCAAGCGCAGCGGCCTGGTGCTTTCCACCGGCGGCGGCGTGGTCACGCGCGACGAGAACTACCCGCTGCTGCACCAGAACAGCCAAATTGTGATGCTCAACCGCAAACTCGACGAGCTCGCCCACAAGGGACGCCCCATCACCGCCCGCGACGGCATCGACAAGCTGGCCGAGCAACGCATGCCGCGCTACCGCGCCTGGGCTGACTACATCATCGACTCACGCGACTGCGCCGCCAACACCGCTCAAGCTCTCCTCGACACCCTTCCACCCGCTCTCTAACCAAATCCACCACAAAGGGGACAGGCACCTTTGTGGTGGATTTTCAACCGCAAAGGAAGCAACCATGAAAGCACTCGTCATTAACGGCCCCAACCTCAACATGCTCGGCATTCGCGAGCCAGGCATCTACGGCGGCGACAACTACGACCGCCTGGTCCAGATCTGCCAGGAAGCGGGCGCCGCACAGGGCTTCGACGAGGTCGAGGTCTTCCAGTCTAACCACGAGGGCAGCATCGTCGACAAGATCCAGGAGGCCTACGGCAAGGTCGACGGCATCGTCATCAACCCGGCAGCTTACACGCACACGAGCGTCGCGATCCTCGACGCCCTCAAGGCCGTCGCCATCCCTGCCGTCGAGGTACACATCAGCGCCGTAGAGACGCGCGAGGACTTCCGCCAGGTGAGCTATGCACGCCTAGCCTGCTTCGCCACCATCACCGGCGAGGGCCTGCAGGGCTACGCCCACGCGCTGGAGCTGCTGAAAGAGCATCTCGAAAAGTAAGACTGCAACACTACTGAATAGATGACAGTGGGGAGGGCCAAGTTGGTCCTCCCCACTGTTATTACGCCTTCTTGATTACGTACGCCAATCCAATATCGCAGGCGCAACGCACAATTGATGCGAAGAGCCACGATGCTGGCAGCGTCATAAGTAGAGGCATGGTCTGCCAAGGAATAAACCAATCGACCGCGTGAATTGCAAAGATCGCTAGGCTGGCTTGTCCGCAAAAAACGAGCCCTCGCTCAAGGGTGCCCAAGACCGGAGCTTCCTTCAGCTTCTCCACAGCCATGGAAACCCAACATACGCAGTAACTGCCAGCAAGAGCGGCAATCGTGGCGACAACAAAACCGTCCACGCGGCGGCTCGAAAGCTCAAGCCCACTCAGCGCGGCAAGGACAAGCCAAGCAACACCGGCTCCAATGAACAGCAGAGGCTTGCTCACGCTCGGCTCCAGCTCCCTTTGGCGCGCCGTATAACCAATCCACATCAGCAAGACGATATAGCAGCTCAAATCCAAATCGAGCGGCAAGTAAGCACCAAAATAGCGAGACACGCTCAAACCGCAAAAGGCAATCGCGGCACAGACAACGCCCTGCCAAACAACCCCAATCCCGCGGCGATCAAACAGCCGCACGAGCGCATTAAACAGCAGGCGCGACGTAAACAGCGCCGCCAAAAACCATGCCATGCCAACGGCGGTAATGCCAAGCCCAGGCACATCAACGCCCGAGGCAAACACAAGCGTCTTAAGCCCCGCGACCAGCGCACCGCTCGTCAAAGGAGCGCCGCTCATCAAGAACGTCGGCACCTGCCACGCCAGTGCAAGAACCACATACGGCACCAGCAGGCGAGACACCGAACCACTCAGCAGCTCACACCACGGCTTAGGCCTAAACGTATACCCGGCAAGAATAAAGAACACCGGCATGTGAAACGAGAAGATCGCGTGCCGCAAGGGAGAGGGATTTGGGACGGTGTGCCCCACAATGACCAGAATAATTGCAATCCCCTTTGCAATATCTATCCAGTCGAGCCTATTGCTTCCCATGGCAAACCCTTCAAAACCGCAGCACACAAGATGAAAAAAGCCCAGACCACCTAGCGGTCCGGGCTTAATAAACGATGGTGCTCCATGGCGGATTCGAACCGTCGACCTTGGGATTAGAAGTCCCCTGCTCTATCCAACTGAGCTAATGGAGCAAATAACCGCACGCCCAAGCAAGCGCAAGCCTGTCAGGCGCAAGTAATTATAACCTAGTTGAACTGCTCGCGGTACGCCTTGCAGACCTCATCAACCGGGCCGTCCATGCGAAGGTCACCCTTCTCAATCCAAACGGCACGCTGGCAGATGCGCTCAACCTGCTCCATGGAGTGCGAAACGAACAGAACCGTCACGTCGCCGCTCTGGATAAAGTGCTGGATACGGTCCTCGCACTTCTGCTGGAAGAACACATCACCGACGGACAACGTCTCGTCAACGATCAGAATATCGGGCTCGGTAATCGTCGCGATTGCAAAGGCGATACGCGCCACCATGCCCGAGGAGAAGTTCTTGAGCGGCATATCGACAAAGTTCTGCAGCTCAGCGAACTCAATAATGCCGTCAAAGTTGGCATCGATGAACTCCTTGGTATAGCCAAGCAGGGCGCCGTTCAGATAGATGTTCTCGCGGGCGGTCAGCTCGGGGTCAAAGCCGGCACCAAGCTCAATCAGCGGCGCAATATTACCGTGCACCTTAACGCTGCCCTCACTGGGCTCAAGCACGCCAGCAATGATCTTGAGCATCGTAGACTTGCCGGAGCCATTGGTGCCAACCAGACCCACGACCTCGCCACGATGAATATCAAACGAGATATGCTTAAGCGCCCTAAACTCCTCAAAGAACAACTCATGCTTGGCAAGCTTGATGAAGTACTCCTTGAGGTTGGTCAGCGACTCAGACGCCATGTTAAAGATCATGGTGACGTCGTCGACCTCGACAGCCAGAGGCTGCTCGCTGTAATCAACAACAGATTCAGTCATCACAGCACTCCTTAGATGTAGAGGATGAACTTGCGCTCGGACTTATGGAACACGGTGTAGCCAATAACAAGCGCAAGAACCGCCCAAGCGACGCACATACCAAACGTCATAAGCGAGGGCGTAGTCTGGAACAGGAAGATATCACGCATAAACTGCAGGTAGTTGTACATGGGATTCGCATACATCAAGATACGCACGAGATGCGGCATTTGCGCAATAAAGTCAGTCGTCCAGAAGATGGGCGTAATGTAGGTCCATGCCGTGATGACGACGCTCCACAGATGCATGACATCGCGGAAGAAAACCGTGAGGGCGGAGAGCATCATGCCCAGGCCCATGCAGAAGCACATAAGCAGCAGTAGGCAGACAGGCAGCAGAATAAGGTGCCAAGAAGGCATAACACGGAACCACAGCATAACAATAGCTACGGCGACCAGCGAGAAGCCAAAGTTCACGAGTGAGAAAAGCACCTTCTGCACCGGGAAGACCCAGCGGTGCACTTTAACCTTCTTGAGCAGCGGAGCCGCACCAACGATCGACGTCAGGGCCTGGTTCGTAGACTCGGACATAACGGCAAAGGTAACGTTACCCACGATCAAGTACAACGGGTACATCTCGGGCGTAATCGAGCCATTGCGGCCCTGGGCAAAAATCGTCGAGAACACGATGGCCATGACGATCATCATCAGCAGCGGGTTGAGCACCGACCATGCGACGCCCAGAACGCTACGGCGATACTTGATCTTAAAATCCTTGGTAACCAGCTGGCGAAGGATAAACGCGTCTTTCTCAAATTCATTCTTAGCAAACGTCGCAGGCAGACTGCGAGTTTCTTGTTGCTTTGTCTGATCCGACACGGATGCAACTCCTTTACTCGTAATCGTTGACAAACGAACAGTATAGACCCGACGGCCATGCAAACGATTCGCGCAACAAAACTGGAGAACTAACGCACATCTTAGGATGACAAGCCCAAACGGCTATACTTTCAAGGATTGATTGTATAAGGAGCATTGAGTGAATTCTGAATCCATCGCCGTCATCATCCCCTGCTACAACGAAGCGCTCACGATCGGCAGAGTCATCGACGACTTTCACCGCGAGCTTCCGCAAGCGACGGTCTATGTCTATGACAACAACTCGTCGGACGATACCTCACGCATCGCCACCGAGCACGGCGCCACGGTCCGCTTTGAGCCCCGTCAGGGAAAGGGCAACGTGTGCCGCCAGATGTTTCGCGATATCGACGCCGATTGCTACCTGATGGTCGACGGAGACGACACCTACCCCGCCGAGGCGGCCAAAGCCCTCTGCGAGCCTATCCTCAGCGGCACGGCCGACATGACCGTAGGCGATCGCCTTTCCAACGGCACCTATGCCGAGGAGAACAAGCGTGCCTTCCACGGCTTTGGCAACAATCTGGTCCGTGCCATGATCAAGTGGATCTATGGCTACAGCTTCGATGATGTCATGACCGGCTACCGTGCCATGAGCCGCCCGTTCGTTAAAACCTTCCCTGTGCTTTCCGAGGGCTTCCAGATCGAAACCGAGCTCTCGATCCACGCCGTCGACCACCGCTGGCGCATCAAGGATGTGCCCATCGAGTACCGCGACCGTCCGGAAGGTTCCGAGTCCAAGCTCAATACCGTAAGCGACGGCATTAAAGTCGTTGCGATGATTGGCACGCTGTTCAAGGACTACCGCCCTCTGAAGTTCTTCAGCCTCGTCGCGCTTCTGTTTGCGGTGATCGGCCTCGCCTTGGGCACGCCCATCGTTGTCGAGTATTTCCAGACCGGCCTCGTTCCGCGCTTCCCCACCGCCATGCTCGCCGCGTCGTTTATGTTCCTGTGCGGTCTGAGCCTTGCGACCGGCTTCATCCTCGATTCCGTGGCAAAGGTCGAAAAAAAGCAGTGGGAGGTCAACGTGTACAGCAAATACGCCTACGATGACCAGCCCGGCAGGTCCGCCACCACGCCAAGCGAGTGAAAGATCTTCCGCAAAATACTATTGGCACCACTGCGCAGATAGCCATCAACAAGAAAAGCCGCCGTTAAAGAACGGCGGCTTTTACTCTCGAAAAGTTGATAGCGGCTAGAGCGTCTTGAGGTACTCCCCAAGCTCTTCCTCCCAGTCGGGCATGTGGAACCCGACCGACTCGAGCCTGGAAAGGTCGAGCGCGGAGTGGACCGGGCGCGGGGCGACGGGTCCCTCGGCGCCGCCGTAGTAGTCGGCGGTGCTGACCGGCACGACCTTGTCCCCGTTGCCGTTGGCGGCCTCGAAGACGGCGCGGGCGATGTCGGCCCAGGACTTCACGGCGCCGGAGCCGGTGCAGTCGTAGGTGCCGTAGGGGGCGTGCGTCCCCAGCACATGGAAGATGGCCCGCGCCATGTCGCGCGTGAAGGTCAGGCGGCCCAGCTGGTCGTCCACGACGGTGACCTGGTCCAGCTTGTCGTCCGGGTCGGCGACGCGGTCGGAGAGCGCCTTCATCGTCTTGACGAAGTTGTGCCCCTCGCCGATGACCCAGGAGCTGCGCATGATGTAGTGGCGGGGGCAGCCGGCCACGGCAATGTCGCCCGCGGCCTTGGTCTGGCCGTAGACGGACAGCGGGCTGAGGGGCTCGTCCTCGGTATGGACCTCGGCCGTGCCGTCGAAGACGTAGTCGGAGGACACGTGCACGAGGGTGATCCCGTGCCCGGCGCAGGTGCGGGCGAGCAGGGCCGGGCCGGTGGCGTTGGCCTTCCAGGCGGTCACGCGGCCCTCGGGGGCCTCCGCTTTATCGACCGCCGTGTAGGCACCGCAGTTGATCACGGTGCCGTAGAGCGACCAGTCGTACTGCGCGTAGGCGTCCGGGTCGGACATGTCGAAGGTGTCGATGTCGCAGAAGTCGAAGTCCTTGGCGACGCCGCGCTCCTCGGCGAGCGCGCGCACCGCATGGCCCAGCTGGCCGTTGCAGCCGGTGACGAGGGTGCGCTTCGGCGCCATGGGGACGACGTCCCTCAGCATCGGGTGGTTGAGGTCCGCCTCGGAGACGGTGGCCTGGTCGAGCGGGATCGGCCACTCGATGGCGAGCTCGGGGTCGGCGAGGTTCACGAAGGTGTAGGTCCTCTTCAGCTCGAGCGACCAGTGGGCGTCCACCAGGTAGGTGTAGGCGGTGCCGTCCTCCAGGGCCTGGAAGGAGTTGCCCACGCCGCGCGGGACGTAGATGGCCTTGCTGGGATCCAAAACGGTCGTGAACACCTTGCCGAAGGTCTCGCTGCCCTCGCGCAGGTCCACCCAGGCGCCGAAGACGGAACCGCGGGCCACGGAGATGAACTTGTCCCAGGGCTCCGCGTGGATGCCGCGGGTGACGCCGCGGCTGTCGTTGTAGGAGACGTTGTTCTGGACGACCCTGAGGTCCGGGATGCCCAGCGCGGTCATCTTGGCGCGCTGCCAGTTCTCCTTGAACCAGCCGCGCGAGTCGCCGTGGACGGCGAGGTCGACGACCTTGAGGCCCACGATGCCGGTCTCGGCGACGGCGAGGTCCTTCTCGAATGCGATGTCTGCCATGTCTCTCTCCCCTCCTACTGGCCCTGTGCGCGGTAACGGGCCTCGGTGGCCTCCTTGGCCGGGCGCCACCAAGACTCGTTGGCCACGTACCAGTCGATGGTGGCCTTCAGGCCCTCGGCGAAGTCGGTGTGGGCCGGCCTCCAGCCCAGCTCGCGCTGCAGCTTGGTCGAGTCGATGGCGTAGCGGCGGTCGTGGCCGGGGCGGTCGGCGACCCAGTCGAAGTCCTCGGGGTCGCGCCCCATGGCCTCGAGGATCATGCGCAGGACCGTGATGTTGTTCTTCTCGCCATTTGCGCCGATGAGGTAGGTCTCCCCCATCCGGCCCTTGGTGAGGATGTCCCAGACGGCAGAGGAGTGGTCCTCGGTGTGGATCCAGTCGCGCACGTTCTCGCCGCGGCCGTAGAGCTTAGGGCGCACGCCGTCGATGATGTTCGTGATCTGGCGCGGGATGAACTTCTCCACGTGCTGGTAGGGGCCGTAGTTGTTGGAGCAGTTGGAGATCGTGGTGCGAAGCCCGTAGGTGCGCGTCCAGGCGCGCACGAGCATGTCGGAGCTAGCCTTGGTCGAGCTGTACGGCGAGGACGGGTGGTAAGGCGTCTCCTCGGTGAACTTGGCGGGGTCGTCGAGCGCAAGGTCGCCGTAGACCTCGTCGGTGGAGACGTGGTGGTAGCGGACGCCGTGCTTGCGGACGGCCTCCAGCAGGCGGAAGGTTCCCTCGACGTTCGTGCGCAGGAAGGGCTCCGGGTCGGCGATGGAGTTGTCGTTGTGGCTCTCGGCGGCGTAGTGCACGATGGCGTCGTGGCCCGGGACGATCCTATCGAGTAGCGCGGCGTCGCAGATGTCGCCCACGACGAGCTCCACGCGGTCGGCGGGCAGCCCCGCGATGTTCTCGGGGTTGCCGGCGTAGGTCAGCTTGTCCAGGACGGTCACGTGGACGCCCGGGTGGTTCTTCACCACGTAGTGCACGAAGTTGCTGCCGATGAAGCCGCAGCCGCCCGTGACGATGATGTTCTTAGGTTCAAAAATCTCAGACATGAAAATCCAATCTGAAGCAAGTACAGCTTCTTTAGTATGCCGCAGGAAGTGACGCCGCGACACTATTCAACAAAACTATCGGACATTTCGGCATGCGATAAGAGCCATGACCTTCGCAGAATTACTTCCCCTACAAAACACCTCCGGAATGCAGTCTTTGTCGTAACGGAAGACCGAATTCCCAGTTTTATCGCGTAAGTACTTATAGAAGAAGTCCCCCCAGCTTTTAAACTTCTCACTGTTTATAAAGGCTTCTGGGGTTTCCAAAACCGCCTTAACTTCTAACCCTGAAATTACGCCGGAGCTCAGCAGAAGCCACTCGAATGACTCGGGAAGACAAACCGTAACAGTATCGCGGTGAATGTCTTGCAGCTTAAGGACGCGGTCCGCATAGCACCCAAATGCCGCTCCGTCCGCGACAACAAACACGCGATCGTCGAAATGCTGATCCAACCAGCTCAAAATCGCGCTGTTCGTCATGGCCGAAGCGCAGGTAAGCTCACTGTCAGCGAAATGCCGTTCAAAGAACTGGAAACCAGACTTACTGTCCTCGCATAGAAGGATAGAAAAGTCTTTTTTGGCGCCGACCGGGAAATAGCATAACGATGATTCCCGCGATCTTGATAAACAGGGACGAAAGAATGGTATTTTCCGCTCGTCTTAATCTTGTAAATCTCATCCACGCTATACGGAAGATTGGGGAAATCAGCCCTTGAGATCAGCACGAAATAATTCGAGGAATACAGCACATGATGGGCAAACTCATCAGAATGGATCTCTTTTAAGCCCTCATCGACAAATACAATCGAGTCATGAACGGACGAAAGCTGGTTTCGCCAATCATAATCGGTCAGGGCGACACAGGGACAATCGCATTGCAAGGAAACGCCCGACTGCTCGCCCGTTCGCATGTAGTCTGCGACCATGTCAAACAGCGTCGTCTTACCCGTGCCGCTATCGCCACGCACAATAGTGATGTTCCGCTTGATGGTAAATGTGTACTTGGTTCCCCTACGGCGGGAAATCTTAACAAGATGCGAACCGTTCATAAGCAGCACCTACAGATACGGAATCGACTCGTGAATCAATTCGGCCATGTTATGAACGATTCGGCCGCTGTTCACGACTTTGATTTTAAAATCCTCGCGACCAAAGTCCATCACATGATAGAGATTCACAACGAGCTTGCGGCCTTTCGCCATGTCGAGAATCCACTTGGCACAGTTATCGCCACAGGTCGAAGCGTTAAAAAAATGTGTACGATCAAATCTCATAAGCAGCAACGTTTTCACGCCACCAGAAAGCTGGAGTGGGGAGATGGATCCAAGCACAGGGCTTTCGATGACGTTTTCGGAGACAACGTCCGAACGATCGACATCTTTAATTATCGAGACTGCATAGGGATCCGTAATCCAAGAAGACCGGTAAGAGTTTTTGAAATATGTCGCTGTGTTGTAAATCGCTTCTGGCATATCGCCAAAGTAGACGCTTAACACATCCACTCCCAATCATATTGTCTTTATGGTCAACGTAATCATAACGAAAGGGGCCACCAGATAAACGGTGACCCCTAAAAGAAAACAAGCTGGCGCTAGTACTCGCGCGGGCTGTTGACGATCTCGCCGGCGGCGACCTTCTTGAGGTGCTGCCCGTAGACCGACTTGCCGTAGGCCTCGGCGGCCTGCTCCAGCTCCGCGGAGGTGATCCAGCCGTTCTCCCAGGCGATCTCCTCGGGCACGGACACGGGAAGGTCCTGGGAGTGCTCCACGGCGCGGACGAACTCCGCGGCCTCGTGGAGTGACTCCATGGTGCCGGTGTCCAGCCACGCGTACCCGCGGCCGAGGGTGACCACGGACAGCGTCCCCTCCTCAAGGTACATCTGGTTGAGCGTGGTGATCTCCAGCTCGCCGCGCGCGGACGGCTTGACCTCATGGGCCTTGGCGGCCACGTCGCCCGGGTAGAAGTACAGGCCGGTGACGGCGTAGGAGCTCTTGGGCTCGGCGGGCTTCTCCTCGATGGAGACGGCCCTCCCCTGCGCATCGAACTCGACGACGCCGAAGCGCTCGGGGTCGTCCACGTGGTAGCCGAAGACCGTGGCGCGGCCCGACTCGGCGTTCTGGACGGCGCGCGTCAGGTGGCGGCTGAGGCCGTTGCCGTAGAAGATGTTGTCCCCGAGCACGAGGGCGCACGGCTCGCCGGCGATGAACTCCTCGCCGATGGTGAACGCCTGGGCCAGGCCGTCCGGCGAGGGCTGCTCGGCGTAGGACAGGTTCACGCCGTAGCGCGAGCCGTCCCCGAGCAGGCGCTCGAAGTTGGGCAAGTCGGTCGGCGTGGAGATGACCAGGATGTCCCGGATGCCCGCCAGCATGAGAGTGGACAGCGGGTAGTAGATCATGGGCTTGTCGTAGACCGGCAGCAGCTGCTTGGAGGTCACGAGCGTTAGCGGGTACAGGCGGGTGCCGGACCCGCCGGCGAGGATGATGCCTTTCATGTAGTCCTCCGTGTCATTTAACTGATTTAGTTACGACTTATATAATAATCTCTATCGGTCATATCAATTAAAAATATATGAGCGATACCCATTGAACAGGCCATCTAATTGCCTCGGCACGGAAAGAGCGTCAGGAACAGTGAAGATTTACATCGCAGCGCATAAACACTTTGACATTGATGCGCAAGCGCCGTATCAGCCGCTCTACGTTGGGGCAAGCTCCATTCCAACAGACAATCGTCAAGCTGGATGGCTGTACGACGATCAGGGCGATAATATTTCGCAGAAAAACAAACACTACTGTGAGCTTACCGGCCTCTATTGGATATGGAAGAATTCTCCTGAGTCGATAGTTGGGCTCACGCATTATCGAAGGGCATTTGAGTCCCCCAACAACTCGAAGCAGATGCTCAGAGAATATGAAATTGAAAACATTCTTGCTAATAATGACTGCATTGTTGCAGCCAAAGAACCCTGCACAAGCTCAATCGGGTGCAACTTAATCACTGTTGCTGAGCAGTATAGAACGATCCATTCTTCGACAGATCTACTACAGACAAGGGAAATCATCAGGACGAAAAGCCCTGACTACTTGGATGCCTTTGATGATGCAATTTGCGAGGAGTGCTCTTTTTCACCATGCAATATGTTTATTTGCAAAAAGGAACTGATGGACCGATATTGTAAATGGCTTTTCAAAATCGAAAAAAACCTTGAGAAACGAATTGACTATATAAGTGGTCGCGATAGCTATCAACAAAGGATGCCTGGCTTTATCTCGGAACGACTGTTCAATGTCTTCCTTAAAAAGGAAGACATAGGATGCTACGAATGCCGTATCTTTAACCCAATTAATAAAGAGGCACTCACGATTGATCAAAGCACATGGCCTCGAAGGAGGCCGCAACTTACATGCGCTTGCTCTACGAATGCTGTATTTAACGGAGTAGACTATTCATCGGTATTTGATTATTCCTTTTATGTAAATCATTACGAGGATCTATTCGATAGATATAAAGACGACCCCCTTGGAGCGCTGGAACATTTCATTGCAATCGGCATTAATGAACATCGAGTTGCACATCCTCATTTTTCTATTGGCTCTCTTCTGAATGGAAATCCCGATTTAAGAAGCAGGTGCAGTGGAAATCTCGAAGCAGCACAAATGTATATAGCGGATCCTAAAGACTATATGCATCCAATTGGATATGAAAACATTCATCCGCTAGACGGGCAAAACAATTCGACTATGGCCACATGGCATGAACGTCGAATTACAGCGGCGCGCATTCGATACCAAGAAAGAATCGAGAGACTACCTGTGCTGGGTTAATTCAATGCAAGAATTAACCTGAGATCCAAGTGAAATAGCGCAGACATCTTCAATACAACGGAAAGGTAAATTGAAATGATAATTAGCATGGATTGTATTTGCCGTGGAAGCGGAAAGGTGTACGTTCTCCTAAAGAATGTTGAGACAGACGCATCAAATATTCAGGTGACAGCAGCGAAGAACGACGGAACGACAATACCAAGCTCAATCTATCCATACGAGTCAAATAACAATCAATACGTCATAGTTCTTCCCGACCTCGGAACTGGTGATTGCGATATTCAGATTAATGATTTGAGTGCGCAATATGCCTACGATGCCATTAAAATCAACTTTAGCGCGGCAAAATGGGCGTCAAGATTAAATTACAAAATTAAGAATCATTTGTCCCATTCCATTAGGAACTATGACGATAAGCATGACTTGGATGTAGCAAGCATGCGTTTTCACGAGTTTATCGAAGATGGAGATGAGGCCATTCTTCGCTGCTCAGTAAAACTTCCTCAGCGCAACGACAACAAAATAGTCATCAGCTGCTTCGATACTTTTATGAATCGTATTGAGATTGAGCCGATCACCACCGATGACATTACGATTCCCTTGTGGTTTGCCCCCAATAAAAAACGTCGCGAAATTCAATACTCGGTCCGAATCCCAAATAGCACAAATAGGCTTATCTTCACAATCGAAGACGACAACCACCCAAGCTTTAACAGCTTCGCTGTTGTGGACAACGAAGAGCTCAATAAGCTACGCATTTTAACCACATCGAAAATGACACCTATTTCGATTGATCCATCTGCATATCCAAATTGGCTCGAGCAACACAAGGCAAGCTCGGCGATGCTCGAAAAACAATCGATGGTTACCTTCAAGGAAATGCCTTTGTTTAGCATCGTCGTACCCCTATTCAACACACCCGAAAATCTGTTCAGGGAAATGGTGGAATCGGTTCTTATACAGAGCTATGCAAACTGGGAGCTTGTGCTAGTCAATGCTAGTCCAGATAACAGTGCGCTTGCAGATATAGTCGAAGCCGCTAAGATTAAAGACGCTCGCATTAAGGTGATAGAGTTAGCACACAATGCCGGCATTTCCAAAAACACTCTTGCTGGGACAAAAGAAGCAAATGGAGATTTCATTTGCTTCTTAGACCACGACGATACTCTCGAGCCCTCGGCGCTTTATGAATATGCGCATGCAATTAATGCTGAAAACAATACTGATCTAATTTACTGCGACGAAGACAAACTGTTTGCCAATGGCAGCTATGGCGATCCGTTCTTTAAGCCAGATTTAAGCATCGATTTGCTGCGAAGCGTTAATTATATTTGCCATTTCCTTGCAATCAGAAAAACGCTATTCGATTCTCTGGAGTACGGCGACGAACAGTACGATGGAGCCCAAGACCACGACTTAACGCTTAAGGCAATCGAAAAAGCACGGCATGTGGTGCACGTGGCTAAAATCCTGTATCACTGGAGAATTAGCGAGAACTCAACTGCAGGTGACCCGAACTCAAAGCTATATGCATGGGATGCTGGCGTCAAAGCTGTACAGGCCCATTTGGACAGGCTTGGAATTGCAGCGAACGTTTGCCGCGGAAACGACCCCTTCACTTATAAAGTTGCCTATGCAGTTCCAGATAGTCATCCACTTGTATCAATCATTATTCCGACAAAGGACCATCCCTCTGTTCTCGATACGTGCATTAAGTCGATCATTGAACGCTCAACGTACGATAACTACGAAATCGTCATCATTGAAAATAACAGCGAGAACCCAGAAACATTCGAGTACTACTCTGAATTAGAGAAATGCTATCCCAATACGATCCGCATCGAATATTGGGGTGCAGAATTCAATTTCTCAAAACTGATGAACTTTGGCGCTAGCAAAGCAAAGGGAGATTATCTTCTCTTGTTAAACAACGACACAGAAGTTCTAACCCCAAACTGGATTGAAAACATGCTGGGCATTTGTTCACGAAAAGAAGTTGGCATTGTTGGCGCAAGACTTTTCTACAGCGACAATACTTTGCAGCATGCGGGCGTCGGTATCGGAGGAATTGGAGCCGGCCACCTTGGAAAAGACTACCCCAGAGGTAAATGGGGCTACTTCAATCTATGTGACCGCACGCAAGATTTAAGCGCGGTAACTGCAGCATGCCTCATGACTAAAAGAGCTGTATTCGACGAAGTCGGTGGCTTTAGAGAAGAACTGGCTGTTGCTTTTAATGATGTTGACTATTGCCTCAAAGTGAGAAGTCACAACTATCTTGTTGTATATACACCCGACACCGAACTGTACCATTATGAGTCGCTATCGCGAGGCTATGAAATCAGCGACGAAAAGAAAATGAGGTTCCATAGGGAATACTCATTGCTCAACTACCTATGGCCAGAATATTACGTGAAAGGCGATCCATATATAAACATAAATATCGTCAGTGGAAATCTGTATTATCAAATATAAAAGTGCCATGACGTTTAACTCATAGGCACGTAAAGAATGGAGAATGGGGCTGCCAGTTTGACCGACAGCCCCATTCTTCCTAATAGGTTAATTCATATAGAACGAATCCGTTTGCTGACCCTAATTGCGTAATCCGCAGTTGATCAGATGAAAACTCCGTCAAATCCCTACTAGACAAAACGTACTTCACATTAAGCTGTCTTAGATCATCTTCAGTCAAATTAACTGTGAAGAGATCATCCTGAGTGGAATTAAAAGACGTAGACGGAGCGAATACATTTGCAATGATATGAGCATACCTATTGTATGCGTACTCATTCTCGTTATTATCATCGATAGAATTCCAACGCGCCAGATCAGGATAAGCATTGGTCGAGTTAATTACAGGCGCTCCATACGCAGCGCAAAGATTGGCAACTGTCCAAGAACCATCGACAACCCATTTAACTGAGTAATCATCCTTGTCAGCAAACTGATCAACAAGAGACGCCAGCTCCGTTTCGGTAAGCGGAGCTGCACCAATTTGTATTGGATTGATACAGCAACCAGGAATTACACCGAAGCAAATAGCAAATGCGACAAATAAACCAATGCAGTTTTTACCAAGGATAAATGCGCTGAACAAAAGGCAGGAAACTGCACAAAGAAATATCAGCATCAAAAGATACAATTTCCTTGCGACAAGATACTTGGCGGAAAGAAGAATATAAATCTGGAATACTGAACTTAAACAGATTCCAATCACTAGCAAAACCAACAAGGAACTAATTTGGCTATTAACCTCTTGGTATTCTTTGGCTTTTTTAACAGATATCAAGAAAAGAAGAAGCTCTAAGTACCCAATAGGAAATAAAAGCCGCAGAACAGGCACGTTATACATCAAGGTAATTCGGGATAAAAATGACGGGAAGCCAACGAAGGCAAAAAGAAGGAAAAATAACTGAAGGACTAATAGTGCAATTAAATGCCAATCTCGCTTTTTGATGATACAGGACAGAGACGCAAGAGTCCCAAGAGGGAAAAAGCAGAGAATGGTGGCAATTTCACATTCATTTGAAACCAACGGCGTATCAAAAGCATAATAAATAGAAAGCGCATTCGAAAAAAGTTCGGGAAGCCCGCTTCCTCCGGTTTCAAAGCGCGCGCCCGGATAAACCGTATCAACAACAGATGCCATTGCTTCAGAGGACTGGAAAAAAGCGAGGAATACAAGTCCTGCCGAAACCAGCAAACAGAAGATCGAAGTTAAAGTGTCACCAATTGACCACGCAAGCACCGAACGGCACTCGCCAGACTTAAGGATTCGACAATAATCAATTGCCCTGAAAACTCCTATGAGAGCA
>DBEZMF010000038.1:0-4564 GCA_048250755.1 Collinsella sp.
CCGGGCCCTCTACGGGGCAGGGGCAGACGGCCATCCGGAGGCGCCCGATCGGCGGCCCCTCGGGGCTTGCCCGTATCGTAGGCAATGCGCCGAATGCTCGCCATCGAAATTTATCGATGGCCTATTTCAGACTGTAATGGGAGAGGGGTCACATGATCTGTTTTCCTCTGTCCCCCAGGAATTACTTGGGGCTAGAGCTCTAGCGTGAGGGTGACGGGGCAGTGGTCGCTGCCGAAGATGTCGCCGCGGATGCCGGTGTCGCGTACGTTGTCGGCGATTGCGTCGCTTACCAGGAAGTAGTCGATGCGCCAGCCGGCGTTGTTCTTGCGGGCATTAAAGCGGTAGCTCCACCAGCTGTAGACGCCCTCGACGTCCGGATTTGCCGCGCGCCAGGTATCGGTAAAGCCGGCGTCGAGCAGCTCGGTAAACTTGCCGCGCTCCTCGTCCGAAAAGCCTGCGTTGCCGCGGTTGGACTTGGGGTTCTTAAGGTCGATCTCCTCGTGCGCCACGTTAAAGTCGCCGCAGGTTACGACGGGTTTGCCGGTCTCGCGCTCGAGCGCGTTCAAAAAGTCGCGGTAGGCATCGTCCCAGGCCATGCGCACGTCGATGCGGGCGAGTTCGTTTTGCGCGTTGGGAGTGTAGACATCCACAAACCAGAACTTGTCGAACTCCAGCGCGCAGACGCGGCCCTCGGTCGCGGCTTGGGCGACGAGTTCGGCCGCCTCGCCCTCGCCGGCGTAGGGTAACAGCGCGTCGGCGTGCAGCACGCGCAGCGGTTCCTGGCGGCTAAAGACCGCAGTGCCCGAATAGCCTTTACGCTCGGCGTAGCTCCAGGTTTGGCGATAGCCGGGCAGGTCAATATCAACCTGGCCTTCTTGCAGCTTGGTCTCTTGCAACGCCAGGATATCGACGTCGAGTTCTTGCGCGATCTGGATAAAGTTCGGGTCCTTTTTGAGCACGGCGCGCAGGCCGTTAACGTTCCACGAGGCAAAGGTGTAAGTCTGAGGCATGGTGTCCTTTCGACGGGGTTGGCAGGCTTAAGATTAACGCAACAAGAGCGGGGCGGAGTCCGCGAGTGATAGTGCGAACGCCGCCGTCCCGGAGACACGGACGGAGGACATATATGACGCAGGAAATATCAAACCCCAAACAGGCGTCCGCCGCGCTGGCGGAGCTGTTCGAAACCCATAGTCACGTGGTCTTCTTTGGCGGCGCTGGTGTTTCCACGGCAAGTGGCATCCCCGATTTCCGCAGCGTGGACGGCCTGTATCACCAGCAGTTTGCCTATCCGCCTGAGACCATGCTGTCGCATAGCTTTTACGAGGCGCATCCGGCCGAGTTCTTCGACTTCTACCGCACCAAGATGATCGCGCTTGGCGCCAAGCCCAATCGCTGCCACACCAAGCTGGCCGAGCTGGAGCGCGCCGGCAAGCTAAATGCCGTGGTGACGCAAAATATCGACGGCCTGCATCAGATGGCCGGCTCACGGCGCGTGTTTGAGCTGCACGGATCGGTCCATCGCAACATTTGCCAGTCGTGTGGCGCGGTCTATAGCGCCGAGTGGATTTGCTCGCGCGAGCACGAGGACGCCGCGGGCGTGCCTGCGTGCCCCGCGTGCGGCGGCCGCATCAAGCCCGATGTAGTGCTCTACGAGGAGCCGCTCGACGAGCACGTGCTGACCGGTGCCGTTGCCGCCATCGCCGCGGCCGATGCCCTCATTGTGGGCGGGACCTCGCTCGTGGTGTATCCGGCGGCAGGCCTTACGCGTTACTTTACCGGCGATACGCTGGCCATATGCAACCTTGCTCCCACCGATCAGGATGCAAATGCCGACCTGCTGATTTCTTGCGACATCGCGGCCGCGTTTGCGTTCTAGCCCGCGCGCGCGGATACAATAGAAAGACTGAGTGCAAAGCGACCCCGCCGCCAGCTCCCCAAGCTCGGCGGCGTGGGCATTTTAGGAGGATGTTCATGGCGAACGACAGCAAGACATGGCGGTGCGGAAAGTACGAGCTCAGCTTTGACCGTCCGCGCATCATGGGCGTCCTCAACGTGACGCCCGATTCGTTTAGCGATGGCGGGGAGCACTTCGACCCGGATGCCGCCATCGAGTACGGCCTAGCGATGCTCGACGCCGGCGCCGACATCATCGACGTGGGCGGCGAGTCCACGCGCCCTGGTTTTACCCCGGTCAACCCCGACGAGGAGGCTCGCCGCGTGCTGCCCGTGGTGCGCGCGCTGGCCAAGGAGGGCGCCATCGTCTCGATCGACACGCGTCATGTGGCGGTTGCCAAGGCGGCCGTGCGCTGCGGCGCCTCGATCGTCAATGACGTGACCGGCTTCACCGATCCCAAGATGGTCGAGTTTGTTAAGACGAGCACCTGCGGCGTCATCGTGATGCATGCCGGCGAGGTCACCGCGCCCGCACGCACACACGCAACGGTGCAGCTCGATACCTCGGCAGCGGCGTTTGTTGCCGAGAAGGCGCGCGAGGCGGCTGCCGAGGCCGCGCGTGAGGCCGAGAAGCCGGCTCGCCGCCGTCGCGGCAAGCTGCTGGGCGATCCTAAGCCGGAGGCCAAGCTTCCGGGCGGCGTGGTGCAGCCCTCGTTGCCGTTTGGCGAACCGGAGCCCACGTCCGAGCCTGCAAGCGAGCAGGAGACGCCGGCCGCCGAGCAGGCTGCTGCCGCCGAGACCGTCGCGCCCGCGCCCGAGGCCGCTCCCGAGGCCACCGAGGCCGCATCGGAGTCCAATGACCGCCTGGCCGCCATGATGCGCCGCAGCGCCCGCCGCGAGGAAGCCTACGTGCCCACCTCGCAGCTCCGCCGCTTCACCCTGCCCGATTCGGCGCCCATCATGCGCCGCGTCATGGGCTTTCTGTCTGACCAGGCCCGCACACTCATCCATGCCGGCGTGTCGCGCGACCGCATCTGCATCGATCCTGGACCGGGCTTTGGTAAGTCGGCTAACGAGGACATCGTCATCCAGCGCGAGACTGCCAAGATGGCGTCACTGGGCTATCCGCTCATGTGCGCCGTGTCGCGCAAGCGCTTTGTGGGCGCCGTCTCGGGCGTGACCGAGGCCGCCGAGCGCGATGCCGCCACGTTTGGCGTGTGCCTGGGCGCCATCCAGGCCGGTGCCAACATTGTGCGCGTGCACGACGTCGCGGGCTTTGCGCAGTTCCTGAACGGTTACTGGGCTGTCGCCAAACCGCAGCCGCGCCGTGCGTTTGTGGCCGTGGGCTCCAACCTGGGGCATCGTTGCGACAACATCCGCGCCGCACGCGACATGATCGCCGAGATCCCGCTCACCTGCGTGTCCAACTGCTCGCGCATCTACGAGAGCGAGCCGGCCTACGAGACGCGCCAGGACGCATTTGCCAACGCCGTCATCGAGATCAAGACCGAGCTGGCGCCGCTGGTGCTGCTCGATGAGCTTATGAAGATTGAGGCCGAGCTGGGGCGTGACCGCTCCAAGAAAGCCAAGGCCAACGGTCCGCGCACCATCGACCTGGACCTGCTGTGGATGGACGGCGAGACCCACGGCGGCAAAAAGCTGCGCCTGCCGCATCCTCTCATTGGCGAGCGCGACTTTGTGCTGGTGCCGCTCGAGGACCTGATGCACGACCCGGCGCGGTTCTTCCGCTACAACGGTGTCGAGGTCAAGGAGCCCGAGGACCGCGTGGGCCATATCGTGGGCGAATTGGGGCGTATGTAGATGATCGAGATGAATGCTGTTGCCGCTGGCACCGAGCTCGACGCGGCGCGCGACGCGGGCCGCGAGGGCATGTCCGCGGGCTGGTGCGCGTGGAGTGCGGGCGATGCTTCGCTGACGTTTTCGCTGGTCGTGCGTCCGGATGTGAACATGCATGCCTTCCACGCCCTGCCGTTTGTGGCTGCGATGGGCATGATGGACGCGCTCGTGGGCACGGCTTCGACGCCGGGGTTGGGCCTTGCCGGTAAGGTGGGTATCCAGTGGCCGAGCGATATCGTGTGCGGTGCGCCTGCGTTTGAGACGTCGCTCGCGCGTGTTGCCGTGAACGGCGGTGCCGGTGCTGCGGGCATGTTTGCCGCGGTGACGGTGTATATTGAGCGTTCGGCGCTGAGCGAGCTTGGTGTGGATGTGGCTGACGAAGCGCTGGTCGAGAAGTTGGCCGCCGCCGTGCTGACCCGTGTGGACACCTGGGCGGTTGCCGCCAACACACCACAGGGCGCTGCCGGCCCGCTGGCTCCGGTGCTGGGCGAGTACTTTGACATGGTGCCACTGCTGGGTCGTCAGGTCGCGGCGGTGTCGCCCAACGGTTTGCCGCTTGCGGTCGGTGTGTTTGCGGGCCTGGACATCTGGGGTCGCGCCACCATCAAGACCGATGCCGGCGAGCAAGAGTTTCCGCCCGAGGCCGTGCGGATTCGCAGTCTGTAGCGCGGGGCACCTGCGCTCAAAGATAACGATGACAACAAGACCCTCCTCGGCCTGTGCTGAACTGCCTCCCATTTCTTGGACATGAGAAATGGGAGGCTTTCTTTATGCGCGTTGATTTGAGGGTGAAGCATGATGTCGAGGCCAGGAA
>DBEZMF010000039.1:0-1435 GCA_048250755.1 Collinsella sp.
ACCTCGCCCGGCTCGTACCAGGCATCGCCTACGAGGACCTTGTTCTCGGAGGCGTTCGTTATGGCGAACTCGATGCCGGAGAGCGTCGTGCCGACGCCTTCTGCTGCATGCCCGTTCCCGCCGACCGCCTCGGACTCGCCGAGCTCCGCGTCGGCCTTGGTCACCTGCACGCCGCCGCGTATCGCGTCGTCATGCACGGGGTCGCCGGAAAGGTCGACGACCTGGCCGTCGCCCTCGATGGCGAACCCGAGCTCGCCTTCCCAGGGAAGGTAGCCTTCCGGAGCGTTCGCCTCAACGATGCGGTAGGTGCCGCACGGCAGCGCGTCGCTCGCGGTCTGCGCGGTGTAGGCCGAGCCGTCCCAGGAGGTGGAGATGGTCATGACCGTCTCGCCGTCTGCGTAGCTGTGGCCGTTCACGTAGGAGTTCATCCCCGATGCGTTGACGATGGCGAACTCGGCGCCCTCGAGCGAGGCGTCGCCCTGCTCGCCTGCGCCGGCTTGCGCATCGACCTTGGCGATCTTCACGCCGCCGCGCTCCCACGTGAAGCTGGCGAGCGTCTGGGCGTCTGATCCCGCATGGATCCTGATGGCCGAGAATCCCGTGGAGACCTCGTTCGCACGTGCGTTGACCTGGCTCCACACGTCGCCCGCGATCTCGCGCTCCGCCCAGGAGGCGAACTCGGCGCTCGTGCCGTAGGTCGCCTCGGCGGCAGATCCCAGGTTGGCGTACGAGAGCAGGATGTGGCTCGCCACGCGGTACTTGTCCTCGTCCATGCCGCTTCCGTCGTACCAGGAGCTGGGCCACATGGACGCGTCGAAGCCGGGTGCCCCATAGGAGAACCACATGGCCGCCGCCAGATCTCCCGCCTCGCTCGTCGGATAGGTTCCCGCATCGGGCGTGGAGCGCGACGGCTCGATGCAGTAGGCGTCGTTGCCGTTGGCGCTCATCTGGGTCGTCTCGTATCCGGCATAGGGGATGCTCTTGCCGATCGAGACGTTCACGTTCCCGGAGGCATATGCCTTGGTCGGGACGATGGCGACGGACAGCACGAGCGCCATCGCCATGGCGACCCGCACGATTTTCGAGGAGGTTATCCTCTCCATCGTCTTCTCTTTCATTTCTCGCGCACCTCCTCCTACATCGCGATGCTCTCGCGGCTCTGGGCGGCGCGCCTATCGCCGTTTCCCAGGCGCTCCGAGCCCTCGCGCGCGCCGCGCGCCTTCTCGGAGAGGCTCTGCAGGTACTCGCTGCGGTTGCGGTCGAGCGCCTCCTTGATCTGCGCCGGCATGACGCGCACGATGTCCTTGGCGGGCTTTCCTCGCTCGTCGAGCACCGGCTGGCCGTCCTCGTCGAGCACGCTTTTCTTGAGCCACACCTCGCGATCCGTCAGAAGCGGGATGTCGCGGTAGTTCTCGCCGCGGTAGCGGGATTCGTT
>DBEZMF010000040.1:0-3638 GCA_048250755.1 Collinsella sp.
TCACAATTCGATTTGATATTGCCAGAACTAATGCAATCGAAAGCTAAGGAAATATCCATCTACCTTAACACAGATGATTGCCTTATTGAATTCTCATCCGAAATCCCTGACCCAGAGGAAATTGAACCTGATTTTACCTTCCCTACCTATAACTAATATTATATAATACCTAATGGCTCTTGGCAACTAAGGCAATCAAGGTACCTCTAAATCACAAAATTGTCCTAGAGCTTTACAAATAATGCTAATATAAATACTAAGCAAATAAAATACATACTTACTAGGAATATTACCTAAATATGCCCCTTGAAGGCCTTAAATCCTATAAACCATTTAGCCCTAAAACCTAATATCCTATTTACCTAATCCCCAACCCAATACTTATTATATAATACATAATATAATAACTTGGTGAAGGCAATCAAGGTAAATTGTGATGGCCATTAATCGACGATGTACTAAAGCTATACTACCTACATACATAGAAGCTACATAACATATCTGTATTATATAATCCCCTACCTTCGAATTACCTTGAATGCAATCTATAATATAATACATATAAAGGGTACTCAAGGCAATCGGATTTAGGGGCCATTAATGGTCGGATTTATTTGCCTTTTTAGGCCTTTTTGAGTTTGCCTTTAAAGTGTGTAGTAGAGCTATATGGTATAGTGGCTATATAGTGAGTTGAGTGTGAGTTGAGTGGCTATATAGTGTGTATAGTAAGGGTAAGTTTGCCTAGCCTTGTTTGCCTAAATCCCCAAAACCCCCGGCGAGGTACCTTGATATGTATTATTATATTAATAGAGGGTATATTAGTTATAGAGGGGATAGGTAGATATTGTACCTTAGTTAGCATTAGTATGATTTTGTTTTATTTTTGTGTTGGGTGGTGTGGGAGGTACCCGGTATTTATTCCAGGTACCTTGTGGGTATTTATTCGATTAGGTATACCTGTATGAAGGCATATACTAAAGGGATTACGATTACATTCATTCTGTAGATGAATTTCTTTGTTAGGTAGGCTTCTTCATTTAGGATTAGAAGTCAGATCGTTACGATGAGTAGAATTAGTGATTTCATAATTTTTTAGTATTATTATATGTATCTTAGTATAATCCTATATGTGTAGGATACCAGGATTAGTGATGAGGTGTATAGGGTTAGGATTATTAGCTGTGAGATGATATACCTTATTTTGTTTGTTGGGTGGGTATGCTTGTGGGCTTGGTATATTTTCTCATTGCGTATGAGGGTTAGGATGGTGCCTACGGATAGTATTATTCGGATTATGTGATAGATGATATTCATTTCTTTTTGTTTCTTAGTTTCTGTTGGGTACGGAGTAACTTATTATACTGGGCTTGGGGATCACTTAGGTATAGAGTGTAATCATTTTTGTTACTGCCAGGATTAGGGAAACGTTCTGTCCAAGTATCTTGGTGGGGTATGTATATTAGGTCTTTCTTTTTCATGGTAGTGATATTATATCGATTATGGTTATATCTCTTAGTGGGATTTGTAATATTTCTCTTATCTGTAATCTGATGTGTTCGGAGTGGAGGTGGTTGTTGTTTATCTCTTGGTTGGGGTACCTTAGGTATGGGTTAAGTTCCTCAGTTCTGTATGGGATTACCATTTCCTCTGTGAATCCCTCTGTGTATTCTTTAGTGTGACCTGGTACCTCGAAAGATACCAGGAATTTCCCTTTTGTTAGCATGGTTTTATTTCATTGGTTAGGATTCTTATATCGGTATACTGATTCATGTATTCCCTTTCTGAGGATATGTCTAAGCATTTACATGCTATATAGTGACCGTACATTGATATACCTGATTTATAGCCTTGGTCTTCGTTTAGGAAGTTAGCTAATGGTATCTTGTCTACTGAGCATACCTTTTGTTGTCCTGGTAGGGTTTCGGAATCTGTATATCCTACAAAGTCATAAGTATCAGTATTATCTGTCATGGTAGAGAATATTTCGATTAGCCAGTTAAAGTCCTCTAGAGGTACTCTGTCTAGCCATTCCCATCCGATTGGATATTGGTTTACTGTTATTGTTGGTTCCATGATGTTAATTGAGTTGAGGGTTAAACTTTGGTTTACCTAATAGTACGGTACGTGGGCGTTCATCTTCATCCAGGATTCCAAGTATGAGATACATATTAGGATCTTTGGGTATTTCGAAATAGAATCCCGGTTTAGGTTCATCTCCATTGAATGATACATGTACTATTTCGGTGTTTTCTAGTAATCCATTTAGTTGTACATGGGATAAATAATTGCGAATAGCCGTATGAGGTTCTTCGAGATTGTTATCCAATGAGATGAGCATATCGTTAAACCATTCGGGATGGTTGCATAGTTTGATTAATTGGTTTTTGATGTATTCTGTCATAGGTTATAATATTTTAATAGGTCCTCAATGAATTGTTCCTCTTCTTCAAAATAGTCCTGGTCTAATACATATTGAGATACGTAATGATGATAGAGTGGGCCAAATAATAGGGTAAATAGTTTACCCTTAGCTTCATCGGCAATTTGTTGAAGTTCATCGGCCTTTTCTTCTGAGAGTTCAAAAATTTCTTTTACTATTCGACCATCGGCAGTTTTCCAAGTTTTTACCAGTTCCCTGGCTTGTTCATGTACCCCTGAAGGTAATGAGTCTAGTATATATTTAAGTTCTTCGGTAATCATAATGTTATTTGTTTATGGGTTTAGCAATTACTGATATGAATCCTTGTGGATATAAGGTATACATAATCTGATAGTTCCCTGTGGGCAAGAAGACCTGCATTATGTTTGCAAGTAATGGGTAGATTTTCCATTGGTTTTCCTCTAGAAAGTTATTCCAGTCATCGGATTCTTCTGGATAATTACCCGATAGTTGGATATGGTACTGTTCCTGGTCAGCAATAAATAAATTGGTTACTACCTGTATTTCATCTGATTCCTTTTTGTATTGGGTGATTGGATACCAGATGCCTTCGGTTTTCCATTTATTAAGTTGGAACAGAGACATGCCCTGTTCCAGTACGTTGAGTAATTTATATAAGTTTACCATAGTGATTATTTATTTAGTTGGTTAAATAATTCTGATACTGCAAGTTGTTGGAAGATTTCTGTTTCCCTGTGGTCTGATTCCCATTTTTCGATAGCATTATAAATGCTGGTATATTGGGATATCATGTCATCATCTTGTTCTTCGTCTTGGATAAATTCCCGGAGATGTTTTTTGAGTCCGGTTATAATGTAATCCTGATGTTCAGGGATTAATTGAAGGATTCCGAATAAGATAGCCTCTACCTGTGAGGGTGAATAATCATAATATTGGTCGTCGGCACCCTTTGTTAAGTCCATGTGAGAAATAATGTTTTCCCGGAGATTTTCGAAGAGAACTTCCTCTGAAGCATATGTGATGATATATCCTGAGATATAATCAGCAAAAGGTTCATCCTCTAAGTCGATTGAGTAAACCTGGATATTGGTATCTTCCTTGTTAATGAGAAGACCATCTGAGTAATCATAAGTATAAATGGGATGAGAAGCAAGCAGTTCCCGGATGGCCTCTAAATTTTTTAATTCTTTCATAATGTCTATAGTTAAAATTATTTGAGAAATATTTCTCACTGCAA
>DBEZMF010000041.1:0-40535 GCA_048250755.1 Collinsella sp.
ATTTCAAATGGTTCGATGTCTGCCCGGATGCGACACATCTGGTGTGTCCATCCTCGCAGTATCCGGTTCTCAAGGTGCACGCCTGCGCGGCTCATCCGGTTCCACCGGGCCGCGCGGCAAGGAGATATATTGCCAGACCGGAGGGGCCCCGGGGGCGGGAATCGCGCACTCCATATTTTGTTCACAAATGAATAGGTCCCTCAGTCGCATCACTGGGGTTAAAACTGAAGCATTGGCTTCTGATATTGGCGATGACCAGCTGTTTTATGAGTATTGAGACATCGGTCATCTCTGGAGCGCTACTTTACTCCAAAGGCATCAGCTATTTGTTTCCCATCGGTAAAAGGCTGGTTTTGTTCGCCAAGCGTTCTTATATATAGATGGATACGGGTTCGAACCCGTGCACCGGCAAAAAAAGCGACCAACCGGAGTTGATCGCTTTCTATTCCATGGTGGGCCGTCAGGGGTTCAGCCTGCTTCGCAGGCGGCCGCTGCGGCGCTTTCGCGCCTTGCGCGCTGCGCTGGCAAACGCTCACGCGTTTACTCAGCTCCGCGCCCTTTCGGGTTCGAACCCGTGCCGCGGTAACAAAAAAGCGGCCGGCATCCGCCAGTCGCTTTTCTATTCTATGGTGGGCCGTCAGGGGTTCGAACCCTGGACCTTGGGATTAAAAGTCCCCTGCTCTGCCAGCTGAGCTAACGGCCCGCGGGTGGCATTGTACCACGGTCTGGGACTATTCCCAACTCCATTGGCCGTTCTGGAAAATCACAACTTCACGTCCATCAGGCGTAATGCCCGCAATATCGATGTCGTCCGTGCCGATCATAAAATCGACGTGCGTGCTCGAGACGTTAACGCCATGCTCCAGGAGCTCCTCCTTGGACATGTCATACCCACCCTCGATGCATTCGGGGAAACCGACACCTAGCGCGAGATGGCAGCTAGCGTTCTCGTCATAGAGCGTATCGTAGAACAGAACACCACTTTCGCGGATCGGAGTGTTCTTGGAAATGAGCGCGACCTCTCCCAGGTGAGCAGCGCCCTCATCAGTATCGATGATACTTGCGAGCGTTGCCTTGCCCACGCGGGCATCGTAGTCCACCACGCGGCCGCCCTCGAATTTAATCCAAAAATCGTCGACCTTATTGCCGTGGTGGATGAGCGGCATGGCCGAGTACACGATACCGTCGGCGCGCATGCGATCGGGCGAAGTGAAGACTTCCTCGGTGGGAATGTTGGGGAAGAAGGGGTGCCCATCGGGCGTCTTGCCCTTGCCGCCGGCCCACTCGTGACCCTTCGTCATGCCAATCATCAGATCGGTTCCATTTGCCGCGGTGTAATGCAGGCAGTCGAAACGATTGTCGTTCAGGAAACGCAGGTTCTTTTCGAATGCGGCGTCATGGAGCTCCCAGTCGCTCTCTGGGTCCTGGCCATCGGCGCGAGCGGTGTGCAGAATCGCATTCCACAGCTTATAGATTGCAACCTCATCGGCGTCTCCTGGGAACACCTCGCGCGCCCAAGCCACGACCGGAGCGCCGGCGATGCACCACGGATTGATGTTGTAGTCCAGTCCACGGCGGAAAACTTTGCACTGCGTGTTCCTTGCCTTAGAAGCTGCAGCGGGCTTAGCGGGATCGATGCCCTTAAGGGCGGCAGGGTCCGCGCCCTCGATAAAGATAAAGCAGGCACCGTCCTGGGCCAGGGAATCCAGCTGCAGGCGCTTCCACTCGGGCGTCTGCTCAAAATAGCTTTTCTCGACATGCTCGTACGTGAGCCTCGTCACGGCATCATCGGCCCAGATGACCGTCACGTGGCCGGCGCCGGCAGCATAGGCCTCCGCGACCACCACGCGCGCAAACGGCGCGCACTCGACCGGAGACTGAACGACGACCTCCTGGCCGGGCTTAACGTTTACGCCCTTGCGGACGACTAGGCGCGCGTAGTTTTTAATCTTGGGCTCCAAGGCCTTCATGCTCTCCAGAGCCTCTTCGACCGTCAGGGCAGCTCGAATCATGTGCCACTCCATCTATCTATAGAACAGTAAAAAGGCGCGCCGCAAAAACGACGCGCCTTATATCTTAGCAATAAGTATGTATGCAAACGCTACTTCTTCTTGGAGTCCTTCTTGTCCTCCTCGGCAGCTGCGCGCTCGATAAGAGCGTTGAGCTTGTTCTCGGACATGCCCTCGGCCTGCGCGCGGTACATGTTGCGCAAGGGACGAATACGAGCGAAGTCGTAGATAAAGTCACCTAGGATGATGACATAGGACAAAACGATGCCGACCATCTGGACAGGGCTGGACACCATGCCAGCGGGAGCGAAGTACAGCGAGGCCCAAATTGCCACGACGAGCACCATGCCAATGGCGAGCACGGCCCACCAGATACGACGGCGCTTGGTGTAGTCCTCATCCTGCTTGAGGAGGATATTCGACACCGTGTAGATGCGATCCTCGCGGGCGCGCTGTTTAGCCTTGCGGGCGCGCTTCTCCTCCTTGGAAAGACCTTCCAGGTTTTCGCCCTTCTCGAGCTCTTTGCGGCGTGCCTTAGACGAAGCCGGCACGACGCGAACGGAGCTCGCTGCTTGGCGGGCGGGCTTAGCAGATGCGGCAGACTTGCGCGCAACCCCGGTAACTTCGTGGGATTGCGTGCGCTTGTTCGTGGCGCTACGGGTACTCACTTATGCGTTCTCCTTCATGCTTGTGAACTGGGAGCCCGTGATGATCTGGAAGGCCTCGCGATAGCGCTCGGACGTGCCATCGATGACCTCGGCGGGCAGGTGCGGGGTCTCCCCCGTCATATCCCAGTTGGCCTTGAGCCAATTGCGGACGAATTGCTTGTCGTAGCTAGGCTGGATCTTGCCCTCCTCGTAGCTGGCAGCAGGCCAGAAACGGCTGGAGTCGGGCGTGAGGCACTCGTCGATCAGCGTGACCTTGCCATCAATAACACCAAACTCGAACTTGGTGTCGGCAATGATGATGCCACGGGTCGCGGCGTACTCGGCGGCAGCCTTGTAGATCTTGAGGGAAAGGTCACGAATCTGCGTGGCGATGTCCTCGCCCACGATCTCGCAGCAACGCTCAAACGAGATGTTCTCGTCGTGGTCACCGATCTCGGCCTTCGTGGACGGCGTGAACAGCGGCTCAGGAAGCTTGGAAGCCTCGGTCAGGCCCTCAGGCAGCTGGATGCCGCAGACGGTGCCGTTCTCGTCGTAGGTCTTCTTGCCCGAACCGGTCAGATAGCCGCGGACGATGCACTCGATAGGAATCGTCTGGGCCTTCTTAACCAGCATGGCGCGGCCAGCGAGGTAGTCACGATACTCAGCAAACTCCTCGGGGAAATCCGCCGGGTCGATGGAAACGAGATGGTTGGGGACGATGTCGGCAAACTTGTCGAACCAGAATGCCGAGATGCGATTGAGTACCTCTCCCTTAAACGGAATCTCGTCGGGAAGAATGAAGTCGAACGCAGAAATGCGGTCGGTGGCGACCATCAGCAGGTTTTCACCGGCATCGTAAATATCACGAACCTTGCCACGGGAATCCGGACGACGCTCCATCGTTGTCACGTGAGTCACTCCTTACCTAAATACGACAGAAATGCGGGTTCTTTCCCGCATGTTTTCGCAAACTCGGAGCGGCAGAGACGCAGCCCCTCCTTCACCGAATAGCGAAAAGCTAGTGCTCCATTGTAGTAGATGCCGCGTCTGCCGTGTGCTCGCGGGGCAGATGAATTGTAAAAGTCGTACCCTTTCCAAGCTCCGACTCCACGGATATGTAGCCATGGTGACGCTCGACGATCTGCTTGGTCACGGCGAGGCCAACGCCCAGGCCGCCAGCTTCGCGGGCGCGGCTGGCATCGGCGCGCCAAAACCGCCCGAAGATGCGCGACAGATCGTCCTTGGCAATACCGATGCCGGTATCAGAAACGGCAATGCTGACGTGCTTGCGGTCACTGAGCACCGATACCACGACCCAACCGCCCTCGGGGGTGTAGCGCATGGCGTTGCTCATGAGGTTGATAACACATTGCGTGATCATGTCGGGATCGGCTTCGACGACATCGTCGTGCCCCTGGGTTTCATCTGCAAAGCGAAGACGAAGGTCACGGTCGGCAAACAGACGCTCCTGGCCGTTCACAATCGATCGCACGAAAGGAACCATGTCCACCGGCTCAAGGTTGAGCGGAGCCGTGCTGTTTTCCATGCGCGACAGGTCGAGCATCTGCTGCACCAGACGAGCCAGGCGACGCGTCTCGGAAGCAACGGTCTCCAAATGCTCATCGTCGGTGGGATACACGCCGTCCTGCATGGCCTCGACCGTCGCAAGCATCGCCATAAGCGGCGTGCGCAGCTCGTGTGCGACATCCGAGGTCAGGCGCTTCTCGTGTTTCATATCCTTCTCGAGCGAGGTGGCCATCTCATCGAAGGTCTCACCCAGCTGATCGATCTCGTCATCACCGCGCAGCCCCGTGCGAGCCGACAGGTCGCCGTCACGGATTTGCTTTGCGGTACTGGTGATGCGATGAATCGGTTTGGTGAGCATGCGCGACACGAGCGATCCGATAACGACCGAAATGCAGATTGCAACAACCGCGGCGAGGGCCATGGCGTTAAAGGTCTTCTCCCTAAACGCAGAGTCCGCCTTGGTGAGCAGAGCGTCGGAGCCGATGGCCCACAGCTTTACCTGTCCGACATGCTCGCCGGAAGACGTTACAATCTCGACGTTAGCAACGCTATCGGAGTCGGTTGGAGCAGACGAGACCGGGCTATGCGATGCCCTCTTGCCGCTCGTGTCGTCGGTCGTAGCCTGGTTTTCGCGTACATCGGCGGTGGCGCTTGCCGAGGGCCAGGAATCGTCATAAACGATCACACCCTTTTTATTGACGACCTGCATGCCCAGATCGTCGGAAACCAAACTCGACGTTGCGACCGTGCGCAGTTCTCCCGCGGTCCAAGAGCCGTTTTCCTCATATGAGGTCGCCAACTTCTCGGCAGCGGAATTTGCGATTTCGACGATATTGGAGCGTGTGTAATCCGAAAAGACCGTGCCCCACACAACAGAGACAACGCCCACCAGCACCAATACCGTCATGAGCGATGTCAGAGCAAAAGCAAGTGCCATGCGCGAGGGATAGCTCATCGTTGGCCGTGAATCGGAACGAGGCGTGTTCCAACTAGCCTTGGAACCCGCCTCGCTCTCCTGCTTGTGCTTTTGTCCGATTTCAAAGCGCGCAGGTGTCATATGTGATTTCCCTATTTCTCGTCCGACTTATCGGTCTTGGCCGGAGCCTCGAAGCGATAGCCGACACCATGGACGGTGTAGAGCCACTTGGGCTTCTTGGGATCATCGCCCAGCTTGGCGCGAAGATTCTTCACGTGGCTATCGATGGTGCGCTCATAGCCCTCAAAGTCATACCCGAGCACTTTCTCGACCAGCTCCATGCGGTTATACACACGGCCGGGATGGCGGGCAAGCGTGGTGAGCAGCTTGAACTCGGAAGCCGTCAGATCGACTTCCTTGCCCTCGACCAAGATCTTGTGGCCCGAGATATCGATGACCAGATCGCCGAAGTCGAGTACCTCGACGGCGGGCTCGTCGGCCTGATGGGCACGGCGGAACAGAGCGCGAACGCGGGCGACGAGCTCGCGCGGCGAGAACGGCTTAATCAGATAGTCGTCGGCGCCGAGCTCAAGACCGATAATACGGTCCTCGATCTCGCCCTTAGCCGTCAGCATGATGATGGGGACATCCGAGGTATCGCGAATGGTGCGGCAAACGCGCTCGCCGGGAATCTTGGGGAGCATAAGGTCGAGCACGACCAGGTCGAACTGATGCTTCTCGAACTCCTCGATCGCGGACTGGCCGTCGCCGACGCCCACAACCCAGTAGCCTTCGCGCTCGAGATAGGCAGCGACGGCGTCACGGATTGCCTTCTCATCCTCGACCAGCAGAATCTTTTTTGCATCTGAAGCCATAACACGGCCCCCCCTGTCTCAATTAGCTAAGAACAAGCCCATTTTAACGCACCTGAGCCCGCCGGATGCCGCTATGACGCGGCAGCTCGGCGGGCGGTACTCACAATTACAACGCGTTTATTCCCCTGTTGGCGCCTTTTTAACCCCTCTAAGCTTAAAGAGAGAATAGGCGTGCAGTGACCGTCTCTGGTATACCCTGGCTGTTGCGCACCGTGGCGTACGTAAGGAATGAGTCCGATTTTCCCGCCGTAGCTGGATAATCGCCATACTCCAAAGCGCGGTCGGGCGACAGCAGCGAGCCATAGGTCTTGGCAGAGGTGTCGATCAGGAAATGCGACGCCTGTACCTTAACAAGGTATTTATTCTTCTTGCCAGCCGCACATGCGAGCGGCTCGCGTGACAGAAAGAGGTACGGCCCTCCCTCATTACCGATATACGTGCCCATATTGCCCAGGCTGCCCACGCCGCTATAGGCCGCCTCGATAGAAAACACGAAGGTATCGCCCATATACACGGCCTCGAAAGGCGAGACTGACGAGGGAAGGACTAGCTGGGCACGCTTGGTGTTGTTGCCGTCGGTCAGATCGATTGCCGTTATGCCGTAGTAGACGCCCTCGTCGTTGCGGACACGCGGCGAGATGGTCAAAATGCCGTCGCTCGCGCGCGGGGCCGATGCAAAGCGGCCCGTCGATTTCCAAATTGTCTCGGCCTTGGATTCATCAAGTGAGCGACGATAGCAAAACGAATCACTACTCGTTTTATTGCCGCCTGCCGAAGGCATTTTATACCAGATGACTGATGACCCGAACGCCGTAAACAGGGGCGGATCATAGTCCTTGCCACCTCGATCGAGCTCAACCACATCGCCAGAGAGCGAAGCGCCCGACAGATTTTGAGCGTAGAGCTTCCACGATGAATTGGCAAAGTTCATCTCAACCCACGCGAATACGCCGTCGCCGGCGCGGACATCGTAGAATGCATATCCCGTGCCCTCGACAGGATCCTCGATTAATGTGGTAAGTGAGCCATCGCCCAGGTTGAGCACACCGAGCGTGTTGGCGTGCAATGCCGATGCGGGCGCCATCATCGCCGCGGCGTAATCGCCGTCGCAGTAGTACAGCAGCGTACCCAGAGGCAGCGTCCACGACGCCGCCGGCTCAAGATCGATGTCGACTGCCTCGTACTCATCCGTAATCGAGATGATTTTGGAATCATCCTTGATAACCTGCGGCTCGCCGGCGGCATCATCGCTGGTACCCGTTTTTTTCGAGCATCCGGCAAGCACCGTGGCAGCGCCCGCGGCAGCCCCACCGAGTACAAAGCCGCGACGCGATATTCCGTTCTTGATGTGATCGCCGATACCCATTAGGCGATCTCGGCGCGAGCGGCCTCGATGGCGCGCGTAAGCTGGTCGGCGCAGGAGGTCTTTTTCATACCGCAGGTATTACCGGCGAGAACCTCGATTACGCGATCGGCAGGAGCGCCCTCGACCAGCCTGGAGATTGCCTTGAGATTGCCGTCGCAGCCACCGGTAAACTCAACGCCTATCACCTTGTTGCCGTCATCGGAAAGGTCAAGGTGAATATTGCGAGCACACACGCCCTGAGGCTTGTAATCAAACGAAATCATGCGATCCCCTCTCAGAATGTTATTCGAGACGACTATTATCCCCGTCTTTCCCTAAATGCAACGAGGCGCTTTGCCGGCAACACACATTACCAGCAAAGCGCCCTAAAAAGCTAACGTTATGCCCGAACCTACTCGAAGCTCAGCTGCTCCAGACGATCAAAGACCGTGTCGATACGAGTGAGAAAGTCCCATGGATCAAAGATCTCGTCGAGCTTCTCCTGGCTGACGGTGCAGCGCGGGTCGGCCTCGAGACGCTCCTTAAAGGTGGGGCCGGAGACACAATCCTGTACCTCGTGCCAGGTTGCCATGGCGTTCTCCTGCACAATGGCGTACGCGTCCTCGCGGGTGATGCCCGTATCGACGAGGGCGAGCAGCACCTTGGAGGAGAAGATGAGGCCGCGGGTCTTATTGAGGTTGGCCATCATGCGGGCAGGGTACAGCTGCAGGCCGTCGATAACGCGGATGAGGCACTGGAACATGTGGTCGAGTGCAATGAAGCTATCGGCCTGGGCGACACGCTCGGCAGAGGAGTGCGAAATGTCACGCTCGTGCCACAGGGCGACGTTATCGAAGGCGACCTGGGCGTTGGCCTTCACGACGCGCGACAGACCGCAGACCTTCTCCATGGTGATGGGATTGCGCTTGTGCGGCATGGCGGAGCTGCCCTTTTGGCCCTTACGGAACGGCTCCTCGGCCTCGAGCGTATCAGTCTTCTGCAGATTGCGGACCTCGGTCGCGATGCGCTCGCAGGTGGCTGCGGTGGTGGCGAGAACGCCGGCGAGATAGGCGTGATGGTCGCGGCTGATAACCTGCGTGGACAGCGGGTCGTGAACCAGGCCCAGGTGCTCGCAGACATACTCCTCGACAAACGGCTCGATGGAGCTGTAGGTGCCGACAGCGCCCGAGATGGCACCAAAGGCAACATTCTTGCGGGCGTCCTCAAGACGATCCAGATCGCGCTTGAGCTCCCAGGCCCAAGAGCCAAACTTCATGCCGAAGGTCATCGGCTCGGCGTGGATGCCATGAGTGCGGCCGGCACAGAGCGTGTTGCGCTCCTCAAAGGCGCGACGCTTGCAAATCTCGCCGAGCTTCTTGACGTCCTCGATGATCAGGTCGCAGGCCTGGGTGAGCTGGTAGCACAGGGCCGTGTCGCCTAAATCGGAGCTGGTCATGCCATAGTGAACCCAGCGGCTGGGCTTGGGGTCGTCCTCGGGAACATCGGCATCGATGTATTCCTTCATGTTGGTCAGGAAGGCAATGACGTCGTGGCGCGTGACTTCCTCGATCTCATCGACCTTCGCCTTCTCAAAGTTGGCATGGTCGCGGATCCACTGGGCCTCGTCTTTGGAAATACCGATCTTGCCGAGCTCCGCCTGGGCCTCGCAGGCCAGAACCTCGATCTCCTGCCAAATGGCGTACTTGTTCTCGAGGGAGAAGATGTGTCCCATCTCCGGGCGGGTATAGCGATCGATCATAGCGGCTCCTTTTTGGTTATTGGCACGTTGGTCGTAACCCAACCATTGTACCGTGCGCAGGTGCAAGTATGGGCAGTAGGCATTAACCTAACATTTTGCCGCAAGAGCGGCCATGGGGACATCCGCGTATTTGCTTCGCAAATACGCACCGGCTTCAGGCGAGCCCCTCAGCTTCACGAAGCCGAAGGGGAAGACTCCGCCGAATTGTCCGTCCCCACGTCTTCCTTTGCTGATGGAGCGGGCAACGGGACGTCCGCGTATTTGCTTCGCAAATCCGCACCGGCTGCGGCCGCCTATCGGCGACCTTGCCTGCTCGCTATAAACGCTTCGCGTTTATTTAACGCTCGCACCCTGTCGGGTTCGAGTCCCGGCACTTTATTGAAAAAGGCACGGTAACGAAACGTTACCGTGCCTGAAATTCGAATGGAGCGGGCAACGGGACTCGAACCCGCGAGTGTCAGCTTGGGAAGCTGATGCCTTACCACTTGGCGATGCCCGCATATGTGGGGGATAGTATAACGCGGTTGTCTTGTTCGATACAAGGGTGGCGATGCTTGTTTTAGCTGTGGAGATTCGTTTGAAAATCGCGTCAATTGTGGAGACGAGGACCTTTGACTTCCTGTTCTCCTTATCTTCTACCTGCGCTTTTGCTTGATTGTTGTATTTGAGCTCAATTTGTCAGGAATTGGGCAAGCTTTTGGTCAGGCTCCGGTACTTACCCGCATGAACCTCGGGGGTAGCCTCATCCTACGCGTCGCAGCCTCCCCATGCGGCGCACGAGGGATAAGGAGCAGCCATGTCCAACGCACCCACGCACTCTGTCCACAGCGCAATTGCAACAGGTCCGCTGCTCCTGCTCCTCTTCCTGCTTTTCGGCTGCCTGGCACCGGGAGCCGCATTTGCCGTCGATGGCTACGACCAGCTCGGCTTCCGCACTATTAGCGATGATTGTGGACCCTTCTTCATCGGCAAGTATGAAGCTCAAGACACCTCGATTGCCTACTGCATGAACCAGGAGCGCCCCGGCCCCACCAAACCGGGTGGCCCATGGCTCAACTTTGATCAAGGCTGGGTGTGGCTCGACGACGAGTTCGCGGCAATCGTTTGTCACGGATATCCCACCACCACGTCGTTTGGCGGTTACCATCTTTCACCCGATCGCGCCCGCGCCGCCACCCAGCTTGCCGTATGGATGCTCAACGGCACTACCCATGTCGACGGCACCTACTCCTACACGACCGCTCAGGGTAAAACCAAGAGCGGACACTTTACCGCCGACAATGAAGTCGTGGCGGCTGCGCGGTGGCTCCACGACAGCGCAAAATCAGGAAGCATCAAAGCCGCTCCGCACCGCGCGCGACGCTATCTAGGGGCCGTATCGGGCGGCAGCAAACGTCAAGACATGCTCTATGTACTGCCGGCGGTCTCTGTTTCCTTCCAAAAGCAGTCTGCTAACACCGTTATTACCAGCGGAAACAATACCTATCAGTTTACCGGGGCAACATTCGATATTTTTGAGAGCGCCAGCGGCGCGCGTGTCGGCACCATCAAGATGGACAGCAACGGTCGAGCGCAAGCAACACTTCTGCCCAACACGGCATACTACCTAGTTGAAACGAAGGCGCCGGCCGGCTATGTCCCCCGCCACGATCGTATTGCCTTTACCACGGGGAATGACGGCGGGCGGGTCGCCATTGATGAACAGCCCGGCACCATCAACCTGCGTATCGTAAAACTCGATGCCGCGACGAATGCCGGCCCCCAGGTGGGATCTTCACTCGCAGGAGCAGAGTTCACGTGTGTGTCGCAATCAACCCCTGGATGGGCACAAATCCTCACGACCGACGAAAGCGGTCGGGCCGCCCTCGCCGATGTCCCCTTAGGAACCTTTACCATCTACGAATCAAAAGCCCCCGAGGGCTACCTGCCATCCAACGACAGCTGGACCTATACCGTTGGAGCCGACCAGCTCGGCGATTCAGGCGTGGTCGAGATCGAATCTCGCGTTTCCGATATCCCCATTGCGTTTAACCTTGAGATTTCCAAATTCAAGGATTACGGCAATAGCGACCAATCCGGCCTGGAGCAGCCGGCGGGTGGTGTTGTCTTTGAGGTTGTCAGCAACAGCTCTCAGCAGGTTGTTGGCACACTGACCACAAACATCTATGGATTTGCCTCCACCAAAGACCAGCCCGAAGCATGGTTCGGCACAGGCAAGCGACCCGCCGGTGTCCACGGAGCCGTCCCATACGACCGTGCCGGCTACACGGTTCGCGAAGTTCCGGAAACCGTCCCCGAGGGTTTTAAACGTGCAGGGGAATGGACCGTCGGGGCCAATCAGATTTCCAACGGCGCCGAGCTTCAATATATCGTGGATAACCACGCTCTGTCGACGCATCTCCAGATTGTAAAACGCGATGCCCAAACAGGCGCTTCTGTTCCACTAGCCGGATTCACCTTCCAACTCCTCGACAGCAATCACGAACCTGTCTCACAAACTTGCTGGTATCCAGCACATAACGTAATGGACACCTTTACGACTGACGCGACCGGGACCGTCACACTGCCCGAATCGCTCGTGCCGGGCACCTATTATGTACGCGAAACCTCGGCCAAAGAGCCCTATCTTGTCGGCGAAGAGATCGAGGTAAACATACCCGCCGACATGAACCTAACGCCCGTTGCAATCGCCTCGTATTATGACCACGCCGCGACCGGAAACATCAGGATCGTTAAAACCGATGCCGTAGACGGTAGCAGGCTCGCGGGCGCCATCTTTGAGATCCGTGCCTCGGGTGATATCGCGCGCCCCGATGGTAGCATTGCCGCGATCGACGGTGAGACCGTCGCGACCGTCGCGACGGATGAAACTGGCGAAGCACGCGCAGACAACCTGCCGCTGGGATCTGGTACCGCGCGCTACGAGGTTGTCGAGACTCAAGCGCCGACCGGCTTCTTACTCGACCGGACGCCCCATATTGTTGCCCTTACTTATGCCGACCAGAAAACACCCGTTGTAGAAGCACGGCTTAACGTATCCGACGATTACACCAAGGTTGATATCTCCAAGGTCGATGCAAGCGGTGAGCAAGAAGTGGAAGGCGCACAACTCACCTTATATGGTCCCGATAAAACCGAAATAGACTCCTGGACCTCATCCGACAAGCCGCACCGCGTCGAACATCTTGCACCCGGCACCTACTCGTTGCGCGAAATGATGTCTCCGCGGACCTATGACCTTGCCGAGGAGATAACGTTTGAAATAAAGGATACGAGAGAAGTCCAATCCGTCGCGATGAAGGATGCGCCCATCGAGATCAAAGGACAGGTCGACAAGCGTCAGGAGCTTGTCCAACCTATCGGAAAGGGTCTGCTGGCCAACGGAGACGGTAAAAATCGCGCCGCGACGCAAACCAATACGGATGGACTTTTCTCCTATACCATCGACGCTCGAAACGATTCAACTACCTGGGTTGATGAGTTCACAATTACCGATGATCTTGAGTGTGCCGAGGACGATACGGCGAGATTCGTCTCAATCGAAACCCCCGTCGCCATCGGCGACCTCAATGGTCTGTGCAACGTGTGGTATCACACGACGCCGTTGGACTCGACAGACGTCGATGAGCCGGCAAACGCGACACTTGACGATGGGCACGAAAATCCTTGGCTTGAGTCCGACGAAGTAAGGGAGAGTCTGGGTGAGGATTGCCGCCTCGTCGATTACGACGGCTGGCACCTCTGGAAGGCGGATGTCTCGACCACGGAATCCACCACACTCGAGGCGAAAGAACTCGACCTTGCGTCCAATACCGTCGTAACGGGCATTCGAATTGAATACGGTGCGGTAGCCGCCGACTTTACGACTCGAAGCGATGCGGATTCTTGGACCCGCGATGATCTCAAAGATGAGCACGACGACCTTGACGATGCCAAAGCAATCCTTGGCACAGACGCTCGGGGCGCAGTCGTACACATGCAGGCAACGTCGGCTTATACGCCCCAAACCGCACTCACCAACAGCGCGCGCGTCGATCTTTGCCGCAACGGTGGCGGCGATAAACTTGAGTCACGTGACGAGGACAGCGTCATTCAACGCTGTACCCTACCGCAGGACCTACCGGCAACAGGATCAGCTCCCATCGCCGCTTGCATCACCGCGCTCCTGACCTCGGGTGCCGCAGCCCTATGGTTCGCTCGCCTTAGGTCGATCCCAAAGAAGCGCTAGCGCGATGAAAAAGCGGGCGAGCCAGTCCCCTGGCTCGCCCGCTTTCAATCATGTAAATCGCCGTATCTACTCTGCAGACGAAGATCCACCATCAACGATTGCCTGCTCGGACTCAGGAATCCCATCGGCACCCGTACTCTGTTCTTGCTCCACCTCTTCGCTGATTGCGGAGGCGGGGGTCGAGCCCTTTGCGCCCACGATGTAGGCAGCCCCAAATCCTAACGCAATGGCAATCAAGGTCAAAATCACGTAGACAGGCCAATGGCGCTTAATATACGAAAACACGTTGACTCCTTAGAGCTCCGTCTACGAACGGCGGATAACCTCGGTCACGACCTCGGATACCGTAGCAATGTTCGTCGGGTTGACATTGTGGGGCAGGTCGTCCTCGGTACGAGCGCAAGCCAGACGCGTGCCGTCCACGCCGGCGATGGTAAGGGCTCGGCGGCTCGCCTCGAGCGCGGCATAGGCATCGGTCTTGGCATAGGGCATCTCGAGCGCGCCACAATCGACATGGAACGACTTGCAGACCTTGCTGACCAGGTTCATGATGCGGCGATCGCCCTTAAGCAGTTGTTGTTCGCCCTCGACCGTCACAACCGAAAGCCTACCGGCGCCGACGGATTCAAGATTGATAAAGAATACGCCGCGGAGCTTATCGCGATGCGAAGCCAAGAAGGCCTTCATGCCGGCGCCATCACAATCCGAGGCGCCCGTTGCCACAAACCAGATATCGTGACCGAGCAGCTCATCATCGCCCATAGAGGCGACAGCCGAGAGCATATCTTCGGAAGAAGCGCCATCGGAAGACGTAGCGCCACCCTTCCAGCCATCGTTATCGTCCTCGAAGTTATCCCACGAACCGATACCGCGACCGGACTTCTTGCCATCGTAATCGTCTTCGACGCCCAGCCAGTCACTCATGCTGTCCTGCTCGTTTTTCTTTTTACGACCGAACAGACCACCCAGGCCGCGCTTACGAGACTTGGGTGCCGCCGGGGCGGGAGCCGAAATGGTCTCGATCGGCTGCACGCCCGACGCAACGGGCATAGGAGGCGCAACGGGTGCCGATGTGGGTTCGGGACCTTGGGCGGTAGCAAAGGGGTCGTTGACCTGGGCAGAGGGATCGGGAAGGTCGAACAGCGACGTGCGAGATGCAACGTTTGCCTGCTTCATAGACGGCAGCGACGGATCGGGGACCGAAGCCAGCGGAGACGAGGAGGGTGCAGGCGACGGTGCCGACGCCGGATCGGGAACATTCATCTGCGGACGCGGCGATGCCTGGGAGGAAATCTGGGCCATAAGGGAATCAACCGTTTCGTCCTGGGTGGGAGCGACATTGGCAACCGTGGCACCGGAACCACTCGGGGTCGGCATGGTGAAAATCTGCGTGGAATAAGGCCTCGACTCATCCGTCTCGGGAGTCTCGGAAACCGCAGGCACTTCCTCCTGCTCGACCTCGGTCGAATCACCTTGATCGGCTGCCACGTATTGCTCTTCGTCAGAGTTGGCCTCAACGGACTCGTCCCCGGCGGCATCTTGGATTTCGGCAGCATCAATAGGCTCGTCATCGTCTGCCGCGTCGCCCTGTCCATCGGAAACAGGAAGGGGCTCGGCAATCGCGGTGCCCTGCTTTTCAAACGTTATCGTGGAATCGAACTGCGCGGCATCAAACGACATGGTGCTATCGACGTGCTGCTGAGCCTCGAAAGACGTTGTAGCTTCGGCGGCGTCGACGGGCGCGGACTGCATAGCCTCGTTCTGCTCGAACTCTTGCGCCGCGTGCTCACGTGCCGCCGCGGCTGCCTGCTGCTGAGCGATAGCCTCCTGCTCGGCAGCCTCGCGTGCGGCAGCGCGCTTCTCCTCGAAGTCGTCGACAAATTTCTTGCCCTTTGCAAGTGCACCCTTAAAGAAGTTGGAAGCGCTGGCGCCAATCGACGAGAACGCGGATGCAATGTCGGCATGGGGCGTTGCCGCGGGAATCTCGGCCGAGAAATCAGTATCGCTCTCGTAAGACACGCGCCTCGGCTGTTCAACGTAATCGTCGTCAGACTCGTCCGCAACGTCTTGTGCCGGCGCGGCGGGAGCCAAAATGTCCAGTCCTGCCGCGGGATCGATCGCGGACACCGCCTCGGGCTCGGCAACGGCAGCGGTAACCGCGGCAGACTCATCATCCGCAGTGACAACGGGCGCAGGCTCGGGCTCAAACGTCGGCTCCTCGCCCTCCTCGTAATCGAGCGTGCAGGACTCGGGAAGCATTCCGAGCGCACGGATGGCATCCGAACCAAAGCGGATGTTGCCGGCGGCGTTGCGATAGAGCTTGGGCTCGGGCTCGGCCGCGGCAGGCTCCTCCGCCGGCTCAGCAGCGGGAACCTCGTCATTGAACTCTTCGGCCTGGACAGCCTGATTCTGATCCTCGGGCACGATGGCGCCAATCAGCGTCTCGTCGGCAGACGCACCCTCAAAGCCCTCGATCTGCTCGTCAAAAGCCTCGCCCTGTTCGGGCTCGGTTTGAGCGTCGGGAGCAATCGGCTGACCGAACTCGTCCTCGGCGTAGGTAGGCTCTTCGTACTCGATGGTGTTGCCGTAGTCGTTTTGCTGCTGGGCCGCGGCATACTCCGCCGCCGCGCGCGCCATTTCCTCGGCACGACGTTTCTGCTCCCCAAAATAGGTATCGAACGGAACATCGTCGGGAAACTCGTTCTCGCCCTGGAAGGGAGCAACGTTGTCCATAACACCGAGCATAGCGGCGACAGAAGACTTGTTGCACACCGCGCCGGACGTATAGGGAAGAATGTGGCGGTTAGAGATGATGTTTGCCGCGTTGGCAAGTGCAATGAGGGAAGCGAGGATCGCGACAATCCACAGCAGAACCTTGAGCGCGCCGGGGAGCGGCAGGATACGCAGGATGGCAACGGCAGCAGGGGCAACCGTGGCAACGGGCAACAGCTTGGCGATGAGCGCACGATACGAAGCATAGGGCTCGCGGGCGAGCAGCTCAGCACGGGGAGAGTCGTAGTGTGCGACAACGACCACCGGGCGGTTGCGCGGAGACGCGAGCGGGCCCGAGGCCTTGTGGTAGGCGATGACATTTTGGCTCACGCCCGTCTTGCCCAGGCGCGAAACCACGGGGTAGCCCGTGCGTTCGAGCACGTAAAGAACGGCGCCGACAATGGCCAGCAAGGTGCCGACCAAGCCGATACCGCCGCCGATGCCCATCAGCAGGGCGCCGGCAAACGCAAGAATACCGGTAACGGCAAATGCCAACCTACTGGGCGCCGGGGCATTGAACTCCTGAACCTCGGGGTCAAAGCCGTGGTTGCGGAAGATCTGAGCGATATCCTCGGCAGCCAAGCGCTCTTCTTCGCTGCATGCTGGCGTAATGCCGGTGTTCTGCAGCAGGTGGTTAATATAGTTCTGGGTGTTCGCCATGTGCGCTCCACATCCATAATCCGACAAATAGGCCCAATGCATGCACATTAGAACCGTATATAGTCGAAAGTATACCCCGAGCGAGCGCAAACGACCGAATTCGGGCCATCTTAACGTCCCGAGCGGACAAGGATATAGCCTAATCTCCATATCGGACTAAAATCATGGCAGCAAACCACCTTCTCACGCGAGGACTCTATGACGGCAAGCGACGCGACCGCGACAATTAAAAAGGGGAATTCGGAGCCCAGTTTCGATAAAACGGCTCAGCGCATCCTCAACCTTTTCTTTGTGCTCAACAGCTCCCCCGAACCGCTGACGACCGAGCAGATCGTCTTGGATTCTGACCTGGGATATGGCTCGGGCAACACCGACTCGGATAAGCGCAAGTTTCGGCGCGATCGTGACAAACTGCTCGAGCGTGGCATCTTAATCAAGGAGGTTCGCCCCGCCGGTGCGCAGGAGACCGAGGAAAGCTCGTGGACAATCGACCGCGAGCACACGTTTGCTGCAGGCGGCCTCATCACCACAGACGACGCCGATATCCTGCTCAACGCCATCGACCAGACGCTAGCGGCCGGCTCATCCACTTTTGCCGCACCGCTTGCCGATATTCGCTCCAAGATTGCCTACCTCACCGGTAGGACGACGGTGGACGAGGCGCCGATCCGCCGCTCTCCCACCGTCGATGCGGTATGGAGCGCCTTTGCCGAGCGATGCGCGCTGCGATTTTTATATCAGAACGGACGCGGCGAGCAGAAAGAACGTACCGTCTGCGTATACGGCATGTTCGAGCGCGAGGGCGTGGCGTACTTCTGCGGCCTCGACAATGTTACCGACGACATCAGGACATTCCGCTGCGACCGTATCGTTCGCGCTTGGCGTCCTTCGAAGGCCTACGTCATCCCCGCGGACTTCAATCTCAACGACTATCTGTTCTTTGAATTCGATTTTGCCGACCGACCGCCCGTTGCAGCCACGTTCTCGTTCGGTCCTCAGACGCAGATCGATATGATCAACGGCCTCACGCGCGGGCGAGGTGAGCTCGCACACACCGATGCGGGATGGACCTGGACCGTTGACGTGCGCGATCTTGAAGCCGCCGCCTCATTTTGCATGGCCCACGCCATGGACGGCATGAGGCCCATGGCCCCCAAATCGCTCAAGCAGGCGTGGAACCACCTCATCGAAAGGACGGTGCACGAGCATGCCCGTGCGTAAACTCACCAGCGAGCAGAGACTCTCGCGCGCCATCAACATCATGGAGGCCCTCTACGCCGCCGGCGAGAGCGGCATGACACGAACCGAGATTTGCAGCCGCTTTGACATCACGGGGGTGTCGCTCGACGAGATTCTCGAGATCGTCTCGACGCTCGCGGACCGAGAATCGGGCGCGCGCATCATCTGCGAATGCCGCAGCGAGCGTGTGGTCCTCACCGGTGACGCCGGGCGTGTGCTACCGTTGCGCCTGAGTGCCGCCGAGGGCACTGTGCTCAACCATGAACTTGAATCGTTGGGGATTGAGCCCCAGGCGGCGGCTCGGATTCGACATGCCCTTCTACCCGAAGAGCTCGGCTATAACCAGCGCGTCTTTGACACCGTCAACCACGGGTCGCACTGGCAGCAGCTGAGCTGCGCCATTCAGGACGGTGTTCGTTGCCGCATCTCGTATCGCTCGATGGACGATGCACGGCCACGCGAGCGTCTGGTCGACCCCTTGCGCATTACGGCAAACGGCGACCAAACATACCTGATTGCCTGGGACATCGCAGTCGACGAGCAGCGCACCTATCGCATGGATAAAATCGAGGGACTCACCTTGACGGAAGACTCCGTCGTGTCTCACGCACCGGACGTCGCATCCCTCCACGATTCCCTTGCCCGGACGCAGCATAGCGCAAAGCTCCTGATGCCATTCGATATGGCGGAGCATCTGGACTGGGCCGGCATCACCCTAATCGAGCGCAGCGGGGCAGACATGGCAACGGTAACCGTGCATTACGGCTCCGAGCGTTGGCTACTGAGCCAGGTAATCGCAGCGGGCGGAGCCATCCGCATCTTGGATGACCCCGCCCTGTCAAAGCGTCTGTGCGATATGGCAAAAACCCTCGTCTGTCCGCTTTAGCGCCGCCGCTCGTGACGTGCGCGCCACAGTTGCAGATAGTGACCGATCTGCGCCGATTCGATGCGCTGGTAGGAGCTCGTGGGCAGCGACGTTAAGAACTTCTTTCCGTAGCCCTTCGTCACCAGGCGCGGGTCGGCCAGAATCAGCACGCCGCAATCGGTCGACGAGCGGATAAGGCGGCCGGCCGCCTGCTTAACCTCGAGCACCGCCTCGGGCAGCGAATAGCGCGCCCAAGCGCGGTCTTCGCGCAGGTTGCGCTCGCACGAGAGCGGGTCCGTGGGGCTCGAGAACGGCAGCTTGGGAATGATGACGCAACGCAGCGTCTCGCCGCTGGCGTCAAACCCCTCCCAGAAGGCCTTAAGCGCAAAAAGCGACGAGGTCGGCTCGTTGATAAACCGGTCGCGCAGGCGACGAGGAGATGAGTTGCGCTGCTGGCAGTTGAGCTCCAGACCCGCACGGACCATCTTGGGCTCAACGCGGGCGTACAGGTCTTCCATGTCGCGCCGATTGGTGAACAGTGTGAGCACCGATCCGCCCATGGCAAGATGGGCGTCGACCAGCACGCGCTCGAGCGCCGTAAGATAGCTCTCGCGATCGCGCGGATCGGGGATATCGCCCGCAACGACTACAGCCATGTTCGAATCGAAGTCGTAGCTCGAGTCCAAGTGCAGCGATGAGGATGTTGAAGCACCGATGCGATCGAGGCCGACCGCATGGTTAAAGTGTTCAAAGCTTTTGGACACCGTCATAGTCGCCGAGGCAAAGATAGCCGTGTGAACCTCGGGCAGCCACTCGGTTGCCAAGGCCTCGCCAATGTCGATGCGCTCTGCGGTCATCGACTCTCCGCCGGCACGCAGCCTGCGATTGACCTGCAGCGAATACACGTAGTGTTCATCGGTGCCATCAATGATGAGTTTGAGGTTCTCGACCAGCTCGTGCAGGCGACGCGAGATATCACCCAGGTCGACAACAACCTCGGGCTTGTCGGCGGCGACGGCTTGCACCAGCGCGTCGACGCTCTTGTCAGCCTGTTCCAATGCGTCGATGCCAGTGTAGGCCGACTGTAAGAAATCATGCCAGTCGTCAGATTCGCGCAGCTCGGGGCCAATCCATAGATTGGCATTGTCATAACCCCCACGCGCACGGCGGCCGAGCTCGCGAACGCCATCGAACACGTCGGCGATTGCCATGCTCGCGCGCGCAACCGTCGACGTCGCCTTGGCAGTAAGGCCCAGATAGAGCGTAGAGCCCTCGGAGGTTGCCAAATCACGGGAAACCTGGCTTAGCGCGCCGGTGCTCGAGCCACCCAAGCGCTCAAACAGAACGCGTGATTCGTCCGCCGACACCACGCGCGCCCACTGGCGGCGCGCCTCGCGCTCGATGGAATGGGCCTCGTCGATTACCCAATGACGAATCGGAGGTAAAATCCTGCCCTCGGCCGCGACATTGCGGAACAGCAGGGAATGGTTGGTGACCACCACATCGGCATGCGCCGCACGACGGCGAGCGCCGTGGACCAAACATTTATCAGGGAAAAACGGGCAGAGGCGACGAGCACACTCGCGCGAGGCCGTCGTAAAGTCGGGACGGTTGACGCTGCGCCACCGAATGCCGAGCGAGTCGAGGTCGCCATCGGCTGATTGGCAGACGTACGCCATAATGACCGCGACCGCCGTGAGCGTGTCCGCCGGATCGCGCTTGGTGGTAATCTCGACCTGGCCTCGGCTCATGCGCTCAAGCTTGCGCAGGCACGGATAGTGGTCATAGCCCTTGAGAGCGCAAAATGACAGACCACCGTCCAGTTGCTCGGCAAGTTTTGGCAGCTCATGGTACATGAGCTGGTCGGCAAGATTGTTCGATTTGGTCGCAATACCAACCGTGATGCTGTTACGGCGTGCTGCCTCGGCAAAAGGCACCAGATAGGCCATCGATTTGCCGACGCCCGTGCCCGCCTCAATTACGCGATGTGTGCCCGTGACCAGCGCATCGCGGACCTCGAGCGCCATCGCGATCTGCTCATCACGCGGCTCGTAAGTGGGATACATGCGATTGACCAGGCCACCCGGCGCATAGTCTGCCTCAATCTCCTCACGACTCGGCATCTTGAGGACCGGCAGTTCGTCGGCGTCCACCCGATCGTCGGCGCGATCGGCCTTGAGAACGTCAGCACGAGCGGCGCTGAGAGAGAAGATAGAACCAGGGTTCTGCCCCGCCAAGAATGAGAAGATAGGACGATAGGACCAAGGCACATCCGGATGCATGTCGGCTAGGCGCGCCATGAGGCCCTGGGGCAAGTCGGTGAGCGCCACGAGCAACACACGCCATACGCCACACAGGGCGTCGACGTCGGCATTGGCACGGTGTGATACCGAGTCACAGCCAAACAGATCGGCCATAAAAGACAGCTTGTGCGAGGCCAAGCGCGGAAGCGCGATGCGCGACAGCGCCAGCGAATCGATCCAGATATCGCTCACGTTGACGCCGCCTTTGACCGACTCGATAAACGAGCGATCGAACGTGGCGTTATGTGCGATCACCGGGCAACCACCGACAAAATCGGCGAGAGCGGCGACGGCCTCAGCGGCCGACGGGGCATCTGCCACATCGGCATTTGTAATGCTCGTGAGCTCGGTAATCTCGGCGGGAATTAGCTGCTTGGGATGCACGAAGGTATCGAAGCGGTCGACGATCTCGCGGCCCGAAAGACGGGCCGCCGAGATCTCGATCAGCTCGTTGTCCTGCACCGAAAGACCTGTGGTCTCGGTATCGAGGACAATCACATCTTCCTCGATAAGGCCGAAGGACTGCGTTTTGGCGCGTTCGGCAAGCGTGGCATAGGAGTCGATGACAAACTGCGGCGTTCCTGACGAAACCGCGTCCTCGATTAGCATGCAATGCCCGCTCGACGAAGGCCCATACGGATCAGGCTGTCACAGACCTGCGGGAACGTCATGTCGTCGGTATGGCGGATCTCATCCGGATACAGCGACGTATCGGTCATGCCGGGAATGGTATTGGTCTCGAGGATAACGGGGCCGTCCTCGCTCACGATAAAATCGCTGCGCGAGATGCCCAGGCAACCGAGCGCCTTGTGAGCGGCACAGGCAAGCTCCTGGGCACGAGCGTAGTTCTCGGGTGAAATCTGCGCCGGAATGCGATGGATGTCCGTAGGGTCGACATATTTCACGTCCAGATCGTAGAACTCGCAGTCCTCGGGCTTACGAATCTCGACAATCGGCAGGGCGCGCACGTCATCTTCACCGTATACACCGACGGTGATCTCGGTACCCTCGATGCACTTCTCGACCAGCACTTTGTCGCCGTACTCAAACGCCTTGGCGATTGCCGCGGGCAGCTCGGAGGGCTCATGGACCAGGGAAATGCCATAGCTGGAACCGTTGACGGCCGGCTTCACAAAGCAGCGCTCGCCACAAACCTCGACGATATGATCGATATCGACTTCATCGCCCACCTCGAGCGCAAGGCCGGGGGCAATGGGAATGCCCGCCTTGGCGTACAGGAGCTTAGAGACCTCCTTGTCGGCACCGCAGGCGCTGGCAAGCACGCCCGAGGCCGTGTAGGGGATACCCAGGGTCTCCATGGCGCCCTGCATGGCGCCATCCTCGCCGCCGGCACCGTGCATGGCGATAAACGCCACGTCAAAGCCGCCGGTCGCCATGGTTACCATAAAATCATCAGCGGCCGTGTCGAGCAGCTCCACCGAAGTATAGCCGGCCTCCTTCAAGGCAACCACGACGTTCTTTCCCGAATTGAGCGAGATCTCGCGCTCAGCGGAATGACCGCCCGCCAAGACCGCTACGTGCATGTTCTCTAGGCTTTTACCCGGCATGGGCAGACTCCTCCTCTATAATTTCTGCAGCTGATACCATATTGTAGCGATACCCTCTACGTTTCCCCAAAATCGAAAGGCTTCCATGAATCCCAGGACTAAATCTCAGGACATTCGCGACTTGAGCCAAAACGATATTCGCGAGCTCGTGGCCGAACTTGGCCAACCCGCCTTCCGCGCGAAGCAGCTCATCGAATGGGTCTTCGAGAAGAACGTTTGTTCGTTTGACGATATGACCAACCTTCCCAAGGCTTTCCGCGAGCAGCTTAAAGAGGCTTTTGCCTTTGACACGCCGACTGAACTAACCAAGCAGGTTTCCAAAGATGGCTCTCGCAAGTATCTGCTCGAGTACCACGACGGCGTTTCCGTCGAGACTGTCGGTATGCCCCGTCGTAACAAGCTTTCCGTCTGCGTTTCCACCCAGGCTGGCTGTGGCATGGGCTGCGCCTTTTGCGCTACCGGTCTCAACGGCCTCAAGCGCTCTCTGACCGCTCAAGAGATCGTCGACCAGGTACTTCATGTATCCAACGACTTTGGCGAGCGCGTCACGAGCGTTGTCTTCATGGGCCAGGGCGAGCCGTTTGCCAACTACGACGAGGTTCTCAAGGCGTTGCGAATCCTCAACGACCCCGATGGCATCGGTATCGGTGCTCGTCACCTCACCGTCTCTACCAGCGGCGTTATTCCCGGTATTCGCAAATTTGCCGACATCCCTGAACAGTTCACGCTTGCCGTTTCCCTGCATTCCGCCATCCAGTCGACACGCAATAAGCTTATGCCCGGTGTTAAGAAGTACACGCTACTTCGCCTTCACGAGGCGCTTCAACTCTACACCGAGAAGACTGGCCGCCGCCCGACCTATGAGTATGCCATGATCGAAGGCGTCAACGATACGAATCCCGAGATGCAGGCGCTCTGCGACTTCTGCGAGGGAACGCTGTGCCACGTTAACCTCATTCAGCTTAACGACATCGAGGGTAGCCCGCTCAAGCCGTCGCCGATTCATAAGGTTGAGGATCTTCAGCGTCGTCTTGAGTCCCGTGGCATCGAGACCACGATTCGTAACTCCCGTGGTAACGATATTGACGCCGCTTGCGGACAGCTGAAGCAGCGCTTCAAAGTTCAGAAGAACGCATAGGGGAGTCGCATCCCAAAACGTTTCATGTGAAACATCGAACGACCCCGGTTACAGAATATGCAACCGGGGTCGTTTTATTTATTAACCTTAATTTTGAATCAGCTGCTACCTGTCCCATTTTTTACGGCCAAAATAAGGGGTCCTTGTCTCGTGAATCAGACAAGGACCCCTCAAAATATGCTAAGTAATTGTTAGGTACCTAATAGCCTACATTTTCCCATTGGTTGCTAACCCAACCTTGATTAATCTTGGGATTCTTCGTTACCTGAGCCGTACGCATGGCAACATCTTCTGTCATAACATCCATTTTCTTCTTGGATGTATCGACAATATCTTGCGCACTACGAAGCAAACGACCTCGAAGTTCATCGTCTGTCGCGATCTTATAGCCAGCAAAGGCACCAGCCGCGACAGTCGTCGCCAATGCAATCGCAGTTAAAATCCTATTCCTCATCTTGGCCTCCTTGATCAAACTGAATCATTTCGCCAAGAATACGAGAGAGCTCTTCCTCGTCTTTAAACTCAATCTCAATCTTATTCTTTCCACGCGAGCTCTTCACACGCACGTTGGTATTAAAAACCTGACGAAGCACGCGGGCAGCTTTTTTAAAAGACTGAGGCGTTGCAGGCCTCGGCGTCTTAGGTGTCTCTCCGTCAGAAAACAACGGAGCAAGATTTTCTGTCGCTCTTACGGAAAGGCCCTCTGCAACAACCTTCTCTGCAAGTCGAATTCGAGCGTCCTCATAGGGAACTGCAAGAATCGCACGTGCATGACCAGCAGTAAGTTTGCCCTCAAAAATCATCTGCTGAACAACTTCAGGGAGATCGAGAAGGCGCAGCGAGTTTGTAATTGCAGAGCGTGACTTGCTGACCGCCTTCGACAATGCCTCCTGGGTCATACCGCTGGCATCGATAAGCTGGCGATAGCCCTTAGCCTCTTCGACGGGATTCAGATCAGAACGCTGAAGGTTTTCGATCAGAGCAAGAGCCAGCATCTCTTCATCATTAACATCTTTAATGATGACAGGCAGCTCCTCAAGACCAGCAAGCTTTGACGCTTGGTAACGACGCTCACCAGCGATGATCTCATAGCCGTTTCCATGCTTGCGTACCAAAAGCGGCTGCAAGACGCCATGTTCTTGGATTGATTCGCTCAACTCACGAAGTTCAGTTTCGTTAAAGTGAATTCGCGGCTGATTAGGGTTGGGAACGATATCCTCAATAGGTAGTTTTGTTTCAGATGCGGCATTCGAAGCCGATGCAGCCGAACCACCGGTCTCATACTCGGCCTCTGAGACCAAAGCATTGAGTCCACGTCCCAATCCGCCACGTTTCTTTACACTAGGCACGCTTGATCACCTCTTTTGCAAGGTTCATATATGCTTTTGCACCCTTATTTTGAGGTGCATAGGTAATTACCGGTTCTCCAAAAGACGGAGCTTCAGAGATTTTAACCGTACGGGGGATCAACGTCTTAAACGCCTTATCACCAAAGTACGATTGAACCTCCTCAACAACCTGATTCGATAGAGAAGTACGCGAGTCATACATGGTCATAAGCACACCGTAGGTGTCTAAGCCCTTGTTCAGACGAGATTTGACCATCTTCATTGACTCAAGCAGCTTCGTAACGCCCTCGAGTGCGTAATACTCGCACTGGATCGGAATCAAAACGCTGTCTGCTGCGGTCAAAGCGTTGATAGTAAGCAGGCCGAGCGAAGGAGGGCAGTCAATGAAAATAAAATCGAACTCGTCCTGAATCGGCTCAAGCAAATCTTTGAGACGGGTTTCACGAGCAATTGCGCTTACGAGTTCAATTTCCGCGCCTGCAAGCTGAATTGTAGCCGGAATTACGAATACCTTTTTGCAATTTGTATCAAGAACAAGCGATTCTGCCGGCACATCATTCAACAATGCATCATAGATGCAGTGATCAAGGTCTTCTTTTTCAATTCCGAATCCACTGGTGCTGTTTCCCTGCGGATCAAAATCGACAATCAGTGTCTTACGACCCTGCTCACCCAGTGCTGCTGCAAGGTTTACAGCCGTCGTTGACTTACCGACGCCGCCTTTTTGATTGATGATTGCAATGATACGCGTGTCTTTTGCGCTCTTAGAACGCTTAACGTCGCGAAATCCCACGGTCCCTCCTGGTGTGTATTAAAGCTGTCAAACGGAGGATGTTTCACGTGAAACATTCCGAATCGATAGCAACCGCCATGTTTCACGTGAAACACTGCAAGTTGTTAGTATCCATTATGTTTCACGTGAAACATCTAGGCAAGCGGATTCTTCTTTGCCACGCCATTTGCACGAGGCAATGAAACGGATGCTGAATGACTCTTCTTAAGAACAATGAACTCCCTGTGACCCAAGCCTTCAGGCAAATCAATTGCGTCATTCAGAAGCAAAGTGAAGCCGCAAATCTTAGCTGCTGACATGCCGGAAGCAAGCTCCTCATCCGAAGGATTGCCCTTGGTGATAACAAATAGCCCTCCATCCTTCAGGTACGGAGCCGCATACTCAACAAGAATCGGTAGAGGGGCCAGTGCGCGGGCGGTTACAACGGAGAACTGCTTCTTATGGCTTCGAGCATATTCTTCAAGACGATCATGAACCGCATGAGCATGTTTCAATCCAAGAGCATGGACAAAGGAATTAACCGCATCAACCTTCTTGCCAACAGAGTCAATATAAGTAGCTTTACGATGCGTGGTTATGGTTAATGGAATACCAGGGAAGCCCGCACCTGTTCCCATATCGAGCAAAGCTCCCTCAGGAGCCTTATTGATATAGGGGAGCAAAACAAGTGAGTCGAGGATATGAAGTACGGCAGCATCTTCTACGTTAAGAATACGGGTGAGATTGGTTGTCTTATTTGTTTCTAGAACCAAATCCAAATGCTGGATACATTTCCTCAGCTCAATATCAGTTACGCTCAAGGAATATTCTTTGCAATAGGAAGTTAGGCGACTCAACATCTCGTCAGCCTGCTGATCGGTAAGTACTAACAACGAAAGCTCCTTTCTGACAAAAATCAGCGTATCGAGAACTTTTGACAAAAAAAGGGGACGTGGAAACCACGTCCCCCTAGCATAAGCTCGAGTAGATTATCGAGCAACAATCACCACATGGCGATCAGGGTCAGAACCCTCAGAATGAGTATCGACTGCATCGTTGCCACGAAGTGCAATGTGAACCAGTCGGCGCTCGTAGGCATTCATGGGCGGAAGCGAAACACTCTTATGAGTGCGGATGGCACGCTCGGCAGCAGACTGAGCCATGGAGGCGACCTTATCCTGACGGCGACTCTTGTATCCCTCGACGTCCACTACAACCGGATACCTAAAGCCAAGCTTGCGGCTCACCAGCAAAGAGAACATAACCTGAAGAGCATCAAGAGTGCGACCATGACGGCCAATGAGAACAGCAAGGTCGGGAGCCGTTATATCCAAAATCAGCTCACCCTCGTCGCCCTCATACTCATCGATAGGAGAGTTGGCGGCATCGAAGTGCGAAAGGATGGAACGCAGGATGGAAATCGCAACATCGGCAATGGTGTCGAGCTCCTCATCGGTCAGCTCTTCACCAGCCTTGTAGCGCTGTGCAATCTCGGGATAATCGCCCGCGACCTGCGGGGCAACCTCCTCAAGCATATCCTCGATGATCTCTTCAGACATAACGTACTCCAAAAGTTAGGTACCTAAATAAGATTGATATCCCACTACTTCTTCTTGTGCGGGCGCGGCTTCTTCTCGCGACGAGTGACCTCAACCTGCAGCGGAGCGTTCTTAAGACGCTCCTCCTCATCGGCCTTCGCCTTGTCGATGACCTTCTGCGTCACAAAAATCTGCTGGATAACCTGCCAAGCAGACGAGACGTCGTAGTACAGCAGAACACCAACGGGAAGGCTCCAGCCCATCCAAAGCATCATGACCGTCATGACAACGGCCATCATACGCATGCTCTGAGCCTGCTGGCCGGTCTGGTTGCGCGACATATAGAGCTGCGGAATCAGGGTCAGGACGGCAAACAGGATCAGGCAAACCAGCGCAGGCAGTGCAACCATAAAGCCATCGGCAAAGGAAGCGCTCGGCGTGGTGGTCAGGTCGGGCAGGATGTTGAAGAACGAGAACGTGCCGTCGTTAAAGTACTGCGGCAGGTTGCGCAGCAATGTAAACAGGGCGAACAGGATAGGCATCTGAATCAGCAGCGGCAGACAGCCAGCCATGGGGTTGAACTTGTTCTCGCTGTAGAACTTCTGCATCTCCTCGGCCTGACGCTGGGGATCGTCGGCATAGCGCTCCTGGATCTCGAGCATCTTGGGCTGCAGCACCTGCATGCGAGCCGTCGACTTGGTCGACTTGAGCATAAGCGGCGTCAGCAGCAGACGGATGATGACCACCAGAATGATGATGGACAGGCCCCAGTCGACCGCAAAGGTCTGGATGAGCTTGAGCAGCTCGAAAAGGATGTTAACGATCCAATCCCACATGTAAGTTTTCCTCCGATAGCGAGTGCCCGCTAGGGCACAGGGTCATAACCGCCGACGTGCAGGGGATTGCAGCGAGCGATGCGCCTCACGGCAAGCCAGCAGCCTCTCAAAACACCGTGCTTCTCAATCGCCTGGATGGCGTATTGCGAGCACGTTGGGTAATAAATGCAGGCGTCAGGCAATAAGGGCGAAATAACCTGTTGATATATGCGAATAGGAGCGATGGCAACACGTCGCAAAACGTGATTGCTCATCGCTCCTCCCCGGCAACGCCGGCGCGCTTCATAAGCGAACGCAACGCCTTGTCCATCTCCTGCGGCGAGGAAACCCTCGTCTTGGGAGTTGCAAACAAGATGATGTCATAACCCGCAACGGGAAATCCGCAGCTGCGGGCGGCCTCGCGCATCACACGCTTAGATCGGTTGCGCACGACGGCACAACCGAGTCGCTTAGCACCAACGAAGGCGACCCTTCCGGAGTCGCCTTCGCCAACCGATTCACATATGGTCATTCGAATCAGAGGGTGATTGAAACGACGCCCCTGACTGAACACATGCTCGAAATCTTGCCGAGACTTAATAGTCTTCATGCGAGATGTGTGTATCGCTGCTAGACAGTGAGACGCTTGCGGCCCTTGGCGCGACGACGGGCGAGCACGGCACGACCACCCTTAGTGGCCATACGGGCACGGAAGCCATGGGTCTTGGCACGCTTACGCTTATTAGGCTGATACGTACGCTTCATCTTAAGTTCCTCCTGCTGCATTTCGAGTGTCCGCGGGAGCGCGGACGCAGATATAGACACGTGAGCTTGAAGATTGTAGGGAAATCAATGTTCAAATGTCAAGAAATCAAAGGTAAAAGGTCGCGCAGTTCACACGGTTCCCCCATAAGCCGAGTTCGATTTAGTGGTGCATGGCAACTTTTCACGATATTTCATCGAGTTTTCAACAGGTCATGTTGGCAATGTTGAGAACTTTTCGCCCGTTTTCCAGAGTTTTCAACAGGTTTTGAAAAGTTGTCGAAAGATGAGAAACATTGCACAGTGAGCTACTATTTGTTCGAAACCTTTTGGAAGATTGCGAGCGGCATGTCTGACGACTTTTACACCATGGTCGATTCCGGAGACCCGGCACCCGATAACGAGCACATCACCGGCGTGCGCGAAGAGCGTGCGGAAGGCGAGCAGACGACCACGCAGGCGCCAAAAGCCATGTACGCCGCGCGCATCGCCGTCTATGACGACATGCTGTCGACACCGCGTGTGATCGTCATTGATCCGCAAGATGTCCGCACGTATTTGGAAGAGACTACCAACACCGTCTACCAGTGCATGAAAGAACAAGGTGGCCATATCTCGCTCATGGTCATCCGCGAGATTGTCGAAAACTTTATCCACGCACACTTTGCCGAGCCCATCATCTCGATTCTGGACGGCGGAGACACCATCCGCTTTGCTGATCAAGGACCCGGCATCGACGACAAGGAACGCGCTTTCGACTTTGGCGTTACCAGCGCAAACAGCAAGATGAAGCGCTATATCCGTGGAACCGGAGCAGGGTTTCCCATGGTGCAGGAGTATTTGGAAAACGCCGGCGGTGCCGTATCCATCGAGGACAACATGGGTAGCGGTACCGTGGTTACGGTAAGCCTGGACCCTAAACGCGTGCAGGAAATCGAGCGCGCCGGTGGACGAGGTGCTGCCGTGCGGCCCGAGACGGAGCAGCCCACATATCCCCTGCCGGGAGCTTTTGCGCAGCAGCCCATGGCAACGCAGCAGATGCAGCCCCCCGTGGGGCAGATACAGCAGCCCGGAATGCTTCCTACACAAGAGCCCCAGGCGACATCGATGTCGATGCCGCCAAACATGCCAGAGGCCATGCCGCTGGCGGATCAGGATGCAGCAGCAATGCAGCAGGCGACGGGGGCACCGGGTGGCCAGCAAATGGGCTATCAGCCGTACCAGCAGATGCCGCAGCAGCAGTACAACCCTTGGGCCCAGCAGATGCCTCCGCAGCCTTACCAACAGTGGCCTCAAAGTTTTCAACAGCAAATGCCGCCGATGCAGAGTTCTCAACAACCAGCAGCTCAAATGATGTATCCTAATGCAGCAAATCAGTATGCGCAGCCACAACCGGACGTGTTCGTAAGCGATCGCGGCAACGCCGCGCTGGGCTATCTAGCGCAAAATCAAGCGTGCGGTGCAACCGATCTGGCGAGGGCGTTTGGAAACTCGGCCCCCACTTGGTCACGCACGCTCAATGACTTGGCGCAGGCCGGCTTGGTCATCAAGCATGGCCAGAAATACCATCTGACCGAACTCGGCGCCGCTCGCGTGCGAGCTCAGAGCTAAAGAACGGGAGAGACAGTGGACGAGGAAGCAAGCATCATCCTGGGGGATGCCATCGCCTTTTGCCAGCGCGACGGCCAAGATGCACGCCTCATCAACATGCTGGGGCAATCGCGCGCCATAAGCCTGACCGAAGATACGCTCACGATCGAGGCCCCCTCGCGCTTTGCCATCGCGCAGCTCAAAAAGCATCAGCCGACTATTGAGGCTTATCTGGAAGAAATCGCCTTTGCACCGATTGCTCTCGACATCGTGGCGCCGCAAGGCGCCGCAACGGAATCCGCTGCCGCGACGGCGCCCGCCACGGCTCCCGCTGCTTCCCCGACGGTACCAGCCTCCGCAAGCGACGTGCCGACAATCGAGCACCAGCACAGCGATGTTTCCCGTGAAACCATGGCGCCGTTGCCGACCGCGGTAGCGACGTCAACGAACGCACCCGTCACGCACATGCCCATCGCTCACGACGCAGCGGCGGGCGCGGATTCGGGCATTGCAATCAAGAACACGCTCTCGGCCGACGATTTTCGTCGCATGATGAACCAGATGAAGGGCGGAGCGCCGACTAAATCCACGCAAGCTGCGACCCCCGCTTCACCCATGCCAGCACCGACCGTGCCGGCCGAGCAGAATACGGATGGAGCCCCGCTCGCCGCGAACTCAAAATTTACCTTTGAGAACTTTGTCTACGGCCCCGAGAACAGCCATGCCTATCGCTCGGCACTCAAGTTTGCCGCCCTCGCGGACGAGCGCGGCACATGCACATCACTGTTTATCTACGGCAAATCGGGCCTGGGCAAGACGCACCTGCTGCTTGCCATCAAAAACGAGCTCGCCGAGAAGTCACCCGAGATCAAGGTCAAGTATGCCAACTCCCAGGCATATCTGGACGACCTGATGACCGAGTTCGACCGCCAAAAGAAGAGCAACGCCCCCATCATGCAGGCGTACCACGGCGTGGACGTGCTTATCATCGATGACATCCAAAACATCATCGGCAAGCGCGCAAGCGTGGACTACTTTTTCCAGCTCATGGACGAGTTCATCCGCAACAACAAGAAGGTCGTCATCGCGGCAGACCGCGCCCCCAAGGACCTGAGCATGGACGAGCGTCTGACCAGCCGCTTCAACGCCGGAATGCTCTGCCTGGTCGCAGAGCCCAGCTACGAGATGAAATACAAGATCTTGCAGCGCTATTACGAGAACACTATCGTCGCCGCTCCCGAGGCAGGCGACGACTCGCTGCTGGCGGCCTATGGGGGCGACGGCGGGCACCTGACCGACGAGCACTTTAAACACATGGCCGAGGTCTCGGGCACCAACATCCGCGAACTCGAGAGCTTTTGCGAGCGCTGCGCCGGCGAGGCGGGCGACCGCGAACGCGAGGGCGGGGAGCTCACCTTTGACGATATCGATGCCATCGCCAGCCAGTACTTCGACACATCGGCCAAAAAGATCAACGTCCAGACGGTTCAGTCCGTCATCGAAGAGCAGTACGGCGTAACGCACGAGGAGCTCATCGGCCCGCGTCGCAACGCCAATATCGCCAAAGCACGCCATATCGCTATCTACCTGGCCATCGAGATGTGCGAGATGACGACCACGGCGGTGGGCGCCGAATTTGGCAACCGCAACCACTCGACCGTCAGCACGAGCTACAAAAAGGTCCAGAAGATGATCCAGGAAGACCGCACCGTCACCGAAGACCTTAAGTCGCTGCGCGATAAAATTACACTGCGCTCGTAGGAAAATAGAGACACCTGTTGAAAACTTGTCGAAACCACGGGCATAAGGTGTTTAAAACCCAACCCGCGGTGATGAAAAGTTTTGCGCAGGTTTTGAACGTGGAAAACCACCCCCGTTGCACACAGGTTGCTGTCGATTCTCTTTCTGGGTCTGACCTGCGTCTTTGGGAGTAATCAACAGTTTCGTCAGTGCTATTACTATTATTAAGATATTTATATCTATAGAAAGGTATTAAAAGATGAAGTTCACCGTCAGCCAGAGCTCGCTTACACAAGCCATCGGCGTCGTTATGAAGGGCGTCGCTTCGGCATCCACCCTTCCCATCCTGTCGGGCGTGCTCGTCAAGGCGCAAGACGGCATCTTGGAATTCCAGACCTCTAACTACACCATCTCGATCCGTCATCGCATCGCGGCGCATGTCGAAGAAGAGGGCGAGATGGTTATCCCTTGTAAGATGCTCTCCAATATCACCAAGACCCTCCCCGATGCCCCGGTCACCTTTGAGCTGTCCGAGCGCCAGGTGCTGATTGGTTGCGAGAAGAGCTCTTTCCGACTGAACACGCTTGATGCTAATGACTTCCCCGAGTTTCCGGCCTATGCCATCGAGAGCGCCGTGGAACTGCCGACCGATATCTTGTCCGAAATGGTCGGCCGCGTGTGGCGCGTCACCTCGACCGACAAGGCCCGCCCCATCCTGGGTGGCGTGCACATGAAGGTCGAGAACAACACCGTGCGCCTGGTGGCGACCGATTCCTTCCGTTTGGCCGTGTGCGATACGCAGGTTGAGACCTCGACCCTCGAGGGTTCCTTTGAGCTCAACGTTCCGGCCGACGCCTTTAACGACGCGCTGAACATCATGGCCAGCCAGGCGACCATCATGATCGGGGCTACCGACACCCAGGTCGTCTTTGAGGCCGGCAACACCACCTACGTGTCGCGCCGCATCGAGGGCGTGTACCCCAACTACAAGCAGCTCATCCCCGATTCATGCGTGACGAGCGTCAAGATCGACGTCGCCGCCTTTAACGCCGCCCTCAAGCGCGTGGCCGTTATCGCGAGCGCCAACCCCGCCGTCAAGTTCGAGATCGATGTCGAGAACGGGCAGATGGGCCTGTCCTCCATTTCCAATGACCAGGACCTTGCGCAGGAGACGATCGATGTCGAGGCCGAGGGCGAGTCGGGCACCATCGCCTTCAACTACCACTACATCTTCGGCTGCCTCAATGCCCTATCCAAGGAGAAGGAGATCACGCTGGAGCTCAAGAGCTACTCGCAGGCGGGCATCTTCAAGTCCTACGACAAGATCAACTACCTGTACCTGGTCATGCCGGTCCGCATCTAGCGTTGCGCCATGACCATGTTCGCCCGCGATCTTTCCGTCGCGCACTACCGCAGCTTCGATAGCTATCGCCTTGCCCTAGACGACGGCGTGACGATACTTGCGGGACCCAACGCGGCGGGAAAGACCAATCTCATAGAGGCGCTGCAGCTGCTGACGAGCGGCGCCTCGTTTAGGCATCCGACCGCAGCCGAGCTCGTTCATGACGGCGTGGGCTCGTGCAGGGTCGAGCTGAGGCTCGAGGGCGACGGCCGCGTGCTTGATATGGGATTGAGCGCGGAGGACGGTAAGCGCTCGTTTAGCCGCAACGGCAAGAGATGCTCTGCCGCCGGTGTGCGCGGGGTTCTGCCGAGCGTGCTGTTTTGCCCCGACCATCTGGACATGGTTAAGCGGGGCGCCAGTGTGCGCCGCGCCGCCCTCGATGACTTTGGCATGCAACTGAGCGCATGCTATGCCGATCTTGCGAGCGCCTATGGGCGCTGCGTGACCCAGCGCAACGCCTTGCTCAAGGAGACCTGGTGCTGCCGTGAGATGCTCGGCGCGTGGAACGATTCGATTGCCCGCGCGGGCGCGGCTCTGCTCGTGCACCGGTTGGCCCTGCTCGACCGGCTGGCGGGCCATGTGCGTACTGCCTACGGGCAAGTGGCGTCCGGTGAAGCCGCCAACGTGTCCTATGCGTCCACGCTGGGGGATTTGCCCCAGGTCGAGGATCGCGAAGAGCTGAAGGGCTGGGCGTACGAGCGCATGCTGGCCGCCCTTGATGAGCACGCCGGCGAGGAAATTCGCCGCGGCGTGACGTTGGTGGGGCCGCATCGCGACGAGATTGAGTTTACCGTTGCGGGTCGCTCCGCCCGTTCATTTGCCAGCCAAGGACAGCAGCGAACGTTGGTACTGTCCTGGAAGGTGGCCGAGGTGGCCGTGGCTCGCGATGTTCTGGGTACTGCTCCGCTGTTGCTTCTGGACGACGTGATGAGCGAGCTCGACGGCGAGCGCCGCGGTGCTTTTCTGCGGCTGATCGGCGATGATATCCAAACGGTCATAACCACGACCAACCTGGGATACTTTACCGATGACCTGCTTGATCGAGCCAAGGTGGTGAGCATGGGTGAGACGTGCTAATTACGAGCGCGAGAGCGAGACGGTCGCCTTCAGTGGGTTTTTGAACGCAGAGCGCCAGCGCATCCTGGCGTCGGCGACGCCTGAGCGCCGTGCGCAGATGGAAGCTGCCGAGGAGTCGCGCGCGGTCTATCGCGCGTGGAACGCGGTGTGCTCGGGCACGCGCGAGGGGTGGCATGTGACGGGTCTGCGCTACCTGCCCGAGTCCAATGAGCTGCTGGTATATCTCGATTCGCCCTCGTGGACGCAGGAAATGACGCTGTTGCGTGAGATCATCCGCGCGCGCATGGAGCGCGCCGGTGCGCATGTGGATGGCCTGGTGTTCAAAACCACCGCGCCCGGTCACACGCCGCCCGCCGCCAAGGAGCGCCTTCGCCCAGCGGCGACCGAGCGCCCGCCGGCCCCACGCGCCGACCTCAGCGATGCCGAGCGCACCGAGATTGAGCGCCAAGTGGCGCCCATCGAAGACCAAAAACTGCGCGAGGCCCTCGAGAACGCCATGAGAGCCAGTGCCGAGTGGGCCAAGGGCGTGCAAAGCAAAAAAGAGCCTTAAATCGCATCTGGTGGCCTTGTAGAGCCAAATACCCTCGTTCCCGAGGGTATTTTTTTACGATAAACTAGTAAGGCTGTACACATTTTCTTGACTGAAGGAGGACGTGTGGCAAACGAAAACGATTACGATGGCGGCGAGATTAAGATTCTCGAAGGTCTCGAGGCCGTTCGTAAGCGCCCGGGCATGTATATCGGCTCGTCGAGCGCCAGCGGTCTGCATCACCTGGTGTGGGAGATCGTTGACAACTCCGTCGACGAGGCCATGGCCGGTTTCTGCACCGAGATCCAGGTGACGGTCCACGCCGACAACTCCATCACGGTCGTCGACAACGGGCGCGGTATCCCCGTCGACGAGCACCCTGTTAAAAAGATCCCGACGCTCGAGGTCGTCATGACGATCTTGCACGCCGGCGGTAAGTTCGATAATTCGGCCTATAAGGTCTCGGGCGGCCTGCACGGCGTTGGCATCTCCGTCGTCAACGCACTGTCCAAGCGCGTGGTCGTTCAGGTTCGTCGCGACGGCAACACCTACGAGATGGAGTTCTCGCGCGGCAAGACCGTCAAGAAGATGGAGGTCGTGGGCACCTCGGATTCGACGGGCACCACCGTCACCTTCTGGCCCGACGACGAGATCTTCGAGACCTGCATTTACGATTTCGATACGCTGCACAACCGTCTGCAGGAGACGGCGTTCCTCAATAAGAACCTCAAAATCGTGCTGACTGACGAGCGCGAGTCTACTCCCCACGTGGAGGAGTTTTGCTACGAGGGCGGCATCATCGACTTCGTCAAGTTCCTTAACGAGGGCAAGGACGTCCCCGAGGCCTTTAAGGAGCCTATCTACATCGAGGGCAAATCGGACCCGGACGCACCTGTGGCCAAGATGGGCGAGGTTGAGGTTTCCCTGCAGTGGAATAGCGGCTACGGCGAGAACGTCATGTCGTTTGCCAACGACATCTACACCCCCGAGGGCGGCATGCACCTTGAGGGCTTCCGCACCGCGCTCACCCGCGTGATCAACGACTATGCGCGCAAGCAGAACCTGCTCAAGGAAAAAGACGCCAATCTGACCGGCGACGATGTGCGCGAGGGCCTTTCGGCCGTTATCTCGGTCAAGCTGCCCGATCCGCAGTTTGAGGGCCAGACCAAGGCCAAGCTCGGCAGCTCCTATATGCGCGCGCTGACGCTCAAGATCGTGACCGACGGCCTTGCCGATTACCTCGAGGAGCACCCTAAGCCCGCTCGCGAGATCGTCAAGAAGGCGCAGCAGGCCTGCAAGGCGCGCAATGCCGCCCGCAAGGCGCGCGAGGCGACCCGCCGCAAGAGCCTGCTCGAGACGGCGTCCCTGCCCGGTAAGCTCGCCGACTGCTCGGTGCGCGATGCCGAGCTGACCGAGCTCTTCATCGTAGAGGGCGACTCGGCAGGCGGTTCGGCCAAGGACGGCCGTCGCCGAGACATCCAGGCGATTCTGCCCCTGCGCGGCAAGATTTTGAACGTCGAGCGCGTTGGTGACCATCGCGCGTTCTCGAGTGACACCATCCAGTCGCTGATTACCGCGATCGGCTGCGGCGTCACGACGAGTGCCGGCGACGGCGGCGATTTCGATATCACCAAGGCGCGCTACCACAAGATCATCATCATGACCGATGCAGACGTCGACGGCGCGCATATCCGCATCCTGCTGCTGACGTTCTTCTACAAGTACATGCGTCCGCTGATCGATGCCGGCTACGTCTATGTTGCCTGCCCGCCCATCTTTGGCATTAAGGTGCGCAACAAGATCCACTACGTGTATCCCAACGGCCGCCAGCCCGAAGACGAGATCCTTCGCGATACCATCCAGAGTCTGGGCCTGAACCCCGATGATAACGACGAGGACGGCAAGGCCAAGGACGGCAAGATCACCAAAAAGCGCAAGGGCTATACCGTCCAGCGCTACAAGGGCCTGGGCGAGATGGACCCCAAACAGCTTGCCTCGACGACGATGGACCCCAAGACCCGCATTCTGCAGCGTGTGTCGATCGAGGACGCCGTGGTGGCGGACCGCGCCGTGCGCGAGCTGATGGGTTCCGAGGTCGGCTATCGCCGCGAGTACATCGAGAAGCATGCACATGATGCACGATTCCTTGACGCTTAAGAGGAGGTAACGTGGCAGACGATATCAACAACAACGAGGGTATGGGCGAGGCCGGCGATGCCGGTATGCCCGACGATCTGAAGCGCCTGCTTGCCCGTGCTGAGCAGGGCGAGGACGGCGACCCGGACGCCTATAACCCCGATGCCGATGATGATGAGGAAGAAGACGACGCCGAGCTCGAGGAGAGCTTTGGCGAAGTCGACCGTGGCGCCTCGGCCGGCGAGGATATCAACGGCGGCCAGCTCCAGATTTCGGAGTTTGGCCGCGAGATGAAGCAGTCGTTCATCGAGTATTCGATGTCGGTTATCACGGCGCGTGCCCTGCCGGACGTGCGCGACGGCTTAAAGCCGGTGCACCGCCGCATCCTGTACGCGATGAACGAGAGCGGCATCTACCCCAACCGCCCACATAAGAAGTCGGCCTGGACGGTCGGCGAAGTTATCGGTAAGTACCACCCGCATGGCGACTCCGCGGTCTATGAGGCCATGGTCCGCCTGGCGCAGTGGTTCTCCATGCGCACGCCGCTCATCGACGGTCACGGCAACTTCGGCAACATCGACGGCGACGGCGCCGCTGCCATGCGTTACACCGAGAGCCGCCTGGCAAAGCCCGCCATGGAACTGTTGCGTGACTTGCAGAAGGATACCGTCGACTGGCAGCCCAACTACGACGAATCGCTCGCCGAGCCCGTGGCGCTGCCTGCGCGCTTCCCCAACCTGCTGGTCAACGGCAGCCAAGGCATCGCCGTCGGCATGGCCACCAACATCGCTCCGCATAACCTCACCGAGGCGATCGAGGCCACCTGCTACCTGATCGACAACCCCGACGCCACCGTCGACGAGCTCATGCAGATCATGCCCGGTCCGGACTTCCCCACCGGCGCCATCATCATGGGCAGCGCCGGCATTAAGCAGAGCTACGAGACCGGCCGCGGCTCCATTACCGTGCGTGCCAAGGCACATGTGGAGTCCACCAAGACCGGCCGCAGCCGCCTGGTCTTTACCGAGATTCCCTACATGGTCAACAAGGGCACCCTGCAGGAGAAGATCGCCCAGCTCGTCAACGACAAGCGCATCGAGGGCATCTCGGATATGCGCGATGAGTCCAACCAGAAGGGCATCCGTCTGGTCATCGAGCTCAAGAAGGGCGTCATTCCGCAGGTCGTGCTCAACAACCTGTATAAGTACACCTCGCTGCAGACGACCTTTGGCGCCAACAACCTGGCGCTTGTCAACGGCGTTCCCAAATGCCTGAGCCTGCGCGAGATGCTGCAGCACTACATCGACCACCAGGTCGACGTCGTCACCCGCCGCACCCGCTTCGACCTTAAGAAGGCCCAGGCCCGCGCGCATATCCTCGAGGGCTACCTGATGGCCCTTGACCATATCGACGAGGTCATCAGCATCATCCGCTCCTCGCAGACCGACTCCGAGGCCAGCAGCCGACTGATCGAACGCTTTGGCTTTACGCCCGAGCAGACCACGGCCATCCTCGAGATGAAGCTGCGCCGCCTGACCGGCCTGGAGCGCGACAAGATCCAAGAAGAGTTGGACGGCCTGCGCCGCGCCATCGCCTACTACGAGGACCTGCTGGCGCACGAGGAGAAGATTCTGGGCGTCATCAAGGAAGAGATGCGCGAGATCTCCAAGAAGTTTGGCGACAAGCGCCGTACCGAAATCAGCCAGGTTGAGAAGGACCTGGATGTCGAGGACCTCATCGCCGACGAGGATATGGTCGTGACCATCACCCACACCGGCTACGTTAAGCGTATCCCAGTGGCTGCCTACCGTGCCCAGAAGCGCGGTGGCAAGGGCGTGTCGGGCGTCAACCTCAAAGAGGACGACGTTATCGATGAGATGTTCATCGCGTCCACGCACGAGTACGTGCTGTTCTTCTCGAGCAAGGGCAAGGTCTATCGCCTGAAGGTGCACGAGCTGCCGGTGGGTACGCGCCAGGCGCGCGGTACCGCGATCGTCAACCTGCTGCCCTTCGAGGAAGGCGAGAAGATCGCGAGCGTCATCAGCTGCCGCGAGTTCCCGGCCGACGAGTACCTGATGTTTGCCACCAAGAGCGGCATGGTCAAAAAGACCGTGATGAGCGCATATGACCGCAGCCGTCGCGACGGCCTGATCGCTATCAACCTGCGTGACGACGACGCGCTGCTGAACGTGCGCCGCGTGCGCGAGGGCGACAAGATTATCCTGGCCACCACCGCGGGCAAGGCGATCATGTTCTCCGAGGAGCAGGTGCGCGCCACCGGTCGCGATACCAGCGGCGTTCGCGGTATCGGTCTGAAGGACGGCGTGAGCGTTCTGGGCATGGAAGTCACTAACGGCAACGGCGATCTATTCGTCATCACCGAGCGCGGCTACGGCAAGCGCACGCCGGTCGCGGACTACCCGGAGCAGAATCGCGGCGGCCAGGGCGTCTACACCATTCAAATGACCGAACGTAAGGGTAACCTCGCGGCCATGAAGACGGTGGGCCCGCAGCACGAGCTGTTCATCGTGACGGAGGGCGCGACGGTCATTCGCGTCAAGACCGACGAGATCAGCCAGACCGGCCGCGCCACCCAGGGCGTCAAGATGATGACCGTCGACGACAACGACCGCATCTGCGCCGTGGCCCGCATGACGGCCGCCAAAGAGAGGCCCGAAGGCGAAGCCACAGAAAACGGCTCTGCTTCCGAAGAAACCCCTGTCGATCTAGGCGACGGCAACGACATGCCAGAAGATCTCCTAGACGAGTAAGAGGCCCTAGCTGGTAGAAAATATCAGACACCATATATCGGCGGTCGGCGCACTGCGCGCCGACCGCTTTTTTGAAAACCTTGGGACCCCATGGTCGCTGGGCTGGCGAGATGGTTTTGGTTTGTCGCGAGTTCCGCACGCAAAGAAGGCCACTTAATGTGGCCTTCGTCTTGCGCAGGACTGTCCGAGCAGCAAACCAAAAC
>DBEZMF010000042.1:0-18514 GCA_048250755.1 Collinsella sp.
CTCCGGGCCAAGCTCTCGGACTACGTGCACTGGTACAACAACTTCAGGATCCACTCGACGCTGGGCTACATGTCGCCGGTCGAGTTCAGGGAAGCGGGGCTGTCCCTCCCGGAATCGTCCAAATAGGTGTTGCCAATCCACATGACCTCCCTGTCGCTCTTTCCCCGCCCCCTGGCCCTCTCGGCGTACTCGGCGGTCTCGGGGTCGCGCATGACCCTCTGCCTCGCGATCTCGTGCAGCGCGCTGTTCGCCTGCCGGTCGCCGCCCCTGTTGAGCCTGTGCCTCACGGTCTTGCCGCTCGAGGCGGGGATGGGGCAGGCCCCGCATATCGCCGCGAACGACGCCTCGGAGCGCAGCCTGCCCGGGTTGTCCCCGGCCGCGACCGCGAGCTTGGCCGCGCTCACGGGCCCGCACCCGTACATCGCCAGCAGCGCGGGGCAGTTCTCCTCCAGGGACGCCTCGATCGCGAGCTCCATGTCGAGCGCCGCGTCGCGCGCCGCCGCCCACAGGTCCGCCAGCGCGCCGAGCGCGGCGCCCAGCGCGCCCTCAGCGCGCACGGAGGGGAGCTCCTCCATCAGCCTCGGCCCTCCCATGCCGCGGAACCTCGACCTGAGCCCCTCCGGCGCGGTGGTGAGCAGCGACCTCGCGGTGTTGATCGCCGAGGTCCGCGCCTTCACCGCCCCGGAGCGCGCCGCGAGCATGCAGCGCACCCCGTCGACCCACCCGTCCTGGCTCTTGGGGGTCCCGAGCCTTGAGCCGGACATCGCCGCGCGGGCGGCCCTCTCCGCGTCCGCCTCGTCGCACTTTCCCTGCCCCGGGCGCCTCCTCTGCATCCTCGCCGGGGAGAGCGCCTCGCGCACGGGCATCCCCAGCGACGCGAGGTGCCTGGTGAGGCCCGCCCCGTAGGACGACGTCCCCTCCATCGCGATGCAGGCCGGCTCCCCGGCCGCGGCGATCGCCCCGGCGAGCGCCTCGTAGCCCGCCGCGTCGGCGGGGAACTGGCGGGACAGGACCTTGCGGCCCCTCCAGTCCAGGACGTACAGCCAGTGCGAGTCGGCGTGGGTGTCGACCCCGCAGAAGACCGGCCCGCGGGCGTCGGGTATCGATTCGGTTCTCATGTCTCGCTCCGTTCTTTCCGTGCTCGCCTGGACCGGGCAGACGGCACACTGACGGGGCGCGATAGAATGCGGTTGTTCGGGTCCGCGGTATCGCTCCATGCTCCTATTAGGCCATGCGGCGGTCTCGGCTCGCCGCGGCCCGCGCGGGACATGTCAGGAAACGAGGGCAGCCCTGTGGGCGCCAGCGGAATGTGGGGTCACCGCGCGGTCCGCATCTGATGGTGTCGACGTCAATGGTATACGGGTGCATCATCGACGTCTTCAATACAGAAAATATCAGTGCGGAATGTTTTCAAAACCAAGCCCGGCCCCGGCCTGCGGTGACGTTGCTGGTGGTTCTTGGGCATCGCTTGCTGGCGGGGTTCCTTGTCTGAGTTGAACTTAGTTGGCGGGGCTACTGGTCCCGGTCGCTGTCCCGGCCCAACATCGCCCTTAGCTTCTCAAAGCTCTCCTCGCTCAGGCAGTGCTCCATGTGGCAGCCCTCTTGCGACGCGACCTCAGCCGAAACACCCGCATCCTCCAGCAGCCCCACGAAAAAGCAGTGGCGCTCCCACATTTGGCGCGCGACCTCCAGACCGCGCTCTGTCAGATGAACATCTCGTTTGCCCATTTCGACATAGCCGTTGCTTTCCAGCGTCGCCATGGCCTTGGAAACGCTCGCCTTGGTTACGCCGAGGTACTCCGCAACGTCGATCGATCGCACGATGCCCTGACGTTCCGACAGAACGTAGATCGATTCGAGATAGTCTTCTCCGGATTCACGTAGGGCCATGGGCCGCCTTTCGCGATGATTGCTAGTTAGCCTTTGGATACTTTTCACAGCTTACTTTACCGCAAAAGTTGCCCATGTCTTACTACTTTGCCTAAAAGTTAGCCGTGTTTCACAAAACGTGCGGGACGAAAACAAAATGGGGACGCCCCGCAAGGAGTGTCCCCAGCTGCCGGCAGAAAAGGAGCATCCCTAAGTGCCGAGCCGCAGTTATAACAGTCCAAAGTGCTTCGCGGCGTTGCAGATGCCGTCGTCGTCCACGGCGGTCGTCACATAGGTCGCTGCAGCTTTCACCGTGTCCTGCGCGTTGCCCATGGCCACACTTGTGCCCACGGCCGAGAACATCGACAGGTCGTTCTCGCCGTCGCCAAAGGCAATCGCCTCGCTCGCGTCGATACCAAGCCGCTCGAGCGTCGCCGCCACGCCCAGGTCCTTGCCGCCGTTAGCGGGAATAATGTCGCAGAACAGGTCGCACCAGCGCGTGGTGAGCGAATGCGACACGGCGTCGGTCACGATATGTTCGTCGGCCGGGTCCACAAAGGCGCAGAACTGGTAGACCGGTGCGTCAAAGGCGTGCTCAAACGGCTCCTCGTGGTAGACGATTCCCGCGTTGCTGCCAGCCGTCACCACGCGCTCGGACAGGCGGTTCACAAACGAGTTCTCGCCCTGCATACACAGCGAGTCGTAGCGCCCCTGCGCCACCTGGTCCACAATCACCGCGACGTCGTCCGGATCGATCGGGCAGCTGCGGTAAACTCCCTCGGCATCAAAGCAGTGCTGGCCCGAGAGCGTAATGTACGCATCCCAGCCCAGGTCGAAAAGCCAGTCCGGCATCTGGTAGGTCGGACGGCCCGTGGCGATCACGCACGCAATCCCCTGCTCGCGAAAGCTGTCGAGCACCTGCTGCGCCGACGCCGGAATCCGGTGGGTCTTAAAGCTCAGCAGCGTACCGTCGATATCGAAAAACGCGGCTTTGATCATTCTCGCTTACTCCTCGCCCTCGAGCTTTTCGCTCGCCTCGAGCCACGCCATCTCCAGCTCGTCCATGGCGGCGTGAGCCTCGTCGATCTTTGCCTGCTGCTCGCCGAGCGCCGTGTAGTTGGTGGGATCGACCTGGGCCATCGCGGCCTCGGCCTCCTCAACGCGAGCGCGCTGCGCCTCCATCTTGCGCTCGAGCGAGCTCACCTCGCGGCGGAGCTTCTGACGTTCGGCGTTGGACAGGCCGTTGGGCTGACCGCTCGACTTGGGCTTTTCGGCCGCAGCTGCCGCGGCACCGGTGTCGAACGTGCCGGTCTTGGCGCTCGGTGCGCCCACGGGCTCGCCCTCGGCGGTAGCGTTGCACAGGCGCAGGTACTGGTCGACGCCGCCGGGCATATGCGTCAGGTGGCCGTCGAGCAGCGCCCACTGCTGGTCGGTCACGCGCTCCATCAAGAAGCGGTCGTGCGTCACCAGAATCAACGTGCCCGGCCAGCCGTCGAGCAGGTCCTCGACAATCGCCAGCATGTCGGTATCCAGGTCGTTGCCGGGCTCGTCCAGGATGAGCACGTTGGGCTCGTCCAGGATTGTCAGCAGCAGCGACAGGCGACGGCGCTGGCCGCCCGAAAGATCGCCGATGCGGCTCCAGAGCTGCTGCGTCGTAAAGCCCAGGCGCTCGCAGAGCTTCTCGGGCGAAGTCTCCTTGCCGTCGATGACGTAGTACTTCTTATAGTTGCTGAGCACCTCGCGGATCGTGTCGCCCATGTATGGCTCGAGCTCCTCGAGCTGCTGCGACAGCACGCCAAAGCGTACCGTCTGGCCAATCTTCACGCGGCCGCGCGTGGGCGCAATTTTACCCTGGATCACATCGAGCAGCGTCGACTTGCCAGCGCCATTCTCACCCAAAAGACCATAGCGGTCGCCCGCACCAATGAGCCAGGTCACATCGGAGAGCACCTGCTTGGGCGCGCCGCCGGCATCCGCATAGCCGGCATCCACGTCGACCACGTCGATAACCTGCTTGCCTAGGCGGCTCACGGCGAGGCGCTTGAGCTCCAGCTCGTCACGCATGGGCGGCACGTCGGCGATCAGCTCGCGAGCGGCATCCACACGAAACTTGGGCTTGGTGGAGCGCGCCTGGGCACCGCGGCTCAGCCACGCAAGCTCCTTGCGTGCCATGTTGCGACGGCGCTCCTCGGTAACCGCGGCCATGCGGTCGCGCTCCACGCGCTGAAGGATATATGCGGAGTAACCGCCCTCGAAGGGATCGACCTGGCCGTCGTGGACCTCCCACATACTGGTGCAGACCTCGTCCAAGAACCAGCGATCGTGCGTGACCACGAGCATGGCGCCCTGACCGCGCTGCCAGCGGGCCTTTAAGTGACGCGCGAGCCAGTTGATGGTGCGCATGTCCAGGTGGTTGGTGGGCTCGTCGAGCATGAGCACGTCGTAATCGCCGATCAGCAAGCGCGCGAGGTCCACGCGACGGCGCTGACCGCCCGAAAGCTCGCCCACCGTGCCCTCCCAGGGCACATCGCTGATGAGGCCGGCCAAAATCTGGCGTGTGCGGGGGCTCGACGCCCACTCGTACTCGGGGGCGTCGCCCACAACGGCATGATGCACGGTATCAGTATCGACCAGGTTGTCCTTTTGGCCGAGCAGACCGATCGTCGTGCCGCGGCGGTGCGTCACGCGTCCGTCATCGGGCTCCAGCGTGCCGGCGAGCACGCTCAGCAGCGTCGACTTGCCGTCGCCGTTTTTACCGACAATACCAATACGGTCGCCCTCGCCCACGCCGAGCGTCACGCTATCGAAAATATGCTTGGTGGGAAACTCTAGGCTGACGGAATCGCATCCCAAAAGAATCGCCATATGCCCTGCTCCTTCGTAGAAATTCAACGTTGTCCATGATAGCAGCGAGCCCCACCCCAAACCACCACGAAGGCGCCTGTCCCCTTTGTGGCGGTCGTTTCGGTCGCAGAGCAAAAGGCGGGCCATCTCCCACAAGAGATGACCCGCCTCTCCAATCAGTCCCGCGGCAACCGTGGCCGCCGCGGGCCTCAAGCATGTCCCGGACTAGGAGAACATGCCGGTGAGGTAATCATTCAGCCGCTTGTCCTTGGGCCGTTGGAAAATCTCGTCAGTCTCGTCGTACTCGACCATATCGCCCATGTAGAAGAACGCCGTGCGGTTGGACACACGCGATGCCTGCTCCATGTTGTGCGTCACGATGACGATGGCGCGCTCGGCCACAATCGACGACATGAGGTCCTCGATCGCCAGCGTCGAGATGGGATCGAGCGCCGAGCAGGGCTCGTCGAACAGAATCACGTCGGGGTTGAGCGCCAGCGTGCGCGCGATGCACAGGCGCTGCTGCTGACCACCCGAAAGCGCATAGGCGCTCTTGTCGAGCTTGTCCTTGACCTCGTCCCACAGCGCCGCGCAGACTCTCCTCGACCATGCGGTCGAGCTCGTCGCGGTCAGTGATACCGTGGCGCTTGGGCGCAAACGTGATGTTGTCGCGAATGGACTTGCGAAACGGGTTGGGCTGCTGGAACACCATGCCAATGGAGCGACGCAACTCGTAGGTGTTCTCGGTCTTGGTGTTCACGTTGCGCCCGCGATAGTTGATCTCGCCCTCCACGCGGCAGCCGCGAATCTCGCGATTCATGAGGTTGAGGCTACGCAAGAAGGTCGACTTACCGCAGCCCGAAGGCCCGATGAGCGCCGTGATCTCGCCCTTGTGAAAGTCGAGCGACGTATTGTGCAGCGCATGGTGGTCGCCATAGTACACGTTGACGTCCTTGGTGGAGAGCACGACCTCGTCGCTCACGGCCTTGCCGCTCGCGTGCACGCGCTTCTCGTTCTCCCCCACGCTCGACAGGAAGTCTTGGGTCTCGGACGATGCCGCTTCGGTTGCGGGTGTTGCTTTCATCTCGCTCATTCGGCCGTCATCTTCCTTGCCAGTTGCTTGCCCACGATACGGGCGACTACGTTAAATAGCAGCACGCAAATCATCAGCAGCGCCGCGGTGCCCCAAACAATCTGCTGGGCCTCGGGGCTGCCTTCGCCATAGATCTTGTAGATATGCACGGCGAGCGACTCGCCGGGACGGAACACGTTCCAGGCGCAGGTGGGGCTCGACAGGTTAAAGCTCAAGAAGTTCAGGCGCACCGGCGAGCTCATGCCCGAGGTAAAGAGCAGTGCCGCGGCCTCGCCAAACACGCGGCCGGCCGAAAGCACGATGCCGGTCACGATGGCGGGCATGGCCTCGGGAATCAAGATGTGCAGCGTGGCCTCCCAGCGGGTAAGGCCCATGGCCAGGCACGCATCGCGCTGGGCCTGCGGCACGTCCTCGAGCGCCTGTTGGATCACGCGCACCAGGATGGGAATGTTGAACATGGTGAGCGCGACGGCGCCGGAGATGATGGAGTACTTCCAGCCCAGCTGCACCGAGAACACCAGGAAACCGAACATGCCGACGACGATGGAAGGCAGCGAGGACAACGTCTCGATGGCGGTGGAGACGATGTCGCGGATGGGTCCGTCCGGCGCGTACTCAACCAGGAAGACCGCTCCGCCCAGGCTGATGGGCACCGAGATGATCAGGGTGATCAGCAGCAGGTAGAACGAGTCGAACAGCTGGTAGAGCACGCCGCCCTGCGTTCCGTTGGCGCGCGACGGCTCCGTGAGAAAGCCCGGCTGGAACAGCGTCGAGATGCCCTCGAACAGGATATAGGCCACCATGGAGACGACGATGAGCATGACGATGGCGACGATCGCCGTCAACACGCCCGTGGCGAAGCGGTCCTGCTTTTGGACACGCCCGAGCCTCGCCTCGTCGATGTGGATACGCGTGCTAGCCACGAGCCTTCGCCCCCTTGCGGCCGATAAGGTGGATGATCAGGATGAAGATGAGACTCATGCCCATCAGCAGCAGGCCGAGCGCCCACAGAACATCGTCTTGGGCCGAGCCCTCGGCATAGACTGCCATGGACGTGGTGAGCGTGGTGGTGATGGTGGACGCCGGCGACAGCAGCGACGTCGGCATGGCCTCGATGCCGCCGATGACCATGCGCACGGCGAGCGTCTCGCCAAAGGCGCGGGTCATGCCCAAGATAACCGCGGTCATGAGCGACGGCATGGCGGACTTGAGCACCACGTGCCAGATGGTCTGCCAGCGGGTGTAGCCCAGCGCGAGCGAGCCCTGGCGGTAGCCGTCGGGCACGGCGCGCAGGCCATCGACCGAAAGCGTGGTCATCGTCGGCAGAATCATGACCGCCAGCACGATGGCGCCGGGCAAGATGCCCAGGCCCGTGCTCACGTGGAAAACGCTCTTCATAAGACCGACGACCACGTGAAAACCGATCAGGCCAAAGACGACCGAGGGGATGCCGGTCAAAAGCTCAATGAGCGGCTGAAAGATCTTAGAGCCAAACTTAGGGCTAATCTCGACCGCAAAGATGGCAGAGCCGATGGCGATGGGCAGCGCGATAAGCGTGGAGAGCACCATGACCGCAAACGAGGTGACGATCAGGGGCAGGGCGCCGGTATAGGGCAGGCCGTTTTCGGCTGTGTTGGCCAGGTCCCACTTGGTGCCGGTGAAAAACTCGACGACCGAGACGCCGTCCTTGACAAAAGCCGAGAGGCCCTTTTGGGCGACCATAAAGATGAGCGCGGCAACGACAAGCGTCACGAGCGCTACGCACGCGCCCGTGACGCCCAGGCCCACGTTCTCAAGGTCGCGCTTTGGCAGCTGTTTTGCCATTGCAAACCTTTCCGGGGCGATTACTTATTTAGCAGAGACCTTGCCGCTGGCGTCCTTGACGACCTTCATGGCAGAGACGGGGATGAAGCCCTGCTCCTCGACGAGCTTGCCCTGGACGTCGTCGGAAAGCATGAACTCCAGGAAGGCCTTGGTGGCCTCGTCGGCGTCCTTGGAGCAGTACATGTGCTCGGTAGCCCAGATCTTGAAGGAGTCATCAGTGACATTCTTGCTCTTGGGCTCGACGCCCTCGACCTTGATGGCGTTGAACTTGGAGTCATCGAAGTGCGAGAAGTCGAGGTAGGAGATGGCGTTATCGGTGCTGCCCATCTGAGTCTGGACGTCGCCGGACTTGTCGAGCTCGGCGTCGCCCTTAAAGTCGACGGCCTCATCGCCAAAGACGGCGGCCTCGAAGGTGGCGCGGGTGCCGGAGCCGGCCTTGCGGTTGAGGACGACGATGGTGGCGTCGTCGCCGCCGACCTCCTTCCAGTTGGTGATCTGACCGGAGAAGATACCCTTGAGCTGCTCGAGGGACAGGTCGTCGACCTTGACGTTCTTGGAGACGACGGGACCCATGCCCACGACGGCAACCTCGTGGTCGACGAGGTTCTTGACCTGGTCGGCCTCGAGCTTGGTCTCGGCGAAGACGTCGGAGTTACCGATGGTGACGGTGCCGTCGGCGACAGCGGTCAGACCCTTGCCCGAACCGTTGCCCGAGCCGGAAACGGAGACGTCCGGGTTGGCATCCATGAACTTCTCGGCAGCAGCCTCGACGAGAGCCTGGAACGAGGAGGCGCCGTCGTAGGTCACCTCGCCGGAGACGGACTCGGCAGCGGCGGCGCTACCCTTGTCGGCGGCACCGGAGGCACCTGAGCCGCCGCAGCCAACGAGGCCGAGGCCCACGAAGCTGGCGAGGCCACCAGCGAGGCCGAGGAACTGACGACGAGAATAAGCCTGATCGAGCATGATCTTCCTTTCATACATGCGACTCGCGGGCACCCTGCCCGCTTTGCTGTTTGGAAAGATACGGCCCCGATCGGGCGACGACCGCGTTATCTGCGGTTTCTTACGGGCTATTGATAGACCCTTACCGCAAGCGCAGCACGGCCTTTACAAACGAATAACAAACCCGCCACCAAGCATGACCCGGCTTTTACACCAATAAAAACAAAGTTGCGGTGAAATAGTTCCTGCTTGGCCATCAAATGGCCCATTCTAGGAACTATTCCACCGCAACTTAGATTGGGAAACCGCGTAACCTTAAAGCTCTAATTCATTCAAACGGAGGATCGCAACAATATAGATCTTGAGCGCCTGTTTAAGCTGTTCCTCGTTGGCGCACTCGTTGGGGCCGTGCATCTGGCCGCCCCATGCGGGCAGCTCCAGGCCGGTCTCCTCGGGGCCAAACGACACGGCGCGGGCAAAGTTGCGCGCATACGTTCCGCCGCCCATGGCAAAGGGCTCAGCATGCTTGCCCGTAAACTCGTTATAGGTATCAATAAGCGCCTTCACGGCCGGATCGTCGGCAGACACCGAGAACGGCACCTTAGCGCGACCCAGCTGGCACGTCACGCCAAAACGGCCCACGAGCGGGTCGAGCTGCTCGCGGATGGTATCGGCACTGGTGCTATCGGGGAAGCGCACGTCGATGACCTGCTCAATATGGCCATCCGCCACGCGGATGACGCCAGCGTTGCAGGTAAGCGGGCCAAACGCCGGACTCGTCGCATCGATACCCAGGCCGCGACCATAGGCATCCGCATGCACAAAGGCCAGGAACTTGACGAACTCGTGCTCGGCAGGCGTCAGCAGGCGCTCATCGCGTGCACCAAACGCGTCCTCGGCCTCGCGCAGATACGCCACGATCAGGCCGACGGCGTTGATGGTGCCCTCAGGCATCGAAGCGTGGCCGCCAATACCGTGGGCGAAAATCTGCGCATGCCCGTTATCAAGCGCCGTGATCTCCAGGCGGTCGACGTTCTCAACGGGCGCCGGCAGCTCATCGGCGGCAATCGCAAGCTCGCAGATGGACTGCGACGGAATGGCATTGCTCGCCTCGGAGCCGCTCCACGACACGATGCGCCCGCCGTCGATCTTGGGGCTCACGAACGTCGCCCCAAACTGGCCCTTCTCGGCATTGCAGACCGGGAACTCGGCATCAGGCGTAAACAGAAAGTCTGGGTTGGGGTAGTTCTCCAGATAATGGTGAACGTCGGACATGCCCACTTCCTCATCGCAGCCCAGCAGCGCGCGGAAGGTGTAGCGCGGAACAATGCCGTGCTTGAGCAAGTAGGCGCCGGCGTAGAGTGACAATACCGCCGGGCCCTTGTCGTCAATCACGCCGCGACCGAGCAGCCAGCCCTCGCGGCGCTCCATGGTGAACGGGTCGGTGTTCCAGCCAGGGCCGGCGGGAACCACGTCCACGTGGCAGATAGTCGCGAGCTGTTTGTCGCCGCGGCCCGGGATATCGGCGATTCCCACATAGCCCTCGTCGTCGCTCGTCTGATAGCCGAGCTTCTGCGCGATGCCGAGCGCGCAATCGAGCGCGTCACGGACCGGGCGGCCAAACGGCGCGCCGGGCTCCGCATCGGCAGAAACTGCCACGGACGGATAACTCACCAGCTGCTCGATATCGGCGACGACATCCTCCCAGACCTCGTCGACATACTCGGCAACGCTCTGCTCCACCTGATTCATGGACGACCTCCTTACCAATGAGCGGCGAGCGTGCCCGCCCCTCACATCAAATACCTATATAGCGAAAAGTTTAGCAAGCTCGGCCACCGAGTGCACCACTGCATCGGCACCCGCCGCCTCGTGCTCGCCCGGCGCCGCCGCGCCCGAATAGATACCAATGCACGGCACGCTCATCGCGTGCGCGCCCTCGACGTCGTTAAAGCGATCGCCGATCATCACGGCATCGCCCGCGGCCGCACCCAAGGCCGCCAACGCGTCGCGGACCGAATCGGCCTTGGTCTCGCGCCCCTGCGGCGGATTCATGCCAACCACCGCCTCAAACTGAGAAAGTCCCAGCTCTCCCACCATGTCAACGCACTTTGCCTCCATGCGCGACGTCGCCACGGCCAAGCGCTTGCCCTGGGCGACCAACCCATCCAGCAGCTCGGGGATCCCGTCAAACACGGGATACTCCTCCGGTCCCAGCTCGTCAAAAAAGGCGCGGTACTCGTCGGCCACCACAAGCGACTCCTCGCGGGAGAAGCCATAAAAGTCGTGAAAACTCTTCCACAGGGGCGGCCCGATCATGCGACGCAGGTCACCCATCTGCGCCTCCGAAAACCCGCGTGCAGCCAGCGTCTTGCGCGTCGAGGTCATCACCGCCCGACCCGTATCGGCCACCGTGCCATCAAAATCAAACAGCACGACCGGCCGTTTGCATATCTCCAGCGCCTCCATCGGCATCCCTCTTCCCCAGTTGACGATTTCCACACCGACACTTCAAACTGTTGACTATTCAACAATTGAACCTAGAAATGTGGAACGACTCCACTATACTTGTCGCACTTTGCTCTCAGAAGGCGGCGCCGTCGCGCCCCAACGAAAGGTGCAATTATGTCTTTTGCCATCATAACCGACTCCACGTCGGACATCTCCCCCGCCCGCGCCCAAGAGCTCGGCATTTACGTGATTCCGCTGCATGTGATTATCGAGGGCGAGGACCTGCTCGACCAGGTGCAGATTACCGCCCAAGAGTACGTCGCCCGCATGGCCGGCTCCGAGCAGCTGCCGCACACCTCGCAGCCGAGTGCCGGCGAGTTCAAGGAACTCTTTGACCGCGTGCGCGCCGACGGCCACGATAGCGCCATCTTTATCTCGCTGTGCAGCGAGTGGTCCGCCTGCTATTCCAACGCATGCCTGGTCGCCGAGACCCACGAGCTCGACGTGCGCTGCATCGATTCGCGCACTGGCTCGGGCGCCGAGGGTCTGCTGGTGGAGTATGCGCGGGCCATGCGCGAAGATGGCCGCAGCCTGGACGAAACCGAGGCGCAGATCCGCGCGATGCTGCCCGACGCCCACCTGCTGCTGATTCCCCGCACGCTCGAGAACCTCGTTAAGAACGGCCGCGCGCCCAAGCTCGCCGGCCAGCTCACGCAGATGCTCAACATTCGCCTGGCCGTTTCGCCGGAGTGGAAATCGGGCGAGATCAAGGCCATCAAGAAGGGCCGCGGCGCCAAGCGCATCGTCGTCAACACCATGGCCGACTGCCTCGCGTTTTTGGCTGAGCATCCGGGTTCAAGCGTGCGCGTGCTCACGACCGGCGCCGCCGAGGAGCAAGAGCTCGTCAGCCAAGCGCTCGCAGGCCAAGACTATGTAGACGCCGGCACCGGCCCCATCGGCTGCACCATCGCCACCCATGTAGGCATCGACGCCATCGCCATCAGCTACTGCCCCCGCTACCAGCCAACTCACTAGGGACGCCCACATCAGTTGCGGTGGAATAGGGACTGTTTTTGGCTTATTAGCCGCCAATCAATCCCTATTCCATCACAACTTGGAAATCGGCGATCAGCCCAGCGGACCCTGAAACAGCTCCTGATGAGTGCCCATTCTCACCAGCCTAATCATTAGGTTAGTCTTATGGGGAAGATAAAGAACGACCACATCGACCAAGCCATCGGATAGGTGGAAATCGATGTGGCCGTTGTAGTTTCCGCCCGGGTTTGAGAGCTCGTGGGCGCCATACTCCGCCGGAAGTGACCCATGAGCCACAAGCTCTGCAACAGCCGCTTTAAACTCACTTTTTAGCTGCGGATGCATGCGCATCGTTCGTTTGTAGTCCACCTTAAATTGAGCCTCGACTTTAATCTCGAACATCGCTATTCCTCATCGAGGAATGACATAAGCTCATCAGCGTTATTGAATGACGGGCTATCGTCCGGCAAAATCCCCAACTCATGAGCCTCGGCGATCACCATGGCACGCCTCGTCGCCTCGTTGGGCACCTCCGCCCTTCCTACAATCTCAAAAGGAATCTTTCGCTGATTTACCAGCTGCCGAACGGCAAGATTGAGATAGGAATTGAGGCTGAGGCCGACCGAATCCAAGAACTCAGTCGCCTGCTCCTTGAGCCCCTCTTCGATTCGAACCGTCGTAGGCTTAACTGTTGCTGTAGACATTTGCGACCTCCTCGCCCTCGTCTTTTACACCAGTATACCCAATATAAATGGCAATCTGATGTTAAATAACATCAGATTGCCATGCGTATTCATGTCGCGTGGGCACGATTGATCTACATCAGCCCGCTCAGGGCGATGTCGACGGCTTCGTTGAGGTCGTCGGTGATGTGCACGAGCTCGGGATCGAGCGGGCTGATCATACCGGCGTCCATCACCGGGCCGTTGAGCCAGTCGAACAGGCCCTGCCAGTACTCTGTGCCCACCAGCACGAGGGGCATGCGCTTGACCTTGTGCGTTTGCACCAGCGTGAGCACCTCGAACATCTCGTCGAGCGTGCCAAAGCCGCCGGGAAACACGATGGCGCCCGAGCTGTATTTGACGAACATGGTCTTGCGCACAAAGAAGTAACGGAAGTCCATGCCGAGGTTCACGTATTTATTGAGCCCATGCTCGTGCGGCAATTCAATGCCCAGGCCAACTGACTTGCCGTTGACACTCGCCGCTCCCCTGTTGGCCGCTTCCATGATGCCGGGGCCGCCACCGGTGATAACCGCCACGCCGCGTTGGGCAATCTTGCGACCGACCGTGCGCGCCGCCTTGTAGAGCGGATCGGTCTTGGGCGTGCGGGCGCTACCGAAGATGGTCACCGCAGGCCCGAGCTCGGCCAGCGCGCCAAAACCATCGACGAATTCTGCCTGGATACGAAGGACGCGCCACGGATCGACATGCAACCAGTCGGTTGAATCCTCAGGCGCCAGCAGGTTGGCGTACGTATTATCCTTAGGAATCATGGGGCCGCGCATGACCACGGGACCGCGGCGGTACGTCTCGTCGTAGGCAGGCTCGCCCTCGACATTCTCGTTCTTAATCATGGGTGCTCCTATCGAGAAAAAGAAAAACGGGCGGGGTCGACGCCATGCGCCAAACACCCGCCCGAACATCAACTATTCGGTATGGTACCCACGATGCATCAAGTGCTTGCAAGCTATCGGTCAGCGGTCGTAGCTCTTAGTAATCCACCGCGGCAGGGCTATTCATCCAATCGCTCACGAATGCGCCATAGCGGCCCTCGATAATGGCCTGGCGAGCACGCTGCATAAGGTTGAGTAGGTAGTAGATGTTGTGCATCGACAGCAGAATGCCGCCGAGCATCTCCTTCTGCGTGACCATGTGGCGAATGAGCGCGCGGCTGTAGCCGCCCGTGCACACCGGGCAGGTGCAGGTGGGGTCGATGGGGCCGTCGTCGTGCGCAAAACGCGCGTTGCGGAAGTTAAGGCGACCTTCACTGGAGAATGCCGTGCCCATGCGGCCGGTGCGCGTCGGCAGCACGCAGTCGAACATATCGATGCCCACGCCCACGCCGCGCACGAGCGTCGTCGGGTTGCCGACGCCCATCAGGTAGCGCGGCTTGTGCTTGGGCATGTACTCGCTCACAAGCGGCGCCAGGGTCTCGAACATGGTCTCGTGGTCCTCGCCCACCGAGTAGCCGCCGATGCCGTAACCGGGGAAGTCGCCGCACTCCTCCAGATGGCGCAGAGAGCGCAGGCGCAGATCCAAATGCATGCCGCCCTGGACGATGCCAAAGAGCGCCTGGTCATCGCGGGTGTGAGCCTTGTAGCAGCGCTCGGCCCACATGCTCGACAGCTCCACCGCGCGCTCAACGTAGGCGCGCGTGGCGGGATAGCCCGGGCACTGGTCCAGCTGCATGCAGATGTCGGAGCCGAGCTTCATGGCGATCTCCATGTTGTCCTCGGGTGTCCAGAACACGTGGCGGCCGTCGTAATCGTTGACGATAAAGCGCACGCCCTCGTCGGTGAGCTTGACGGCGTCGTTGTGGCTGAACACCTGGAAACCGCCCGAGTCGGTGAGGATAGGACCGTGCCAGTTCATAAACTTGTGCAGGCCGCCCAGCTCGGCGATAGTGTCCTCGCCGGGACGCATGGACAGATGATAGGTGTTGGCAAGCACGATCTGGGCGCCGAGCTGTTTGACGGTCTCGGTGGGGATGCCCTTGACGTTTGCCTTGGTGCCCACGGGCATAAAGATCGGCGTCTCGATGTCGCCGTGCGGGGTGTGCAGCACGCCGGCACGCGCATGCGTCGTCGGATCCTCGGCGATCAGGTCGAATTTAAAAAGGTTCTGGTCCATAAACTGGAACTCCTTGGTTGCGGTTCATACGCAAACCATTATACGGGCAACCCGCAAAGAGCACCGACTCGACAGAAACTGGTGCATTAAACGACTAGTCGTCGGGAACAATCTTCAGCGCCATCTTGCAAAGGAGTGTCCCAATCTGCCGGCACTTAGGGACTGTCCCCAAGTGCCGGCAAGAGTGTCCCTTATGACTAGTCATTTAAGAACGTCCTCAACGACTACGAGATCATCTCCAACAGCCAAGGCAACGCCGATGCTCTGGCGACGTCAGCGAGCGGTCGCCGGGGCGAACAAATTGGCATGAAAAGAGGGCGGCATAGACCTTCTGGTCATGCCGTCCTCTTTGAATGACAAGTTGTCGCCCTGGTGACCGCGCAGCGTCGGCCCGTTACGGCGTTTGGTAAAACGCCGTAACCCCTACGGCCGCTGGCCCATGCCACCCTCGAGGGTGACGGTCTCGCCGTTCATGTACTTAAAGTCGGGACCGCAGAGCTGAACGACCACGCGGCCGATCTCCTTCTCGACGTCGCCGTAGTGGCCTGCCGGCGGCATGTGGACGTTGGCCTTGAAAGCCTCGGGGTAAGCATCCTGGAAGTTCTCGAGCGCAGCGGTCCAAGCAAGCGGGCAAACGATATTGACGTTGATGCCGTCCTTGCCCCACTCGTTGGCGGCAACGCGGGTCAGGCCGCGGATGCCCTCCTTGGCGGCAGCATAGCTGCACTGGCCATAGTTGCCAAACAGGCCGGCGCCCGAGGCAAAGTTGACCACGGAGCCCTTGGTCTCCTTCAGGTGCGGATAGGCCTTCTGCATGTACAGATAGGTAGCATACAGACCGGAGTAAATGGCCAGGTTAAACTGATCCATGGTGTGATCGGCGATGGTCACACCCGAGGCGCTGGCCTGAGCATTGTTGACGACGGCGTCGATGCGGCCGAACTCCTCAATGGCCTTGTCGATGACGTTCTGGACAACGGCCTCGTTATCCTGGCCAGCCGAGACATCGGCCTGAACAGGCAGAACCTTGACACCGTACTCGGCCTCGAGAGACTCCTTGGCGGCCTCGAGCTTGGCGACGTTGCGGCCGGTGATGACGAGGTTCGCGCCCTCCTTGGCAAATGCGATATCGATGCCGTAGCCGATGGAGCCAGCGGAACCGTCCTTAAGCGTGGCCTTGCCGCCGCCGGTGACGATCACGGTCTTACCAGTGAAAAGTCCCATACAAAGTCCTTTCAAATCGCGACGGGCACGCCCGCCGACTGCGCGTATCCAACTTCACGCGCCAAAAGCTGAGATGCAACTTTAGCGTGTTCAAGCGAAAATAAAAGACCGCGGTAGGCGAACGGCACCACGTCGTTCGGCGAAGGGATTGTCAAGTACAAACTGGATAAAGCGGCCGAGTTATCGTTATCAGATCGAGCCATCGAACACGTTTTGAAACTTTGCTGCAGCGCGTGGGATGTCGGCGCGAGACTTTATCATAGGGTGACAAACAACGATGAGGAGCACATGCCTATGACAGACGAGCTGGACCCCCAGACTCAGCAGCATATTGATCATTCCGAAGACGCCGTCGACGACTGCGATACTCCTACCTGCGTCGACGCCTCCACCGATGCGCCCGCCACCGCAGATGCGCACGCCGGTGCGGATAAGGCAACAGACACAGACGATACTGTCGAGCATGATGAAAGCGAGCAGCCGGAGCCGAGCGATGCCGAACCTGACACGGACCCCGCCCCGCAAGCAGCGGGCCCCATCGAGGTGTCTTCGGAAGAAGAGCTCGATGCCGTCATGGACTCCATGATGGATGCCGTCAAAGCGATGAAAGACGCCGTGGCCGATGCCGATATTGATGCCGAGGAAGAGGAGGCCGCCGAGGCGGCCTCGACCTTTGTACCCGGCGAGACCCCCGTTGCCGACCAGGGCAGCACCATGCCCTCGTTTCTGCAGCTCGAGCACCCCACGATTGGCGCCGATGCGGTCGATCCGCACGCAGCGGGCTTTTCTGTGGTCGAGGGCGGTACCGGCAATATCGCCGCGCCGCAGGCTGCCGATGCGGACGCTGTCGACACCGCTCGCCCGATCGCCCCGCACTCCCCCGACGCGAACCGCGATCTGGGGACCGCTGTCTCGAACACCGCGAACGCCGTGGGCACCTTTATTGCCCAGGGCGCCTCGGCCATGCGCGAGATGAACGCCGCGAAAAAGGCACTTGCCGATGCCCGCGCCCACCTGGCCGAACTTGAGCAGCGCATTGTCGATCAGGCCGAGGAGCTCGAGACGCGCCAGGATATCGCAGGCCGCTACGACCAGATCGTCGCCGACCAGCGTCAGGCGATCGCCACAGCGCAAAAGACCGCTGCGGCAGCCGAGATTGACCGTGATGCCCACGCCGCCAAAGCGACAGAGCTCAAGAGTCAGCTCGAACAAATGAAGACAGAGGATGACGCGACTGAGCTCCGCCTGAAGGCCGCGCTCGACGCCGTGGAGGCCCGCGAGGCAAGCTCGCGCGAGACCGGCAACCGCCTCGTTCGACGTCTTGAGGATTCCAAGCGCATCCGCGACAAGGTGCAGGCCGAGCGAGACGCCGGCATTGCCGCCGCACAACAAACCGTCGACGCCACGCGCGCCCAGCTCGAGACGCTGCGTCATGAGTATGCCGAGCTGCAACGCAATCCCTCGGCAAATCCCGCCAACTATACGGTGCGCACCAGCGAGCTCTCGATGCAGATCTCCGACACGGCAGATGCCCTGCGTAAAGCCGAAGAAGATGTCCCGCGCATCACCGCCGACCTTGAGCACTCGCTTGCCGCAGCCGAGCAGGCCGTCGAACAGGCTCAAGCCCCCATTGCCGAAGCCAAACGCGCACACCAAGCCGTGACGACTGAGGCCGATGCCGCGCGAGACGAGCTGCAGACAGCGAAAACTGCCGCCACGACGCGCCAGCGCGAACTGCGCGAGAAGATCGCCGCCGAGGACAAGGCACGCCGCGACCAGGAGCAGACCATCGCCAACGCCCAAGCAGATACCGCACATGCGCAGTCGATCATCGAGCAGGCGACCGAAGTACACGACCACCCAGAGATCACTGAGTCGCTTGCAGGATCCTTGGCCCGAGACAAAGCCGAACACGCCGAGACCGAGCGAGAAGTTGCCCAGCTCGAGGCCACCGAGGACGCGGTGCGCGAGCGTACCCGCGACTCACGCATCAAATTCACCGGCGCCATCGTCTGCATCGTCGCCGCAATCTTGGTGATCATCCTGATCTGGCTGTTCGCGAGCAAGTAAACTAGCTGCCAAAAAAACGCTCAACGCAGTTGCGGTGAGATAGTTCCTGTTTAGCCCTCAAAAAGCCAATTCAAGAACTATCTCACCGCAACTTATTAGATTGATGCAAGGCAATCTATCCCTCTTGCACCAATCTCTTGACATAAGGAGTGTCCCCGAGTGCCGGCAGAGACGATATGAGCAGGACATAAAAACATTGAGAGCCCCTGCTGCATGAAAGACCGCGGATTAGGCCGACAATGGTGAGTGTCTAATCCAACCGTGGCGGCCACGCCGCATTCATGGAAGGGGCTCCCATGCTCGATACTAC
>DBEZMF010000043.1:0-2737 GCA_048250755.1 Collinsella sp.
CCATCGACCCTTTCCTTGCTCTAGTCGCGGCGAAGGAAGCCCATCAAATCGGGGCACGTATATATTCGGCTACTACGACCGAATATATACGTGACGTGTGACGTGTGACGAACAGCCGCGACAAGGGGGAGTTTGAGGGGGCTTGCCCCCTCATGCACGCGCCGCCGCGTGCTGTCCGAGACCGTGCCGCCGCGGTCTCGGAGGGGTGCAGGGGTGCCCCCTGCCACGTCCTTAGCGTAGCTAAGGTCTAACGTGCTAGACTTTAGTCGATTAAGTCTGTACGGCTCGGAGGTTTCTATGGCTCACATCGCGAAATACAAGGCCGCATCGTGCGGTCACATGCTCGCGCACTACAGGCGCGATGCATCCAGTCTGGGTCGGGAGAACATCGACCCGACCCGAACCAAGGGCAACTACACGCTCGGGTTGGATGACCGAGACGGCAAAGTCCGCGCCATGAATGGCATCGAGCCGAACTGGGCAACGGTTGAGGGGCGCATTGAGAGGGTCAATAAAGCCGCCAAGGCGGCGGGTAAACGTGCCGTCCGCAAGGACGCTGTGGTGATGGCTGATGTGGTTGTGACGCTGCCCGAGAACGTCCGCAAGGGGGACGAGTTTAAGTTTTTCGGCTTCACCTACTGGTTCCTGCTACAGAAGCTTGGCAAGGAGAACATGATGGGCGGGTTCGTCCATAGGGACGAGGTGCGCAAGGACGGCTCGCCCGTGCGCGATCACATGCACGTGCCGTTCACGCCAATCGTGGACGGGCGGTTCAACTACAAGAAGATGTGCCCGAGGGCGTTCTATCAGTTCTTGCACAAGGAACTTGGGGACTATCTGGAGAAGCAAATGGGGTACCGACCCGAGGTTGAGCTGGGGGACGAGACCCGTGCGCTGAGGGTCTACACCGATAAGTCCGCCGATATCGACAAGGTGCGCGGCGCGGTCGATAGGGCGGTCGTGCAGCCTGCCGAGGAAGAAGCGGCGCGCATCGTCGCGGACGCGCAGGCGCGCGCCGACGCGCTCGTGCGCGATGCCGAGACGCGCAGGGACGAGCTGGTGGCTCAGGTCGCCGATGGCGAGCGCAGGCTCGCGGACGTGCGGATGCAGGTCGACGAGGAGACCGACAGATTGGAGTGCCTTCGGCAAAGAGCGGACGGGGTTGCGCGAGACGTTGCGGAACTGGAGCCCATCGCTGCCGATGTTCGCAGGTTCGAGGGTGCGGGACGCGCTGAACGCGGCGCAATCCTCGATTCAATCGCTGCTCGATGCGCAGGAGCGGCGAGAGCAGCTAGAGCGGCAATTGAGGAGCTTGGAGACCGAATCTGGACGCTGATGCGTCCCAGGAAGGCGCAGAGCACCGAGCGCAGCTTGGATGATGTGATGAGGGAAGCCACGGAAGTCGCGCGTGCGGCGAAAGCGTTGAGCCGTAACCATGTTGCGCCTACGAACAGCAGGCCGCGCGGGCAGGCTCGGTGAAACGTAAACTATAGTTTACGTTTTTGGGAGTCCATACTTGTAGACTCGAAAGCGCAGGTAGATGCGCAAAATAAAAGGGCACCGCGCGATGCGATGCCCTATAATGTTTGTTGCTGGTCGTTGGTTGCCACCGACAACCAGCTAATGGAAGCGGAAGGTGAAGTTCCGTCCCGTACATGACTATTCTAGCAAGACCGCGAGGTCAGGGCTATAGATAGACGTAAAAACGGAGCCACCTTCCATGATTTTGGAGGTGGCTTTTTTCATGGCAGACGAGACGACCGAGAAGGCTGAGAAGCCAATCGACACCAGCGTGAAGGCGCGTTACTGGTGGGCTGTGCTCTATCAGGAGAACATGGTCGATGGTTGGCGCGACAACATCGAGGAGCTGTTGCAGCTGCCCTATGCCTACTGCGAGCACGTGGCAGACGTTGACGGCAAGGGTGAGCATCGCAAAGACCACGTGCACGTGATTATCGTCTTCGGCAACACGACCACCTACAAGACGGCGATGTCCGTTTTTAAGCGGCTTGGCGAGAAGGCGTTGAACAAGTGCGAGCGTGTAATCGACATTCGCCACTGCTACGACTACCTGATTCACGACACGGACAAGTGCCGCAAGCTCGGCAAGCATCAATACGACCCGAGCGAGCGCATTACTGGCAACGGCTTCGACATTGGCAACTACGAGCAAATCAGCACCGCCGAGAAGCAGCACATGCTAAAGGAGCTGACGTGGTTCATCATGAGCGAGGGCTACGAGACGATTAACGAGTTCACGCAGCCCGCGCTCGAACGTTTCGGCGAGCAGTACTGGGAAATCATGGTCTCGTATTCGGCGTTTCTCGTTAAGTACCTGAACGGCAACAAGATGATGCGTGAGAAGGCCGAAATGCAGAAGCGCTTGGCATGGGAAGAAGCGATGCGCGAGCGCTGCCGCAACAACGAAGCCGATTCACATTCGGGCGAGTAGGCGGGTCAATGGAGCAGGCGGTGACTACGGGGGCGGAGTAGTTCCGCATAGCGGATCTACGTAGCCCTCGTTCACCGGCTGCGGAATTGACGCGGCGGGCAAGCAATAAAACCAGACTTGATTGAGGGTCGATGACGCACTGCGCCATCGACCCTTTCCTTGCTCTAGTCGCGGCGAAGGAAGCCCATCAAATCGGGGCACGTATATATTCGGCTACTACGACCGAATATATACGTGACGTGTGACGTGTGACGAACAGCCGCGACAAGGGGGAGTTTGAGGGGG
>DBEZMF010000044.1:0-42797 GCA_048250755.1 Collinsella sp.
CAGTCCTGCTCGCACGGAGAGCACATTAAGTGCTCTCCGGCTCGTGCGGAACTCGCGATGAACCTTACGTTCCGCGTCGCCGGGCAGACGCCTCGGTGTTGAAGCGCGGCTTGTCATGGGGGCATCTGCTGAACATATATAAGTCGAAGGCCACGTCTTGTGGCCTTTTTTGCATCCGGAAAGCATGTCCCAGAATTCACGTCCGGAGTGGGATGCAGTTTCCGCTTGGGACCCGATTGGGAAAGTGTGTCCCACTATTCAGCTGGATTCCGGGATGTATTTTCCGGTTGAGGCTCGTTGGGAAAGTGCGTCCCACTTTGGGGGCTGATTCTGGGACGTGGTTTCCGGTTGGCTCTCATTGGGAAAGTTCATCCCATTTCTCGGCCTAATTATGGGACGCAGTTTCCCGTTGAGGACCCTTTGGGAAAGTGCGTCCCGGTCTGGGCGCTCAAACTGGGATGGATTTTCCGGATGAGGGCTTGACGGAAAATGTGTCCCGTTCCGGGCGCTAATTGTGGGATGCAGTTTCCGCTTGCGGAGTCTCCACTCAACAGAAAACCCGGGTGGCCTGTTTTTTGGCTACCCGGGTTTTTGGGTTGTCGATATGTTCGACTGGCTACTAGTGGGTCTTGCGGCGCTTGATCAGCATGATGAGGGCTATCACTACGAGCGTTGCTCCCGCTGCTGCTGCGGTGGCGACTAGGGCGAATGTTTGGTCGCCGGTGTTTGCGAGGTTCTTCGCTGTGGTCGTAGTCTTGACCTTGGTGTCGGTCTTAGCTCCGTTGTCGGACTTGGGCTTGTCCGGGTTCGTCGGGGTCTCAGGAGTCTCGGGGTCCTTTGAGCCTTCGGAATCGGTTGGACCGGCGGTGTTTACCAGCGTATGGTCCAGGAACTTCTTGGCGCCCGCACTTGCCTGTGAGAACAGGCGGCACGTGCGGATCGGGGTGGCGTTCACCGTTGTGGGCGCCGTCTCCTCGGCCTCGATATTCACGAGCGTCGTGCCGGTGTCGAGGCCCACGTCGTTGTATCCCACGTGGCAGTAATACTGCGCACCGTCATCGTCTGCGGTCAGGTCAATCTCGAGCTTTGAGGCCGTTCCAGCCGCGAGGTTGCCATCGGCACCCACGAGCTTAAACTCTGTCTCGCCGCGGCCCTTGCGGTACCACATATAGGTCGGTGCCAGCCCTGTTTCGCTATCGTCGGCACCGAGTTGCTTCACATGGCCAATCGCCGAGAGCGTCAGGTGGCTTCCCGCCGCGCGCTCAACCGAAGAGTCGTATCCAAGATCCGACCCCTCCGCAGCATCCGCCGCAGGTCCGCTCACGGTCATCGTCATGCCATCGGGCATGGTCTTGACCGTGATGATTGCCGAGCGAATACCTGTTTCGGTCGTGGATCCATTCTTAACGGCGGCGATGGCGAATCGATACTCCGTATTGGGCTGCAGCCCATCCCACTTGAGCGAGGTCTGCGTGTTGTCGGCAATCTTCCAGCTATTGACGACCGCATCCGCCGCATTGCTCTGCAGCATGCCCACGCCGTAGCTAAAGCCACTCTTGTTTGCGAGTACATCGTCCCAGCTAAACGTAACGCTGGTCGAATCGACGGCGTTTGCCGTAAAGCCCGTCACGGCCGGCGCGTCGGGCATCTCGACGTCCTTAACGTCATAGCCCACGATCCAGAACTGGTCGGTGTCCTTGGTGCCGAGCTTGTCGCCCGAGTCTGCCTCGAACTTGTCGACATCCACCGCGTTGACGCCCAGACGCCACACAAAACCGTACTTGCCCTGCGCGGCCTCGGGCAGGTTGTCGACGGTGCCGCCGTATTCGGTCGATTCACTCGAGGAGTTACCCGTAGTAAAGCCGGCGTTGGCACCAAAGCACAGGCCGCCAAACAACTCGTGCTTTGCGAGCTTCGCGCCCATGACAACGCTGCCGTTCAGCGTCAAGCCGAGCTCGAGCTCCTGCTCCTTGCCCTCCTCGACTTCGATGGTCTGCTCAATGCTCGCCCCCGACTGCGCGGCGGCGCCGTTAAACCCATCGTGCGTGTAGGCGCGCGTTACGCCAGGCTTGCCCAGGCCAAAGGAATCCCCAACGGGAGTCTCGCCGTTGAGCGTCGTTTGATAGGTTCCGGGTTCTCCCGACCGGTTGGTCAAAAAGTAGCTGAGCGGCGTCATATTGTGCTGTTTGGCAATGCGGTCATAGGCCTCGACATTAACGACCGAGGTCTGCGCGCCGAGCGACACGGGCGCCGCCATCACGCCCTTGCCACCAGTTTCCTCATTTTCGATCTCATACTCGTAATAGACCATCGGAATCGCGTAGAGCACGGCCTTGTCACCCTCGCCGGCATGCGACTCATAGCTTACGCTTGCGCTGACCGTGCGCTCGCTCCGGTAGTCATAGCATCCCTCGGCGGCAAAATCGACTGAAGCATTCATCGCGACCAGGGGCGGACCGGTCTGCACCTCGACGGCAACGCCCAACTCGGCGCCAATGGTATAGCCCTGGGATGTCCCCGTGCCCTTTTCCTCTCCGTATGACGTGCCGCCCAACACCAGATAGCCGTATGCCTGCTCCAGATCCTCAACATAGGGCGCATCCTGCAGCACGGCAAGCACGCGCGGGTTGGTATAGACCTTGTAGCGGTCCTTGTACGTGATCTTGACGCTGTCGTTGTCGACATCGGGCAGCGCGAGCGAGATAAATGTGCCGTAGGTAGTGCCGCGACGGTTGCTCTCGCTAATCACCTGCTCCTCGCCGCGGCGCACCTTTCCGTTCTCGTCGAGCGAAAAATGCGAGGCGGTCATCCAATAGTAGTCATCGTTCTTGCGCAGATCCTCGTCGCGGTGCTTGCCCACCACGGCGATAAAGCTCTCGTTATAGCGGTCCGAACCCGAGACGCTGCCCGCCTTGACGTCGCTGATCCACACCTGCTCTATACCCTTGTGGTCATGCTTGTTGCTGCTGTTGTATTGCTGACCGCTCATGCTCATGGTTCCGACCATGGACCCCAAGCCCTGAGCCCCGCTCTGTGCCGTGTTGCAGGCAAAGTCGCGGAACACATCGCCGCCCACGAGCACCTCGTCGACCGCCAGCTGCTCGGACAGGCCGTCAAGGTTGGCAGTGGCAAGGGCAATAGGCGCCAAAGTGCACGGATAGCGCTTATCCTGAGCGCTATCCTTCCATGCGCTGTTGGGCACATGCATCAGCCCATAGGAGGCGAGGAGCCCGTCTCTGTATTCCTTGCAATCGGAAAGCTTGAACTCGCCAGACTCCGAGTCAAAATACGCGTAGCGGTACAGCGCGCCGTACAGCCCCTTGCTGCCGTCAGAAGCGCCGTAATCAAAAGCGCTGCGTTGCCAGTCATAGCCCGCAAGAATAAGGCCCGTGACGGTTTCACCCGTCTTCTTTCCTTCTTCATCGTAGGCGGCAAACGTGCCGAACGTCGCATTCGCAGCGACCATGGTCTTGCCGTTCGCGGAGAGGGAGATTGCGCCCGCGTCGCCCAGAGCATCGACATGGACGAGCGCACCCTTGGATGCATCCCACGAAAACAGCTCGCAATGTGTCGACTTATCAATATTCTTCTTGCCGTAGGGTGCCGAGACCACGATGGCGAGGTCATCGCAAAAATCGCGATCGAGGTCGCCGGCCGCTAGCGAAACGACAGGAGCTGACTGAAGCTGCGTCCAGGAGTCGTTCCCGCCCTTGTTGTGCGTGGTGTAGTCCGCGGCGTTACCGGCATCGATCTTGACGACGCTTTGCTTCCAGTTGCCGCCCTCCAAGTCATACATGTCGACTACAGCCTTGCGCACGCCGTTCTCGTCGACATAGCAGCCCGCGTAGACAAAAAGCTCGTCGACGCCGTCGCCATCGACATCGCCCGCCTCGACATCAAAGACGGCGTCGTGCTCTTGCAGGTAACCGGCATCCAGGTACTTAAAACGGCCTTCGTACATCATATTAGTGTTGACCGTCACCGGCAGGTGTGTGTCGAGAGTGCGCGTACGCCCGTTGCTAAACGAGTAGAGGACCAGCTCAACCTTTCCGGCGTATGACTTGCCGTCAATCGTCGTGGAGGAACTGTCGCCGTAGGCACGGAGCTCGGCAACGCGGCTCTTTTTGCCCGTGCTGGCGTCGCTGCAGAACTCAACACTCGTGGCGTGAATGCCCGAGAAACCGTTGTTGTCGTTGGCGAGTACTGTTGAGGACTCATTGTTGCTTAGGTACGACCAGGTGCCGCCACCGTAGTCGCTATGCTTGTAGAGATCACTGTTCGTATCGAAGTTGTTGACGTTTTGCCAGAACTTTGCGGCGCCCCACACACTTCCATAGCCATCGGTGAGTTTGCTGCTGCCGCCAATGTCACCGCGCTCGACGTTCTCGAGCTTGTCGCGCAGAGTGTAGCGATTGCCATGGCTACCGTTAGCTGCCATATAGACCTCGCTGCGCGTGGCAAACGTCGTGGGGGTATCAGTGGAATAGGGGCCAACGGTATCGGCCGGAATGTCCTCGCTCGTGCCCAGACCCAGGGCTTGATAATCCTGCTCGGTCATATCGGTGATTGCGGGCGCGTCTGCCGCCTGGGCAACCTGGGGCGTGGCCGTGAAGCAGGCGACGCTCGTGGCGATCAACGCAGCAAGCGCCGCCGTCCCAACAAGCGGGATTTTCGACAGCCTACGGATACGGGGGTGTGGAACGTACATGAGGGACCTCGCTTTACTCGAGTGGAGTGGACTCATTTTTACAAATGATACGTCCGATGCCCGATATCACGTGTCTCATTTTCGCCAACGGCGTGTCTCATTTTTGAGAATCCGAGATGCCGCGGAAATATTATCCCAGCTCAAAGGCCATTTCTGGGATGTATTTTCCGTCGAGTGCCTCATCGGGAAACTGCATCCCATTTCAAGCGTCGATTCTGGGACGCACTTTCCCCTTAGACCCTCAACCGGAAACCGCATCCCACTTTGAGCGCAAATTCCGGGATGCATTTTCCGCTTGAGCCTCATTGGGAAACGGCGTCCCACTTTGAGGGCTGATTGTGGGATGCATTTTCCGGTTTTGCTCTCATTGGGAAAATGCATCCCGTTTCTTGACCGAATAATGGGACGCAATTTCCCGTTGGAGCGCCTTTGGGAAAGTGTGTCCCACTTCGACCGCCCAGAATGGGATGCACTTTCCGCAAAGCACCTCAACGGGAAACTACGTCCCATTCCAAAGGCAAATTCCGGGACGCATTTTTCGAAAGCCTGCCCATCCGGAAAGCCCGTCCCACTTTGGACGCATCCGGGCACGGAACCATCGACCTATCAGGCCTCCCATCAATAAAGAGGCGTCCTCCCGGACGGCGGGGCACGAAGTTCATCGCGAGTTCCGCACGCAAAGAAGGCCACTTAATGTGGCCTTCGTCTTGCGCAGGACTGTAGAGCAGGGAACTTCGTGCCCCGACGCCCGGGAGGACGTTTCATTTAGAAAGATGGACCGACCGCCGTCAGCGATGGGAGCTACTCCCCCAGCACGGCCTTTTTGGCGGCTGCAGCCATGTTGTCCAGATCTTCCTTGGTGGGGTGATCCTTTGCGGCAACCCAGTTGTCGAGCAGCATCTTAAATCGGGCGTTGTCGGGATCTTGCTCGAGCATGGCCTCGTAGCGCTGCTTGACCGCGGGGCCCATCTTGCCCTGGCACATTGCCCAACCCACAAGCTCGGCATCCTCGGCCAAATTGGAGGTCACGCGATTGATAATCTGCTGATAATAGCTCTGGTCGGCGCCAAAACCGCAAGTACCAAAGAGGAAAACGCGCTTGCCGTGCAGAGCGGAGAGCAGCGCGGCAACCGAAGGCGTGCACGCGCCCTTGTCGCACCAAAAACCGACGAGCACCGTGTCGGCCGCGCAGGCGCCCTGCGCCTCGAGCGCAACCTGATCTGCATCCGCATCGTCGCTCAACGCCGCGGCATGAACAAACTCAACACCCGCAGCCTGCAGAGCGCGCTTAATCGCGCCCGAAACCATCCTGGTATTACCGCTCTTGCTGTTAACCACCAAAGAGCACGTCATAGTCACGTTGCCTCGTTTCCCCCAAAACTAAAGCCACTAATGCAATTTATTAGATGAATATCTTAGTACTAACGTGACAGATGTAAACCACCGTCTGTCGATTGATTAATTTGCCCCACGGGCTTGCTCACTGGGCGAATTGGCTGCGGTAGAGTTCGGCGTAGAAGCCGTCTGCCGCTAGCAGCTCGTCGTGCGTGCCGCGCTCGATAATCCGGCCGTCGCGCATCACCAGGATGCAGTCGGCGTTGCGAATCGTGCTCAGGCGATGCGCCACCACAAAGCTCGTGCGGCCGGCCATGAGCTCGTCGAATGCCGCCTGCACCTGCAGCTCGGTGCGAGTATCGATGCTCGACGTTGCCTCGTCCAGCAGCAGAATCGCCGGGTCGGTGAGCATGACACGCGCGATGCACAGCAGCTGTTTTTGACCCTGGCTAAACGTGCCGCCGTCCTCGCCGATGACCGTATCGTAGCCGCCTGGCAGCTGCACGATAAACTTGTGTGCGTGCGCGCGCTTGGCCGCCTCGATAACCTGCTCGCGCGTGGCATCCGGGCAACCGTAAGCGATGTTTTCCGCCACCGTGCCCTCGAACAGCCAAGTGTCCTGCAGCACCATGCCAAAGGCACGGCGAAGGCTTGCGCGCGTGTAGTCACGCGAAGACCTGCCATCGACCATGATGCGTCCGGCATCGATATCGTAAAAGCGCAGCAGCAGGTTGATGAGCGTCGTCTTGCCGCAGCCCGTGGGGCCGACCAGGGCAAAGCGCGTGCCGGGCTTAGCCTCGATGCAAATATCCTGCAGCAGCTTGCGGTCGGGCACGTAGCTAAAGTCCACATGCTCAAAGGCGACCTCGCCCTGCGGGGCGGCAAGTTCCACGGCATCCGCCGCATCGGGCTCCTGCTCGCGGGCATCGAGCAGCGCAAACATGCGGCGCGCCGAGGCGTACGCGGTCTGGATCTGCGTAATGACATTGGTGACCTCGTTGAACGGCTTGGTGTACTGGTTGGCATAGGACAGGAAGATCTGCACGCCGCCCACCGTAAGCGCCGCGGGCACGCCCGTGATCACGCCCACGCAGCCGATCACAGCGACCACGGCATAGATGATGTTATTGATAAAACGCGTACCGGGGTTGGAGAGCGAACCCATAAACTGCGCGCGCTCGCCCGCGGTGTAGAGCTCGGCATTGAGGGCATCGAAGCGCTGCTGGGCGTTGGGACCATAGGCAAAGGCATCGACAAGCTTTTGCTCGCCTACGTACTCCTCGATATGACCACCGAGCTGCCCTTGAATACGCTGCTGTGCCGTAAAGCTTTTGTTGGAGAGCTTGGCGATAGCACCGGCTGCAAAAATGGAAAGCGGCGTGACGAGTACCACCACGAGCGTCATGGTCAGGTTGATGGAAAGCATAAACGCGAGCGTGCCCACGATGGTAATAACACCGGTGAAGAGCTGCGTGAAGCCCTGCAGCAGACCGTCGCCCACCTGGTCGACGTCGTTGACCACGCGGCTCATGAGGTCGCCGTGGGCATGGCTGTCGATAAAGCTGAGCGGCATGCGGCTGAGCTTATCGCTCGCCTCCACGCGCATGTCGCGCACCGTTTCGTAGGACAGGCGGTTGACGCAGTAGCCCTGCAGCCACTGGAAGGCCGCGGCACCTACCACGACGAGCGCGAGTTTGGTAACGAGCGGCAGCAGCGCATCGAAGTCCACCTGCCCGGCGGCGACGATAAGGTCGATGCCCTCGCCAATGAGGATGGGCGTGTAGAGCTGCAGAATCACCGAGACGGCGGCACTCAAAAACGATGCCACAAACGAGACGCGGTGCGGGCGAACATAGCCCATCAGGCGGTGGGTCACCGCACCCACGGGATAGCGCTCGGGATCGCCGGGATGGCGCGGACCGTCGCCCAGGTCGTTGAGGTTATCGTTGCCGGACACGTTGGCCGTCATCGTGGCGACCGAGCCGGAGGAAGTGTACGGATTCATTTAGCAGCCCTCCTTTGCGCAAACGGATGCGGGGGCGCACGCGGCGCCTAGGACGGGCGCGGGGCTTGGAGCGGGCGTGGGCGCCGTACTCCCCTGCTGGCCCTCGAGCTCCTCGCGGCGAAGCTGCGACTGGCAGATTTCGCGGTAGAGCTGGCAGGTCGTGTACAGCTCATCGTGCGCGCCCAGGCCCGCGACCGAACCGTGGTCAAGTACGCAGATCATATCGGCGTCGCGCACGGTCGAGACACGTTGGCTCACGATGACGGTCGTGAGCGGCAGCCCGCCCTCGGCGGCACCGCGCACACTGCGCTCGCGGATGGCATGGCGAAGCGCCGCGTCGGTCTTAAAGTCGAGCGCCGAGGCAGAATCGTCCATGATCAATATCTGAGGCGAGCCCACCAGGGCGCGCGCGATGGTCAGGCGCTGGCGTTGGCCACCGCTGAAGTTCTTACCGCCCGCCTCGACCGGGGTATCGAGCCCCTGCGGCTTGTTGCGCACGAACTCGCTCGCCTGCGCCATGTCGAGCGCCGCCCAGAGATCCTCGTCGGTCGCAGCCTCGTCGCGCCAGGTCAGGTTGCTGCGGATGGTGCCGCTCACCAACGACGCACGCTGTGGAACGGTCGCGACCACACGGCGCAGCTGGTCGAGCGGCCAGGTGCGCACGTCGGCGCCCATCACACTCACGCTGCCGGTGCTCGCATCGTACAGGCGCGGGATAAGCGAGACGAGCGTGGACTTGCCGCTACCCGTACCGCCGATAATGCCAAGCGTCTTGCCCAGCGGGAGCTCCAGGGTCACATCGTTGACGGCATTTGCCGCGCCCGCGCCAAAGGAGAAGCTCGCATGGCTCAAGCTCAGCGCGGGGACCGGAACAGCGCCACCCGCCAGTTCGCTCGGCTTGGGCAGCGCAACCGACTGATCGCCCTCGTCGGTGATGCTCGGCTCGCAGCTGAGCACCTCGTTGATACGCGAAGCACTCGCGCTCGCCTTGGTAAAGACCACGACCAGGTTGGCGACGTACACGATGGAGGTCAGGGTCTGCGTCATGTAGTTCACAAACGCCATGACCTGGCCCTGCGTAAGCTCGCCCACGTTGACCTGAATGCCGCCCACCCACAGGATGGCGCACACACCCAGGTTCATCACCAAAAACGTCACGGGGTTGAGAACCGACGAGAGCTTGCCCACCGCGATGGCGGTATTGGCCTGGTCATCGGCGGCTTGGGCAAAACGCTCACGCTCGTGGCCCTCGCGCACAAAGGCGCGAACCACGCGGGCGCCCGAAAGCCCCTCGCGGCAAATGAGCGCGATGCGGTCGAGCTTTGCCTGCAGCTGCCTGTAATACGGAATGCAGCGCGCCATGACAAACCAAAACACCAGGCCGATGGCGGGCGTGCAAATCAAAAAGATGATCCCGAGCTTAAGGTCGATGGCAAGGGCCGCGACCATGGAGCCCACCGCTAGGAAGGGCCAGCGGATGAGCATGCGCACGCCCAGCGCCACAGCGAGCTGCACCTGGTTGACGTCGTTGGTGATACGCGTGATGAGCGACGGCGTGCCAAAACGGTCGAGTTCGGCATAGCTCAGCTTGTTGATATGCTGGTAGAGCGCGCCACGAATGTCGGTGCCCATGCCCTGCGAGGTGAGCGCCGCCATCTTTTGGCAGACGAGCGTAAACGAGATGCCGATCACAGCCATGGCGGCAAGCAGCATACCGTAGTGGATAACGGCGTTCACGTCGTGCGCCCCAATGCCCTTATCGATCATCTGGGCAATCACCAGCGGCGTCAGCAGGTCAAAGATCACTTCGATTAGCTTGCACGCAGGGCCGATCACCATATATCGGCGAAACTTACCACCAAAACGCCTGAGCAGCTCAATCATGTATAGGCGCTCCCTATCATCATCCACATTCAATTCGAACCATGATAGTACCGCCACCCCAAAAGAAGCGTAAACAACTCGTCATTTCTAACGGGATTCAGTTTTCAGGGGGGGTATACGCGCACACCCAGCCAGTGTCGGGTCAACTAGCATGGTATATTTACATTAGTGCTACCAAGTTAGTCGCCGACCCTTGAAATGAGGTGCCGAGATGAACGACATTCTCGCAAGAAGAGCAAGACGAGCAACTGTGGGCATCGCCCTTTCCGCGGCACTTGTCGCGGGAATCGCCCCCGTAGCGGCGATCGCGGCAGAAACCAGCTCCCCCACCGGTGCAGTTGCCTTGCAGACGGAAGATGCGGCCGCCGCAAAAGAAAAAGCGTATGCAGCCATGCAGGAAGCGCTCAAAAACCTCGAGGCCGCAAAAGACGCCGCAAGTCCCGAGAAACTTGCGGAAATCGATGATGACATTGCCGCTTTTCAAGAGATCTACGACATGGTGGTGACGGAAGCCGCCAAACGGAGGGAACCCCTTCCCGCCATGCAAGCGAACGTCGATGCAGCCCAAGCCAAATACGATGAGGCCCACAACCGGACAAGCGACCTTCAGGCAGAATTAGATAAGGCACTTGAAGCACTCGGCGACGAGGAGCCCAGCACAGCTATTAAGGAGCATATTAAGCAGTTGCGCAGTGAGATCATGGCGGCAGAAAGGCGAGAAAAATCTTATGAAGATGATCTTCACTCCTACCAACGCCGACTCGAAAGCCAGGAAAAACAGGTTCAGCATTTCGAAAGTGAGGCAGAGGAAGCTAAAGCCCACATCGACGAGGACATAGCCAAGCGAAATGCGCTCCTCGGCGATTTGGAAAAGGCGCAAGCGGCCTATGATGACGCCTGCAAGGCATACGAAGAGGCAAAGGCCGCGGCAGACAAGGCCACCTCGCCCGAGATAACGAAACCGACCGAGACAGTGCCTCCCTCCGGCTCAACGCAACCCGCCGAGGCGACACCGCCCGTTGCCTCACCTGCAACCGGCAAAGACGCCCTACCAAGCTCCACCAAGCAGGCGGACTCGAGCAGCGGCAAGCAAGCAAATACGACCGCCGGCAAGCTCGCGAACACGGGCGACACAGCACCGAGCGCAATAGCACTCGCAGGAATCGCCGCCATGGGACTCGGAATAACCGCCACAGCCACACGCCGCATCAGGAACTCAAAATAGCTGCCAACGGTTATTGTCTCCGCCAATTCACAAGCCCAGAGACAAAAAGAGGTCCGTTTCCCCACCTAAGGAAACGGGCCTCTTTAACTGCAAAAATTCAAGCAACAGCACCGCCGCCTCTTGAACCACGTAGCCATCAATGCCCAGACAACGCCAGCAAGCCGCATTCCGCAAGGGATAGATTAAATTAGATAAACGCGCCTTTACGGGTGATTTTTGGACGACGGGGCCCGGCCGGCGGCGAGGTGTTTGGTAGTCGAGCGATCCCGCAGGCGAAGCCGAGGACCAGCGAGACACCAAACACCTCGCCGCCGGCCGGGCCATGTCGCGGCACCAAAAAGCGCCCGTGCGCTCGATGGATTCGGATGCCCGACAGAGGCTCCTTATGGCTGCTTCCTTCCGGACCTGACCAGATTCGGAACATGTCGTCATCCGAACCCATCGAACGCGCTAGGCGCTCGGTATATCTTACCTGCTCCCGCCCGCCAGAGCAAGGTAGCTAATTTGGGACGGAGCTTTTTTGACTACTTTTGCAGCCCGATTGCCAGAGCAGCCAATGAGTAGTCAAAATAGTCCCATCCCAAAATGACCGGCTTGGTGCCGCACCACAGAAAGGACCTATCTACTACGTTTAGGCCGCAGGGGTCAACCATAGCCGGCTTTTTCGAAAATCGGCAAGCTTTCTACCTGCGGTTTTAATTTCACAAAATCCGGGATGATCGAGGGTGCCCGGTTTAACGTAGTAGATGGCCACGTTTCGTGGCAAACGGTCCGACCCAAGACCCAAGGCAGCCAACCTCGAATGGCCATTCTCGAAGTTGCGGTGGAATACGGACTGAATTGGCCCCTTAAAGGCAAAAACGCTCCGTATTTCACCGCGACTTATCGAGGGGATGGGTTTTAGATACGGCCAAGGTCGTAGGATCGAGCGGCCGCTTCGCCGGCGCAGATGAGGTTGGTTGTGGCTTCTTGCGGATCGAGTGCCTGTTCCAGGCCCATGGGTTTGCGGCAAATCGGCAGTACAAGGTCGATGCCTTGCCCATACACCGCATCCAGGTTATCAGCGCGACCGCCCACGACAGCAATCACCGGCTTGCCATATCGCTTCGCACGACGGGCCACACCAACCGGCGCCTTACCGGCGGCGGATTGCTCATCCATATTGCCCTCGCCTGTAATGACCAGGTCGACATCGCGCACGCGCTCGTCAAACCCCACGAGATCGAGCACCGTCTCCACGCCCGAGCGTAGCTCCGCGCCGAGCGCCAGCAACGCCGCGCCCAAGCCACCGGCAGCGCCCGCGCCGGGCACGCCAAGCACCGAGCCAAATGTCCGTGCGTTCTCGGGTGTGCGCAACAATCCCTGGGCTCGCGCCTCGAAAATTGCCGCATCGAGCAGGCGACCGTAGCCGACCATCCAGCCGTCGTATCTGCGCAGCACCTCGACATCATCCGCCGGCAGGCCCTTCTGCCCGCCAAACACCGCCAGTGCGCCTCGACGCCCCACGAGCGGATTCTCGACATCCGAAAGCACAACGATGCGAGCATCATCCAAAGCCTGCAGCGCGGGCGCCAAATCAACGCTCGCCACCTGCTCAAGGCCGGCAAGACCGGGGGCGACATCGCATCCCTGATCATCGACCACGCGCGCGCCCAGCGCCTGCAGCATGCCGGCGCCACCGTCGTTGGTGGCACTGCCGCCCAGACCAATATAGAGTGTCCTTGCGCCCGTGCGAACTGCGCGAAGCATAAGCTCGCCCACGCCATAGGTCGAAGCCGCCAACGCCGCCGACTCCGTACAACTCGAATACCCAATACCCGCCGCCTCGGCCATCTCGATGACCGCGGACTTGCGCTCGACATCAACCAGCATCCGGGCAGACACGCGGTCGCCCAAGGGACCTGCCACCTCGCAGGTCACAATCTCACCGCCGCACGCGGCAACGGCATCGAGCGTTCCCTCGCCACCATCTGCCAGCGGCAATGCGCGCACCTCGGCATCGGGCCAAACGCGACGCACGCCTTCGGCAACCGCCGCCTCCGCCTGCGCACTCGACACGCTGCCCTTAAAGGAATCAATCGCCAGCAGCACACGGCGGGGCCGGCGGCACGCAGGACCAAAGTCAACCGCCGTGCCAACATCCTCACCGGCACCTGCAAGCGCCTCGGCATGAGCGGCATGCGCCTCAAGATCGGCCCCACAACCGCAATCAGCGCCGCCCGCTCCGCGCAAACCGCCAAAATAGCTACTCAGCAGCTCGCGGCATTCATCCGCCAGGACCCCAGCCGTCACGTTAAACCGATGATTCAGGCGCGAGTCGGCATTGAGGTCATACAGGGATCCCAGCGCGCCCGCCTTGGCGTCACGCGCGCCATACACGCAGCGCCCCACGCGCGCGTTAACCATAAGCCCCGCACACATGCAGCACGGCTCGAGCGTCACGTAGACCGTGCAATCGGAAAGGCGCCAGCGACCGAGCGACCGAGCGGCAGCGCACAGGGCCGCAAATTCTGCGTGCGCCGAAGGATCCTGATCGAGCTCGCGTCGATTATGCGCCCTCGCGACAATCTCGCCGTCGCGCACCACTACGGCTCCGATGGGCACCTCGCCCACCGCCGCGGCGGCGCGCGCCTCGGCCAGCGCCTCGCGCATGAACTTCTCGTCGATTTCGGTGATCGTCATCGTTCGCCTTCCCTGTTGCAAATTCAAAACGATGCTATCATTACGACTCACGGAGAGATGGCAGAGCGGTTGAATGCGGCGGTCTTGAAAACCGTTGAGCGCGAGAGCGTTCCGGGGGTTCGAATCCCCCTCTCTCCGCCACTTCTAGTGATGCACCGGCGTCATGGTCCGCTCAAACAGTGCATCGACCACGTCGGCTATCTCAGGTCGACGCTCAAGATCGTGGCCCGATTCCCACCATATCGTGAAAAGTCGAATAATACCGCCGGCGACAAACTCAGACGTCGTCTCGAGTGACACGGGAGCCAGGGCATCCTCGGCAAGCACGTTCATCACACGCTCGCGGATGGAACGGGCAATGCGGTCGCAAATAACGTTGGTCAACATGCCCGACATGCTGCTTGCCAAAATGTTATCCATGAGCCGCTCGTGCGCCAGAATCAAATCCATGGCATCGTCCAAAATCGCGTGCCGAAGCGCGCGCACGTCCTCGGCAGATACCGCGCCGGCCTCATCGGGCTGTTTTTGCGGCAAGCCCGACATGAGCTCATCGATATAAAAGGCAAAGTAATCGTTCTTGTCGCGAAAGTGCTTGTAGAACGTCGTGCGGCGAATCATGGCGCGGTCGCACAGCATGGCAACCGTCAGGTCCTCAAAACGATGCTCCTCGAGAAGCTCGGTAAAGGCATCGAACAGGGCGCGGTAGGTTTTCTTGATGCGAAGGTCCACTGGTATCGCCATCCTCAGGGCAAAGACAACACTCGTCAATCTGTCGCATATCTTACACCTGTACCTCGCGCGCTTTGCCCCGGTGCCAACCCCGCCGAAAACACAACGCTTACCGGAAAGTTCGGCACGACAAAACGTTGCGGGTATACTAGTAGCGTTATACCAACGGCAGCTGGCGCATGCCGCCGCGGCCATTCGAAACGGAGACATCATGCTTCCCGTCATCATCGGCATCGTTGTTGTCATTGTGATTGCCTGCGCCATCGCCGGCATCTACAACAACATGGTCACCAAGCGTAACCGCATCGATAACGCCTGGCAGAACATCGATACGCAGCTGCAGCGTCGCAACGACCTGATCCCCAACCTGGTCGAGACCGTCAAGGGCTACGCCAAGCACGAGCAGGAGACGCTCTCCGCCGTGATCAGCGCGCGTAACACCGCCGTCAAGGCCACCACGCCCGAAGCCAAGATGGAAGCCGACAACGTGCTGACCGGTGCGCTGCGTCAGCTCTTCGCCGTAGCCGAGGCCTATCCCGATCTTAAGGCAAACACCAACTTTACGCAGCTGCAGGCATCGCTCGAGGATACCGAGAACAAGATTAGCTATGCACGCCAGAGCTACAACGATTGCGTGCTCAGCTACAACAACGCCATTCAGACGTTCCCGGCTGTCATCTTTGCCGGCATCTTCCAGTTTAAGGAGCGCCAGGGCTTCGAGGCCGCCGAAGCAGCCCGCCAGGCCCCGACCGTCAAGTTCTAGTAGTTTGACAGCGCATCCTTAATCGGCCAAATGCATAAACCGCCCCGTCGAATGCATACTTCGACGGGGCGGTTTCCTTTTTCGCGAAGGTCCCCCTCTAAGCGTCGTGCATTTTTAGGAGTATTCAACATAACCAAGAGCTTCGGGCGCCACGATAAATGCCAAAGACCGCGAATATCCCTGCAAATCAAACGCTGCCAGCCCATAACCCCGCCCATCATTCGTAGAAAACATCGAGAACTCCCGATTTTTTGCCCGAGATCGGTATGCAGGGACCTTCGACTGCAGAATACTCGCAAAAATGCACGTCGCCACCGCCCCCACATGGCGCGAAGCAAAGCAAAAGCGCAGCCTAAAAGGCCGCGCACCATCTTTATTCAGATTAATCATTGCCCGTTGTGACATCGCCGAACCCGCAGGGCAGAGAACAAGTTCCCTCCCGGATAGGTAAGACAAATTACGCGACGGTGTAAACCCAGTTGTGCTTGTCCTCGACAGCACCAGACTGGATACCAGTCAGGGTCTCGCGAAGCTTCTTCATCACAGGGCCGATCTCGGTGTATCCAGCCGGGAAGGTCACGGTCTCGTCGGCGCCGTAAACCTTGTTGTCGATTTCGCCAACCGGAGAGATGACGGCAGCGGTGCCGCACAGGCCGCACTCCACAAAGGTGCCGGCCTTGACCTCGGCCCACTCGACGGGGCGCTGGTCAACGGTCATGCCCAGGTCCTGAGCAACCTGAACGAGCGAACGACGGGTGATAGAGGGCAGGATGGAGTCGGTGTGCGACTGCGGAACGACGAGCGTGCCATCCTCTTTCACGAACAGGACGTTGGCGCCACCGGTCTCCTCGACATAGGTGCGGGACTCGGAGTCGAGATACAGGTTCTCGGCATAGCCCTCGCGATGGGCCTCCATCGTGGGCTTAAGGGACATGGCGTAGTTCAGGCCGGCCTTGATGTTGCCGGTGCCGTGCGGTGCAGCACGGTCATACTCGGAAACGCGCAGCTTGACGGGCTTGAGGCCGCCCTTAAAGTACGGACCGACCGGGGTCACGAGAATGCGGAACGTGTACTCAGGAGCGGGAGCCACGCCGATCACGTCACCGGAGCCGATCATAAACGGACGCACGTACAGGGTCGCACCGGAGCCGAAGGGCGGAACCCACGCGGCGTTGGCAGAAACGACCTGCTTGACGGCCTCAACGAACTTGTCCTTGGGGAACGGGGGCATCTCGAGGCGCTGGGCAGAGTTATACATACGCTCAGCGTTCATGTCGGGACGGAAGCAGACGATGCTGCCGTCCTCGGCGGTGTAGGCCTTCAGGCCCTCAAAGACCTCCTGGCAGTAATGGAAGATACCGCCGCACTCGGAGACATGCAGGGTGTGGTCGGTGGTCAGGCCGCCCTCGTCCCACTCGCCATCCTTCCAATGAGCCTCGTAGCTGTAATCGGTCTTCATGTAGCCAAAGCCGAGGCTACCCCAATCGATATCCTTCTTCTCGACAGTCATATGTCGCTCCTTACATACACAGTTGCATACTCGCGAACCCGCACGCAAGGACCGAGGCCGACCGCGTCGCAACGTCGCACGCCCGGAGCGTAGAGCCGGACGGGACACGCGAGCAGCATCAAAGCCGATGGCACGTCGATTCGCATGCACGAGATTGTACTCCCCGCACGCGTCTGATAAAACGCTTTTCTTTAACTAAGTAAAGTATTTTCATTTGACCGAAGCAAAAAGGCCCGCCACCGTAAGCGGTGACGGGCCTCAACTGTACGGTCTGCGCGCTGGCTCGAGCTAGGCGTTCTATTTACCCAGCTTGGCCTTAACCAGACCGACCACGGTCGGGATGATCGACACGGCAACGATGCCGATAATCAGCAGCTCAAAGTGCTCCTGCACAAAGGGAATGCCGCCAAAGAAGTAGCCCAGCAGCGTAAAGACCGTCGACCAGGTAATGCCGCCCAGCACGTTAAAGACGACAAAGTTGCGCCAGTGCATGCCGCCCATGCCAGCGATAAAGGGCACAAAGGTGCGGATAAACGGGAAGAAGCGACCCAGGAAGATGGCCAGGTGACCCCACTTGTCCAAGAAGTCCTCGGACTTTTTGATGCGCTCGGGCGTCATGGCCTTGACCTTGCCCGAAGCGATGATCTTGCGGCCAAAGAAGTGACCGATCATAAAGTTGCACTGATCGCCCAAAATGGCAGCGGCCCATGCGGTGGCCAGAAGCGCCACGATGTTAAAGCCGCCGTTGTGGGCAAAGAAACCCGAGGCGAACAGCAGCGAATCACCGGGAAGGAACGGGAAGAACACCACGCCCGTCTCGATAAAGATGATCAGGAACACGCAGCCGTAGGCCATAAGCGGGCCGGCGGCGATCCAGCTGGCGATCGCGGTGCGCGGGTCCTTAAGCAGCTCGGCAATAAAATTGATGAAACCCATGAAGTAAAACCTCTCAGTTGTGGGCGCGGATACGTCCAAGTTGACCAGTATACGGTTGCGGTGCCCCCTCGTGCGCAACCCCACAAAAGCATGACTCCATTACCAGCAAGTTTGCATAACTGACACTTGTAGCGCAAAGCCGCCAAGATTGTCCTTTTTAATCCCTAGCGAATCGCTATACTTTATTGAATCGCATTGCCATGGCGCTAAGGGAGGGCGGCCGGTGAGCTTTATCAATACCATTCGCGAGGACATCAAGACCGTCCAGGCGCAGGACCCCGCCGCGCAAAACGGTCTGGTCATCTTTCTTTCCTATCCTGGCCTGCACGCCAAGTGGAACCACGTGCCCGAGCACTGGCTGTGGGAGCACGGTCATCGCTCGCTCGCCCGCGTGCTCTCGCAAATCACCCGCCACATCACCGGCGTCGAGATTCACCCTGCCGCGCAGATTGGCAAGCACTTCTTTATCGACCACGCCATGGGCGTCGTCATCGGCGAGACCACCATTGTGGGCGACAACTGTGTGCTCTACCAGGGCGTCACGCTCGGCGGCACCGGCAACGAGACCGGCAAGCGTCACCCCACCCTGGGCAACAATGTCACGGTGGGCACGGGCGCCAAGGTGCTCGGCAACATCCGCATCGGCAACAACGTCAAGATCGGCGGCAACTCGGTCGTCGTTAAGGACGTCCCCGACAACTGCACCGTCGTGGGCGTGCCGGGACGCATCATCAAGCGCAACGGCTGCCGTGTGTTCGAGGAGAGTTTCGACGCCAAGCAGCATCGCGAGTACATGCCCGATGACGCCGCCGAGCAGTCCGCCCTCAACCGCCAGGGCATCACCGAGAATGCCCGCCGCGTCAAGGAACTCGAGCGAGAGGTGGCCGAGCTCAAGGCCCTCGTCGCCAAGCTCGTGGACGAACGCTAGGAACGCAAGCGGCACAAAACGACATCGGCATCAACGCAAAGGCGCGCCAGGGAATTCATCCCCGGCGCGCCTTATTTGTGATGTGGCAAAGAGACTGTCCCTTTGTCACATTATGCGAACTGGCTCAGATAGAGGTCGGCGTAGGCACCCTCGGCAGCCAGCAGCTCCTTATGCGTGCCCTGCTCGATAATGTTGCCGTGATCCATGACCAAGATCAGGTCGGCGTCCACGATCGTCGACAGGCGGTGCGCGATCACAAAGCTCGTGCGCCCGCGCATGAGCGCGTCCATGGCACGACCGATGGCAAGCTCGGTACGCGTATCCACGCTTGAGGTCGCCTCGTCCAGGATGAGAATCGCCGGGTTATTGAGCAGCACGCGTGCGATGGTCAGCAGCTGACGCTGGCCCTGGCTGATGCTTTCGGCATCGTTGGCCACGCGCGTGTCATAGCCCTGCGGCATGGTGCGCACAAAGAAGTCGACCTGCGCGGCGCGCGCAGCCGCCACGATCTCCTCACGCGTCGCCTCGGGACAGCCGTAGGCGATGTTTTCGGCAATCGTGCCATCGAACAGCCAGGCGTCCTGCAGCACCATGCCAAACTGCTGCCGTAGCTCGCCGCGGTCCATGCGGCTCGTATCCACGCCGTCGAGCGTAATACGCCCGCCGTCAATCTCGTAGAAGCGCATGAGCAGGTTGATGAGCGTCGTCTTGCCCGCGCCCGTGGTTCCCACCACGGCAATCTTCTGGCCCGGCTCGGCGGTAAACGACACGTCGTGCATAAGCGGCTTGTCGGGCGAATAACCAAAGCGCACGTGCTCAAAGGAGACGCGACCCTCAACGCGACCCGGCAGCTTGGCGGCCTCGTCCGGCAGCGGATCGGCCTCCATCTCGGGCTCATCGAGCAGGTCGAACACGCGCTCCGCACTCGCCAACGCGCTCTGCAGCGAGTTGAAGGTAAACGACAGCTGCGTCATGGGTTCGGACGCCTCGTAGATAAACTGGAAGAACGCCTGGAACACGCCGACGGTCATGTGACCGGCAACCAGCATGCTGCAGCCCACCAGCGCGATCACGATCTGCGCCAAACGGCCGATAAAGCGCACCGCAGGGCCGACGGCATTGATCATAAAGTCGGCCTTGGCACTCACGCGTGCCAGCTCGCCCGAGGCCTGGTGCACCTCGGCAGAACTTTGGCGTTCGCGGTTAAACGCGCGGATCACCAGACGGCCCGAATAGCCTTCCTCGACCGCACTCGTAATCTTGGACACCCACTCCTGGCGCTCGCCCGTCACATCGTGTGTGCGGCGCGATACGACCTTCGTCACCAGCAGCGACAGTGCCGTAAAGAACAGAAAGACGAGCGTAAGCTGCACGCTGAACACGAACATCACGCTCACAGCACCAACAACCGTGCCGATCGACACGAGCAGCTGCAGCAATCCGCGCTGCATGCTCTCGGACATCTTGTCCAGGTCGTTGGTCGCGCGGCTGACGACCTCGCCGGGACGATGCGCGTCAAAATAGGCGAGCGGCAGACGGTTGAGCTTTTGCGCGATGCGGTTGCGCAGGCGCAGATTGAGACGCTCAGCGACGCTCGACATCAAAAAGCTCTGGAGCGCATAGAACGAGGCAGCGGCAGTCCAGATCATAAAGTAGACGAAAATGGTCTTGCCGCAGTTCTCCCAGGTGATGCTGAAAGTGGTGTCGTTGGCAAACGCCACCTGAATGTGGCCCCACAGCTCATCGATCACGCGGGCGCTATATGCCGGCGCGGCGGTGTTAAAGATGACATAGAACACAATGCTCGCGAACACGATATAGAAGCGCCAATGGTCGCCGGCAGCCTCACTCCACAGGCGGCGCACCGTCGCCCAGGTATCCCGAGGCGTCTCGTCCTCGTCTTCGTCGTCCACGTCGCGCATACGCTCTGCCTCGGCGCGGGCGCGCTCGTCCTCGGCACGTTCGTTTTCCTCGTAGAGCGCTTGGCGGCGAGCCTCGCGCTCCGCCGCCTTGGCGGCTTCGTCCAGGTCGGGCGCGACGCCCGTCTCCTCGACTGTCTCTACAACCGCAGCGCCATCGACGATGCCCTGCTTCTTGAGCTCCTCGGTCATGCTACTCACCTCCCTTCATCTGCGATTCCGCGATTGCGCGGTACACCTCGCAGGTTTCCATGAGCTCGTCGTGCGTGCCTAGGCCCACGATCTCGCCGTCTTTGAGCACCACGATCTGATCGGCATGCAAAATAGTCGAGATGCGCTGGGCGATGATGAGCACCGCGGCATCGCACGTCTCGTCCTGCAGCGCATGGCGCAGTGCCGCATCGGTCTTAAAGTCCAGGGCCGAAAAACTGTCGTCGAAGATATATAGATCGGCATGCTTCATGAGTGCGCGGGCAATCGCCAGGCGCTGGCGCTGACCACCCGAGAAGTTCGTGCCGCCCTGGGCCACCGGCGTATCGAGCCCCTGGGGCTGGTCGAGCACAAAGGTGCTCTGGGCAACCTCCAGCGCATGGAGCATGTCAGCCTCAGTCGCGTCTTCGTTGCCAAAGCGCAGGTTGCTCGCCACCGTACCCGAGAACAGCCATGCCTTCTGCGGCACATAGGCGATACGCCCGCGGATGTCGTCTTGCGAAAGGTCGCGCAGATCGATGCCATTCAGGCGAATGGCGCCCTTCGTGGCATCGTGGAAGCGAAGCAAGAGCTTGGCCACCGTCGACTTGCCCGAACCCGTCGAGCCTACAATCGCCGTGGTCTGGCTACGGCGACAGGCAAAGCTCAGGTCGCACAGGGTATCCTCGTCGGCATCGTCAAAACGGAACGACATGTGGTCGAACACGGCCACCGCGTCGGCACCGTCAACAGACTCCGCCGCGCACGTGTCCAGCGTGCGCTTGCCGTCCACGATGCTCGGCTCAATCTCCAACACCTGCTGCGCACGGTTCAGGCATGCGGCGGCGCGTGGGAGCGTCAGAATCACCATCTGCGCCGTCATCACAAAGAACAGGATCAGGATCGCGTACTCCAGCACGGCCGAGATGCTACCGATTTGCATGGCGTGGACGCCCACGCGGTTGCCGCCCACCCACAGCACCGCCACCTCGACGATATTCATCAAAAAGAAGCTGGAGCTGTCGAGACCCACAAACAGGTGGTTGACCTTGATGGCATTGGCCGCGTAATCGCTAAACACCTCGTCCAGGCGCTGCTCCTCGTGGCGCTCCTTGTTAAATGCGCGGATGACGCGCACGCCCACGATGTTCTCGCGCAGCACCACGTTCATGCGGTCGATAAAGCTCTGCAGGCGCATAAAGATCGGCGCGGCGTTGGCAACGGTAAAGACCGCCGCCACCAGCACGATCGCAACCACCACGCCCAGCAGCGTACCCATGGCGGGATCGATGAACCAAGCAAAAATGATGCCTGCCACGGCCAAGAACGGCACCGGCAGCACCAGCTGAATCGTCTGAAGGACAGCTTGCTGAATCACGTTGATGTCGTTGAGCGAGCGCGTGATCATCGAACCCGTGCCAAAGCGCTCAAAGTCGCTGGCGGACAGCTCGAGCGACTTGTCGTACACGGCATTGCGGATATCGCAGGCCACGTTGGCGGCCAGGCGCGCCGAAAGATAGCAGCCCAGCACCGTGCCGCCGCTGGCCATGCCGGTCGCGATAAGCATGTACAGGCCGTTGCGTAATATATAGTCGACATCACCCGTGGTAATACCGGTGTTGACCATGTTCGCCAGCATCGTGGGAACCAACAGCGTACCGACGTTATCTATCAGCACCGCAAACAGCGTCACCGCAATCAGACCGCGGTACGGCCTCATAAACCTCATTAAGAGTCGCATGCGTCCCCCTCGCCCTTATCGTCAGTCTCGTTCTCGGCGGCCACTTGCCGTTTAAATGCCTCGCACTCTTCGTTAAGAACATGGGAGAACTTACCGACCAAGCGCATGATCTCGCACTGTTCCCACGGCTCGAGCGCCTCGAATGCCTGTTGCTCGGCTTTTTGCGCCGGCAACGCGTAGCGCTTGGCAAACCGCACGCCTTCTTCGGTCAGTCGTACAACCTTGTTTTTACGACTGCCCTCGGCAAACTCCAACGTCGCAAGCCCTCGCGCCCTAAGCGTTTTAATCGCCGAATTGATGGTCTGTTTGCTGTAGAACCATTCACTCGTCAGCCGACTCACGGCAACGCTTCCGCCCGCTGCACTCGTGTCGACGAGCATCCAGTAGGCGCAGTCCGAAAGGCCGCAGGCGCGCGAGAACTCCGAATAGATATGGTCGAGTCCATTGAGCAACCGATCGAAGTCGACCAGCGTAACCGCACTATTCATCTATCCCACCATTCAATTGTCCGATTTTTGACCAATTATGTGTCTCTAGATTAGTCCGAGTTTTGACTATCGTCAACAGGCTCTCCGCAAATGCGTGCATTTTTATGGCCTATCGGCAGAAAAAGACCGCCGGCGCGGGGGCGGCGCCAGCGGTCACGTGAAAATCGGGTTTTATTGCCTGTTAAGCGGCGACGGCCTCATAGACCGTAGCGCCCGAGAAGCTGTCATGCAGGCTCTTGCCGGCAATCCACGGCAGCTCGACGACCTCGCAGACCGTGTTGACCAACTCAGAACAGTCAGTAAAGTGGCCCTTGTCGTTGAGGGCCTCGCAATCCTGAACACGCCAATAGCCATCGGTGTGCGTGATGTAGTACTCGTGATCGTTGATCGACACGAAAGCGCGCGTCTTGGAACGCAGCAGCTTCAGAAATCCTTCGAAATCGGTCTCGACGACATCTCCAGCCTGGAACATGATGTTACCTCCTGGCCCGGCGCCACCACGGCGCATTGATAAACGTTGGTACTCCTTTAGTAAAACCTTTATCAGAGGTTATGCGTTCGTCATTTAGGCAAGTGGTAAAAAACCGCAGGGTAGACGGGATAAAACGTTTAACCATCCCATTTGTTTGTCACATTCTGAAGGTACTTTTATGCAAACCTACTTTCCCAATTGGAATCTATCCTTTTGGCCGGGCAATTGACCGTCTATCGTTTGAGCCCGACGGGTATGAACGGGGCATCTGCAACGCCACCGCAAGGAGACACCATGGAGACTATCGAAGCACTCATTCACCGCCGCAGCTGCCGCAACTACAGCGATCGTCCCGTCGAGGCCGAAAAGCTTGCACGTATTATCGAAGCCGGCCAATATGCACCGAGCGGCATGGGCCGCCAGCCGGTGACGTTTGTCGCCGTCACCGACCCCGCGACCGTCGAGCGTCTCTCGCAGCTCAACGCGCAAGTCATGGGCAGCAACAGCGACCCCTTCTATGGCGCCAAGACCGTTGTGGTGGTGCTGGTTGACCGCAGCGTGCCCACACATCTGGAAGACGGCTCGCTCGCCATGGGCAACCTGCTCAACGCTGCCTATGCGCTGGGCGTTGATTCGTGCTGGATTCATCGCGCCCACGAGGTTTTCGATTCGCCCGAGGGCCTGGAGCTACTGGCCAGTTGGGGTCTACCCGCCGACGGCAGCCTGCGCGGTGTCGGTCACTGCATTCTGGGCTATGCCGAGGACACGCTGCCCGAGCCCAAACCCCGCCGCGACAACGTGGTCTACGTAAGGTAATTAGTTCCGCCATTCTACCGAACGGCGGGCTCGTTGACGCTGCGCGGGCCGCATTCACGCCAATCTGACGTTCAATTTCGAGGGCGCGACCAGAAGGTCAGCGCCCTCTCATTTCACGTCACCTTGGCGCAAATGCGGCTCGCTCGCTTTTGGCGACTGACATCGAATGAGCCACTGTCTTGGGCAGCTAAAAAAGCCCCGTCCCAAATTAGCTGCCCCACTCGCAACTTATCCCGCCGATGGAGTTATTGCCGTTTCGCTCGTCTGATTCGCATCGACGTCGTCGCCTTGCTTGTCTTCGTCCTTTTGCACATCGGCGATGGTGGAGGCCGCCGCAACGATACCGCGCTGGGGCGCGACGCTCGTCTGGGCCTGAGCGCCCTCGACAACTTCTGTACCTACATGCGCGAGCTCGGGCGATTTAAACATTGCGTCCAAGTTGGCGCCACCGCCGGCATATCCGAGCGCAGCGAGCGCGATGACGATCACTGCAACGGCGGCCACGATCGGCACGTAGCGATGCCAGCCGGCGGGATTGAGCCCGCTGCGGCGAGCCGCCCCGCGGCTGATGTAGCCGAGCGTTCCGTCGTGCTTGAGCTTTGAGCCCACCACGCGTTTGCGGCCCCACAGCGAGGACTCTGCCTGCATTGCCAAGCGGGCGCTTGCCGAAGGATAGCCGTATTTAGTGCGCTTGAACGAGCCATCAAACCCCGAGGCGTGTTTGCCCCACGTCACCGATGTTGTGCGTCGGTTGACCGGCGCGGCACTCCGCCTTCTGCGGCTCGGTTTTGAAGTCTCAGCCATATGCCCTCGCACGCCGTAACCAAATCGAAACAATAACGCTTTGGACTGTAGCACACGCGTCGCGTGCGGTCACGGGCGCCTCGCTCAACGGTCATCGTCCTTCAGCAAGCGCCACAGCGTTGTACGGCTTATGCCCAGCACCTCCGCCGCACGGGTTCGGTTGCCGTGGAGATGGTCTACAACCAGATGCGCGATATCTCGCTCGGTATCGGCCAGCGGTCGCAGGATATACAGGTCGCTTTCGAGCGTCGGGGCGCCAAAGGTTGCGGTCTTAATCACGTCCTCTTGGGCGAACACTTCCTCCGCCACAGCGCGGTCCACCGTGCCCGTCCCCACCAATATATACAGTCGTTCCGAGACCTCGCGGAGCTGCAGATAGTTGCGCGGCCAGCGGTAAGCATCGAGCGTCTTCGTCGCCGCGGCAGACAGCGTGGGCGCTGCCGTCCCAAATGCATCAGCGAGATATTCCAAATAGCGCGCGACCTTCGTCGACGCGGCTCCCTGCTCGGCGATTGCCGGCGCGACGCTCACCGCACAGGCGAAGCGCTCGGTCACAAAGGCGGCTTGATCACTTTCGCCGCCGCCCGGCATGTCATTCGCCGTCAGCACCACATGGCAGCGCGTCGCCAACGCGGTGTCGGTCATCGTGGAGACCAGCTCGCGGAGGCGCTGGGGGCCAACCGCATTCCAGCCCTCAATGCAAAGGGTCAGCCCCGTTTGGAACAGCGGCGATTCGGAGCTTTTGAGCACATGGCGCCAACCGCGATCGGTGAGTTCATCGAGCGCGACGGAAACAAAGGGCCGATCGACAAAAGGGCCATCCAGATAGAGGCGCTTGGCAATCTCGACCTGACCCGCTCCCAGCTCGCCCTCGAGCATAAGGGGCACGCCGCGCGCATAGCTCTCGGTAACCGGTACAGCCACCGAGGCCGCCCCCTCAACGATGCCGTACGCGCTCGATTCATAGCGGACCTCAACTTCGTCGGCGTTGAGCCACTCGATGCCCGCATGCGCCGCGGCACCGCGCACCTCGCGGACCACAACGACCCAAAGCCTCCCGCCCTCTTTGTCGGTGGGGCGAACGGTCAGGCTCAGGCGCGTACCCTCACGCCCCATAACCAGACGCGCGCCGTCTCCTATACGGTCGAGACGCTCAGCGACAAAAGCCGCCACATCCCGCTCAAGCGCCGCGTCATTCATGGTCGAGATCGCGACGTCCCCACGCGCATCGATTGCCAATGCCGAGGCCCCGGCAGCAGCTAGGGCATCGGTCAAGATGTTCAGCTTAGCATTGCTATCCATGATTTGCCCCTGTCCGCGGCGACGTGCAACCGCCGACGGTCGCACGACCGAGTGTTTCAAAATTGAACGATATTGCTCACCAAACACTATAGGGCAGAAAGCGCCGTCCTGCGAGTATAGGTGTTGCCCCGCATCGCCATCCTGGCGGGGCGATAAGAGCTCTTCGGGACTTATAAACCTGCGGACAAGCCATACCCGCAAGAGCTCCTATCGCTCCACCGAAGGCTTGCGCTCACCGGCAGCCAGCACGCGAATAAGCTACTTCTCTACCAGATTCCCAGCACGTGCTGCATTCCCAAACTCATGCACGCAATGCCAATCCAGCAGCAAAAGCCCAACGCGATGGGCTTGCCGCCCTTTTTGACCAGCTCGACGATATCGGTATTAAAACCAATAGCCGCCATGGCCATCACAATAAAGAACTTCGACAGCTCCTTGATGGGCGCCGTGATGGACGCGGGAAGCTGAAGCACCGTGGTGATCACGCTCGCCAGCACAAAGAACAGCACAAACATGGGAAACGCACGTTTAAGCGAGAACGTGCTTTTGGCGTCACCGCCGGCCTTGCGTGCCAGATGCATCTGCCAGCATGCGAGGACCAGCGTGATGGGAATAATGGCCAGCGTCCTGGTGAGCTTGACCACTGTGGCGCTCTCGAGCACATTGGCGCCGGGATGCATGCTGTCCCAGGCGCTCGCCGCAGCCGTTACCGACGAGGTGTCGTTGATGGCGGTGCCGGCAAACAGGCCAAAGCCCTCGTTGGTCAGCCCGAGCATGCCGCCGAGCGTCGGAAACACGAGCGCCGCGATAACGTTAAACAGGAAGATGACCGAAATGGCCTGGGCAATCTCGCGATCGTCGGCATCGATGACGGGCGCGGTCGCAGCGATGGCCGAACCGCCGCAAATCGACGAACCCACACCCACAAGCGTCGCGATCTTACCCGGTACGTTCATGACGCGGCAGAGCACAAAGGCGATGACAAGCGAGGTCGAGATCGTCGCCACGATAATCGGCAGCGACTGGGCGCCCTTGGACAGAATCTGGGAGAGGTTCATGCCAAAGCCAAGCAGGATAACCGCGTACTGCAAGACTTTTTTGGACGTATAGGTGACGCCGGCGGCGAGCTGTTCGCGACGCTTCCTGGGAAAGACGAGCGCCAGGACCATGCCAAAGAGGATGGCAAATACCGGACCGCCGACCACCTCAATTTGTTTGCCGAGCAACGTCGCGGGAATGGCAATGATCAGGCAGAACAAGACGCCTTTCCAGCGCTCGCGAACGATATTTGCCAGTTGCATATGGGATTCCTTCTTTCTATTTCACGTTTGCGACGGCTTATGATACGGCAACATTGAGCACAGCCTTGCGCAAACACAGACTAAGATGCCGCAATAGTTCTCAGGCAACAGCCGAATTGCCCACCGCGGAGAGCTGATTCGCGGCATAATTAACAACTGACATATGAGTTTGATAGAACAGTTGCGAGGCGCTATGGAAGAATCGATGCACGTCGGCGAGCAGGAAACGAGCCTACAGGACCAGTCCTACCACACCATTCGACGCAAAATCGTCTACCTGGACTACAAGCCGGGCGAAAAGCTGGGCGTCAAGCAACTTTGCGACGACCTAGATATGGGGCGCACCCCTGTGCGCGAGGCTTTGGTTCGTTTGGCGCAGGAAGGCCTGGTGCGCACCGTGCCCCAGAGCGGTACCTACGTCTCGCCCATCAACCTCACCCTTGCCGAGAGTGCCTGTTACATCCGCGAGCATCTGGAAAAGCAGGTGATTGTGGAGTGCTGTGCGCGCGCCACGTCGGCCGGCATCGAGCAGCTCGACCGCGCCATCGTGCTGCAGGAAAAGGCCATGGCCGAAGAGGATCGCATCGGCTTCTTTTTGAGCGACAACCTCATGCATCACATGATTTTTAGCATCGCATGTCGCAGCACCGTGTGGTCGTGGCTCGAAGAGACCAATGCCGACCTGGAGCGCTTCCGCTGGCTGCGCGCCGCCACGCAGGTTCTCGACAATCAGGACATCGTGAACGAGCACAAGCAGATTCGCCGCGCTATCGCCGGTCGCGACCCCATCGAAGCGAGCTTTTTGGTCAGCAAGCACCTGCATATGATGTTCCGCAACCAGACCGAGGTTCTGGACCAGTTCCCCGAGTACTTCGAGACCAGCAAGCTCCGCTAACCTGCCAAAACCACCACAAAGGGGACAGGCACCTTTGTGGTGGTTTCTCCGCACAAAAAGGCCCGGCTCCGTCTAATGCGGAGCCGGGCCTTGGCTGTTAGAACGACGGAACCAACTACTCGACGGTGACGCTCTTGGCCAGGTTGCGGGGCTGGTCGACGTCGCAGCCGCGCAGGATGGCGACCTCGCGGGCGAGCAGCTGCAGCGGGACGCTCGCCGTGATGGGGCTGAACACGTCGCGGACGGCCGGCACGCGAATGATGCAGTCGGCAATCTTGTTGATCTCCTCGTCGCCCTCGGTGGCAACGACGATGACCTTGGCGCCGCGCGCCTTGCACTCCATGAGGTTCGACACGGTCTTGTCGTAGGTGGCACTCTTGGTGGCCACAGCGATGACAGGGAAGCCCGGGTCGATCAGGGCGATGGGGCCGTGCTTCATCTCACCAGCGGCATAGGCCTCGGCGTGCAGGTAGCTGACCTCCTTGAGCTTGAGCGCACCCTCGTAGGAAATAGCGGCACCCATGCCGCGACCCACGAACAGCGCCGACTGCGCGTCCTTGCACAGCAGGGCGGCCTCATGAACGGCCTCGGTCTGGGTATCCAAAATCCACTGGATCTGCTCGGCCGTATCGGAAAGCTCGCGGAACAGCATGCGCGCCTGCTTGGTGGTCAGACGGTACTTGACCTGCGCCAGCAGCAGAGCCAAAAGCGTGAGGCTCACGACCTGGCCGATGAAGCTCTTGGTCGAGGCGACCGCGATCTCCTTGTTGGCCTTGGTGTAGATGACGCCGTCGCTCTCACGCGCCACGGGGCTGCCCACCACGTTGGTGATGCCGAAGACCTTGGCACCCTTGATGCGCGCGTCGCGAATGGCGGCAAGGGTATCGGCCGTCTCGCCCGACTGGGACACGGCAACGACAAGCGTCGTCGGCGTAATGATGGGATTGCGATAACGGAACTCGCTGGCCGCCTCCACCTCGGTGGGGATGCGAGCCCAGCCCTCAATGAGATTCTTGGCAATGAGGCCAGCGTGATAGCTGGTTCCGCAAGCGATCACGTAGACGCGATCGATGTCGTTGAGCTCCTCGAGCGAAAGGCCCAGCTCGTCGATGTCGAGCTCGCCGGCCGGCGTCATACGACCGACCAGCGTGTCGCGCACGACGCGCGGCTGCTCGTGGATTTCCTTGAGCATAAAGTCGGGATAACCGCCCTTTTCTGCCATGTCCAGGTCCCAGTCGATGTGGGTGACCTTGGGCTCAATCACGTTGCCGGCCTCGTCGGTATACTCGACGCCTGCGGGCGTGAGCTTGGCAAACTGACCGTCCTCGAGCACCACGACGTCGCGGGTTGCGTCGATGAGCGCGATGACGTCGGAGGCGACATAGGCGCCGGTCTCGCCCGCGCCGACCACGATCGGGGAATCCTTGCGGGCCACGGCGATCACGCCGGGCTCGTCAGCGCACACGGCGGCCAGACCATAGGCACCGACCACGTGGGTGCAAGCCTCGCGCACGGAGGCCATCAGGTCGTGCGTCTCGGCATAAGCCTCTTCGATCAGATGCGCGAAGACCTCGGTATCGGTCTCGCTCTTAAAGTGATGGCCGCGGCCCTCCAGCTCTTCGCGCAGCTCGGCGAAGTTCTCGATGATGCCGTTGTGGACGATGGCGATACGACCGTCGCAGCTGGTGTGGGGGTGAGCGTTAACGACGGAGGGCTTGCCGTGAGTGGCCCAACGGGTATGGCCGATACCGCAGGTAGCGTCGCTGTCGATGTTGGAAAGCTCGCTCTCCAGGCCCGCGACCTTGCCCACGCGGCGGATGACGTCGAGGTGCGCCGCGGCGCCCTCGCCCACCTCGAGCGCGACGCCCGAGGAGTCATAGCCGCGATACTCCATACGCTTGAGGCCCGTAACCAGGATGTTCTTTGCAATATCAGAGCCGGTGTAGCCGACAATTCCGCACATAGGATAAATCCCTTCGTTCGCGTGACTGCAAGACGTCCACGCACAAGGGGCGCTGAGACGTATAACGTTCGAGTATTGTACTCACGCAAGCACAAGCTGATATACCAGAAGTGGTATCTCAACTTAGATACCACCCGATGCACACACGTCCAGCCGGTCCAAACCACCACAAAGGTACCTGTCCCCTTCGTGGCAGTCGCGCTGGCAACGGCGTTTCCCCAGATAAACCTGCCAAAATAAACCTGTCCCTTTTTGGTAGGTTTAGGATGCTACAATCTGGCTTGTACTTGAAACGCATCAAAGGGGCCGCTATGGCAAAGGTTAAAATCAGCGACGTCGCGCGCGAAGCCGGGGTTTCGTTGGGCACGGTTTCCAACGCGCTCAACCATCCCGAAAAGTTGCGTCCCGAGACCCTCAAGCTCATTAACGAAACCATCAATCGACTGGGCTACCTGCCCAACCAAAGCGCTCGTCAGCTCGCGGGCGGCGCCACCAAGTCCTTTGGCCTGGTGCTCCCCCGTCTCGACCACGGCTTTTCACTCCAAATCGCCAGCGGCGCCCACAACGAGGCCCGCAAGCACGGCTACGACCTGCTCATCGCCAACGCCGATAACGACGATATTCTCGAGGACCATTACCTGCGCTACTTTATGGGCACCCAGATGTCCGGCGTCATGGTTCAGCCCATGGCATCCCCCGACTGGCACCCCGCCATGACCAAGATGCCCGTGCCGATCGTCCATCTGGACATCCATTGCTCCGAGCCCGGCTACTACGTAGCGGCCGACAACGAGGCCCAGGGTCGCATCATTGCCGAACTCGCCATCGCCCGCGGCGCGCACCATATTGTCGTCGTCGGCCGAGCAGCATTTATGCAACTCACCCTGCGCGTCCTTGGCATTCATAAGGCGCTCGCCCTACATCCCGACATCAAGATCGAAGTCATTGACGCCGGCGAGTGGAACACGGCGGCCGACGGCTATGGTATCGGCAACCAAATCGCCGAGCGTCCCGCCGACGAACGCCCCGATTTTGTCGTCGGTCTAACCGACGTGCTGGCCTCGGGTGTCGTTTCGGCACTGGTCGACAAGGGCATCTCTGTCCCCAGGCAAGTACGCGTAGCAGGCTGCGATGGCAACCCACTCGCTTGGAGCGGGTCGGTCCCACTGACCACGGTAGCGCCCCCGGGCTACGAGATTGGCCGCAAGGGTGTCCAATTGCTGATGGAGCAAATCGAGAACAAGGCCCCGGCAAAGACCAAGCATATCCGCGTCGGCTCTGCAGCGCGCACCGTCACCGCAGTCACCGCCGCCGAGGATATCAACCGCCAAGAACTGGTACGTCCGTTCCTACTGGAGCGCGCCAGCACCCAGGCAAGCACCCAGACCGACGCCACGGCCATCAACCTCGGTGCGTATCTATAGCACGCCCGTAAGTATGCTGTGTCGCCGCTTAAGCAAAAGGGGCCCGACCATTGCCGGGCCCCTTTTGCTTAAGCTCAAACGTGGGCAATTGCTCGTTTCAACACCGCAATTGTCTAGCGCACGGCCTTGACTGCCGCCGCCAGGTCGAACAACGTATCGAGAACGGCCTCGCAGCCATCCGCCACGTCCTGCGGCAGCGGCACGATGTCGGGGACGGCAAAGACATGACAGCCGGCCGTGATGCCCGAGACGCAGCCGTTGCGCGAATCCTCGACCACGGCACATTCCTCGGGAGCAAAGCCCGCGCGCTCGCAGGCGAGCAGATACATCTCGGGGTCGGGCTTGCCGTGCACGACGTCCTCGCCGCAGGTCACGGTCTCAAACTTGTCAAAGAGACCGAATGCTTTAAGGTTGCGCTCGGCGGTAACATGGCGCGATGACGTTGCAAGGCCTACGTGATAGCCCGCAGCCAACAGCTCGTCTATGCACTCGGCAGCGCCGGCCTTAAGCTCCAGATCGGTCTTGACCATCTCGTCGCGAATCTCCTTGTGGCGACGATAGATCGCCTCGGCGGTCTCGTGGCTGCCGTAATGCTTATCGAGGATGTCCATGACATCGGGTAGCGTGCGACCGATAAACTGATGGATCAGCGCATCATCAATCGCGAGCCCCAGCTCAGCGGCGCCTGCCTTCCAGGCCCTAATCCCCAAACGCTCGGTATCGACCAGCGTTCCATCCATGTCAAAAATAACAGCCTTGATCATATCGGTCCCCCTCGCCGGATTGCATTACTGCCACTCTACCGCACTTACAAACTTGTATATAACGTATATAGCATATTGCACTTTCGTTACATAGATAGAAGACTTATGGCAAGTAACGCATTAGGATTATAGTTTTCGACCGAGCACTCAATGGTAAGGAACGTTTCATGATTTTAGACACCACGGCACCCGCAGAGGAGCTTCAAGACAAGCTATCGGCGCTCGAACAGCTGCTTTTGGCATACGGGCGCGTGGCTATCGGGTTTTCCGGTGGCGTCGACAGCAGCTTTTTGGCCGCCGTATGCGCCCGCATCATGCCTACCAATACCCTCCTTGTCCATCTCACCACGCCGCTCATCGGCACGCCCGAACAGGCCTCGTTTGAGCGGTCCGTTGATGGACAAGCCAATGAAGGGGCGCATTTTAAGCTCCCCGTGCTCAATCTTTCGGTCGATCAGCTGCAGCTCCCCCAAGTAGCCTGCAACGATGCCAATCGCTGCTACCACTGCAAGCACGCTGGCTTTACCGCCATCGTCAACCACGCCAAGTCGCTCGGCTTTCCCACCGTCATCGATGGCAGCAATGGAAGCGATCGCGGTGACTACCGCCCCGGCATGCGTGCGGCAGAAGAGCTCGGCGTACGCTCGCCCCTTATGGAGGTCGGCTTTACCAAGGACGAAGAGCGCGAGCTGCTGCGCGCATGGGGCTATCCCGTTTGGAACCTACCGGCGGGAGCATGTCTTGCCACCCGCGTCCCCACGGGCGAGGAGCTTACGCGCGAGAAAGTCGATTTAATCCGCGCCTGCGAGGATTACCTGCACGATCTTGATCTGGCACAGGTACGCGCGCGCTTGGTCGGCGGCTGCATGCATATCGAGGCCGCACCCGCAGATGTCGCCAAGATTGCCACCCTCGGCGGTGCCGCCGTCGACGACAAGGGCAAGACCCCGCTGCCCGCCGTCATCGAGTCCGCGCTGCGCGAGCTGGGCTGCGACCATATCTCCCCCGAGGTCACCCCCTACATTCACGGCAACATGAACCAGTAGCCTGCATCCCGATAAGTTGCGGTGGAATAGTTCCTGTTTTGCGGCCTATCGGGCTCCAACAGGAACTTTTCCACCGCAACTGCGTTTTGCGAGCATGGGCCCGCAAAGAAAGAAACGGTTTTATTATTGGGCGCGTTTGCCCAGGCAAACGCGCGGCAACGCGCTAGGCGAACATCTTGACGCTCATATCGACGGGATTCGCCGTATAGCAGGACGTGGTCACGAGGCCATCAACGCCAGTCGACGCGTACTCGGCAGCGTTGTCGGGGCGAATCCCTCCCGCCGCAACTAGGGCCACATGGGGGTCGATTCCATGCAGCTCCTCGACAAGCGGTCCCAGCTCGGCAACCGACACTTTGTCGAACTGAATACCGTCAACGCCCGCCCTCACCAGCCTGCGAGCATCATCGGCACCCGCCTCGACAAACAACTTTTTCTCGATGCAGCGTCGACGAATCTGGGGCAGAAGCTCAATAAACGCATCGAGTCCCGTCGCCCCAGAAGGCGCTGTCATAAACCTGGTATGGTTGTCGAACACCAACACGGTTTCGGAAAGGCCCATGCGATGCGGAAATGCTCCGCCCGCAACAATCGCCTTGGTCAGTAGGTCCCTATTGCCCGGCGTGCTCTTTCGCGTCGTCAGCACCTCGCACATGGGATTGACCGCATGCGCAGCGTCGACCATTTTGCGCGTCTTGGTTGCCACAGCCGAGTAGTGGTCGAACATATTTAGGCCGACTTTCCATAGCAGATGCAAATTGGCAGCCGAACCGCGTACACGCATAAAAGACCGCCCGGCTTCCACCTTGGTTCCCGAGGGCTCAAACCACTCGACCGTCAGGTTCAGCATAGTGGCCATACGCGCAACCTCCTCCGTGCAACAAAGCACGCAGTTCTCGCGCGTGTAATACTCCATCGCACCGAGCGCCTCACCGATTCCCAGGATATGCGTCGTAAGATCGATATAGGGAACATCCTCGGCAATAAGCTCCTCGAGCCGCGCGTCGCTTATACGGATAATGTCGGACATGGGGCCTTCTCTCTCGCATTGTTCTCAGCAGAAAAAAGCTTGTCGCCTTCCCGGCCTATACGGTACAACCTCATCAGTATCGCTTGCCTCACATCTTACGCATTCGACCGAGCAAACGTCCATGGGCGGCACCTGCTAGACTGGTAGACCCTCAGCTGTCCATCCAGGAGTCTCCATGTCGCGCAAGTCCACCTACAAGCAAGTACTTTCCATCGGCACCGCCGTGGTGCTTGGTTTTGCGCTGTTTACGGGATCGCTCGACGGGGCACCCAAGCTACTGTCGCCGCAAAGCGATGAGCAAGCGGCAGCCCTGGCCGAAAAACAAAATGAAAGTCCCAGCCGCACCGACGACGAGGCAGACCTGGTTGCCCGGCTCGAATCAGGAACAGCGAGCTCTTCAGACCCTCAAAACGGCCAGGACTCTGGCGATGGCTCCGATTCCGCCGCAACCGACACCGATGACGACGTTTCCGCAGACAGTGCCGCCACCCCCATCGACGAGGTCGAAAACCCCGACCTCAACCGCGCCCGCGGTGTTTATCTCAGCAGCATTCCCGACTACGCCGGCAACCCCTACGTTGCCCTTCGCGCCGACAGCACGCACCCGCTAGGCACACCATCATTCACGCTCGATGAATACGAGCGCGCTGCAGAAGAGGGCTGCTTTAAGAAGTTCTCCAAGCTCGACAGCCTGGGCCGCACCCGCAAAGCGCTCGCCTGCGTGGGCCCCGAATCACTCGGTCAAGGCGAGCGCGGCGATATCTCGCGTATCCATCCCGCTGGATGGCGCCAGCAGCGCTACGACTTTATTCCGGGCCAGAGCCTCTACAACCGCTGCCACCTTATCGCCTGGTCGCTCTGCGGCGAAAACGCCAACCGCAAAAATCTCCTCACCGGCACGCGCTATCTCAACGAAACGGGCATGCTGCCGTTTGAGGAGCAGATTCTCGGCTACATCCGCGACACGGGCAACCATGTGCTCTACCGCGTCACGCCCATGTACAACGAAGAGGAACTTGTCTGCCGTGGCGTGCGCCTTGAGGCGCAATCGATCGAGGACCACGGCAAGACCCTCTGCTTCCACGTGTACTGCTACAACCTGCAGCCGCATGTGCAGATCGACTACGCCACCGGCCGCAACCAGGCATCTGGCGACTAGTACCGACAGCGCCGCCCGTAACCCAAAAAAAATGATCCGTTTTCCTCCGTCCCCAAGGGATCAAAAAAAGGCCGCCCTGGATTACCCAGGGTGGCCTTTTCGTCAGCGCCCACATTGCAGGCAAAGCCACACGCTACTTGGCACGGCCCTCCTCATAGCGCTCGACCAGCTTGGCCTGAACGTCATAAGGCACCTGCTCATAGCCAGCGGGCTTCATGGTAAAGTCGCCCGTACCGCGCGTGATAGAGCGCAGACGCGTCGAGTAATCCGTCAGCTCGGCCAGCGGCGCCTGGGCGATGACCACGGTGTCGCCGCGCTCATCGGTCTCCATGCCCGTCACGCGACCGCGCGAGGCCGAGATGTCGCCCATCACGGCGCCGGCGTAGCTCTCGGGGATAGTCACCGTGATTTCCTCGATGGGCTCCAGCACCACCGGGTCGGCATCGGCGCATGCCTTGCGCAGGCCGATGCGAGCCGCTGCGCGAAACGCCATCTCGTTGGAGTCGACGCTGTGATACGAGCCGTCGTACACAGCCACGCGAATGCCCGTGAGCGGATAGCCGGCAATAATACCGTCCTTCATGGTCTCCTGGACGCCCTTGTCCACGGCGGGGATCAGCGAGCGCGGAATACGGCCACCTACGACCTCGTCCACAAACTCATAGCCATCGCTCGTGCCGTCGGGCCCAATGAGCGGCTCAACGCGCAGCCAGCAGTCGCCATACTGACCGGCACCACCGGTCTGCTTCTTGTGGCGGCCCTGAGCGCTCGCCGTGCGGCGGATGGTCTCGCGATACGGGATGCGGATCGGCACGCTCTTGGCCGCGACCTTGGTGCGGTCCTCAAGGCGATTGAGCAGGACCGAAACCTGTGCCTCGCCCACCGCCGAGATAATGGTCTGGCCGGTCTCCTCGTCGCGGTCGATGCTCATGGTCGGATCAGCCTTGCAGGCCTTCTCGATAAACGTGTAGAGCTTCTCCTCGTCACCGCGATTCTCGGCCTCAATGGCAATGCGGTACTGCGAGTTGGGGAACTTAAACGCCGCAGCCTCGACCTTGCCGGTAATCGAGAGCGTATCGCCCGTCTCGGCCGCCAGCTTGGGTGCCACGATGATGTCACCGGCATAAGCGTGGCCAACCTCGGTCATATCGCGGCCGCACATCACATACAGGTGGGCCAGACGATCGCTCTTGCGGGTACGCGCGTTGATCAGCTCAAGGCCCGGCTCAAGCGTGCCCGTCAGCACCTTGATAAAGCTGATGCGGCCCTGCTGCGGATCGGCCAGCGTCTTAAACACAAACGCCACCGGACGATCATCGTCGCTCGAAATCTTGAGCGAATCGCCGTCGATAAGCGGCATCTCGCCGTAGTCGGTCGGCGCCGGGAAGTACGTCGCGATGTCGTCCATCAGCGAGTTGACGCCCTGCTCCTTAATGCAATCGCCCGCAAAAACCGGCACAAAGATGCGCTCGGCAATCGCCTTCGACAGCAAGCCCTCAAGCTCCTCCTGCGTCAGCGTCTCCTCGCCTTCCAGGTACTTCATCATCAGCTCATCGTCGGCCTCGGCCACCAACTCGCACAGATGGTCATGGGCCTCCTCGGCCTGGGCACGATACTCCTCGGGAATCTCCGACTCAACGGCTTCGGTGCCGTTGCAATGGCGCGCCTTCATGCGCACCAGGTCGATGATGCCATCAAAGTCCTCGCCCTCGCCCCAGGGAAGGGTCACGGCGCCCAGTCGCATGCCAAAGCGCTCCTGCAGCAGGTCCATCGTGGTCGCAAAGCTGGCCTCGGAGCGCGACAGGCGGTTTACGAACACCGCACGCGCCAAGCGCAGGTCCTCGGCGGCATACCAGAGCTTAACCGTCGTAGGCTGCGGGCCGGCCTCGGCGTCGACCACAAACAGAGCCGTCTCGCAGACGCTCATCGCGGCAAAGGCGTCGCCGATAAAATCGGGGTAGCACGGAGCATCGAGCACATTGATGCGCGCGCCCTTCCAGTCGATCGGCGCAATGGTCGTCGAGATGGAAAACGCACGCTTGACCTCTTCGGGGTCATAGTCGAGCGTGGGCTTGGTGCCGTCGTGGCCGCCCAGGCGGGCGGTCTTGCCGGAAAGGTGGAGCATGGCTTCGGCGAGTGAAGTCTTGCCCACCCCGCCTTGGCCTACGAGCACCACGTTCCTTACGTTGCCGGTCTTGGGAGCACCCATGATGACCTCCTTGCAGGGCCGCGCGCAATGCGCGACGCCAACGGGGAGAGTTCGCGGTCGGTGCCATCCCGGGAGCAGCATGATCGGCAGCCGAGCCGACTCACCCTCCAAATGTCCTATGCCACCACCCTACCCTCACGGGCGGCTGTCCATGCATACCTTTCGGCGCACGTATGAATACAGGCGGTGAGAGGAAGAGACAAGCTTGTGAGGCGATTATTGAACCCCGTCGATGCAAACAAAAAGCCGCCACAGACCGTAAGACCTGCGGCGGCTTCGCCTCAATTAATAGTTGAGTAAATACCTGAGCCTACCCCTCGATACGGCTCAAGAACTCACGCGTGCGCTGCTCGTGCGGATGGCCGATAACCTGATCGGCAGGCCCCTCCTCGACAATACGACCGCCATCCATAAAGACCACGCGGTCGGCAACATCGCGCGCAAACTGCATTGCGTGGGTCACAATCACCATCGTCATATTCTGCGCGGCAAGATCTTTAATGACACGCAGCACCTCGGCCGTCAGCTCGGGGTCGAGCGCCGAGGTCGGCTCGTCAAAGAACAGGATCTCCGGGTCGAGCGCTAGGGCGCGGGCAATACTCACGCGCTGCTGCTGACCGCCCGAAAGCTCACAAGGAACCTTGTTCTCGTTGCCCACAAGCCCCATCTGCGCGATCAACTCGCGCGCACGAGCTTCCGCCTGCTCGCGCGGGCGCTTAAGCACGCGGATCGGCGCGTCGATGATGTTTTTCATCACGGTATAGTGCGGGAACAGGTTGTAATTTTGGAACACCAAGCCGAATCGCGAGCGTGCCCGCTTGGGCACATCGCCCTTCGCATAGACCGCGCCCGAACCCGCATCCGTCGCAACGGCAAGGTCACCAAACGAGAGCGAGCCTCCGTCGAGCGTCTCGAGCAGCGTGGCACACCGCAGCAGCGTGGACTTGCCGCCACCCGAAGGCCCGATAATCGCCACGACCTCGCCACGCTTGACCTCGAGCGAAATATCCTTGAGCACCTCATTGCCGCCAAACGCCTTGCGCGCGCTTTCGATTTTCATCACTGAGTTAGTCATGATAATAGTCCAGCTTCTTTTCGGCGGCGCCCAGCAGCATCTCGACCACAAAGTTAAAAATCCAGTAGATCAGCGCCGCGATCGCAAACGGCACCATGCTCACCTGCGAGGCGACCAGCGCCTTGGCCGTCGAGAACATCTCACCCACGCCAATGGCAAACGCCAGCGACGTGTCCTTGACCAGCGTGATGATCTCGTTGCCCATCGCCGGCAGAATACGCTTGGCGACCTGCGGCATCACGATATACAGAAACGTCTGCACGCGCGAGTAGCCCAGCACCTCGGCTGCCTCGTATTGACCACGCGGAATGGACTGCAGGCCCGAGCGATAGATCTCGGCAAAGTAACCGGCGTAGTTGATGATGAACGCCACGACGCACGCCGTCCACTTGGAATCGGGCGTGAGCGAAATGCCAAACACGTAGTACGGGGCAAAGTAGATGGCAAACATCTGCAGCATGAGCGGCGTACCGCGCATGACCGAAATGTAGATGCGCGCAATCCAGCGAAGCGGCACGATTTTGCTCATGCGCATGAACGCCACGGGGATTCCCAGCGGAATCGACCCCAGCAGCGTCAGTACAAACAGCTGCAAACTGACCAAGAATCCCTGGCCAAGCATTTGCATCATGACTTGAATAGACATTACTTGAGCACCCAATTATCGAAAGATAGACCATAGCTTGAATACTTGTCGCACAGGTCCTTGACCGTGCCGTCCTCGTAGAGCGCCTTGAGCGACTCGGTCACGGCGTCGGCCGACTTGGTGTCGCCCTTCTTAAAGCCGACGGCGTAGTGCTCGCTGGACAGCGGCTCATCAAGCTGCGTATAAGCATCGGGCTTGGCGGCAAGCTGATACTGGGCAATCGAAAGGTCGCAAGCCACGGCATCGACCGCGCCGCTCTCGAGCTGCATAAAGGCCGTGTTGTACTCGCCGATCGTGTCGAGCGTGGCAAACGTCGCCGCCAGATCCTTCTGGTCACCCTCGAGCACATCCTGCGCAGCGGAATCGGTCTGGGTAATCACGGTCTTGCCGGCAAGATCGTCCCAGCTCTTGATGCCTGCATCCTTCTTTACCACCAGCACCTGCTCGTTGAGCATGTACGGCTTGGAGAACGTGTAGTCGTCCTCACGGCCCTCCATGGTAAAGCCGTTCCAGATGCAGTTGATGGCGCCCGAGTTAAGCAGCGTATCCTTGGCATCCCAGTCGATGGCCTCGTATTTGACCTCCCAGCCCTGCTTATCGGCAACAGCCTTGGCCAGATCGAGATCAAAGCCGGTGTACTCGCCATCGTCGCCCACAAAGCCGTACGGAGGATAGGACTTATCAAAGCCCACCACGAGCTTCTTGGACTCCGCAGCGCCCTTCACATCCTTGGCCGCGGCAGAGCCAGCAGCGGAGCCCTTGCCGGCACCACCGCCGCAACCGACAAGACCAAGGCCAAGCACCGTGGCGAGCGAGCCAGCTAGACCAACAAACTGACGACGAGACATATCGGTATTCATGGTATTCCCCCTTGATGGCACTTTAGTTAAGTAAAGTGAGTCGTGTAACGTCCAGAATCATACACTTTAGTGAGATGGAGTACAAGGGAGGGTTTGCCCGGCGTGGGCGGGGAGCGGCGCGTAATTAAGTTTCCTGCTCTACAGTCCTGCGCAAGACGGAAAGCACATTAAGTGCTTTCCTTTGCGTGCGGAACTCGCGATAAACTTAATTACGCGCCGCTCCCCGCCCACGCCGGGCAAACATCGTTGGACTTATCGCTGACATGAAATGGGCGCTTGCATATCGTCTGCTAACTTGGCACGGTACAATGCTTTCAGATTTCAATTTGTAAATTAGTGGGGTTAATTCATGGCAGAATCTTGTGCGGAGCGTAAGGCTCGTCGTGCTTTGATCGAGGCGGCTGAGGGGTCAGAGGAGAAAAAACCTTCTAAGAAATCCAAGTCGTCTCAGGACGCGAAGGGTAAGTCGGCCAAGGGCAAGGCTAAGGCCAAGCGTTCTGACTCTCGTCGAGGCGGGGATAAAGCGCCTCAGACTCGTTCCAAGCGCTCGCATAAAGATCGGGTTTCGTCTGCGCGTAAGGCCGTGGACCCCAAGTCTCCCTGTTCGATCATGAAATCTTGCGGTGGGTGCACGGCGCTCAATCGTCCTTATAAAAAGCAGTTGGCAGCTAAGCAGGCTGCTATGGAGGAGCTTTTTGCTTCGCTTTGTGAGCGTGAGGGCATTGCTGTAGATCCTATTCGTGGCATGGGTGTCACCCTGGGCGACCCGGGCAAATATCCTGCGCCGCGCGGTTTTCGCCATAAGGCCGCCACTCCCTTTGCTCCCGGTAAGGAGGGCGCTGTCCGTTGCGGTTTCTTTGAGCGCGGCACGCACAAGATCGTTGCCGTACCCGAATGCCCCGTCGAGGCACCGGGCGCCCGACAAATTCTTAACGGCATCGCGCGTGAAGCTGAGCGCCTGCACATTCCCGCCTTTAACGAGGACAAGCATCTGGGCTTGCTCCGCTATGCCGTCGTCCGCTGCGGTTGGCGTACCGACCAGGTCATGGTCACGCTCGTGACCGCTCAGCGCGACTTGCCGCATGCGCAGGAGTTCTTTGAGGCTGTCGCCGCACTCGATCCGCGCATCGTCACCGTCGCCCAAAACATCAACGGACGTCCCGGCAACGCCATCCTCGGCGAGGAAACCCGCATCGTGTATGGCGTCGAGTGCATGCGCGACCAGCTGCTCGGTTGCGAATTCGATATCTCCCCTACCGCGTTCTATCAGACCAATCCGCAGCAGACCGAGCTGCTCTATCAGCTCGCGATTGACGGCATGGATCTGCGCCAGGGCGATGTGCTCATGGATGCCTACTGTGGCAGCGGTACCATCGGCCTTTGCGCAGCTAAAGATGCCCAGAACAAGGGTATCGGCATCATGCTGCTCGGCGTAGAGCGCAACCCGGCGGGCATTGCCGATGCACGTCGCAATGCCGAGCTCAACGGCCTCACCCGCAGCGCTTGGTTTATGGCCGACGACGCCACCGATTACATCCTGGATGCCGCCGATAACAACGAGCGGATCGACGTCCTTTCCATCGACCCGCCGCGCGCCGGCTCTACCCCCGAGTTCCTCGAAGCTGCCTGCGCGCTTAAGCCGCGCCGCATCACCTATATCAGCTGCAACCCCGTAACTCAAGAGCGCGACCTGCATCAGCTCCTCGACGGAGGCTACCGACTGCTCAAGATCACGCCCGTCGACATGTTCCCTCACACCGACCACACCGAAACCGTAGCGGTCCTCGAACGCCGCTAACCAACCTCAGTAGATTTTTGGGACAAGAAAGGGGGCGACCCGCCCGGTCCGCCCATTACAGTCTGAAATAGGCCATCGATAAATTTCGATGGCGAGCATTCGGCGCATTGCCTACGATACGGGCAAGCCCCGAGGGGCCGCCGATCGGGCGCCTCCGGATGGCCGTCTGCCCCTGCCCCGTAGAGGGCCCG
>DBEZMF010000045.1:0-59078 GCA_048250755.1 Collinsella sp.
GGCCCTCTACGGGGCAGGGGCAGACGGCCATCCGGAGGCGCCCGATCGGCGGCCCCTCGGGGCTTGCCCGTATCGTAGGCAATGCGCCGAATGCTCGCCATCGAAATTTATCGATGGCCTATTTCAGACTGTAATGGGCAGGTGGCTTTGTGGTGGTTCTGGCGCCGTTGCCATTATGGCGGCGGCGCCTTTTTTGTCCGCGCGGCGCGGTAGAGTGTAGCCGGTTGATATTTGCGTCCATCGAGGAGCTGCTATGAACGAGATCAAGTGCCCGCATTGCGGCGAAGTTTTTAAGGTCGATGCATCCGGCTATGCGGATATCGTCAAGCAGGTGCGCGATGCCGAGTTCTCGCGCGACCTGGATGAGCGTGTGAAGGCAGTCCAGCGTGAGGGTGAGCAGGCGCTGGAGCTTGAGCGCTCGCGTTCGACGGCTGCCTTGCAACAGGCAAAGTCTCAGCGCAATGCCCAGCTTGTCGAGCAGAAGAACACTGCGGATCAGAAACTGGCGCAAGAGGTTGCCAAGCGCGATGCAGAGCTTGCCGAGCTGCGCGCTAAGCTCGAGGGCGCTGCCGCAGAGCGCGAGAGTGCAAGCCAGCGCGCGGCGGTTGAGGCACGAGCCAATGCTCAAAAAGAGAATGCCGAACTCCAGCGTGAGATTGATAGCCTGCGTGCGCAGCTTGGGCGCAAAGATGACGAAGCAAAGCTTGCCGAGTCGGCGGCGCGCAACGCTGCTCAAAACGATTTAGCTGCACGCGACGCTCAGATTGCCGAGCTGCAGGCCAGGCTTGCCGCGGCGGACAAGGCCCAGGAGATGGCGCTTGCCGCTGCCGCGGCAGAGTCGCAGCGTGAGCTCGATGCCGCTCGCAGCGAGGCCGAGCGCGCGCTTGCTGACTATCGCGCGAAGGTGCAAGAGAAGTTTTCCGCCGCAAAGGCTCAGTCCGAGCAAGAGGCCGAGGGCCTGCGTGCCCAGCTGCGCGAGCAGGAACTGATGGCAAAAATGAACCTGTCAGAGGCGGTCGCCGCGGCGGAGCGAGAGCGCGATGAGGCGCGTGCCAAACTGACGAGCGAGCTGGCGGTGCGCGATTCTCGCGAGGAACAGGTCAAGGCGGCACACGAGCTCGAGCTTGCGCAGGCCAAGCGCGCGAGCGATGACCTGATTCGCTACAAGGACGAAGAGATTGAGCGCCTTAAGGACATGAAGGTCCGCCTGTCCACCAAGATGGTGGGCGAGTCGCTCGAGCAGCACTGCGAGACCGAGTTTAACCGCCTGCGCATGACGGCGTTTCCCAACGCGTACTTCGAGAAGGACAACGATGCGTCCGAGGGCACCAAGGGCGACTTCATTTTCCGTGAGTGCGACGCGAGCGGCAACGAGGTCATTTCGATTATGTTCGAGATGAAAAACGAGAACGACGAGACTGCGACCAAGCATAAAAACGAGGACTTCTTTAAGAAACTCGATCACGATCGTCGCCAGAAAGGCTGTGAGTACGCGGTGCTCTGCACGTTGCTCGAACCCGAGAGCGAGCTTTACAACGCCGGCATCGTGGACGTGAGCTATCGCTACGAGAAGATGTACGTGATTCGCCCACAGTTCTTTATTCCCATGATCACGCTTCTTCGCAACGCCGCCATGGGTTCGCTGCGCTATAAGCAGGAACTGGCGGAGTACAAACAGCAGAATATCGACGTCACGAACTTCGAAGCCAAGATGGAGAAGTTCAAGAATGATTTCGGTCGCAACTACGAGATCGCGAGCCGCAAGTTCCAAACGGCGATTGATGAGATCGACAAGACGATTAGCCACCTGCAGAAAACCAAGGAGGCGTTGCTGTCCTCCGAGAACAATCTGCGCCTAGCCAACAAGAAGGCGGACGATCTTACCATTCGCAAGCTCACGTGGGGCAACAAGACCATGAAGACCGCGTTTGACGAGGCGCGCGGGGCTGCGACAGAGACAAACGATGAGCCAGCCGAGGCGGATTCGTATGAGGTCGAGGGTGCCGAGTAAGGCATAGCGTATAGTGCAAAAGTGGGGCCGCTGGCGATATTGCCAGCGGCCCCGTTTCGTTCCGGTAAGTTCGGCTAGTCTTCGAGCAGGTCCTCGATAAAGCCGACACGGTAGTTTTTGAAGATGACCTCGCCGCCGTCTTGCGTGGCGTCCAGGTCGACATCGCCCATGATGCCAAAGTCGTGGTCGCCATCCTCGTCGGCAAAGATCTGGTGCACGTGCCATACGTGCGCGGTCTTCTCGTCGGACTCGTCAATGGAAAACATCGCGGCGCTGCGGGCATCTCCGTCGGTGAGGATTTCCTCGTGCTGCTCGTGGTAAGCGTCGAGTGTTTTTTGCCAGCGGATCTCGCTCATGCCCCAGTCGTCGTCGAGCTCGCCCAGGTCGCGAACGTGCTCGCGGGCGGCAAGGGTCACGCGGCGGAAGAGCGCGTTGCGCACCAATAGCGTGCAGCCGCGACGGTCCGCCACGACCTCGTCGATGCCCTGCGGCGGCGCAGCATCGAGGGCTGCCGGGTTGCCGGCGTTCTCCCACTCATCCACCAGGCTCGAGTCCACCGAGCGCACCACAAAGCCCAGCCACGAGATAATGTCGCGCAGGCGCTCGTCGCGCTTCTCGATGGGCACGGTGCGGTCGAGTGAACGGTAGGCCTCTGCTAGGTAGCGCAGCAAAATGCCCTCGGAGCGGGCGATGCCGAGCTTTTGGATATAGCCCTTAAAGTCGCTCGCGCTCTCCAGCATGTCGCGCAGGACGCTCTTGGGCGAGAGCTGGTAGTCGTTGGCCCAAGGTACTTCTTGGCAGTACTTGTCGAAGGCGGCATCGAGCAAGTCCTCGAGCGGCTTTTCGTAGGTGACGTCCTGAATGCGCTCCAGACGTTCCTCGTACTCTATGCCGTCGGCCTTCATTTCGGCCATCGCGCGGTCGCGCGCGGCGCGCTCCTGTGCGCGCAGCACCTGCTTGGGATCCTCGAGCGTTGCCTCGACCATCGAGATCAGATCCATGGTATAGGTCTCGCTCTCGGGGTCGAGCAGCTCCAACGCGGCAAGCAAGAACGGCGAGAGCGGCTGATCGAGTGCGAAGTCCTCGGGCAGATCGACCGTCAGCGCGTAGTCGATGTCCGGCGCGGCGTCAGCCGGAGCGTCGGGCGCGGGCGGCACCTCGGTGCGAACGACGACGCCGGAATCGATGAGTGTGGCGAAGATTTCGTCGGCGCGAACCTCGAGCTTGGCCTTTTCCTCGGGAGTCTGCAGGCTCGTTTCGATGAGGTCGTGTACGCGGGCTCGGGCATCGCCGCCCTGCTCGACCACGCTAATCACCATGGAGTGTGTGATGCGAAGGCGCGGCTTGAGCGTCTCGGGCTGCGTCTCGATCAGGCGCTCAAAGGTCTGCTTGTTCCAGGTGACAAAGCCCTCGGGGGCCTTTTTCTTTTTAATCTTGCGGAGCTTCTTGGGGTCGTCGCCCGCCTTGGCCATGAGCTTAGCGTTCTCGATCTCGTGCTCCGGGGCCTCGGCGATGACCATGCCCTCGGTATCGAAGCCCGAACGGCCGGCGCGACCAGCGATCTGATGGAACTCACGGGCGCGCAGGCGACGCATCTTGTAGCCGTCGAACTTGGTGAGCGCGGTGAGCACCACGGTGTGGATGGGCACGTTGATGCCGACGCCGAGCGTATCGGTACCGCAGATGACGGGCAGCAGGCCCTGCTGCGCCAAGCGCTCGACCAGCAGGCGATAGCGCGGCAACATGCCAGCATGGTGCACGCCGACGCCGCATCCAAACAGGCGTTTGAGAATCTTACCAAAGGCCGTCGAGAAACTCGTTCCCTTTGCTGCTTCTTTGATGGCCTCGCGCTGCTCCTTGCTAGCGATGCCAAAGTTGGCAAGCGACTGTGCCGTGGCAAGCGCGGCGTCCTGACTAAAGTGAACGATGTAGAGTGGGGCCTCTCCGCGGCGCATGGCGAGCTCGACGGTGCCCTCGAGCGAGGTCGTCACGTAGTCATAGCTCAGGGGCACGGGGCGCGGGGCGTCGACAACCAGGTCGCAAGCAGCGCCGGTGTGCTCTTCGAGAGAGGCGGCGATTGCAGTGACATCGCCAAGCGTGGCGCTCATGAGCATAAACTGCGTGTGGGGCAGGGTGAGCAGCGGCACCTGCCAGGCCCAACCACGGTCGGGGTCGGCAAAGTAGTGGAACTCGTCCATGGCCACGCAGCCCACATCGGCGTCCTCGCCCTCACGCAGCGCATCGTTGGCAAGGATTTCGGCCGTGCAGCAGATGACGGGCGCCTTGGTGTTGATGTGCGTATCGCCGGTGATCATGCCAACGTTATCGCGGCCGAGCACCTGTACCAGATCGAAGAACTTTTCGCTGACCAGAGCCTTGATAGGAGCCGTATAGTAGCAGCGCTTGCCCTGTGCCATGCCCATAAAGAGCATGCCTAGCGCGACGAGCGATTTACCCGATCCGGTCGGTGTTCCCAAAATGACATGGTCACCGGCGGCTAGATCCATGAGGGCCTCTTCCTGGTGGTCCCACAGCTCAATACCGCGATCGCTCGTCCATTCAAAGAAGCGCTCGAAGGCCTGATCGGGCGTGAGCCACGGTTCGGGCTCGCTGCCGTCCTCGGGCTCCCACCAGGTGGGGGAGAGCGCGCCGAGCGAGCCGAATTCGGCTTCGGTTCCCGTGCCGCCCGAGAATGAGCTGGCGGCGCCGGCGCCGGAGACGGTGCTGGCGGCGGTATCTGTCGTGGTCTGTGCCATGTGTTTGCTTTCTCTCGCGATTGTCCGCCAACTATTATGGCGTAGCGGCGGCGCGGGGTGCCAGCGCGCGAGAAAATGCAGGAAATGGGCGTTCTGTCCGGCCGTTTGGTGCGGTTGCCAGCTAAGTGAGTAGACTTTTTGCGATGTCGCGAGCACATGGCTTTTGCGCAAGGGCTCTACCTGCGGTTTAGTTTTCGTTATTCGGGCTGTGCTTGGCTATTGCAAAAAAGTCTACTCACTTAGGTTTTGAGGGTTGCTTGCTGACGCCTATTTGCGCTTGTTTGCCGACACCGCGACCATCAGAGGTCCCTAGGACTCTTGCGGCAGGCGCTTCTTGCCTTTGCGGGCGCGGTTTCTAAAGTTCTCGACGGCCTCTTCCATGCCCAGAGGTACATAGGTGAGCTCATCGAGGTTGTCGGGCAGGTAACAGGCAAGGCTTTGCTCCTGCGCGCGGCCTGCTGCGAGCTGTTCATCGCTGGGCTGCGCACCGGGCGTGGCACAAATGCCATAGACGGCGGCACCCATCTCGCGCGTGCGCCATTCATATTCGGTCTCGGGATGCTCGGGATGGTCGCGGCGAACGTCGTCACTTACCCAAAGTGTGTCGTAGCCGGCCGCGGCAAACTGCCCCAGGGCATAGTCGCGCAATGGCTTGCTGTCGGTGCGCAGCGTGACGGTAGCGCTGGCTGCAAAGAGCGGGCGATAGAGCATCAGATGGTCGACATGGACGAGGCGCTTTTTGGCGTACTTGGCCTTGGGCTGCGGCGTGGGAAAGTTAATGGTGATGGCATCGAGCTCGCCTGCGGCAAACAGCTTTGGCAGCGATGCGGCGCCTCGGGGCAGGACGAGCGCGTTGGATAGCTCCTGCTCGCAGATTTTCTGTGCGGCATAGGCGATGCAGATGGGCTCCTGATCCATGCCGATAAAGAGCGTGTTTGGCTCGCGGACCGCACGCTCTACAAGGTACGTTCCCTTGCCACAACCAAGATCCAGGTGAAGGTGCTCGAAGGGCTTGCCGCCAACCGGCGCACAGGCCTCGCGCCAATCTCCAGCATAGGCCTCGGGGTTCGTCTCAATCGCATCGGCGTAGCGCTCCAGGCGCTCTTCGAGCACAAAGTTCTTAGGCGTGCGAACGTGGACGGCTCCCATGAGGCTCCTTGGTCATAAGTATGGAACGTATAGCTGCACGTTCCGTCAATGGGTTGGAAGGGGCGGGCACGATGTGTCCGAAAGATGCGGCGCGGCTCGGCGGCGAGTCGCCGATACCTACAGGCGCTTGAGAATCACATAGCGGTTGAGCTCGCCGCTGCGACCGTCGGCATGGAAACGCTCAAGCTCGCGCACGGGGACCTCGCCGCTCTTGTAGAACGTACGGACGCCGCGTACCAGGTCGGTAATCTGCTGATCGTCAAAGTGATGGCAATAGCGGTAGGCGTGGCGGTCGTTTTGCCAGCCAATGAGGTGGTCGCCGGCTTCAAACTGCGCGGAATCGTAACCCTCAAACGGCGGGGTGAGTTCGGCGCGGGCTTCGGCGCGAACGGCCTTGCGCGCCATGCGCTCGTCGTTCATAAACTCCCAAAAGCTGATGGCGATGATGCCGCCCGGGCGCGTTTGCCGCACCAGGGCGTCGAGCACGCGTACGCGGTACTCGCACGACGGCACGTGGTGCATAAAGCCAAAGCAGACCGAGATATCGGCGAGCGGGGCGTCGAAAAGCACGTCGGGCGTCTCGGCGGGGTTGAGCTTCATAAGGGCGTCAAGCACGTCGAGTTCCTGGAAGTGCAGGTTGGGAATGCGCAGGGCGTGACCGTGCGCATCGATAGCCAAATCCTGACACGAGTCAACACCATAGAACTCAAACGGGCAGCTGGCATCTGCCGAGGGGTTTGCGCCGTCGACGCCCTTGGCGGCAAGTGCGCCGCCGGCGGCAAAGTTCTCGAATCGCATATTGCCGCAGGCAAGATCGAAGACGCGGACGGGATGCTCGATCGTGGCGACGTCGAGCTGTTCGAGCGCGATGTCCATGGTGCGCACCCAGCCGGGCCACGGGGCTTGGCGCGTATCGGAAAAGGAGGCGGAGTGCTCGCGATAGAACGTGTTATTGAGCTGGATGAGCGATGAGGCGAAATCGCGGTTCACGGCGCGGAACTCCCTCCGTTGGCGGTGCGGAATAAACAGTACGACCATACTACCGTTAACGCAGCAACGGGGACAACCAAGCTACGGGTCATTGCTTTGTTTGGACACATTTCCGCAGCTCATATGCACCCGCAACCGCCGGTTGTCAAAAATCTCACTAGAATAGGTGGCATGCTTTTGGCGGTGGCGGATAGATTTTTAACTGTGCAAGGCGCCTTAAGAACAAAAACGGTCCGGCGGCACGGCTGGCATCACATAGGAGGAACCATGAATGTAGAAACTGCGCAGCGGCTCGCCGACCTTCGCCGCAGCAAGGGCTTTAGCCAAGAAGGGCTGGCGCGAAAGCTGGGGCTGTCGCGCCAGGCGGTCAGTAAATGGGAGCGTGCGGAGAGCTCGCCCGATACCGAGAACCTGATCTCGCTCGCCAAGCTCTATGGTGTGAGTCTGGACGAGCTGCTCAATCCGAGCGATGAGATTGAGGACGATATCGAGTTTGAGAACGAGGACCGCGCTCGTCAGCGCGAGGCCGAGGCGGCAGAGCGCGCCCGCACCCATGAGGCGGCGGCGCGCGCCACCGAGGCGGCAACGCAGGCAAGTGACGCGGCAGCCAAGGCGGCGCAGGCGGCAAGCTGGAGTGCGCAGGCTGCCAATGCGGCGACGGCTCAGGTGACGGGTACCGGTGCGGCTGGTCCGACTCCGGTGAAGGGTCCGTTCCAGTCATTCCCGTATTGGGCCGTGTGCTGGCTGCTGTTCTTTTTACTGATGTTCCTGTTTGGTGCCGGCCCCTTTGCTGCGCTGATCTTCTTCACGATTCCCATCTATCACTGGGTGGCGCGTGCACTCGATGGCGATTGGGCGCGCGGGGATATTCAGGTTGGTCCGGCACCGGTGGCGGTCAGGGCCCAGGGGAAGGATACTTCTGCGGAACCTGATGCTGACGTGGCTACCGCGGCCACCGCTGAGCCATGTGCCAAAGAAGGTGACGAATGATGAAGCTTTCGCATGAATCCAAGCTGCGCCTGGGCGTCGGCATCGGAGCGTTTGTACTGATTATCGGGCTTGTTTTTGGCGTTTCGCGGACTTTGATTCATTTTGATGGCCCGTGGGATCTCGACGATGTTATACCCGGCTTGTCCGGTATGGACAATGTGGTTGATGACGACGATTTTATGAACGATGGCGGTAACTATTCCGCTCGGCCTCAGCAGCTTTCGTGTACGACCTTTGATGCCGATGAGTTTCGCTACCTCGATTTCGATATCGATGCGGCTACGGTGGACGTCAAGGTTGTTGATGGCAACAAGGCTTGCGTTATTGAGCGGGGGCGCGTTGCCAAGGGTATGGATGCCTCCAAGGCCGCGACGCAAAACATCGCATCCGTCGAGGACTCGACGCTCAAGGTTTCTCAGTTTGGAAGTGATGACGGTAAGGCAATCGATCGCTCAGTTACGGTCGAGCTGCCGCGCCGTGTTGCCGAACATCTGAAGGGAGTCAACGCACACGTGGGCTCGGGTGATCTGCAGATTGTCGGTGTCATCTGTGATGGTTTCGACCTTTTCCTGGGTGCGGGAGATGTAGAGTTTACGGGCAGCGTGACTGATGCGCTCAGCGCTGAGGTCGGTTCGGGCGATGTGACGTTCGAGCTCTACCAGGCGCCCGCGAAGTCGATGGACGTAAGCGTGGACTCGGGCGATGTGGAGATAACGGTTCCGAACTCTACGGGCTTTAAGGCGAGCCTCACCTTGGGCAGCGGCGACTTCGAGAGCGATTTCCTTCCGCTTGACTACGACGGCGAGACCATTTTGAATCTTGAATTCGATAACGGCGATAAGTCTGCTACGTATCGTTTTGAGGTCGGTTCGGGCGACATGTCATTTGATTCAGAGTGACGGGCGGTTATCGAAGACTTATATACCATAGCTGCGCTGTTTGATGGAGGCGCCGGAGCCGTGACGGGCTCCGGCGCCTTTGCCTTTACAATGGGGTCATGGAACAGATTATCTTGAACATACTCGAGGCTCTGCGTCGCGGCGAGACCGTGGACGACAAAGCGCTCGTCAAACTGATACATGCCGAGGCGCGCCGTGAGAGTGCCGACAAACGCGATTTGGCCAAGCGCCGTCTGCTGCCGTTCTACCAGCGGGTAAAACGTGAGGAGCCGGCTCGTTGGGCTGGGTGGAATGTCGATGCCGAGCTGGAACGTCGACTGCTGCAGGTGCTGCGTATGAAGCCTCGTCGCACGGCTTCGGGCGTGGCGACCATTACCGTTATCACCAAGCCCTGGCCATGCTCGGGCGATTGCCTGTTTTGCCCCAACGATCTGCGCATGCCCAAGAGCTATCTGCACGCCGAGCCGGCATGCGCCCGTGCGGAGCAAAATTGCTTTGACCCGTATCTGCAGGTGAGCGCCCGTTTGACGGCGCTTTCGCAGATGGGGCATGCGACCGATAAGATCGAGCTCATTGTGCTTGGCGGTACCTGGAGCGACTATCCGGAAGGCTATCAGACATGGTTTATGTCGGAGCTCTTCCGCGCGCTCAATGACGATGCCGTCGCCGGCGTGGCGGCCAACCCCATGTTGGCACGTCCGGGCATCAGCCGTGCCGAGGCGGGGCGTCTGCTCGATGACGCTCCCGCCGATGCCCTGCCGCCTGTGGTAGCAGAGCGCCGTGAGCGCTATCGGGCCGCCGGCATTGCGACAGACGAGGTCGAGCTTGCTGCCGGCGTTGCCGACGAGCAGGGGCGTGTGGATGCTGCCGTGGGCGGCTATAACCGTGCGGTGCGTCGTCTGTACGGTCCCGGTACGCCGTGGGGCGAGGTCACTGAGTGGCAGACGGCAACGATGGAGGAGCTCGAGCGTCAGCAGCGCATCAACGAGACGGCGAAGCATCGCGTGGTGGGACTCGTTATCGAGACGCGCCCCGATGCCGTAACGCCGCAGGCGCTTACGCTCATCCGCCGCCTGGGCTGCACCAAGATCCAGATGGGTATCCAGAGCCTCGACCAGCACCTGCTCGATATCAACGAGCGTCGCATTTCGGTGGCGCAGATTGAACGGGCGTTTTCGCTTGCGCGCCTGTTTGGCTTTAAGATCCACGCGCATTTTATGCTTAACTTGCTGGGCGCCGCGCCCGAGGGGGACAAGCTCGACTACGAACACTTTATGACCGAGGGCGCCTTTATGCCCGACGAGGTCAAGGTCTATCCGTGTGCGCTCATCGAGGGCTCGCGTCTGGTGGGCTGCTATGAGCGCGGCGAGTGGCGTCCCTATACCGAGGAAGAGCTGCTCGATGTGCTGGCCGACGACATCGTGGTGACGCCGGCGTTCTGCCGTATCAGTCGCATGATCCGCGACTTTAGTTCCGACGACATTATGGTGGGCAACAAGAAACCCAACCTGCGTCAGCTCGTTGAGAACCGCCTAGCTGCTCGGGGTGACGGTGCGACGGTGCGCGAGATTCGCTATCGCGAGATCAGCACGGCGGGCGTCGACTTGGATGAGCTGACCCTTGACGAGGAGGTGGCGTACGAGACGCCGGTGACGCACGAGCGCTTTTTGCAGTGGGTGACGCCGCAGGGCAAGATCGCGGGCTTTTTGCGGTTGTCGCTGCCCGACCATTCGTTTGTTGCCGCGCATGCGGACGAGTTGCCGACGACGCCGGACGAGGCGATGATTCGCGAGGTGCACGTGTATGGCATGGCGGCACGCGTGGGCGACCAGGGCCAGGCGGCGCAGCATCACGGGTTGGGGCGTTTGCTCGTAGAGCGTGCGTGCGAGATTGCCCGGGATGCGGGTTATACGCGCATCAACGTGATCAGCGCGATTGGTACGCGCGAGTACTATCGCCATTTGGGTTTTTACGATCATGGACTCTATCTGCAAAAGGAGCTCTAGATGAACAAGCCGAGTGTTTCTGCTGGCGTCGTTGCCGGCGTTGCCCTGGGAGCCGCGGCACTTGGTGCGGCCGCCGTCGCTGTTCGTGCTGCCTGTCTGCAGGTTGCGCGAACCCGCAATGGGTTGGCGCGTGTGAAGCGCGTGCACGATGGGGACGGCGATGAGATTCGCGTGTTGGTGCAAGGCAGCGTCTACCAAAGCGCAAGCTACGTCGGTGAGCGTTGGGCGGAGCCCGTCTTTGCGTACTATCGTGCGTTTGACGACGTGTTTGAGTCCGAGGATGCGATGCGCGATGCTTATGGTCACGGCATCAATCGCATGCTTGTGCTGGGTGGCGGCGGGTTTGCCTATCCCAAGTTCGCGCTGATGTCGCACGAGGGCTTGCGCATGGACGTCATCGAGTATGACGGAGAGATTACGCGCCTGGCGCGCCGCTGGTTCTACCTAGACGAGCTGGAGCGCGCGGCGGGCGATCGCCTGCGGGTGATAACCGCTGAGGCTCGCTCGTATCTGGGTGTGACGAGCGTGGGCCATCGTCGCTACGACGTGGTCGTGAGCGATTGCTTTGGCGGTGCCGAGCCCGTGCGCGAGCTGGCGACCGTTGAGGCGTTGCGTCTAGTGCGGGGCGGCCTGAACCCCGGGGGTATCTACGTGGCCAATATCGTGAGCGCAAACGAGGGGAGCGATGTGACGTTCCTACGCGATTGCGTTGCCACGGCACTCGAGGTGTTCGCTCGCGCCTGGGTGGTGCCTTGTGGCGATACGGAGTTCGGCGGCGAGGAGAATTATCTACTCATCGCCAGCGACGGCGACTACGCCTTTGCCGAAGCTGTGCCCTTCGACACCGACTTCCTCGGCACCGTCCTTCACGACAAGTAAGTCTCCCCGTCCCAAAAAGACTGGTCTTAGGCGTGGTCGCGCCAGCTGCGGACACGCTGCTTCATGCCTTCGATGTCGAGCACACCTTCGGCAAAGCCCTTGCGCACGAGCTCTTCGGGAACAAACTCGTCGTACCGATCAAAGTAAGGTACCTCGCCGGGATAGACGAGCTCGATGGGGTCGAAGTCCTTTTCGGCCTCGGCTGCGAGCACCTCAAAGAACGTCTCCTTGTCGGCCTTCATCTTGAACTGCATAAAGTATGGACGCGACGGATCGAGTCCGCGAAGGCCCAGCTCCGCGGCGCATTTAATCTTAAGCAAGCGCTCGAGCGCCAAAAAGGCGTAGCTGCCCAGCCAGGGGAAGAGCACCCAGGTGTCGCCGCCCAGGTTAATGAGCGGCTTGGCCCCCGCGCCCGAAATCTCGGCCGTATGGCGAGCCTGTGCAAGACGTGCCCGTGCGTTGCCCATGAGATACGGATATGCCGCATGCTCGTTGAGCGCTTTGCGCATGCGCTCGAGTACATGCGTATTGATGTCTCCGGGGCAGTCGCCAAAGTAGGCCGGCACCCGGCCCTTGACCTGCGTGGCAAAGACAGTGTGGCGCTTCCAGTCCACTTCCTCGACAATCCAGCAGTGTCCGGCGATGGCGATGCGCTCACCGGGCGGGGGCGGATTGACGATCGTGCCCAGCTCGGCCGACTCGCTGCGAACGGTGAACTCCTCGTTTTCCTGGAACACGGCGTAGAACTTAAAGTTGTTGATGATGCGCTCGCCCGCGAGACCCACGATCAGCCCGCCGCCCTCGGTGACCTGGATGTGGTCGATCTTGATGAGGTGGCGCAGCAGTACGCGATAGTCATCGGCTGAGACGCGGTGGAAATAACTGAGCGTGAGCACGCGTTGGGCAAGTTCGGCCGGCGTGAGCTCGCCGGTGCTGGCGAGGGTCGACATAGTCTGGTGATAGAGCAGGCTGTAGGGGAGTCGATCGAGCTCGGGCGGCTCGACCCACTTTTCCTCGCGATAGAGTTGTACGAGCGCGATACCCTGCAGGAGCTTCCAGGGAATGGTTTCGGGCATCATCGTGCGCGGCTCGGGTTCTTCCTCGCGCATGACAAACCACATCTCGGGCGGAAGGTCGCGGCGTCCCGTGCGCCCCATGCGCTGCAAAAAGGAGCTGACGGTAAACGGCGCGTCAATCTGGAAGGCGCGCTCCAGGCGGCCGATATCGATACCGAGTTCCAGCGTAGAGGTGGTGACGGTTGTCTGCGTCTGCTCCTCGTCGCGCATGAGCTCCTCGGCCGTCTCGCGCAGCGATGCCGAAAGGTTGCCGTGATGGATTAGAAAGCGGTCGGGCTCGTGTCGACTTTCGCAGTAGCTGCGCAGCATGGAGCACACGGCCTCTGCCTCCTCGCGCGAGTTGGCAAAGACCAGGCACTTGCGGCCGCGCGTATGCTCAAAGATATAGCCCATACCGGGGTCGGCGTTGTCGGGCGCCGTGTCGGTGGGGTTGAGAAGCGCCTGCTCGGTCGCTCGTGGGATGTCGACTTCGCCCTCGGGGGCCGAGGAAGTGCGACGGTCTTTGGGAGCGGCCTTGCCCCGTGCCCGCTCACGACGTTGACGGCGCTCCTCTTGTGTGAGCTGCCCGCTGTGACGCATGTCTTGGGCGCCGGCGGGCAGTGCCGTGGGCGCCACCGCCTCGATGCGCTCGCATGCGAGCACTTCGGCTTCCTGCGGACCTGTACTCGCGAATCCTCGCTGCTGCGCCTGGGGACCCGAGTTGTAGAAGTGCTCCATGGAGATGCGCCACACGCGGCGCGGCTCCTCAAAACGTGGGATGACGCAGTTGCGTCCCGTCCCCTGCGACAGGAAGGCGCCCGTGCGCTCGGGGTCGCCGATGGTTGCCGACAGACCGATGCGGCGGGGCTGCACGCCTGCCATGCGCGAGAGCCGCTCGATAAGGCAGAGCGTCTGCCCGCCGCGGTCGCCGCGCATGAGCGAATGGACTTCGTCGATAACCACATAGCGCAGGTCGCAGAACATACGAGGGATCGCCATGTGCTTATGGATCAGGAGCGCCTCGAGTGACTCGGGCGTAATCTGCAAGATGCCGCTCGGTTTTTTGATGAGCTTAGCCTTGTGCGACTGCGAGACATCGCCATGCCAGTGCCAGACAGGGATATCGGCTTCTTCGCACAGATCGTTGAGGCGGACGAATTGGTCATTGATGAGCGCCTTGAGGGGGCCAATGTAGAGGGCGCCCACGCTTGCGGGCGGGTTCTCCCAAAACTCGGTCAGGATGGGAAAGAAGGCCGCCTCGGTTTTGCCGGAAGCCGTGGATGCCGTCAGGAGCACATTGTCCTGCGTGTTAAAGATGGCATCTGCCGCCGCAACCTGGATGGAGCGCAAGCTCTCCCAATCGTGGGAGTAGATGAAGTCTTGGATAAACGGGGCGTAGCGGTCAAAGGCGTTCACGGGGCCTCCTTTCAAAAGCGAATCTCTCAACGCGGTGGGCAGTGGTTTGCTGCATTACTGCCTCAACGTTTGCCCAGATAGAACCTACCAAAATAAACCTGTCCCTTTTTGGCAGGTTAGATGGTGAATTCGGCGAAGTTACGGTCGCCGTCTGCGGTGCCGGTGTCGCCTGTTGCGGCTGCCGGCGCCAGCGCGTCGCCACCAACGCTTTGCAGTAGCTCCGCCACATTTGCATCGGGGTTCTGACACAGGATATCGAGCAGCTCGATAAAGTCGCGGATGACCTCGCGGGGCGTCAGATGCGTGTCGGCCCCCATGCGGCCAAACTCAATCTTGAGGAAGTCCACCAAGTCGTTCTCGGTAAGCGTGGGCGTCCAGCCAAAGTAGCCGGCATGGATCTGCATGAGCTTTTCGATGAGCACCAGCAGCTCCTCGTAGGTGAGCGGCTGCAGGCGGATGATGGGCGCGAGCATGTCTTTGAGATCATCTCGCGCAAAGCGACCCTGAGCGAGTCGGCTGCGCAGAGCCTCGTAGGAGAACACGCCGCGGCGGCGGTCTTCGATGGAGGTTGGCGTGCCGCCCATAATCATGCCCAGATACTGCGCCTTGCCCTGGAGTGTGTCGTTGTACATGGTCAGGATTTTCTCGTAGTTGTACTGGCGCGTGATGGCGTTGGGAATCTTATACAGATTCACGAGCTCGTCGATGAGCACCAACATACCCTTGTAGCCGCTGCAGACCAAAAAACGCGCGATGAGCTTAACGTAGTCGTACCAGTCGTCGTCGCTGATGATGGTCGAGGAGCCCAGCTCGGCGCGAGCCTCGCTCTTGGTGCGGTATTCGCCGCGGATCCATTTGGTCACGCGGCTCATGGCCTCTTCGTCGCCTTCGGATACGGCCGTGCGATAGCGTCGGAGCATGCGGGCGAAGCCGAAGCCGTGGACCATCTCCTCGAGCGGGGCCAGCTGGGCATTGACGACCGAATCGTCGACGTCGGCGCACGAGGCGACCCAGCGATCAAGAATAAGGTTGAGCGCACCGCCCTCGGGGCGCGTCTTGGTCGATATATTGCGTATGAGCTCGCGGTAGGTGGCAAGGCCCTGCCCCTGCCCGCCCTGCAGACGGCGCTCGGGGGACAAGTCTGCATCGGCGACGACGAATCCCTCGCCCATGGCATGCGTTCGGATGGTTTGGAGCAAAAAGCTCTTGCCGGCGCCGTAGCGACCGACCAGGAAGCGGAAGCTCGCCCCACCGTCGGCGATGAGACTCAGATCGGTGAGCAGGGCGCGGATCTCGACCTCGCGCCCTACGGTAATGTAGGGAAGGCCGATGCGCGGGACCACGCCGCCCTTGAGCGAGTTGAGAATGACGGCAGCGACGCGCTTGGGCACGCGGGGTGCTGCGGATGCGGTATCACTCATGGTCTAGGTATCCTCTCACGTCTGCTTCGTAGTCCTCAATAATCTGCGGCCCTGCCGCGCTAAATTCAATTACGGTGTCGCCCACCAGGTCAAAGAGCGCCTCGTTGATGGTATCGACGAGCATGTCCTCGCTCTGCCCCGATTGCGCTACCGCCGATTCCGCCTGTACTGCGTTTTGCTCGAGCAGTGCGCGAAGGAAGGCATCTGCGGCGGGCGCGAGTTCGTTTGTGGCGTCAGCGGGCGCAGCAGCTGCGAACGCGGGCGTCGGCGCGAGAAGCGGTGCCACGACACCAAACTGTTCGGTGGATATGGTCGGCTCGTCGGCCTCGTTCTGCCGAATGGGTGCCGCGACCGCCTCGACCGTCGCGTCGGCTACGGGCTCGGCTTCCGGTTGCCCTGAGTCCGCTGCCTCGGCTTCTGCGGATGCGTCGTCCTCGCGCTCTTCGTCGATCAAAAGCGCTTCGCGCGTTTGCGCAGCGGTGCTCCGAATGTGCCCCAGCAGACTCAGATCGATATCGATCTTGACGGGCTGGTGTGCGGCGTCCCACGAGAGCCATGCCACAATCTCGTCATCGATAATCTTGGCCAGATATTTGGGGACCTTTTCTTCCTTAAGGGGATGGGCGGGGTCCAGCGCCAGGCGCAGGCGTTGGTCGCAGGCGCGCATCATTTCACCGAGCTTGCTGCTCTTTTGCCTACTACCGTGGATACGCATGCATTCCCAAAAGCCGTTTTGGCAACGGTAGATATGGATAGGATCCAGGCGGTATTCGCAGTCCTCGTGGCGCTCGGGCGCAAAGAATACGGCCGAGGCAAACATGGTGTAGGGCATGGCCGTCTCCTCCCCAAATAAACTCGCCACGATGCCGGTCTTTCGGTGCGTGTCATAGTAGCGTGCCATACGGACATACACGGCGCACGCCACGTGGCGCAGATCGCGGTGGTGGCTGCGGTCGAGCCGCGAGTTACTTAGGTTGTACGTGGAGAGGGCGTTGATGGCGGCTATGAGTCGCTCCTCGCGCACCTCATCGGGCGGAAAGGGGAGCGTGGGCTCGGAGGTTTTGCGACGCTTGGGGGTCTGGCCGGACGGTGCCGGTGCTGGTACAAGGTCTCGTGCCGCGCGCCGCAGCTCGATAAGGGCGTTATCGAACATGACGGTTTTAGAATCACGAAGCAGCTTGGGGTCGAGCCCGTGGAACACGGCGTAGTCCTGCAACCACACGCGTGCAAACCGGTCGATGCCGGGCTCAAAGGCGCGGTAGGCATCCCAAAAGGCCTTGATCTTGTTAAAACCATCGAGCGGATTATCTACGCCGATGCCGCAAATCAGCTCATAGAGATACAGAAAGGCAAAGGACGTAGACGTTTCCTCGACGGTCCCGCGGCGCACTTGGGCGCGCCAGGTAAAGTAGCCGCGCAGCTGCCGGTCGCTCATGGCGTTGTAGGTGGGAAAGTACGACTTAAAGGTGCCGTTGTAGGGACAGTCATCCTCAAAGTCGGCCATCAGCAGGCCCTGGCGGTAAAAAAGCTCGGCTTCCGAAAGCCAGCGGCCCGCACCGCCCTTGGGGTCATCCTGCCAGCGCGATATCTCGTGCATCTTGCGGTACTGGTCGGGAAGGAAGTTCTGCATCTGTCGGCCGGTCTTGAGAATCGGCTCGTCTGCATAGACTTCATGTGAGAAGGGGGCAGACTGATGGGTCCGGGCCTCGGCCATAATGCGCTCGATGAGCATCTTGATGTCCTGGTCGGCCACCGCTCCTCCTCTCGAACGCAGCCACGGTGACCTCATATCATAGCACAGCATCAAACAGGTGTTCGAGATACCGCTGCGTTGATAGATTTAGAACAGGAGGGCGTAGATGACGGCGATGACGACGGAGGGGAGCATATTGGCCGTGCGGAAGGTCTGAGGACGGATGAGGTTGACGCCGACGCAGAAGATGAGCATGGAGCCTACGAGCGAAAGGCTGTCGAGGGCTGCCGTGGTCATGATGGGGGAGAGTGCGCCGGCAAACAGCGTGATCGTCCCCTGGAACACGGCGACGGGCAGGGCGGAGAAAATGCAGCCGCGGCCGAGCGACGCCGTCATGGTGCAGACGATGATGCAGTCCAGTGCGCCCTTGAGGGCAAGCGTTGACCAGTCGCCGAGCAGGCCGTCCTGGATCGATCCCACAATTGCCATGGCGCCGATACACACGGTGAGTGAAGTCGAGACAAAAGCGTTGGTGAACTCGTTATCGCCCTCACTGCCGGTCTTGCGCTTGAGCCATTCGCCAAGGTTCTCGATGGCGGCTTCCAAGTTGACGGCCTCGCCGATGAGCGAACCGAGCGCAAATGAGACGATGAGCATGGTGGTGCCGGTGGTCGCTAGCGCCTTCCCATCGATAAGGAGCATCTTTTGCATGGTGCCGCCAAGGCCGATAAACAGGACGCACAGCCCCGATGCTTTCATGAGCGTGTCTTGGATGCGCGGTGTAATGAAGCGGCCGCCCGCTAATCCCAAAAGACCGCCCGCAATCAAAAGCACAACGTTGATGATTGTTCCCAAGCCCGGCATGAGCCCTCCCGTATTGATGCCAACGTGGCAATCGTAGCAGAGTGGAATGCGAGGTACATCGCGACTCATCTAATACGTTATATAAGTGGCATTAGCAACGACGCGCAGCATTTAAGCCTCAGGTGCTTGTCGGGACATAGGGATAGTATTCAAAGCGCAGTGTCATAAGCCGCTGTGGGGATTCAATAGCCGCGGCAATGATATTGGCATCGCGGGCACGATCAAACCCTTCGAGTTCGATCTGATACGAGACGTCTTGCATAATGTCCAGACGTCGCCAGGCTAGGAGTGTGTCACCATCGAATTCCAAGGTCTTGCCTCCGTCTGGAGCAACGGCGTATAAACGCAGCTTGGCGGTGGTTGCAGGGTCGACAACCGTGACCTTTTTAATTTCGTTTCGAGTATTCTTGGCGCCCAACAAGGTGAGCAGTGTTGGGGCCACGACCTCGCCCGATGGCAAAAAGACGACTTCGATGGATTCAGGAAATGCGATGATAGCCGACTTGCGGACGGGCTGATTGGCGGCGGCAACTTCGATGTTCGCAGCGTCGATGACCTCCGTGTGGTCGAGCGCGGCAAGCACGCAGCAGTTACCTTCATCGATCTCTTGAGGATCAGCAAGCCCCAGACTGTCCGCGAGCTCGGGATCGTTTAGATCGGTAGCGGGCTCATTCGGTGCTTCGAAAGAAGCTGGGACGCTGTTTGTCGGCGACGGCGTGTCGCCCGCACCTGCTTCTTTGTCCGCACTCTCTTCTTGTATGGTTGCGTTGATGGGTTCGTCGTTTGGGGGGAGCGTCTTGGCGTCAAGCGCGGAGGGGAGAATTCCGATGGCTCCGGATCCGTTCCACTCCATTTCGAGAAGCGCCGGGTCGGCAAGAATGCGTTGCCTGCTTTGCGCGTGGGAATCGATTTCAATAGGGCCTGCCTCTATCCCTCGTGTAAGGCTGAGCGATCCGGCTGGCTTCTCGAAATGAGCGTCTGAGTCTTTGGTACTGACGGCGTAGAACAGCAGGGACGCTTCTCCCGCCGCGATGGCATCGGTGCCGGCTTTGGTCAGCCGCAACGATGCCGTGAATGAGAGGGTGGGCTGTGCATCGTCTGCATTCGCGGCGGCGCAGCCCAGACATATACCGCCTCCTTTCTCGAAAAACGTACCGTCGAAGGCGACCTTCGCTCCGTTCGCCGAGTCATCGACCGAAGCGATGTCGATGCGCAGCTCTAAATTGCATGGATCGCCATCTGCATCGAGCACAACCGAGCGCCACGTGCAGACGGCGCACCCCGCCTGGGAGCCGTTTGCCTTGTTCGAACGATTGATATCCACGACTATCGAGCCGTCCGTATTACGACGAAGGCATCCCGAGGTCGAGATTGCGGCCTGTGCGATCGAAAAACGCTTGCACGCAATGGCGCTCGACGGATTTGGTGCGGAACTTAGGGCTGCTGGTAAGGAGTCTGCCATGACGGGAGTCGCCCAAGCGGCGACAGGCGTTCCGGTTGCGAGCGCGCCGCAGAGTGCGACGACGGGCAAAAGGTTCTTCGATGCCATGGGGTCTCCTTAACTAATTTAGTGCGGCCTGTCCGTGTTTTGTTTCTGGCTGCGTTTGATGTGCAGACCGAGGCCGGCGGTTCCCGCGCCTGCTGCTGTGGCGCCTGCTGCCAAGAGCCATCGTCTGTCGCCTGTCTGCGCCAGCGGTTCCTCGCGGTCGCCGCGGTCGAGCTCCGAGAGGTCGACCGTCACTTGCGTGGCGGCCTGCGCCTGTTCTTGCTGGGCAAAGGCCATGGCTGGCCCAAACGCTAGGATGCTGACGGCGGCGGCCAGGGCGACGGCCTTATGCCGTGTGCGCACCGGGCTCGACCGTCCAGGTAATCGTTGCAACCTGATCGCCTTCGCCGGTTACGCGGAAGATGTCGCGCGTGACGCGGGCGACGTTTCCGCTTGTCTTGAGCTTAATTTTGTCCGTGCCGCCGGCAATGCCCTGGTAGCCCATGTCGAAGGCTGCATTCTTGGAAAGATCGAGGCCCGTTCCTTGCATTGCGGCGCTGGCGTTCTGGAGTGCGCCGTCGGGGCCGACCTTAAAGTCGATGGAGTTCTGCGCGGTTCCGGCCTTGGCGTCGGCGGCAATGGTCCAGGTGTTCATGGCGTCGATCTTCATGTTGGTGACATGGATGCCGTAGGCCGAATGATTGTCGATGGTGGTCGCGTCTTCTGAGGGGCCCTGAAGCGTGCCGTCGGCCTTGGCGACGAAGGGAATAACCGTCGGAACTTTGAACTCAACGTTGTCGATCTCGGTCCTGACCATTACTTTCGTGGTTCCAACGCGCCCGGCTGCCATAGCTGGCGTCGGGGCGGCGCCCATTGCGAGCGCGAGCGCGAGCCCTGCGCCCACGACGAGCGCTCTGGCTCCGTTCATGTTCCTGGTGATGTCCATGGTCGTTCCTTTCTATTCGCCGCGGGCCGTCCCCGCGATGATTGGACGAATGCTGGTGAATTGCGTGCGGTGTCGCGTCGGCCGGAAGGCTAGTTCTCGGCTTGCTCAACCCGCACCTTGACACGTGTCGGATTGCCGTGGCTGTCGAGGGTCTTTGTATCGAGTGCCTGGATCTCGATGTACGCCTCGCCTTCTTTGATGTCGCCGGCGGGGCACGTCTCGATTGTCTTGCCGGTCTCGACCACACCGGATTCGTACATGGTCTCGTCGTTTTGGATGACGCGGAATCGCTGGGGAAATTTATTGTCTTGGACGTTTTGCACGTTGACGCGCAGCTTGCCGTCCTCCTGCAGCTGAGCGACCGGTGCGACCGAAATCGTCATCATGTTGTCGCGGACGATGGCGTCGAGCTCATCTTGGATTTCCTGACGCGTTTTGCCCTCGGCCGTCGTAACCGAAGCGCCCGCCTCGGGTACGGGCTGCGATTGCCAAGCGTATAGTCCTACGGCGACAAGGGCACAGACGATGGCCAAGCAGGCAACGATGAGCTTCCTGCGATGCCCCAGACCTGCAAAGTGGGGCGGCTTCTTCGCGCTCATGCGGCATCCTTGGCGGCATAGATGCGCGCAAAGGTGGACGGGTCCGCTCCAAAGAGCATGTGAAGCATCAGGCGGCGCGAGTAGACGAGTTCTTCGAAGTCGGGAGGGAGCTCGATGTCGTGGATATGCGCGATGTGGTGGGCGAGCGCCGAGAACGACTCGGGGTCGCAGATCACATCGGTGGTAACGTGGTAGACCGTCGTATCGGGGAATGCCTCATCGTCAAAAGGCAGGAGATGGGGATCGTCGTCGACTTCGATGGCGATGCCGTACTGGGACCAGTAATATGCCATGGGAACCTCCCTGCTTCTGGGCCAAAACTACTATCGGTTTGGCTGTCGACGCCGACCGTATCAGCCGCTACTTGACCATTTTCTGACCAAATGCTTGACGGATTGGCGTCTCCGCAGGTAAAAGGCGGCAAAAAATACTCCAACTTTTTTCGAGCGACAATCGCGCGGTCAGTGACGGCGGGGCCATATGTGTCAAAAGCATCGTCTGCCGAGGAAATCCAGCCGCTCGCCGAATTGCATGAACGTAAAAATCGCCAATTATGGAGACGGTCTCGAACACGTCGACGAAACGATGCGGTAACATCTCCCTGCAAACACTGTAGTTAGCTAAAGGGGGAGTTCGCGTGTCTGCAACCATCAAACCCTTCACCGACGAGTTCGAAGAGTATGGTCGCGATGAATCTCGCGCATCGGGCGAGGCCTCGAGCATCTCGTTTCCGACAACGGAGGACGAGGTCCGCGCCATTTTGAAAAAGCTCCATGCCGAGCGTGTCCCGGTGACGGTTCAGGGCGCCCGGACCGGTCTTGCCGCCGGCGCCGTGCCTCATGGCGGTCACATTCTCAATACTTCCCGCATGAATCGCTACTTGGGCCTTCGCCGCGATGAACAAGGCCAATTTCTGCTGCGCGTGGAGCCGGGCGTTGTGCTTTCGGAACTGCGCAAGCAGCTGGGCAAGAAGGTGCTGCCGACCGCTGGTTGGGACCAGGCATCGCTCGAGGCCTACGAGGAGTTTCAAGAGGCCCCCGAGCAGTTTTTTCCCACCGATCCCACCGAGGCATCTGCCTGTCTGGGCGGCATGGCGGCATGTAACGCCTCCGGTGCCCGCAGCTACGCCTACGGCCCCATGCGCCCACATATCACGGGACTCCACGTCGCGCTGGCTGATGGCGATTTGCTTGAGCTTCAGCGCGGCGAGGCTTTTGCCCAGGGCCGCCACCTGTCGCTTGTGACGGCAGCGGGCCGTGCTCTCGAGCTCGACCTTCCCGACTACACCATGCCCAAGACCAAAAATGCTTCGGGCTATTTCGTTGCTGACGATATGGATGCCATCGATCTGTTTATCGGTGCGTGTGGCACAATCGGCGTCATCACCGAGCTCGAGATTGTCCTGCAGGCGGCGCCTGCGGTCGTTTGGGGCGTGAGCTGCTTCTTTGACAGCGAAGACAAGGCCGTGTCCTTCACCGATTCTGTGCGTCCCGTCCTGTCCCATGCGGCTGCCATCGAATATTTCGATGCGGGCGCCCTGGATATCCTGCGTCGTCAGCGTGAACAGTCGACCGCGTTCGCCTCGCTGCCTGCGCTCGACAAAGAGGCCAAGGTCTGTGTCTACGTGGAGCTCGACTGCGACGACGAAGTTCAGGCGACTGAGGAGCTGTATCACTTGGGGTGGGTACTGGAGCTTGCGGGCGGCAGTGACGATGCGACATGGGTCGCGCGCACCGAGGTCGATCGCGAGTGTCAGCGATTCTTCCGCCATGCGGTCCCCGAGAGCGTCAACATGCTCATCGACGAGCGCCGCCGCACGGATCCCACCATCACCAAATTGGGCTCGGACATGTCGGTGCCCAACGCACGCTTGGGCGATGTCATCGCCCTTTATCGCCGCACGTTGGCCGAAAGTGGGCTTGAATCTGCCGCCTGGGGGCACATCGGTAACAACCATCTGCATGTGAACATTCTGCCGCGCGATGCGCAGGATTATCGCCGCGGCGGAGAACTCTTTGCCCAGTGGGCTTCCGAGGTCACGGTCATGGGCGGCGCCGTCTCCGCAGAACACGGCGTCGGCAAGATCAAGGCGGGCTTCTTGGAGACGATGTACGGTCACGAGGCCATGGTCGAGTCGGCGCGGCTCAAGCTCCAGCTCGATCCTGACGGGCAGCTGGGTCGCGGTAACCTGTTTTCGGAGAAGCTCTTGGATGAGCTCGTCCAGAAAGGGGGCGCGTGAAGATGAGCGATTTCCATATGGTGGTGTGCGTCAAGGCCGTGCCGGGCAGCACCGAGGTCAAGATGGACCCCAAGACCAATACCATCGTGCGCGATGGCAAGCAGGCGGTCATTAATCCCTTTGACGCGAGTGCTTTGGAATGCGCGCTGGCGCTGAAGGACGACTTTATCGGCTTTGGCATGGATGTGCGCGTGACGGTGGTGTCGATGGGCATCCCCGCGACCGAGTCACTGCTGCGCGACTGCATCGCCCGCGGTACCGACGACGCGCTGCTGCTGACCGATCGCGCCTTTGCAGGTGCCGATACCCTGGCAACCACCTACGCCCTCAAGTGCGGCATCGAAGCGCTCGACGAGGACTTCGACCTGCTCATCTGCGGCAAGATGGCGGTGGATGGCGATACGGCCCAGATCGGTCCCGAGCTTGCCGGTGCCTTTGAGATTCCCTGCGTGACCGACGTGAGCTGCGTGCAAAGCGCGGGCTTTACGACGTGTGGCTTGCTGGCGCTCGTTCACGGATGCGATGCCGGCGAGGAGACGGTGTATCTTGAGATGCCGTGCGCGATGACGACTGCCAAGGAGATTGGCCAGTTGCGTATGCCAAGTATTGCCGGTATTCGTGCGGCGGAGGAGGCGGACGTGCGCGTGGTCAGTGCCGCCGACGTGAACGCCGACCCCGCGCGTTGCGGCCTTGCCGGGTCGCCGACACAGGTCGTGCGCTCGTTTGTGCCCGACCGTGACCAAACGTGCGAGACCGTTGAGGGGACGGCGTCCGAGCAGGCGGCAAAGCTTGCCAAGATTATCGAGGGGATGGCATAGATGAGCGGACTGATTATCGATAGCGAAGCCTGTATCGGCTGCGGTCGCTGCGTTCGCGCCTGTGCCTCGGGCGGCATCGTAGTGGAAGGCGAGCGACCCAACCGATGCGCCCGCGTAACCGACGGCTGCATCCTATGCGGTGGGTGCGTCGACGCCTGCCCCGTCAACGCTATCTCGATCGAGCGTGACGAGGCCGCTGGTACGGTGGACCTTGATGCATATCGAGACATTTGGGTCTTCGTGCAGACTGACGAGCACGATGCCGTGGCTCCCGTGGCCTACGAGCTCATGGGCAAGGGGCGCGAGCTTGCCGATGCTCGCGGCTGCCGTCTGGTGGCACTGGTCGGCATAAGCCCCGAGGGCTCGCTTGGGGACCTGGAGCATCTGGTTTGCGCGGGCGCCGACGAAGTCCTGGCCTGTCGCGACGAGCGCCTGCGCCAAAACGATGCGGAGGTCTACGCCCGCTTGATCTGCGATTTGGTAGCCGAACGCAAACCCGAGGCCATCCTATATGGTGCGACCGCTTTTGGTCGCGAACTGGCACCCGGCGTTGCCGTGCGTTTGCAGACGGGTCTTACGGCCGACTGCACCGTGCTTTCGATGGATGCGGAGTCGGGCCTACTGCAGCAGACGCGCCCGGCGTTTGGCGGCAACTTGATGGCCACCATCATTTGCCCCAACCACCGTCCGCAGATGGCAACGGTTCGTCCCGGCATCTTTAAGGCTCACGACTTCGACTACGGCCGCTCCGGCACGATCACCCAGATATCACTTGCGGATGATGCTAAGGCTCGTGTCGAGATCTCGATTCCCGCCGAGGAGTGGGAACAGCAGGCTTCGATCGCCGATGCCGAGCGCCTAGTCGTTGTGGGTCGCGGCATTGGTTCCAAGAAAAATCTGCCGCTGATGCGAAGGCTCGCCGAGGCTCTGGGAGCCGAGCTTGGCTGCACGCGACCTGTCGTGGAGGCCGGCTGGTTGGAGTATCGCCACCAGATTGGCCAGACGGGCGTATCGGTTTCGCCCAAGCTTCTCGTGAGTATCGGTGTTTCGGGCGCCATCCAGCATCTTGCCGGCATCGGTGGGGCTGAGTGCATTATCGCCATCAACGAGGACCCGGATGCCCCCATTTTTGGTACTGCCCAGTACAAGGTTGTCGGCGATGCCGTCGAGGTCGTCGAGGAGCTGCTGGCTCAGCTTGAGCGCTAGGCGCGCGCCAGCCAGTCGCGCATCTCGTCCTTAAGGCACTCCCAGGTCGCTTGCGTGGTGGGATTGGTAAAGGGGCGCATAATGCCAAAGGGTGCGTCGAGCAGGCGGTAGATATCGCCCTGTTCGCGCGCCAGCGCGCGGCTTGCTGGATAGACGAGCTCAAACATAAAGCAGATGAGCCCCACCAGGTAGTCCGCCGGCTCGTTGCGCTCGTCGCGCGCGACGCACCGATGCTCGTCAAAGGCGGCAAGCGTCGGTACCGAAAAGCGACTTGCTAGAAACGCGTCCTCATCCACTTTGAGGATGGTGTCGACGGTGCTGTCGGCGATGGTGCGCATAATGTCGATCTTGTCACCATCGCGCACGATATCGCAGAAGCACCGTGTACGCTCGTCGAGTTGTGCCGGCAGGCGAAAGTCGCTGTGATAGGCGATGCTCGCTCGGATGAGCTCGTCATGCGCACCGGTTTCGATAAAGTCACGGATGTTTGTCGTGGCGGGTGCATCGGCGGGATTCTCGCCAAAGAGGACCTCGATGCCCAGCGCCGCATGGCTCATGCTCTCGGCGTCCTTAAAGGTGTCCCAGCGTCGCAGCTGCTCAAAGCGGCCCATATCGTGTAGCAGGCCGCAAAGCCATGCCAGGTCAATATCTTCTGACGACCAGCCCTGCTCGCGCGCTACGGCATCGCATGCCTCGGCCACGTGGTACGTATGCTCGATTTTGAGCGCGATGCGTGGGTTGGTGGCGTCGTAGGCATCGGTGTAGCTTTTGAAGGCCGCGCGCGCCCGGTCTCGATCGATAGCTGTCATAATGACTTCCTAAAAAGTTGTGTCTTTCGATCCGGTGGCAATTGTAGGTGAACTCGGTTGCTGCCGGATGATGATTCTGCCGTGTCGCTACATGCGGCTCGGAGACCTTGTCAGGATGAGAAACGTATGGTGCTCAAAATCGTTAGAACCGTCTGGCCAGTGATGCTTACCTATGTTGCAATAGGCGCGCCGTGCGGAATGATCATGGGGCAGACGGGAATGGAGCCCTGGATGGTCTTTGCTCTAAGCAGTACGTTTGTGACGGGCAGCGGCCAGTTTATGATCTGCAATCTTTGGCTGGCGGGCGTACCGGCACCTTCGATTATCGCGAGCGTTGCCGCCATCTCCTCGCGTTTTGCGCTTTACTCGGCATCGATCGCGCCGCATCTGACGGGTGCCTCGAAGCGTCAGACGCTGGCTGTTGCCGCGACACTTACCGAGGAGGCATATGGCATCTCGCTTGCCAAGTTGGTTGAAGGGGAGGATTGGGGCCCGCGCGAGTCCTTTGTGCTCAACGTGATCCTCATCGCAACATGGGGCGTTTCGTGTACGATGGGCGCCATCGTCGGCGCCGTTGTCGATGTTCCCACCGCCATTGCAGCCTTTGTCTGCACCTCGCTCTTTATCTGCCTGCTCTTTTCGCAGCGGCTCTCGCGCGGCAACGTTGTCGCGGCGGTTTCGGGCGCGGTGTCCGTCGCCGTATGCAAGTTCTTGGGCCTCGTGAATATTGCCGTGCCGGCAAGCGTCGTGGCCGGCATTGCCATTGCGTTGGCGTGCGATGCAGTATTTGACGGAAGAGGTGCCCGCGATGCCCGTTAACGAGTTCTTGGTTCTGTGGCTGTCGTCGTGGGCTGCTATCGCGTTCTTTCGCATCGCGCCGGCGTTCGCCTTGCGCGGGCGGACCCTGTCGCCCCGCATTACCGAGGCCCTGGGCTATATCCCGCCCGCTGCCTTTGCCGCGCTGGTCGCCAACGACTTGGTGAGCCCCGGCGCGTTCGACGCGGGACTCTGGCCTGCCTTGGTTCCCTGGATTGCGGCCGCCGGCGTCGTGGCGGTGGCAATCAAGACAAAGTCGATGTTGTGGTGCTGCGTTTCGGGCATCGTGTTCTATATCGTTTTGAGCCTCGTATAGGAGCAGGACGCGTTATCGTCCCAGCTTAACGAATCGAATTTCTCACCGAGGCGGTCTGCTTCTTCTGGTACCATGGTCAAACTTTACTGTAGCAAAGCGTGACGTGGGCTTTTGTACCCCGTCAGCGGAAATGGGGGTTTCATGGCACAGGAAGCAACCGCCAACGAGCAAAAGAAATTCAAGGTCCCGCGCATTCCGGGCGACATCATGATCTATCCGATGATCGTCGGTCTTTTGCTCAACACCTTCTGCCCGCAGGTCTTTGAGGTCGGCGGCTTCTTTACGGCTGCCTGCCGCGGTGGCTCCAACACCATCGTTGCCGCGATCCTGCTGTTTGTGGGCGCCGGCATCAGCTTTAAGTCCACGCCGGGCGCCATCAAGACCGGCATCGTCGTGCTGATCCCCAAGCTGGTCGTCGCAGCGGCTCTCGGCCTAGGCGTGGCATATTTCTTTAACGACAACTTCCTGGGTCTGAGCTCCGTGTCTATCATCGGCGGCATCACGTTTTGCAACATGGCGCTCTATACGGGCATCATGGGCGAGTTCGGCGATGAGTCCGAGCAGGGCGCCGTCGGTATCCTGTTCTTTACGGCCGGCCCCGCCGTCACGATGATCATCCTTGGTGTTTCGGGTCTTGCCAACATCCCTGTCGGTACTATCGTCGGCTCCATTTTGCCGCTCGTTATCGGCATGGTTCTGGGCAACTTGTTCCCGTTTATCAAGAACCTGCTGGTTCCCGGCGCCAATCCCGCGATCGCTGTAATTGGTTTTCAGCTCGGTGCGTCCATGAGCCTTTCGAGCTTCATCGCCGGTGGTATTTCCGGCATCTTGCTGGGCCTTGTCACGCTGTTTGTCGTCGGTCCCATCACCTTTGCGTTCGAGCGCCTGTGCGGTGGTAACGGCAAGGCTGCCGTGGCTTGTTCCACCATCGCCGGCACGGCTATGACCACGCCGGTTGCTCTCGCCGAGGTCGCGCCGCGCTACGCCGAGCTTGCGCCCACCGCGTACGCCCAGATCGCCACTGCCGTTATCATCACGGCAATCATGGCTCCGATTCTGACCGGCTGGGTCGACAAGAAGTTCTGCCAGGGCAAGGAGGACCTGTCGCCTGCCGGTGTCGAGGCCATCGAGGAGGCCGTCGCGACCGACATCGATGGCGAGTAGCAATCGATACCCATCAATGATTCCGGCGTGCAACTCGCGCCGTTTGAGCGCCCGAACGAGAGCTGTCTTGCAGTGACGTTCGGTCGCTCTGCTATTATTCCCCTTACCCCTGCGGAGTAGGGGGTGTTTGTTGCCCAGATTCGAATTGGGCGATTCTGGCCACTTGGATATTGAAGGGAGGGCGTCTAGTGGTAAAGGCACTCAAGATCGAGATATTCCTGCTGTGCATGATTATTCTTATCGGACTTGCCGTACGAAGCCGTCGCTCCCTGTTCTCGAGCACCCAGCAGCTTTTGTTTAGCATGCTGGGCTACACGTCTGCTGCCTACATTTTCTTCGATATGATCTGGACGCTCTCGGACGGCGTGAGCACTCCTGTAGGCATCACGGCCAACTGGATTTCCAACGCGGTTTCGTTTTCGCTGTTCGCCATCGCGTGCCTCATTTGGTTTTTCTATTCCGAGACGATGCAGGGCTCACGGCTCCTGACCACGCCCTATAGGGTGGTACTTTTAACGTTGCCAACCGCATTGGTGGTCGTTCTGGCATTTACCAGCTACTGGACGCACGCTATGTTCTATATCGATGCGCGGGGCGTATATCGTCGCGGAGCGCTTTATATGATTCAGCCTATCGTTAGCTACTGCTACGTCATATATACGTCCTTGCATGCCTTTATTCAGGCTCGAAAAGTCGAAAGCCTGCAAAAGAAGGCCATTTATCGCACCCTCGCCTTTTTTGCGGTTCCCGCTCTGGTGGGCGGTACCTTTCAGATCGTATACTCGGTGCCTGGCCTTTGTGTCGGCATAATGATTAGCATGTTGCTGCTCTATATCATCTGCCAGGAGCAACTGATCTCGACTGACCCGTTGACTGGACTCAACAACCGCAACCGTTTTGAGACCTATATGCTGTCGCTCTTTTCAAATGTGGATCAGGCCGAAGATGTATATCTGCTTATGATGGACGCTGACGGCTTTAAGCAGATTAACGATCGCTATGGACATGTGGAGGGCGACCATGCTCTTCAGGTAATATCCGCTGCGCTCAAAGAGGTCTGCTCGGCGTCTGGTGGCTTTATCGCGCGTTATGGTGGCGATGAGTTCGTGGTGCTCCAAAAGGCAGCGGCGGAACAGGATATCATGCATCTGTGCGCGACAATCAACGACGAGCTCGCGCATGCCGAGGTGCCGTATGCATTGCGGATGTCCATCGGTTGCGCGCGGGTCGGCGATAGTGTTGATACCTGGCAAGACTTACTTCGCGCTGCCGATGCGGAGCTCTACCGCGTCAAAGCCGAGAAAAAGAAAGCCGGCATCCAGATACGCTAGGAAAAGGGTCGCACGCTTGCGTGCGTGGCGGCCCTCAGCTCATCGATGTATTCCATTAAGCTAAAGTGTGCAAACGCCCTCCCTAAAAAGGTGAGCTCGCTAGGCTTTTTTGGGTTTGTTGACGATGATGATGCCGCCGCAGACCAACAGCAGGGCAACGATGACGGTAACGGGGCTCGTGCCAGCGCCCTCGCCGAGCAGCAGCGCACTCAGCACCACACCAAAGACGGGGTTCATAAACCCAAAGACCGAGACGCGGCTGACGGGGTTGACGGCAAGCAGGCGCGACCACAGCGAGTACGCGACGGCGGAAATGAGTGCCATATAAATGATGAGCGCGATGGCGGGGGCGATTTCGGTGGGGGACAACGTGCCGCCCATCAAAAACCCGATGGCGGTAAGGACCACGCCACCGACTAAAAACTGCCACCCGGCAAGCAAGACGCCGTCGTGCTCGCGCGAGAAGATGCCGATCAGGCAGGTCGATAGGGCGCCTGCAACAGTGGAAGCCAAGATAAAGCCCTCGCCGTCGAGCGTAAAGCCAAAGGTGCCGTCCGCGCCCGAAAGGTTGACGAGCGCGACGCCGGCAAAGCCCAGCGCACAGCCAAGCACCTTGGCCGTATTGAGCTTCTCGGTGTGAAATGCCAGGGCGGCAAAGAGGATTGCGAGGAAGTTGGCGCTGGCCTCGATGATGGAGCTCGACATGGCGCTGGCGCGCGAGAGGCCCAGATAGAAAAAGAAGTACTGCCCGATAGTCTGGAAGAGCGACAAGACAAAGATGGGCTTGATGTCGCGCGCTTGCGGTATGAGGGGGCGGCGTTGGGCCGCGCTCATCCCAACGATAACCAGGGCGCCGGCAAGCGTAAAGCGTAAACCTGCAAAGAGCAGCTGCGAAGCGCTATCGTGCGCTGGGATGCCAAAGAGCGCGTAGCCGATCTTGATGCAGGGAAAGGCCGATCCCCAGAGTGCACAGCAAACAAGACAGCCCAGGATGAGTCCGGGCAGGGTGGCGAGATACGGCTTGCGGCTTTCCATGATGTCCTTCTCCTATACGCGCAAAGCAAAAAAGAACCCGCCACCGGGGGTGCCGGTGGCGGGTGTTGTTACCCGAGGGGATTGTACCCGATGGGAAAGGTTTAAGCGAAGTAGGCCACGCCGCTCTCAAAGATCGGCATGAACTTATCGCCGGGGACATGCTCGGGCACGTTGCGGTACAGGCTGTCGCCGCGACGCTCGGCATGGCCCATCTTGCCCAGGACGCGGCCGTCGGGGCTCGTGATGCCCTCGATGGCGAGTGCGGAGCCGTTGGGGTTGACGGAGAGATCCATGCTGGGCTTGCCGTCTTCGCCCACGTACTGCGTGGCGACCTGGCCGTTGGCGATCAGCTGGGTGAGCACTTCGTCATTGGCGACAAAGCGGCCCTCGCCGTGGCTGATGGCGACGGTGTAGGGGTCGTCCAGGCTGCACTGCGACAGCCACGGGGACAGGTTGGACGAGATGCGGGTGCGCACCAGACGGCTCTGATGACGACCGATGGTGTTGAACGTCAACGTGGGCGCATCGGGCGTGGCGTCGACGATGTCGCCATAGGGCACCAGACCGAGCTTGACCAGGGCCTGGAAGCCGTTGCAGATGCCCAGCATCAGGCCATCGCGGGCCTTGAGCAGGTCGCGGACTGCCTCGGTGACCTCGGGAGCGCGGAAGAACGCCGTGATGAACTTGGCAGAGCCGTCGGGCTCGTCGCCGCCCGAGAAGCCGCCGGGGATCATGACGATCTGGCTTGCACGGATGCGGCGGGCAAGCTCGTGGGTGCTCTCGGCGACGGCCTCGGGCGTGAGGTTGTTGATCACGAAGGTGTCGGCTTCGGCACCGGCTGCGCGGAAGGCACGTGCGCTGTCGTACTCACAGTTGTTGCCGGGGAACACGGGGATGATCACGCGCGGACGGGCGATCTTGGCGCCGCTGTACACGTGGATGTCCTTGGCACGGAAGTCGATGGTCTCGACCTCGGGGGTCTCGTCGGCGCTGCGGTAGGCAAAGACGCTCTCGATGCCGCTCTCCCAGGCCTCCTGGAGCTCGGAGAGCTCGATGACCTCGGACCCGGTGTCGATGACATAGCCCTCGACGGTGGTGCCCAGGGGCTCGACGACAACGCCGTCGGCGACCTCGGGCAGCTCGGCATCCTCGGCGAGCTCGACGATAAAGCTGCCGTAGAGCGGGGTGAAGAGGCTCTCTACGTCTACATCATCGGCAAGCTCGATGCCGATCTGGTTACCGACGCACATCTTAAAGAGGCTCTCGGCGCCGCAGCCGTAGCCGGGCGTGGAGACGGCCAGGGCGTCGCCGGTAGCAGTGAGCGCCTCGACGGCGTCAAACGCGGCGAGCAGCTGCTGGGCGTCGGGACGGTAGTCCTCGCCATAGGTGGCGGGGGCGATGCGGACGACTCGGTGCGTGAGGCCCTTGAACTCGGGCGAGACGGCGCGGGCGGCCTTGCCCACGGCGACGGCGAAGCTGATCAGGGTCGGCGGAACGTTGAGCTCGCCGGTCTCGTCCTCAAACGAACCGCTCATGGAGTCCTTGCCGCCGATGGCGCCGGCACCCAGGTCGACCTGGGCCATGAGGGCACCCAGGACGGCAGCCATGGGCTTGCCCCAACGCTCGGCCTCGGTGCGCAGGCGCTCGAAGTACTCCTGGAAGGAGAGGTAGGCGCGCTTGTGCTCAAAGCCGGCGGCAACGAGCTTGGCGATGGACTCGACCACGGACAGGTAGGCGCCCGCAAACTGGTCGGCCTCCATCAGATAGGGGTTGAAGCCCCATGCCATGGCACTCGCCGTGGTGGTCTCGCCGTTCACGGGGAACTTGGCGACCATGGCCGAGCTTGGGGTAAGCTGCATCTTGCCGCCAAAGGGCATGAGCACGGTCGCGGCGCCGATGGTGGAGTCGAAGCGCTCGGAAAGGCCCTTGTTGGAAGCGACGTTGAGGTCGGTGACGAGCGAGGTCATGCGCTCGGCGAGCGTGGTGCCGGCCCAGCTGGGCTGCCACACGCTGCGGGCACAGACGTGGGCGACCTGGTGCTTGGGCGCACCGTTGGAGTTGAGGAACTCGCGGGACAGATCGACGATGGCGACGCCGTTCCATGCCATGCGCATGCGCGGCTCGGCGGTAACCTCGGCGATAACGGTCGCCTCCAGGTTTTCCTCGGCGGCGTAGCCCATGAACTCCTCGACGTCACCGTCGGCGACGGCGCAAGCCATGCGCTCCTGGGACTCGGAGATGGCGAGCTCGGTGCCGTCCAGGCCGTCGTACTTCTTGGTCACGGTGTCCAGGTCCACGTACAGGCCGTCGGCAAGCTCGCCCACGGCGACTGAGACGCCGCCGGCGCCAAAGTCGTTGCAGCGCTTGATCAGACGGCAGGCGTCGCCGCGGCGGAACAGGCGCTGCAGCTTGCGCTCGACCGGGGCGTTGCCCTTCTGGACCTCGGCACCCGAGGTCTCGATGGACTCGGTGTTCTGGGTCTTGGAGGAGCCGGTGGCGCCACCGATGCCATCGCGGCCGGTGCGGCCGCCCAGCAGGATGATTTTGTCGGTGGGGGCGGGGCACTCGCGGCGCACATGGTTTGCCGGGGTAGCGCCCACGACGGCGCCGACCTCCATGCGCTTGGCCACGTAGCCGGGGTGATAGAGCTCGTTGACCTGGCCGGTGGCAAGGCCGATCTGGTTGCCGTAGCTGGAGTAGCCGGCGGCGGCAGTGGTCACGAGCTTGCGCTGCGGCAGCTTGCCCTCGAGCGTCTCGGAAACCGGGACGGTGGGGTCGCCGGCGCCGGTGACGCGCATGGCCTGGTACACGTAGCTGCGGCCCGAGAGCGGGTCGCGGATGGCGCCGCCCACGCAGGTGGCGGCACCGCCGAAGGGCTCGATCTCGGTCGGGTGGTTGTGGGTCTCGTTCTTAAACAGGAACAGCCAGTCCTGGTCCTCGCCGTCGACATCGACCTTCACCTTGACGGTGCAGGCGTTGATCTCCTCGGACTCGTCGACATCGGTCATGACGCCGGTCTTCTTAAGGTACTTAGCGCCGATGGTGCCCATGTCCATGAGGCAGACGGGCTTGGCGTCGCGACCGAGCTCATGGCGCATCTCCATGTAGCGGTCGAAGGCCTGCTGCACCACGGCGTCGTCGATCGTCACGTCGTCCAGGACGGTGCCGAAAGTGGTGTGGCGGCAGTGGTCGGACCAGTAGGTGTCGATCACGCGGATCTCGGTGATGGTGGGGTCGCGGTCCTCATCGCGGAAGTACTGCTGGCAGAAGGCGATGTCTGCCTCGTCCATGGCAAGGCCGCGATCGGCGATAAAGGCGGCAAGGCCGGCCTCGTCGAGCTCGCGGAAGCCGTCGAGCACCTCGACGGGCTGGGGCTCGGGGGTCTCCATGTACAGCGTCTCGGGCAGGTCGAGCGAGGCGATGCGTGCCTCGACGGGGTTCACCACGTAGTGCTTGATGGCATCGATGGCGGCCTCATCCAGAGTGCCCGAGATCATATAGACCTTGGCGGAGCGCACGGCGGGGCGCTCGCCCTGGCTGATGAGCTGCACGCACTCGCTGGCGGAGTCGGCGCGCTGGTCAAACTGGCCAGGCAGGAATTCGACGGCAAAGACGGCGCCATCGCTTGCGGGGAGTTCGTCGTAGGTCACATCGACCTGGGGCTCGCTAAAGACGGTCGGCACGCAGGAGCGGAAAAGCTCCTCGTCGATGCCCTCGACGTCGTAGCGGTTGATGATCCTCAGGGCCTCGATGCCCTTGATGCCGAGAATTTCGGTCAGCTCGCCCTTGAGCTGCTGAGCCTCGACGTCGAACCCGGGTTTCTTCTCCACGTAGATACGAGAGACCATTGGTTCCTGCCTTCCTGATCGGTTGGGCGTACGGTACGGTATGCGGCAGCGGTCGGTTTGCGGGGTCTGCCCTGCGGTCGCCTTGAGCCACATGTTTGTAAACCTCACTATGATACGACAGCTCGCGGCGCGTTGAGGACGGCGAGGGTGCTACAGTGAAGCGCAAACAAGAGAAAGGCATCACATGGCATTCGTTTCGCTCGCCATCATCGCACTCGTGGCCTTTGCGAGTCCTTTTATCGCCTCGGCGATTCCCGGAAAACCCGTTCCCGAGACGGTCTTTTTGCTCGTGCTCGGCGCGGTGCTGGGACCCCATATGCTCGGCATCATCCATGTAGATGCCGAGGTCTCGCTTGTGTCCGAGCTGGGCCTGGCCTTCTTGTTCCTGCTTGCCGGCTTTGAGATCGACCCCAAGAGCATCACGGGCGTCGAGGGGCGCTACGGCTTGGCGACGTGGGTCGTCACGTTTGGTATCGCCTGGCTTGCCGTACGCTTTACCCCGTGGTTCTCGGTCAGTCATTTCGACGGTATCGCCGTGACGCTTGCCCTCACTTCGACGGCGCTCGGTACGCTCGTGCCCATCATGCGTGAGCGCTCGCTCACCGGCACGCGCGTGGGCGACTCGATTCTCGCGTATGGCACCTGGGGTGAGCTCGGCCCTGTGCTTGCCATGTCGGTGCTGCTGTCTGCCCGCACTGGCATTCAAACGCTTGTAATCCTTGGCTTGTTTGCGGTGGTCTGCGTGTTGCTGGCCGTGGTCCCGAGCCGCTCCAAGCGCGTCGGCAGCCGCCTCTTTGCGTTTGTCGAGGAACGCGCCGATACCACGTCGCAGACCTTCGTGCGCCTGACGGTGCTCATCCTGGTCACGCTCGTGGCGTTCTCGGCTGTCTTTGATCTCGACATCGTGTTGGGTTCTTTTGCCGCCGGCTTTGTCTTGCGCTACATCATTCCCGAGGGCAACCATACGCTCGAGACCAAGCTTGATGGCCTGGCCTACGGCTTTTTGATTCCGGTATTCTTTACCGTATCGGGCGCAAAGATCGATCTGACGGCCGTGGCGTCGCGCCCGGGTCTGCTCGTGGGCTTTATCGTGGCGTTGTTGATTATTCGTGCCGTGCCCATTCTTATTTCTATGAGCATTTGTCCTGCGACGCGCGATGTGTCGGCGTATGGTCGTATTACCGTGGCCCTGTACTGCACCACGGCCCTGCCGATCATCGTTGCCGTTACGAGCGTTGCCGTCAACGCGGGCGCGCTGTCGCAAGATATTGCGTCGGTCATGGTTGCCGCCGGCGCCATCACGGTGTTCTTGATGCCGCTGCTCGCGCAGCTCTTCTACCGCGTGGTCGACGCCGCGCCGGTCGCCGCCGTGGCAGAGGTTGCCGAGCATCCATCCGATGCGCTCGACATCCTGCGCGCCCACCACGACCTAGCGAGCTTGCTCGCACGTGAGCACGAGCTGCTGACTTCGCATGGCCATGGTCGCGTATTCGAGGGCTTGCCTACGCTCGATACGATTGCCGAGCGTCTTTCCGCCGAGGCGGCGAGCGGCCACATCGATGCCCGCATCGTGGACGCGGCGCATCTTCTTGCCGATAAGACCTATGGTGATGAGGTCGACCCGTCCGAGCTGACCCCGCGCGAGCGTCGCCGCCTGGAGCGCGCCAAGCTCGCCGTGCGCGAATACCGCCGCCGCATGCTGGAGCTCTATGCAAGAGAAGAAGCCGAGGACGACGACGGCAAGTAGCCGACACCGCCGCGGAAAATGCATCCCGGAATTGGCGTCCAGAGTGGGATGCGCTTTCCGCGAGAAGCCCGTTGCGGAAAGCGTGTCCCAGAATGCGCGCCCAGAATGGGACATAGTTTCCGAAAGAAGGCCCTGAGGGAAGCTTCGCCCCGTTCTGAGCTGAAATACCGGGACGCAGCTTCCCCTGCAAGCAGAACAAGGCGCGCTGCCTGCGGTTGATGCAGACAGCGCGCCTTTTGCGTTGGGCCTCGTTGAGGTTCGAAGTCGTGGCTTGCGACCTTTAGGAGCGGGCGGCTCCGTCGACGGGGAGCACGGCGCCCGTGACGTAGGAGGACATGTCGCTCGCCAGGAAAACAAAGGCGTTGGCGACATCCTCGGGCTCGCCCATGCGACCCAGCGGAATGGTGGCGACGATGGGCTTAATAACCTCTTCAGGCAGGTTGGCGACCATGTCGGTTTTGGTTACACCGGGTGCTACGGCATTGACGCGAATGCCCATGGGGGCGAGCTCGCGCGAGAGCGACTGGACCATGCCGTTGACGGCAAACTTGGACGTTGGATAGCCGACGCCAGAGGGCTGGCCGTACTTGGCAACCATCGAGCTCGTGGTGGTGATGGTGCCGCCGTGGCCGGCCTCGGTCATGATCTTGGCGGCAGCTTGGTGGCCATTAAAGACGGCGACGACGTTAAGGTCCATGACCTTTGCGAACTCCTCGGCCGTGTAGTCCAAGAGGGGTGAACGCTGGGAGATACCGGCATTGTTGACGACCGTGTCCAAGCCGCCCATGTCGGCTGCAGCCTGGGTAAAGGCCTCGGTCACGGCTTCGAGTGAGGTGAGGTCGCAGGAGCGGCCCCAGACCTTGGCGTCGGGATAGGCGGCTGTCAGCTTCTCAACGGCCGCGTCGGCAGTCTCCTGGCGTGAGCCAAAGACGGTGACGGCAGCGCCTTCCTCGATAAAACGGCAGGCGATCGCATAGCCGATACCGCGCGTGCCTCCGGTGATGATTGCTTTCTTGCCCTCGAGCAACATGGTGCTTCCTCTCTTCGCGGGCGGACATTCGCAGCACAGCGTAGCGGCAGCCGGAATCGGCCGCGTTTGCATATCGGTGAACGGTAGCCCGCGTTACCGATGAGCGGCTCGCGCAAATATGCTCTGCCGTTGTGCTTAGGGCAGGTGACAAAAGGGCTCCCGTCCCACATCGGACGGGAGCCCTCAAGGCGCGTATTGCTAGGCGAGCGTTGGGTTAGTTGGCCATGACGCCTTCGGTCCAGGCCTCGACGTCCTCGATGCGCAGGACGTTGGCGACTTCGGCCACGCAGTCGACGCTGGCAAGCTCGGCGGCGGCAGCCTGGACGTCCTTCTCGAGCGCGCGATGCGTCAGGAAGATGACCGAGCAGGCATCGTTGACGCCCGACTTGCCGTCCTCGACCTGGTTGATGAGCGAAATCGAGATGTTGTGCTTGGCAAAGATATCGACCGTCTCGGACAGGGCGCCCACGCGGTCGGCGACCTTCAGGCGCACATAGTACTTGGTCTGGAGCTCGTCCATGGGCTTAAAGGCGAGGTTGTGGCCATAGGGCTCAATCTCGGGCAGCGGAGCCACGCCGCGGCTGATCTGCTCGGAGAGCGACAGGATATCGCCCACGACGGCGCTCGCGGTGGGGAAGGAGCCTGCGCCGGCACCGTAGAACATGGTCTCGCCCACGGCGTCGCCTACCACGTAGACAGCGTTCATGGCGCCGTTGACCTTGGCAAGCATGTGGTCGGCGGGGATCAGCGTGGGATGCACACGGACGTCGACGCCGGCGTCGGTGTTGCGGGCGATGCCGAGCAGCTTAATGGTGTAGCCGAGCTCACGGGCCTGGGCGATGTCCTCGGCACCGATGGTACGGATACCCTGCTGGTACACATCGTCGGTGGTAACGCGGGTGCCAAAGCCGATGGAAGCGAGGATCGCCGTCTTGCTGGCGGCGTCGAAGCCGTCGACGTCGGCGGACGGGTCGGCCTCGGCATAGCCCTTAGCCTGTGCGTCGGCGAGCACGTCGGCGTAATCGGCGCCCTCGGCGTCCATGCGCGACAGGATGTAGTTGGTGGTGCCGTTAAGGATGCCGGCGATGGTCAGGATCTTGTTGCCCACCAGGTCATGCTCAAGCGTGCTGACAATGGGGATGCCACCGCCGCAGCTGGCCTCGCACTTAATCTGCACGCCGCACGCGCGCGCCTTCTCGGCGAGCGTCTCGACATGACGGCCCAGCAGGGCCTTGTTGGCAGAGACGACGTGCTTGCCGTTCTCGAAGGCGGTGGTGAAGATTTCGGTCGCGGGGTGCTCGCCGCCGATGAGCTCGACGACGATATCGACGGCGGGGTCGGTGACGACGTCGTGCCAGTCGCTCGTAAAGGCCTCGCGCTCAATACCGGCAGCTTCGGCCTGCTCCCAGGCAAGCGTGCAGGCGCGGGTCAGCTTAAGGTCGATGCCGTAGGCGGCCAGGTACTCATCGTGGTGGCTCTTGATCAGACGGGCCACGCCGCCGCCGACGGTTCCAAGACCGATCAAACCGACGTTCACGGTGCGCAGGGGTTCGCTCATAGATAGCTCCTTCGTGCATCTTATGGATGGATTAACCGCTTAAAGGTTGAGTGCATTCTAGCGTGAACCGAGGGCGCGTGCTCGCCAGGCAACAGGAGTCGCACAAAACGGCACCCCCGAAACGCTGCGGAAACATTGGAAACATGCTCGCTACAAACGGAACTCCGTAACAAACTGTCAACGTTTGCACCATAAGGTTTGCCCTGTGCGACTGGGGCATGCAGGCGCTCGTCGGCGTGGAATGACGAGGGCCAGGTCGAGAAGCCCGCTACGGCCTATGTGATTCAGGACGGCAGGTACACCGCCGCCTAAGTGCATATAACGAGACCGGTGGGGCCGTTTTATTCAGGGCGGGGACGCCTGTAACAGAACGGAAACATTACTTTCACACAATAAAGTGGCTAAACTGCATAAACCGACAGAAATACGCATGATTATGGATAAATGAACAAATCCAAAGAAAAGTTGAAATAATCGCCACTTTCCTTAACTAAAGCGTCTAGTATTTTGCGAACGCCGAACACGGCGAAGGATGGCCTGTCGGGTAACCGAAACCCGACGAGATTTGAGAGGAGAGCCGCATGTCGAGCCTCACCGGTAAGTCATTGAACCCTGTTATGAATCGCAGGAGCGTTATCGCGAGCGCAGCAGGTCTGGGGGCGATGTCCATTCTAGCTGGCTGCTCCTCCAACGGTGGCGACAGCGGTTCCGCTTCGGGCGACGCTTCGTTTAAGATCGGCACCATCGGCCCGCTGACCGGCGCCAACGCGTCCTACGGCAAGTCCGTTACCCAGGGTGTCGAGCTTGGCTGCAAGGATTTCTCGACCAAGGAGCTGCCGCTTGCCAGCAAGGCCGAGGATGACCAGGCCGATGGCGAGAAAGCCGTCAACGCCTTCAACACCCTGCTCGACTGGGGCATGCAGGCCCTCGTCGGTCCGACCACCACGGGTGCGTCGGTTGCCGTTGCCGCAGAGTGTGGCAACGACCCCAAGACGTTCATGATCACCCCGTCCGCGTCCTCCGAGGACGTCACCGACGGCAAGGATTGCGTCTTCCAGGTTTGCTTCACCGACCCCAACCAGGGTGTCAACGCTGCCAAGTTCCTGGCGCAGAATTATGCGGACGAGAAGTTCGTGCTGTTCTATAACTCCGGCGACGCCTATTCTTCGGGCATCGCAGATTCCTTTAAGGTCCAGGCCGCTGAGTCCAAGCTCGAGATTGTTGACGAGGAGACCTTTAAGGACGACTCCGCCACGAGCTTTACCAACCAGCTGACCAAGGCCAAGCAGGCCGGCGCCACCATGATTTTTGCGCCGATCTACTACACGCCGGCGTCCGTCCTGCTCAAGAACGCCAAAGACATGGGCTACGACGTCAAGATGATGGGCTGCGACGGCATGGACGGCATCCTGGGCGTTGAGGGCTTCGATACCTCTCTTGCCGAGGGTCTGCTGCTCATGACCCCGTTCTCCGCCGACGACGAGAAGAACGCCGACTTCGTCAACGCTTACAAGGATAAGTACGGCGATACCCCCGACCAGTTTGCCGCCGACGCCTACGACGGCGTGCACGCGGTGGCCGAGGCCCTCAAGGAGGCCGGTCTTGGTGTCGACGCCGACCCGACCGAGGTCGCCGAGAAGCTGTCCAAGGCTATGCTCAAGATTACCGTTGACGGTCTGACCGGCAAGCTTACCTGGAACGATAAGGGCCAGGTCCAGAAGGAGCCCACGGCTTACGTCATCACCGACGGCAAGTACGTACAGGCCTAATTGGCCGCCTTACATAGAGCGGTTTTGATCCCAAGCAGGGGAGGTTTTGGCCTTCCCTGCTTGCTTGGTATCTAGGGACGATGTAACGTCCCTGTTTCATACATCAACTGGAAACCTATTCGAAAGGGGGATGTGGAACATGACGGTCTTTATCCAATACCTGGTCAACGGCCTGTCCATGGGCAGCGTCTACGCCATCATCGCGTTGGGCTACACCATGGTCTACGGTATCGCCAAGATGCTCAACTTCGCTCACGGCGACGTTATCATGGTCGGTGCCTATGTCTCGTTCTGCGCCACGTCGTATCTCGGCCTCCCGGGCTGGGCATCTGTAGTTCTCTCTTGTGTGGTCTGTACCGTTCTCGGTGTTCTCATCGAGGGTCTGGCATACAAGCCGCTGCGCCAAGCAGGCCCGCTGGCCGTTCTGATCACGGCTATCGGCGTGTCTTACTTCCTGCAGAACGCCGCGCAGCTTCTGTGGGGTGCCACGCCCAAGAACTTCACTTCGCTCGTCACCTTCCAGGTGCCGGAGCTCTTGGCCAAGTTCAACGTAAGCGCCGTCTCGCTCGTCACCATCGTCGCCTGCCTGGTTATCATGGCCGGCCTGATGTTCTTTACAGGTAAGACCAAGATGGGCAAAGCTATGCGCGCCGTGTCCGAGGACAAGGCCGCCGCTCAGCTCATGGGCATCAACGTCAACCGCACCATCTCGATGACGTTTGCCATCGGCTCTGCCCTTGCCGCCATCGCCGGCGTGCTGCTGTGCTCTTACTCGCCGGTGCTGCAGCCCACGACGGGTGCCATGCCTGGCATCAAGGCCTTCGACGCCGCCGTCTTCGGTGGCATCGGCTCCATCCCCGGCGCCTTTGTCGGTGGCATTCTCATTGGCATCATCGAAGCGATGGCGCAGGCCTACATTTCCACGAGCCTTGCCAACTCCATCGTCTTTGGTGTTCTGATCATCGTCCTGCTCGTCAAGCCTGCCGGCCTCTTGGGCAAGTACGTCCCCGAGAAGGTGTAGGTGAGCGCTATGAAGTTTCTTAAAGACAAGCAGACGCGTCACGACTTTGTCACGTACGCCATGTGCATCGTGGCATTCGCTATCGTGTTCTTTATGCAGTCCAACCATATGATCCCGCGCATGATTGCCGGTCAGCTGGTCCCCATCACGGCCTACATTGTTATGGCCATCTCGCTTAACCTCGTCGTCGGTATTGCGGGCGACTTGTCGCTGGGCCACGCGGGCTTCATGAGTGTCGGTGCCTATACGGGCATCGTCACCGCCGTCGCCCTCGAGAGCGCCGTTCCCTCCGATCCGGTGCGCCTTATCATCAGCATCGTGGTCGGTGCCATCGCCGCTGCCGTCCTGGGCTTCCTGATCGGTATCCCGGTTCTTCGCCTGAGCGGCGATTACCTGGCCATCGTGACCTTGGCCTTTGGCGAGATTATCAAAGAGATCGTCACTTGCCTTATCGTGGGTGTCGACTCGCGCGGCCTGCACGTGATCTTTAACATCACGGGCAACTCGACGATCGACGACCTGCACCTGCTCGAGGACGGCACCGCCATCATCAAGGGCGCCCAGGGCGCCTCGGGCGTGTCGACGTACTCGACCTTCCTCGCCGGTGCCATCCTGGTCATGGTCGCACTCGTGATTGTACTCAACTTGGTTCGCAGCCGTACCGGCCGTGCCATCATGGCCGTGCGCGACAACAAGATTGCTGCCGAATCCGTGGGCATCTCCGTTACCCAGTACCGCATGATCGCCTTCGTGGTCTCCGCCGCCCTCGCCGGTGCTGCCGGAGCCCTCTTCGGCGGTAACTTCTCGCAGCTCTCCGCCACCAAGTTCGACTTCAACACGTCCATCCTCATCCTGGTGTTCGTGGTCCTGGGCGGTCTGGGCAATATGCGCGGCTCCGTCATCGCGGCGGCGTTGCTCACGGTGCTTCCCGAGCTGCTCCGTCAGTTCTCGGACTACCGCATGCTCATCTACGCCATCGTGCTGATCCTGGTCATGATCTTTACCAACAACCCGCAGCTCAAGGCGTTCTTCGCACGCATTAAGGATCGCTTTACTTCCAAGAAGGAGGTGGCAGCCGATGCCCAGTAAGTTTGAGTTCAAGAAGGGCAAGATGGTCCCGTATCCTTCTGGCGCCATCGTTCCCGACCGCGACCTGGGCGAGCGCCCGGCGCTCGAGTGCATCCACCTGGGCATTGAATTCGGCGGCCTTAAAGCAGTCGACGACTTTAGCCTGACCATCGGCAAGACCGAGATTGCCGGTCTCATCGGCCCCAACGGTGCCGGCAAGACCACGGTCTTCAACCTGCTCACCAAAGTGTACCAGCCCACGCACGGCACCATCCTGCTCGACGGCGAGGACACCTCGGGCAAGTCGGTCTATCAGGTCAACCGCATGGGCATTGCCCGTACGTTCCAGAACATTCGCCTGTTCAACACCATGACGGTGGAGGATAACGTTAAGGTCGGCCTGCACAACCAGGAGCGCTACTCCGGCTTTGAGGGCGTGCTGCGCCTGCCGACGTATTGGAAGCACGAGAAGGCCGCCCACGAGCGCGCCATGGAACTGCTGTCCATCTTTGATATGGAACATCTGGCAAACGAGCAGGCCGGATCGCTGCCTTACGGCGCTCAGCGTCGTCTGGAGATCGTTCGCGCGCTTGCCACCAACCCCAAGCTGCTGCTGCTCGACGAGCCTGCCGCCGGCATGAACCCGTCCGAGACCGCAGAGCTCATGGAGAACATCGTCAAGATTCGCGACACCTTCGGCATTGCCATCATGCTTATCGAGCACGACATGTCACTCGTTATGAACATCTGCGAGGGCATCTGCGTGCTCAACTTTGGTAAGGTCATTGCCAAGGGCACGGCAGAGGAAATTCAGAACAACGACGCCGTTATCGAGGCATATCTGGGCAAGCAGGATAAGGGGGAGAACTAAATGGCAGAGCCGATGCTTTCCGTCTACAACATCAACGTCTGGTACGGCGCTATCCACGCCATCAAGGACATCTCCTTTAACGTCAACGAGGGCGAGATCGTTGCTCTGATCGGTGCGAACGGTGCCGGCAAGTCCACAACGCTCAAGACCGTCTCGGGCCTGCTGCGCTCCAAGACCGGCTCCATCAAGTTTATGGGCGAGGACATTACTCATACGCCCGCCGATAAGCTGGTTGGTAAGGGTCTGGCTCAGGTCCCCGAGGGCCGTCGCGCCTTTTTGCAGATGACGGTCGAGGAGAACCTGGAGATGGGCGCCTACACGCAGCCCAAGTCCACGGTGGCTCCGGGCCTTGAGCGTGTCTACGAGCAGTTCCCGCGCCTTAAGGAGCGCCGTCGCCAGGTCGCCGGCACCCTTTCGGGCGGCGAGCAGCAGATGCTCGTTATGGGGCGAGCCCTTATGAGTAACCCCAAACTGCTTATGCTCGACGAACCCTCCATGGGTTTGGCGCCGATTCTGATTGAGCAGATCTTCCAGATTGTCGAGGATCTGCACAAGGCCGGCACCACAGTGCTTCTGGTCGAGCAAAACGCACAGATGGCGCTTTCGATTGCTACGCGCGGCTACGTGCTCGAGACCGGCAAGATCACCATGACCGGCACGGGCCAAGAGCTGTTGCACGACGACAACGTCCGCAAAGCCTATCTGGGTGGCTAGGAGGTTCCGCCGTTCTACCGAACGGCGGACCAGTCGACGCTGCGCGGGCACCAGAGCGACAACTTGTCATTCAAAGAGGACGGCATGACCAGAAGGTCTATGCCGTCCTCTTTTCATGCCAAATTGTTCGCTCTGGTGCCCGCTCGCTGTCCGTCTTCTGCCTGCGGCGTTGCTTTGGTTCTGTCCCCCTTTGTTGCGGTGGAATAGGGACTAAATGGGAGTCTCAGAGGCCAAAACAGTCCCTATTCCACTGCAACTTCATGGGGGCGTGCGACAATGCCCATCGAAAACGTTTGTCATCCTTGGGGGTCTATCTATGATGTACGAGTTTTGTGCCGAGAACTTTGAGCGGGTGCCGGCGGCTATCGAGGCCGGTGCAAGGCGCATCGAGCTGTGCGATAACCTTGCCGTCGGTGGTACCACGCCCTCGGCCGGCGTTATCAGCGCTACGACCAACTATGCCCACGAACACGATGCACGGGTGATGTGCATGATCCGTCCGCGTGGCGGCGACTTTCACTACAACCAGGACGAGCTGCGTATGATGGAGATGGACCTGGGCCTTGCTGTGAGCGCCGGCGTTGACGGCCTGGTCTTTGGCTGCTGCAAGCCCTGTGCCGGCGGCTGGGCGCTCGACGAGCTCACCCTCGGCGCCCTCGTTATGGCTACGGGCTGCGCGACCGAGGAGTGCAAGCGCGAGTCCCTTGACATCACCTTCCACATGGCATTTGACCAGCTCTCGCCCGAGGCTCAGCTCGATGCGATTGATACACTTTCCGACTGCGGCGTTACGCGCATCCTCACGCATGGCGGCGCTGCCGGTACGTCGATCGAGGATAATTTCGATCGCCTGGCTCGTTTAATCGAGTATGCGGGCGATCGTTTGACCATCCTTCCCGGCGGCGGCATCACTACGGCAAATCGCGACGCGGTCGCGGCGGCGCTAGGCGTCTCCGAGCTCCATGGCACCAAGATTGTGCCGCTGGAGGTATAACCCGTGGCGCTGGTATTTGACGTTCAGCAGGCGAGCGGTAAGCCCGACGATAATCGTCGCCCTGGCACCGCGTGCCCCTTTTGCGACACGGAGGGGCTTGCCAACATCATCCAGCGCGATGGTGACTGCATCTGGCTCGAGAATAAGTTCAAGACCTTGCGGGCCACACGTCAGACCGTATTGATCGAGTCTGCCAATCACGACGCCGACCTGGTGACCTATGAACCGGATGAGCTGCATCATGTGATGCGGTTTGCCATGGGTTGTTGGCAGCAGATGATCGATTCCCAACAGTATCGCAGTGTGCTCATGTACAAGAACAAAGGCCCGCTTTCGGGCGGCAGCCTCGTCCATCCACACATGCAGATTGTGGGCCTGGAACAGGAGGACGGCTATGCGGCGCTGACCTCAGCCAACTTTGAAGGCATCAGTGTCTGGCAACAGGGGAGAATCTCGGTCGACATCTCAACCGAACCGATCATGGGGTTCTTTGAGATCAACGTTTCAGCCCCGCAGGGAATCGCCGCCAGCGATGGCGCGCGAGACCAAGTCGAGACGGACCTCTTCGCCGATGCGATTCAGGTAGCTCTGCGCTATATCCTGAACGAGCACCATGGTGGTCGCGCAGAGTCGTACAACTTGTTCTTCTACCACATGGACGGTCGGACCATTGCCAAGGCGCTGCCGCGTTGGGTGGTTTCGCCCTACTTTGTCGGCTATCGTTTGGCCCAGGTCAATGCCGAGACGACGCTCGATATCGATGCTGAGCGCCTGCGCGCGCATCTGGAAACGCTCGTATAGCAAGACTAGCCCCACGTAATGCGGACAGTCTAGCGTGCCATGGCGTCGCGGCCGGCCTCGACCCGCTTGCGCTGGGCGGCGCGCTCCTCGCCGGTCAGACGTTCAAAGAGATGTCCGATAACCGAGGCGAGCACCTGCTGAAACAGCGTGCCGCACATGACGGGAAACACGACCTCGCCGGGAAAATACTGTGTGGCGATGACGGCGCCCGAAGAGATATTGCGCATGCCGCAGGTAAAGCACATGGTGGTCGTCTCGCTATACGGCAGGTGCAACGCGCGGGCGACCAGAACGCCCACGACAAAACCGCTGATGGCGAACACCAGAATAAAGAGGGCGACTTCCAGGCGCACCGCGTTCATGTGTAGCACGTACTCGCTCATGGCGGTGGAGTTGGAGACAATAACGCCCATCATCATGAACTTGCAGGCGGGCGAGAGCGCGGGGGAGAGTTTCTCGTGTCCCCAGCCGTGCGTGAGCTCGTTGATCACGATGCCGAGCACGGCGGGGATGGCAATCATAAAGGCCATGTTCTGCATCATGCTCGGAACATCGATTGCGACGGTGGCGCCCAACAGGAGCTTGAGCGTGAGCGGAATCGTTACGGGCGATATAACCGAGGACGTCAGGATGATGGTGAGCGCGAGCGGGCCGTTGCCGCCGAACATGCTAATCCACATAAAGGCAGTGACTGCCACGGGTACGCTGTACTCGAGCACGATGCCGCAGACAAGGTTGGGGTTGGAGCCAAAGAACAGTGAGCCCATGGCATACGCCGCGATGGGGATGATCACAGCCGAGACAAATAACGCCAAAATCAGATGCAGGGGACGGCGGAACACCTCAGCTACCTGGTGGAAGGTGTTGCTGAGCGCGCCTTGGAACGTCATAAAGGCAAACAGGGTGGGAACGATGGGCTTGAGAACGCCGATCTGCTGAGGAAAGAGCACGCCGAGCGCCACGCAAATCGGAACGATGACCTGCATATGCCCCGCGAGAAATTTGCCCAGTCCAACCCATTGCTTCATATGCTCTTGTGACTCCCTTTGCTCGTGAATCCGTTTTGAATGGATATGCTAGACGCTTGCATGCGCCCGTGCGTCAGAAACGCTCGAATATTTCGAGGCTATTACCGCCCTCGTTTATCGAAACCACGGCGTGCTGGACGTTGTGCGTCCGCGCTGCACGGTATAATAAATCCGTTCAACAGATCTGCCTGCCGAAGCGGGCATACACAGAGGACTCATCGCTATGAACCGTGAGAGGTATCGCGGCGACCTGCCCCTATCGGGGGTGGGCGCCTATGTCATCGCTTAAGACGACGCATCGCTGGGCGGTCGCTCAGCAAAACCCCGAGCTCGAAAAGGAGCTTTCGGCTGGCCTGGGCATACCCGGGCTGGTGGCGCGCATTATGGTTGCGCACGGCATTACATCCATCGAGGAAGGCCAGCTGTTTTTGACGCCTTCGCTCGATCGCGACTGGGCGGACCCACTCGTTATTCCGGGTATGGTGGTCGTCGCCGACCGCGTTGAGCGTGCTATTCGCAGCCACGAGCGTATCGCCGTCTTTGGCGATTTTGACGTCGACGGCATTACGTCGACTTGTCTGTTGACCGAGGCGCTACGTTCGTTTGGCGCCAACGTCACGCCGTTTATTCCGCACCGCTTTGACGAGGGCTACGGCCTGTCGCGTGCGGCGCTCGACCGCGTCAACGAGCTTGCCCAACCCAACCTGATTGTGACCGTCGATAACGGTATTGCTGCCAAGGAAGAGGTCTCCTATCTGGAGAGCCTGGGGATCGATTTGGTGGTCACGGACCATCACGAGCCGTCCGACCAGGTGCCGCAGGGCGTGCCCCTGACCGATCCCAAGCTCGAGGACGAGGGCCCCTCGCGCGAGCTTGCCGGTGCCGGTGTGGCGCTTAAGCTGGTGCAGGTCCTGGGCGAGCGTTTGGGCAAGCCGTCGTATTGGCGTTCGCTGATAGAGGTCGCGGCGCTGGGCACCGTGTCCGACATGATGCCGCTCACGCCCGAGAATCGCGCACTGGTCGCCGAGGGCATCCAGCAGATGCGCGTGACGGCCCGCCCCGGTTATATCGCGCTTGCCGCACTTGCCAAGGCCGACCTTTCTACCATTACGGCCGACGGCCTGTCGTTTTCGCTCATCCCTCGTCTGAATGCTGCCGGCCGCATGGCTGATCCCAAGCTGGCGCTCGACCTGCTGCTTGCCCGCGACCCCATCGAAGCGAGCGCGCTTGCCGCCGAGCTCGAGGAAATCAATCGCCAACGCCGCGAGATCGAGGCCGAGCTTACACGCGATGCCATGGCGAAGGTCGAGGAGACCTATGACGGTGGGCGCGCGATTGTCGTGGGCGGCGAGGGCTGGCACGAGGGCGTCAAGGGCATCGTGGCGAGCCGCCTGACCAATCGCTATCACGTGCCGGCGCTGCTGTTCTCGATCGAGGACGGTATCGCGCGCGGCTCTGGTCGCTCGGTGGGCAAAGTTAACCTGTTTGACGCCGTCGAGCGCTGTTCCGACCTGCTGATTCGTCGCGGCGGACATGCCGGTGCGGTGGGAGTGACCATCGAGGCATCCAAGCTCGATGAATTCCGTCGTCGCCTTTCCGCCGTGCTATCGGAGATTCCCGCCGAGGACTTTGAAGACATCGACGAGGTTGCCGCCACGGTCGACCTTTCCGAGCTGAATATCGAGACTATAGAGCAGATTTCCCGTCTTGAGCCGTTTGGCCAGGGCAACAAGGTGCCGCTGCTGGCCGCCGAGGGCGTGACGATGTGCGATCGCGCCGTGGTGGGCAAAACCGGCGAGCACATGCGCTTTGTGGCGACCGATGGAGCCGCGAGCGTGCCGGCCATCATGTTCCGCGTGCCGCAAATCGATAAGCTCATCAACTGCGATAGCGCTGTCGACTTGGTGTTCGAGGCCGTTGCCGAGCATTGGCAGGGGCGTGTGAAGCCCAAGCTCATGATCAAGGATGTTCTGGTCCGTGATACCACGCTGCCCGGCGTCGACGATCCGGCATGCGAGCTTCGTCGTGGCGTGCAGCCGGCGGATTCTGGCCTGCGCCTGGAGTCGCGCAAGCGCGAGACGCTCGCCCAGCTTTCCTATACCGAGCTCACGCGCTCGCTTATCCATAGCTTTATCGGCTCGAACCAGCCGCACCGCGCGCAGGTCGAGGCACTCGATGCCCTGGCCGATCACCAAAGTGTTCTGGCCGTTATGGGAACGGGGCGCGGCAAGTCGCTCATCTTCCATGTGCATGCCGCGCGTGAGGCGGTGCTTCGCGGACGTGCGAGCATCTTTGTCTATCCGCTGCGCGCGCTTGTTGCCGACCAGGCCTATCACCTCTCGTCGACGATGGCCGCGCTCGGCATTGGCGTGGGCGTGCTGACCGGCGAGACCGTGGAGGCGGCGCGCGATGACGTGTTTGCCGGCTTGGCTTCGGGCCGCACTGGCATCGTGCTCACGACGCCCGAGTTCCTGTCCATTCACCGCGACCGCTTTGCGCGTTCGGGGCGCATCGGTTTTGTCGTTATCGATGAGGCGCATCATGCCGGTCTTGCCAAGGGCGGCGACCGCAGCGCCTATCTCGACATGCCCGATATCCTCAAAGCCCTGGGCGACCCGGTCGTTATGGCCGCGACGGCCACCGCGACGGCTCCGGTCGTGGCCGAGCTTGCCCGCATGCTTCCGATCACTCACACGGTGGTCGACGAGACGGTGCGCGAGAACCTGCAGCTCGAGGACGACCGTGATCTTGCAAGTCGCGAGAACCGTTTGGTGTCGATCGTGGCGACGGGGGAGAAGACCGTCATTTACGTCAATTCGCGCGACCAGTCCGTGGCGCTCGCCAAGACACTACGCAAACGCGTTCCCGACTGTGCGACCCGTATCGCGTTCTATAACGCTGGCCTTACGCGCACCGACCGCCATCGCGTAGAGGAGGCGTTTCGAGACGGCAGCCTCAGCTGCATCGTCTCGACATCCGCCTTTGGCGAGGGCGTCAACCTTCCCGATATTCGCCATGTCGTGCTCTATCACATGCCGTTTGGCGGCATTGAGTTTAACCAGATGAGCGGCCGCGCCGGTCGCGATGGCCAACCCGCCGTGATCCATCTACTCTATTCGTCGCGTGACGCCCGTATTAACGAGCGCCTACTCGACTGCTATGCGCCCGAGCGCGACGAGCTCGTCACGCTCTATCGCGCGCTGCAGACCATGTGGCGCTCCAACCGCGGCAAGACCGGGGACGATTTCTTTAGCGCGAGCGATATCGACATCGCGCAGATGTGCCTTGCCATCGATGCCCGCACGCCGGTCGACGAGCGCTCGGTGGAAAGCGGCCTAGGAATCTTCGAAGAGCTTGGTTTCTGTCGCGTTTCGGGGTTTGACGACACCCGTCGCATCGCGATGGCCGAAAACCCCGGCCGCGTGCAATTGAGCAGGTCAATTCGCTATTTGGAGGGCTTGCGCTCGCGCATGGAGTTTTCGGCTTTCCGGAGCTGGGCGCTCGATTCGTGCGCTTCTGATATGCTAGCCAAAGTTAACCGCCCGATCGTACCGCGGGCCTAGGGGAAGGGGACCTCGATGGATGCCGCAGCCCGTACCGCCCATGATTCCACCCTCCAGCCGTTTTCGGAGATGGAGCACTATAAGCATGCCGATGAGCTGCCGCCCGAGATTGTGGCGGACAGCTACGACAAGCTGGAGCGTCTGTGCCTCAAATATATGAATGAGGACGACTTTTCTAAGGTTGAGCAGGCCTACTGCTTTGCTGCCGAGAAGCATTGCAACCAAAAGCGGCGCTCGGGTGAGATGTACATCAACCATCCCGTCGAGGTGGCCATCATTCTGGCCGATCTTAAGATGGACTGTGACGTGGTGTGCGCCGCGCTGCTGCACGATACCGTCGAGGATACCGAGACTTCGCTTGCCGATGTTTCCGGCCTGTTTGGCGATACGGTGGCCGAGCTCGTCGATGGCGTGACCAAGCTCACCAACATCGAAGTCGACAGCATGGACGAGAAACAGGCCCTCACGCTGCGCAAGATGTTCCTCGCCATGTCCAAGGACATCCGCGTCATCATCGTTAAGCTTGCCGACCGTCTGCACAACATGCGCACCCTTGCAGCCCTGCGTGAGGACCGTCGCCTGTTTAAGGCTCGCGAGACCATGGACGTGTATGCGCCTCTGGCCGACCGTCTGGGCATGAGCTCCATTAAATGGGAGCTCGAGGACCTGTCCTTCTTCTACCTTGAGCCCGACGCCTACCAGCGCATCGCGCGCATGGTGGCTGAGTCGCGCGAGGTTCGCGAGCGCTATCTGGCCGAGACCATCAAGACGCTCACCGACGAGCTCAACCGCATTGGCCTGGAGGGCTTCCAGATCAACGGCCGCTCCAAGCACTATTGGTCCATCTACCAAAAGATGAAGCGCAAGGGCAAGGAATTCTCCGAGATCTACGATTTGGTGGCGCTGCGCGTTATTACCCATTCGGTGCGCGATTGCTACTCCACGCTCGGCGCAGTGCATACGCTGTGGCACCCCATGCCCGGTCGCTTTAAAGACTATATCGCCATGCCCAAGGTCAATAACTACCAGTCGCTCCATACGACGGTTATCGGCCCCACGGCCCGCCCGCTCGAGATTCAGATTCGAACCTATGAGATGCATGAGCAGGCCGAGTACGGCATTGCCGCCCACTGGCTATATAAGAAGTCGGGCGGATCGTCTGCTTCCAAGACCAATGACGCTCAACGTTTGGACGACCAGATCAACTGGCTCAAGCATTCGCTCGATTGGGCTGCGTCTGATGAGATCACCGACGCCAAGGAATACCTGCATTCGCTGAAGGTCGACCTCTTCGATCAGGAGATCTTCGTCTTTACGCCCAAGGGCGAGGTCATGGCGCTTCGTGCCGGCTCCACGCCGCTCGACTTTGCCTATGCCGTTCACACCGAGGTGGGAAACCACTGCGTCGGCGCTAAGATCAACGGTGCTGTGGCCCCGCTCACGCACGAGATCAAGACGGGCGACCGCGTTGAAATCCTGACTAACAAGAGTTCCAAACCGTCGCGTGATTGGCTCAAGATCGTCAAGACGCCTTCGGCCAAGTCCAAGATCCGTCGCTACTTTGCCGCCGCGACTAAGGACGACGACGCTGCCGCCGGCCGCGATATGCTGGCCAAGGACCTGCGCAAGCGCGGGTATGGCATCTCCACGCCGCGCTCCACGCGTGCGCTCAACGCCGTGGCGGAGCAGTTTAACTTCAAGCAGCTCGAGGACCTGTTTGCTGCCGTCGGCGCCGGCAAGGTTGCCCCGCGCGCTGTGGGTAATAAGGTCGAGCAAATCTTGGACCCCAAGCCCGAGGAACAGCTCACCAAGGCCGAGGCTATCGCCGAGGTCGTGAAACAGCCGGCCCGCGGCTCCAACCGCAAGCCGCAAAAGCGTGGCAAGAGCGCAAGTAACGGCATTATCGTTAAGGGCGAGAGCAACAGTGGCCTGCTGGTCCGTCTGGCTCATTGCTGCAACCCCGTGACGGGCGACGATATCGTCGGCTTCATCACGCGTGGCCGAGGTGTCTCAGTGCATCGCGCCAACTGCCCCAACGTCAAGGGCCTCATGGAGCACCCAGAGCGCATGATTGACGTAGAGTGGGATGGTGCTGCCGACACTCTCTTCCAGGTCGAGATCGTGGTCGAGTGCCTGGACCGCATGGGCCTGCTCAAGGACGTCACCATTGCCATTGGCGATGCAGGCGGCAATATCCTTTCCGCCGCCACCTCGACCAACCGCGAGGGTATTGCGACTCTGCGCTTTATGGTCGAGATTTCGGATGCGAGCGGCCTGGATCCGCTGCTGGCTTCCATCAGCAGTGTCGATTCGGTCTACGACGCTCGCCGTCTTATGCCCGGCGAAGGCGGAGCTCAGCTCAAGCGCCGTGTGTAGGTGCGAGAGCCTCTCAGCATCATAGATATTGGTTACGTTCGAGGCATCGTTTGGTGCCTCGAACGTATTTTAGAAGGAGGGCATGCGCATGGACGATATGACTTTGGACCTGACACCCCGAGGTGCGGCTTCGATTGAGGCGCTCGTCAACGGCCCGATTCAGACCAACAGTTACGCCGTGATTTCGAATGACGAGTGCTTAATCGTCGATCCGGCGTGGGAGGGCGAGCGTCTTGTGGAGCATATCCGCACCGCGCATCCCGAGGTGCGCGTACTCGGCTCTGTCTGCACGCACGGTCATGCCGACCATGTTGGCGGGGTTGCCGGGGTTCGAGCTGTCGTTGGCGACAGTGCACTATATGAGTTGTGCGCTAAGGACGTGACGGTACCTCGCGCAAATATCGAGGAGCAGCGTGTCATGTGGGGTATCGAGACGCCCGATCCGGGTGAGCCGACGCGTTTGCTTGCCGAGGGCGATACAATCGAGGTGGGCGACGTCTGCCTGCAGGTGATCGAGACGCCGGGGCATACGCCGGGCGGCATCGTCCTGTTCGCCGCGACCGAGCAGGGGAACATCGCCTTTGTGGGCGACACGCTTTTCCCGGGCAGCCACGGTCGTACCGATCTTTCCGGCGGTGACGAGGCGGCGATTATGCGCTCGCTCTCCAAACTTGCCAAGACGCTTCCGCCCGATACCGTTTGCTTGACGGGCCATGGCGATTCGACCACGATGGCGCGCGAACTTATGCAGAACCCGTTTATGCAGATGTAGGCTCGAAGCCGTCTTTCGAACCACGAAGACCGCTCAATCGTCAAGCTATTTTCCCCAGTGGGTCGATTCTGTGGGGCAAACGGTCAAAATTTGTCCAATCGGATGGTATTCGTGAACAAACGAACGTTTATGCTCGGGTATGTCGTGGTAAAATCTCAGGCGTTATCGGAGCAACCTTACAGGAGGTTTCTTTTATGCTCGTCAACGCAGCAGACATGCTCAAGAAGGCCGAAGCCGGCAAGTACGGTCTCGGTGCCTTCAACACCAACAACCTCGAGTGGACCCTGGCTATTCTCCAGGCCGCCGAGGAGGCCAAGTCTCCGCTGATCCTTCAGTGCACCGCTGGTGCCGCTAAGTGGATGGGCGGTTTCAAGGTCTGCGCCGACATGGTCAAGGCTGCCGTCGAGGCCACGGGCGTTACCGTTCCCGTCGCCCTTCACCTCGATCACGGTTCTTACGAGGACTGCTTCAAGTGCATCGAGGCCGGCTTCACGTCCATCATGTATGACGGCTCTCACGAGGAGACCTTCCAGCTTAACCTCGACCGCACCAAGGAGCTCGTTGAGCTTGCCCACTCCAAGGGCATGTCCATCGAGGCCGAGGTCGGCGGCATCGGCGGCACCGAGGACGGCGTGACCTCCAGCGGCGAGCTCGCTGATCCTGCTGAGTGCAAGCAGATTGCTGACCTGGGCGTCGACTTCCTCGCCTGCGGTATCGGCAACATCCACGGCGTGTATCCCGCCGACTGGGCTGGCCTTTCCTTCGAGCGTCTGGGCGAGATCAAGGCTCAGACCGGCGACCTGCCCCTCGTTCTGCACGGTGGTACCGGCATCCCCGAGGATCAGATCAAGAAGGCCATCTCCCTGGGTATCTCCAAGATCAACGTTAACACCGATCTGCAGCTCGTCTTCGCCAAGGGCGTTCGCGAGTATATCGAGGCTGGCAAGGATCAGCAGGGCAAGGGCTTTGACCCCCGCAAGCTCCTCAAGCCTGGTCGCGACAACATCGTTGCCCGCACCAAGGAGCTCATGGAGGAGTTTGGCTCCGTCAACAAGGCGTAAGCGTCGCTAAACTTCCCGTCGGAAGCCCCGTCCCCCTACACTGTTTCCTTTGCGCTCACCTGGCTTCGCCAGAAGTCGCGCCAAGGAAACAGTTCCGGGGGACGGGGCTTCCTTCGTTTAACGTCGCAGGGTTACGAGTCTGAATTAAGATGGCTACTGGCTTTGCCAGAAGTCGCGCGACGGAATCAGCTCCGGGGAAACGGGGCCTCCTTCGTTAACTCGCTACAGGGTTACTGGGCTGAATTCATTTTTTATAGGTACCGTTTATCGGTGTTGAGAGTTCCTTTATTGGGGCTTTCTTTTTTATCTCGCTACAATGGACTTCAAGCGTTCTAGTGACTTGGAGTTTGGTATGGCTGTTATTAATGTGCTGCCTTCGGATGGGAAGGTTATTGACGAGGGTCCTGTTGGTTGCTCTGTTGATGTTTGCAATGATGACTTCCGTTTTCTAGATGTTGGCTTGCCACCCGAGATTCTGCGTTTAAAGGACGCGGGGTATCTTTCGCAGGCTATTGAGGCTTGCGACCGCCTACTTGCCCAAGATCCCGATCCCTCGCTTGCTGCCTGCGTTCGTGCCGAGCGGTATCGCATGCTTGAGACGCCGCTTCATTTTTCGGTGTCGCGCGATCGAGCTATTGCGATGATCCGCGAGGAGTGGCCTGGGTTTACCGAGGAGCAGTTTGACGATCTGATTGACCGTAAGCGTATTGACTGGCGCTTTATCGATGGCGAGCTGTTCGTTCTCGACAACTTCCTCGATTCGCTTCGCGTATATCCCAAAGAGGTTCCCGGCATGCGTCCCGATCCTACGGACGGAATTGCACTGCGCAACGAGATGCTCAAGGAGATGGAGTCACAAAACGGATTGACTCGCGTTATTACGCTTAAGGCGTCCTTGTCTGTCCCCGGCGCTCTAGAGGGGGAGACCGTTCGCGCTTGGCTTCCCGTAGCCGCCACCTGCCGCCAACAGTCTCAGGTCGAGATTCTCGACATGACGCCGGAGGGTGCTGTTGCTCCCGCGAACGCTTCGGCGCGTACCGCCTCGTGGTCTTCTTCGAGTGAGCGCTCATTCTCGGTGACTTATCGCTATCAAATCAATGCCGCTTATCGCGATATTTATGGGGGTGCGCTTCCGTCGCATCCGTGTATGGACGCGCCGTTGCCCGAAGATATTTCTGAGGACCGTCCGCACATTGCATTCACGCCGTATCTGCAGCAGCTGACGGCCGGTGTTGTTGACGGACTCGAGGATCCGCTCGATCGCGCTCGTGCTATCTATGATTATCTGACGCAGCATATCGACTATCGCTATCAGCCGCCGTACTTGCTTTTGGGATCTATTGCCGATGACTGCGCGCATTCGCTCCGCGGCGATTGCGGAGTTATGGCGCTCACGTTTATCACCATGTGCCGTATCGCGGGCGTGCCTGCCCGTTGGCAGAGCGGCCTGTACGTTGCGCCCGATTCGGTGGGGTCGCACGACTGGGCAGAGTTCTATACGCCGCAGACCGGTTGGCTCAACGCCGACGTGTCATTTGGATCTTCTGCTCGCAGGATGGGGGAGGAGTGGCGCCGCCGTCACTACTTTGGCAATCTCGACCCGTGGCGTATGGTGGCCAACAATCGATTCCAGGCAGAGTTTGAGCCCTCTTTCGACGGCATGCGCGAGGACCCTTACGATAACCAGATGGGTGAGGCTTCGGTCGACGGTCGCGGATGCCGTCAGCGCGAGATGCTCCGCACAGTCGAACTCATCGAAATGCTCGAAGTTCCATTTTCGGACTAATCAACAGAAAGCTGTGATAAACTAACTCACGCATTACGTGCCCGAGTGGCGGAATTGGCAGACGCAGTGGACTCAAAATCCACCGTTGGCAACAACGTGCGAGTTCGAGTCTCGCCTCGGGCACCATACATGCAAGTGAGCGTTCAAGGGGGTTGCGGCCCCCTTTTTCGTGCCGAACTCGCGTGAGCGCGCGAAGCGTTAAGCAAACAGGCCTGCGGCCTGTTTGTAGCGGCGCGTGGCGAGGGCGCCGCGCGTCCGAAGCCCGGGGCTTCGCGAAGCGAAGGCCCTTCGAGTCTCGCCTCGGGCACCATACATGCAAGTGAACGTTCAAGGGGGTTGCGGCCCCCTTTTTCGTGTACGTAATGTGATAACGCGCTGTACGTGTTATTATTCGCAAGGCGTTGTTCCCGCAATGCCCTAAAGAGGAACCCGAGGGTTCCCACCTTTTGGCGCCAATGAGCAGCTGACTGGTCATACAACTTAGATTCCCTTCCTCAAATCGAGGAACTCTATGTGTACGACCTGGTTGCTGAGAAGCGCCGGGTTATTTTTTTATGAATGGAGGTAGGGAAAATAGCTAAGTCTGATGACACCCGCATCAACGACGAGATCACTGCATCTTCGTGCCGTTTGATTGGCGTCGATGGCTCTCAGCTCGGCCTGTTCGCCATCCGCGATGCCCAGCGCGTCGCCGACGATCAGGGTCTCGACCTAGTCGAGATCGCTCCCAACGCGGAGCCGCCGGTCTGCAAGGTCATGGACTACGGTAAGTTCAAGTACCAGCAGGCCATGAAGGCCAAGGCTGCTCGTAAGAACCAGTCCAAGGTCGAGGTCAAGGAAATGAAGTTCCGACCCAAGATCGACGTTGGCGACTACGAGACCAAGAAGGGCCACGTTCTGCGTTTCCTCAAGAAGGGCGCACGCGTTAAGATCACCATCATGTTCCGCGGCCGTGAGATGGCTCACCCGGAGCAGGGCCTTAACGTTCTCGAGCGTCTCGCCGAGGATCTCAAGCCTTACGCTACGGTCGAGTCCAAGCCTAAGATGGAAGGCCGTAACATGCTTATGCTGCTCGCCCCGATTAAGGGCGCCTTCGATGAGGATAAAGCGGCAAGCGATACCAAGTAACTAGTGTTCTGTAACCGATTAAGGAGTATTTCATGCCTAAGATGAAGTCCCACAGCGGCACCAAGAAGCGTTTCCGCAAGACTGGTGCCGGCAAGCTTATGCGCGCCAAGGCTTTCAAGAGCCACATCCTGAGCAAGAAGTCCACCAAGCGTAAGCGTGGCTTCCGTCAGGAGACCGAGATCGCCGCTGCCGACCGCAAGGTCATCAAGTCGCGTCTCGCCTAAGTTCGCGTTCCCGTTTTTCGTTTTACCGTCTAGGAGTTGATAGAACATGGCACGTATTAAGCGCGCTGTTGCCGCCAAGAAGAAGCGCCGTACCGTTATGCATCGCGCGAAGGGTTACTACGGTGCCGCTTCGCGTACTTACAAGCATGCTAAAGAGCAGGTCCAGCACTCCCTGCAGTATCAGTATCGTGATCGCCGCAACAAGAAGCGCGAGATCCGTTCTCTCTGGATCACCCGTATCAACGCTGCTGCTCGCCTGAACGACATCTCTTACTCTCAGTTCATGCACGGCCTGAAGGTTGCCGGCATCGAGCTCGACCGCAAGGTCCTGGCTCAGATGGCTTACGAGGACATCGAGTCCTTCAACGAGCTGGCTACCATCGCCAAGAAGGCTCTCGAGGCCTAATAGATTCTCTTGAATCGCTAGGGGAGTGTCGCGTTGTGCGCGGCGCTCCCTCTTTTTATCTGAAGCGCTGGTTTATATAGCAAAAGCGCGGGTAGATAGACACTTACAGGTGACCGATCTTTATATATCTCTTAACCGAAGGGTCATCATCTGATACGTGCAGTATTTCTGCACCAGCCTTTCTATGACTTATATAGGAAGCAATGTATTGTGTAGGACTTGTGAAGAGTGGAATTGACGTCCCACAGGGCTTCGCGGTCTGGCAATATATCTCCTTGCCGCGCGGCCCGGTGGAACCGGATGAGCCGCGCAGGCGTGCACCTTGAGAACCGGATACTGCGAGGATGGACACACCAGATGTGTCGCATCCGGGCAGACATCGAACCATTTGAAATGGTCTAACTTGGATTTGTTTTTCG
>DBEZMF010000046.1:0-1375 GCA_048250755.1 Collinsella sp.
CATTTAATCGTCTGTAAATCAATAACTTATATTAAGAAATGCTTATGAAAACTTAACTATAAAAAGTTGGTCAAGTCGCTGATTTTCAGTAACTTTGCAAATCACGACAAACGCAAAATTATATGAATACAGGACTTGACCAATATATGGATATCTTTAAAGATGCAGTTGAAGATTCGGCTGCAAAGTTAACAAAAAGTTTCGAGAAAATACTCATCGAGGTGATAATTTTGTTCATGGTAATACCAAGAAAGATAAATTTCACCCAAATGGGGAGGTATGGCTCGCATGTTGAGCAAACCTATCGCAACGCATTCGGCTTAAAAAAGTCGAAAAGCATTGACTGGCTCAAACTTAATGCCTCACTTGCCAAGCGCTTCTTTGGTAAACAGGGAAGATGGGCTATTGCCATTGATCCCAGCTACATCAGCAAAGCTGGCAAGAAGACTCCACATATCGGTCGTTTTTGGTCGGGATGTGCACAGTCTGTTAAACATGGTCTCGAAATCATGGGTATTGGCCTCATTGATATTGATGCCAAAGACTGCATGATGTTGAAAGCACACCAGTCGCTAAGTAATAAAGAACTGAGTCTTAGAAACAAGACTATGGTAGATTTCTATATCAGCGTCATTAAGCGTTACCGCAAGGAACTTCTTAAACTCTCAACCCTCATAGTTGCAGATGCTTACTTCTCTACAAGTACATTTGTTAATGGGATAAAAAAAGAAGGGTTCTCTTTGATAAGCCGCTTTCGTGACAATGCTTGTCTCTTTTATGTCTATGCTGGTCCACGTACTGGAAAACGTGGTCGCCCAAAGACCAAGGATGGCAAGATTGATATGAAGAATCTTGACCTCACTCGAATGGAGAAGATGGAGATGAAAGATATAGAAGGAACAGCTTATACTTTGATAGCCTATTCCAAGGCACTCAGGTGTAAAGTTAGACTTGTCATCTGGCAGATGCCGAATGGCAAGAAGAAACTATTCTTCTCTACAGACACCTCACTTTCGGGTGAAGAAGTACTTCTTTATTATAGAACCAGGTTCCAGATCGAATTTTGCTTTCGTGACGCCAAAGGCTATACTGGTCTTATGGACTGCCAGGCTCGCGATAAGTGGAAACTCGATTTTGCTTTCAATGCTTCGTTCACATCACTAAATGTTGCCAAGGTAACTATGAAGGAGATGGGAATGGAATATTCTATGTCTTCATTCAAGTCACTGATGACCAACATTTATCTGGTGAAACGAATTTTTAAAGCAAGCGGGTACACCCCGAACCGAACTTTAATTAGCAAGATTTTCAAAGATCTCTCGTGCTTACAGCGTATAGCTGCTTAGCACATTATTGAATTATTAACGAACTATTG
>DBEZMF010000047.1:0-2065 GCA_048250755.1 Collinsella sp.
CGTTTGGAATTACTCATCTGCATCGCCCTCTTCTTCACTGCCGCAGAGGCCTCCTTGCTTGAGAAGCGCCTGATAATGCTCGTTGTCTTGAATCTCCGCATGCGTTCCAAGGGCGACGATCTTACCTTCTTCCAACACGGCTATTTGATCGGCGCCTAGAACGGCGTTGAGCCGGTGGGCGATGGCCAGAACGGTTCGGCCCTCGACCAAGGCGCTTAGCGCTTTCTGGATTTCGAGCTCTGAATCCGGGTCAGCAAAAGCGGTGGCCTCATCCATGATGAGGATCGGCGTATCAGCTAAAAGGGCGCGCGCTATGCTCACGCGCTGGCTCTCGCCGCCGGAAAGCGAGCAGTCGGTTCCTAAAACGCTGTCGTACCCCTTGGGCAACGACATGATGAAATCGTCGATCTGCGCTGTGCGGGCAGCCTCCCGAATCTCCTCCAGGGAAGCCTCCGGCTTCGCTAAAGAAATGTTCCTCCCGATGGAGGCGTTGATCAGCATGGGGTCCTGGAGCACGAACGAAACCGCGCTATAGAGGTCACGGGAGGAGATATCCCGCAAATCAACGCCGCCGAGACGGATGGAGCCGCTTTCCGGGTCGTCGAAGCGCGCGATGAGCGTGGCGAGCGTCGATTTTCCCGAGCCTGACGGGCCGATGAGCGCCGTCGTGGTGCCGGGATTAAGGACAAGGCTGACGCCGCGCAAGGCCTGGTTATCGCCGTAGGAGTATGATACGTCGTTCACCTCAACGACGACCCCGTCGGGCTTCTTTGAGGTTTTCGACTCGGGAATCGACGGCGTGTCCAGAATCTCGCACAGCCTGACTGCGGCAGCGCCGGCCATCTGGTACGACCACGTGCTGTTGGCGACAGCGCTGATGGCGGTCGGAAGCACGATGGCTATCAGCGAGCACGCGAGAACTTGGGGGAGGCTGGCCAGCCCCGCCCCCATGACGATTGCGCCGCCGCAGAGGTTGATCAGCAGAAGCAAGGGAGAGGAGATGAGCTCGCCGGCAATCGAGCAAAGCCCAATGAGCGGGGCGCACCAGTCCCAGTACGACTGGGAGAATGCCGATGCGGCGTCCGCGTAATTACGATGCGCCTCTCCTGTTTTCCCGAACGCTTTGACCACCTTGATGCCGGACACGAGCTCGACCATCGTCGAGGACACTTGTGCAAGATGCCCGTTCATCTCGGCGGTTTTCGGGCCCATATCCTTCATGGAGAGCGCCTGCAGCAGGAAATAGAGGGGGATTGTGGCAACGCCGATCAACGCCAGACGCCAATTGACCCAGAGCATGAAAGCCAGAAGGACCATCGGCTGCAAAACGCCGTTAAGACGGTCGACCGGTCCGTGTGCGATGACGGTGTGGACCGTCTTCGTGTCATCCTGCACAGCGCTTCTGACCTTGCCGGATTCCGTAGCGCTAAACCAAGCAAGAGGCGCGCGGCTCAACCGCTCAACGATACCCTTGCGAATAACGTAGCGCAGCTTCATGTCGGCAAAATGCGTGATGATGAGCGCGAGAGCGCGAAAGAACAGCTGCGAGAGGAACGCCATAACGAGAAGGAGGGCAATTTCGTATACCTTGGACGCATCGGCCTGCGCGAGCGGGCCTTCTCCCACTAGGAATAGGTCTCCCAGCCATACCAAGGCCAAATACGGCGCAAAGGACAGAAGCGCCGAGAGCACGGTGAACGCCTGCGCCAGCATGACGCGTCCTTTGACGGGTCTGGACAGGCGCCTGATGGCTTCCCGCCCCGCCTCGTCCCTTTGCCGGTCTTGCTCGCTTGTCTCTGTCATGGCACCACCTCAATCTATTGTCTCGGATAATAATGACTTAGTTATCTTTGACGGCAAAAAAAGAAAGAGCCGTCAAAGCGTGCGATATTTCTCCCAGCCTGCATTGAAGAACGTTGAAATAACCTCGGTCGTCGCGTTGAGCTCCTCGACGCTCTTCGCGTGGATGATATTCTCGGAAAGGGCGCTGTAGAACGCGTGGTTGACGATGTGGAGAGACTCTTTCGAGATGACGGTTCGAGCCTTCTCTGCGCCGTGGATCAGC
>DBEZMF010000048.1:0-1191 GCA_048250755.1 Collinsella sp.
ATCAAAATGGCGAGGAAAAGAGCGATTCGGACGGACGGGAGAAAGATGTTTGATGATGTCAGATTTGAGTGCGTTCAAGACACGCGAAAGAGAGGGAATGCTTTTGAACAGTACATCCATCAGATTATGGTAGATCAATCTGGTGGCAGTTCTTCGATTGATCTTGTACTTGTATTTTCTTTTTTTGGGATATTCGGATACATACTGCCACATATGCAAGTTGCAAAATTGTAAACGAGAAGCGACACAAAATAGTCTTGTGCAAGTCCGTTTTCAGTTTTTGAGACAAATTCCTCCACGAATACGGCATTTTTCAAGTAGTTGAATCCCGTTTCCATTCCCCACCGAAGACGATAAATCTCTTTGATGTCACGCTTAGGGAAATCCTTCCGATCAAGATTTGTGACCAGAATTTCATCCTCTCCACTGGGCAGCTTCACGCGAACACACCGCAAATCAAATTGACTGATTCCATCCGAATGCACATGATTCTGAGTCGCTCTGTGCTCAGAATATTCAATATGAATCACGCGGTCGACATACTTGCTTTTGCGGAACGCATTGACTTCCTTCAGAAAGCTGGAAGAAACCCGCATCACAAAATACAACCGGTGTTCAAGCAGCTTCTGAATCAAGCTTAAAGACGGAAATCCTCTGTCAAATATCCATATTTGCGGCTCATCTTTGTAATATACATCTTGTGCCACAGCATCAATCATCTTGCCGGCGAGTTCTCTTTCATCGGCAATTCCAAAATGAAATTTAGAACGTATGAACATCTCATTCAGAATATCAAAAGTTGATACTGCGTGAAATACCGGCGTTTTACACTTTTCAGTTTCGCAGTATTTTGCGGATAATTCCGGAGTTTTAGGCAACTCTCCCTTCATCCCGTCCACTGCATACAGATGATATCCGTGAAACCGCTTATCTTTGGGAGCAGATGCCGCTGTTTGCTCAAACAGTTCCTCAAATGCGGTATACTTGATTTTCTGCCGGGCTTTACACAGAGCTGCACCGCTGATTTCATCCACTGTGAGATACTTTGAAAAACGCTGTGCCTCCAGTTCAAGCGGACTTCTTGTATTCCCGATTGTGTACATGATAACATCTGAAAACGTAAGTTTTCTTGTCCGCTTGAAATCTTTTTCGCCATCTCTGACGTGTTTGCTTTGAAATTCCACATCACTT
>DBEZMF010000049.1:0-28106 GCA_048250755.1 Collinsella sp.
GGTCTGAGAAGTTCGCGAAGCCCACTTCTCAGACCAAGGCAACCCGCCTGGAGGCGGCCCCAGCGCGAGACCGTCCCGGATGCCTACCTACTCGTTGTCGCCTGCGGTCATCTGCGTTGCGGAGAGCGCGCCGTCGGCAGCAGTTGCGGCTGCGGCGTCGGGCCAGACCCAGTCGGTGAAGGCCGGGTGATCGTAGCCCTCATCGCACGCGAACTCAAAGGCCTCGGTGCGGAATGCCTCCCACTCGTCAATCTGCTCGGCAAACTTATCGGCGTCAACCATGCGCAGCACGTCGGCGGCCAGTGCCCAACGGTCCATGTTGTTCAGGCGCAGTATGTCGAACGGCGTTGTCGTGGAGCCTTTCTCCTCGTAGCCGTGGACGCGGAAGGCGTCGTGGCCGGGTCGGTTCCAAATCAGACGGCGAATCGTGCCAGCATAGGCGTGGAATGCAAAGAGCACGGGCTTATCGCCGCAGCCAAACAGCTCAGTCCAGCGCTCATCGCTGATGGCTTGGTCGTTCTCGCAGACGTTCTGGATCTTGAGCAGATCGACCACGTTGACGAACCGCACCTTAATGCCCAGCTCACGCAGCATGTCGGTTGCAGCCAGAGCCTCGAGCGTCGACACGTCGCCGCACGTGGCAACCACGACGTCAGCCTCGGCGAGCGAGTCGGCGGTCGATGCCCACTCCCAAGTCGCAACGCCCTCGGCGAGCTCGGCGCGGGCCTCGTCGACCGTCTGGAAAGTGGGGGCGGGCTGCTTGCCGCAGAAGATGGCGTTGACGCAGTCGGTGGACTGGTAAACACGCTCGGCCACAGCAAGCGCCATGTTGGCGTCAGCCGGATAGTAAGCATTCACGATATGCGTGTCGTTGGCCTTGTTGAGCAGCAGGTCGATAAAGCCGGGATCCTGGTGAGAGAAACCGTTGTGGTCCTGGCGCCAGACATGGCTCGACAGCAAAATGTTGAGGCCGCTGATGGGGGCACGCCACGGAATCTCGCGCTTGGTGGCCTCGAGCCACTGGCAGTGCTGGTTGACCATGGAATCGACCACGTGGACAAAGCTCTCGTAGGAGCTCCACACGCCGGAGCGGCCGGTGAGCACGTAGGCCTCGAGGAAGCCCTCGCACTGGTGCTCGGACAGCTGCTCGACAACCTTACCGGAACCTGCCAGCAGCTCGTCGTTGGCCTCGTCCTCGTAGAAGCCGGCGTCCCACTGCTTCTTAGTCACCTTGTAGGCATCCTGCAGGCGGTTGGAAGCGGTCTCGTCGGGACCAAAGATGCGGAAGTCGTCCATGTTATTTGCCAGGACGTCGGCGGTGTACTCACCAAAGACGCGGGCGGCCTCGGTGGAGCCCCAGCCATGACCATTAGTTGCGACGGGGACCTCGTGGGCATGAATATCGGGCAGCTCGAGCTCGCGGCGCACCTTGCCGCCGTTCGCGTTGGGGTTGGCGCCGATGCGCAGCTCGCCGGTCGGCATAAAGGCCGTCACCTCGGGGCGCACCTGACCCTCGGGCGTAAAGAGCTCCTCGGGCTTGTAGGAGCGCAGCCACTCGCGCAGCACGCGGAAGTGCTCGTGGGTGTCTTTGGCGCTCGCGAGCGGCACCTGATGGGCGCGCCAGGAGTCCTCGGTCTTCTTGCCGTCAATCTGCTTGGGGCAGGTCCAACCTTTGGGCGTACGGAACACGATCATGGGATAGGCCGGGCGGACCACGGTCTCGCCCGCGGCAGCTTGGGCCTGTGCGGCGGCCTTGATGTCGCAGATCTCGTCAAAGACCTGCTCGAACAGGGCGGCGAAACGCTCGTGAATGCTCGCATGGCTCTCGTCGTCAAAGCCGGCGACAAAGAAATGCGGTTTATAGCCCATGCCCTCAAAGAACTTGGTGAGCTCTTCGTCGGACACGCGGGCGAGGATGGTGGGGTTGGCGATCTTGTAGCCGTTGAGGTGCAGGATCGGCAGAACGATACCGTCGGTTGCCGGATTCACGAGCTTGTTGGACTGCCAAGAGGTCGCGAGCGGACCGGTCTCGGACTCGCCGTCGCCCACCACGGCCACGGCCAGCAGGCTCGGGTTGTCCATGACGGCGCCGTAGGCGTGGCTGAGCGTGTAGCCGAGCTCGCCGCCCTCGTGGATGGAACCGGGCGTCTCGGGCGCAAAGTGACTCGGGATGCCGCCGGGATAGGAGAACTGGCGGAAGAACTTCTGTAGGCCGGCCTCGTCATTGGTGATGTCGGGGCGAATCTCGCGGTAAGTACCGTCGAGCAGCGACTGAGCAGTACCGGCGGGGCCACCGTGACCAGGGCCCATCAAGAAGATAGCATTCTGGTTGTGATCGGCGATGAGGCGGTTGACATGACCGAACAGGAAGTTGATGCCGGGCGTGGTGCCCCAGTGACCGACCAGGCGGTGCTTAACGTCCGGGCGACCAAAGTCGCGCACCTCACCGGTTTTCTCGTCGACAAAGTCGGTGCGCATCAGCGGGTTGGAGCGAAGGTAGATCTGGCCGACGGACAGGTAGTTCGATGCGCGCCAATACAGATCGACACCCTCGAGCTCGGAAGCCGGCACCTCGTGTCTCAGCTTTTGCCATGGCGTTCCCAGAGTTTTAGCCATTGTTTATGTCCCTTCGCTGCATGGTCACCCTCCGATATGGCGACCTTTCGTTGGGACAAGTATATTTGCTAAAACGTTTTATCAGTATGAAAAAACGTTTTATCATTCCGGTTCGCCATTAACCTGACAAAACCAGACATTGGCCTGCGACATTATTTGTCACAAGTTCTTCATATTCCTGATATGCAAATCGACAAACGCGTTTAGTTGTGTTTTGTAACCTTGAGCACGCTGTCCTTCACGATGAGCACAGGCTCCAGGACGACTTCATCGGCACGCTTGCCGCCCTTACCGGCCAAGCGTTTTGCCATACAGCTAAAGGCATGCTCGGCCAGCACGCTCGGATCTTGCTCGATCGCGGTCAGCGCCGGCTCAAAGAGAACGTCGGCCGCCGAGTTGTCATAGCTTACGACCGAAATATCGCCCGGAATGCTCGTCCCCATTTCGTGCAGGCGCTTGAGCAAACCGAGGGCAATGTTATCCGAGCTTGCGAACACGGCGGTGGCATCGGTCGCAAGCACCGCCTCCGAGGCCTCGTAGGCACTCGGAATGTAATACTCGCTCTCAAACTCAAGAAGTGCATCAATGGGCAGCCCCGCCTCACGAAGCGCGCGCTCATAGCCGGCAAGTCGCTTGCGACCCGTATTGGAACGGCGCGCGTTAACCAGGCAGGCAATACGACAGTGACCCTGCTCAATCAAATAGCGGGTAGCCATGTAGCCGCCCATCTCGTGGTCGAACATCACCTTGTCGCACTCGAGTCCCTCAATGGCACGGTCAACCATTACCGCCGGGATGGGCAGATGGCTGACTTCTTCGCGCAAAGCGCGGTCGTCCGAGAATTCGTCGCCCACGACCAAAAACACGCCATCGACGCCGCGCGTCACCAGCTGGCGCAGGAGCTCTAGATCGTCCTCGGCGCTTCCGCCCGAGCTGGTAATAAAAAGCGCGTAGCCGTCCTCGCGGCAGCGCTTTTCCAGGCTGCCAGCGAGCGAGGCAAAAAAACGGCTCTCGATGTTGGGAACGATAAGGCCCAGCGTGCGCGACTCGCGCATGACCAGGCTGCGCGCAATCTGGTTGGGAACATAGTGGTTGCGCGCCGCGACCTCTTTGATGCGCTTGCGGTTTTCTTCCGAGATGCGACAAGGCCGATTGTTGAGAACAAGCGAGACCGACGAGGGGGAAAGCCCCACCTCCTGGGCAATCTGCTTGAGAGTAGCTTTGTTTCCCATCTCGCTCCTTCCGAGTATTCGCGCAATCTCTTGAAAGTATAGCGACCGTCCCTCCACCTCGATGATAAACACTTTACCAATCCGGTAGACGGCTGTTTTATCGCCGCCAGCGCACCAAATCCGTCCGGGTGGGGTATATTGCAATCGATTGATGACAACGACCACCAAAAGGCGGATATTCGTATGCACGAGAACGACTTTTTTAACGAGGACCTGCTGTGCGCGCTTGCTGGCGTTGCCGGCGAGGACAACGTACTGATGAGCGAGCCCATGCGCGAGCACACTACGTTTAAGATCGGCGGCCCGGCCGACGTCTTTGTCACGCCCGATACCGAGCAGGGCCTCGTCGCCACGCTCGATACCTGCTATCGCTGCGATCTGCCCCTCACCATCGTGGGCAACGGCTCCGACCTGCTCGTCGGCGACAAGGGCATCCGCGGCGTCGTCGTGGCGCTGGGCGAGGGACTCTCCGACATTACGGTCGACGGCACGCACGTCACGGCGGCAGCCGGCGCCTTGCTTTCCGATGTCTCCGCTGCGGCAGCCGAGGCCTGTCTCACCGGCATGGAGCCTATCTCGGGCATCCCCGGTTCGGTCGGCGGCGCCTGCTACATGAACGCCGGTGCCTACGGTGCCTGCATGGCCGATGTGCTGGAGTCCGTGCGCGTCTACAAACCCGCTCGCCGGCTCGACGACGGCACCCGCGGCAGCGGCAATATCATCGAGTTCGATGTCGACGAGCTCAACCTGGGTTATCGAAAGAGCCGCATCGCCGATGACGGCTTTATCGTGCTTTCGGCCACCTTCAATCTCGCCCCGGGCAACGCCGCGATGATCAAGGCCGACATGGACGACTACCGCCAGCGCCGCGAGGACAAGCAGCCACTCGACATGCCGAGTGCCGGCTCCACCTTCAAGCGCCCCGAGGGCTACTTTGCCGGCAAGCTCATCATGGATGCCGGCCTGCGAGGACACGCCGTTGGCGGCGCGCAGGTGAGCGAGAAGCACTGCGGCTTCATCGTCAACGCCGACCACGCCACCGCCGCCGATGTCGACGAACTCATCCGCCACATCCAGGCAACCGTCAAAGACCAATTCAACGTAGACCTAGAACCCGAAGTCCACCGAGTCGGCGAATTTTTATAAAAAAGAAGGCCCCGAAAGGGGCCTTCGCCATATTTATTCAGATAACCCAGTCCGGTGCGTCGCGCCCCGAACCCGAGAGGGCCGCGTGCCCGCCCGCAATATATTTGATTGATCGCGAGTTCCGCACGCAAAGAAGGCCACTTAATGTGGCCTTCGTCTTGCGCAGGACTGCCCGAGCAGGCAATCAAATATATTGCGGGCGGGCACGCGGCCCAGTCGGCTTTACGACAGCGCAATACCGCCGAGCCAGCCCCAGCGCACGCCAGAGCCAGTACCATAAAAGCTGATGAACGAATCAAGCGACTTAGACGTAATGGCACCCTCGTTGCTCATAACGATGCCGCCGCCAACGTAGATACCCACATGACCGTAGATAAGGCCCGGAGCACCCGTGCCGCCGTGCGAGGAATCGGCCACGATCATGCCCACCTGCAGCGCCGAGCGGTCGGAGCTATAGCACCAGGCGTTAAACATGTCGCACGCATTGCCGCCAAAGTAGCCAACGCCGGCGTTACGGAAGACATTGGTGACCCACGCCGCGCACCAGTTCTGACCCGGCGAAGGCGTGGAGTAGCACGCGTTGACGACAGCCTGCTGCTTGCCCGAGCCGGCATTCTGCTGCGGAGTTCCGGGCGCGTACGATCCACCACCCGAGCTCGAACCACCCGAGTAGGAATTGTTCTTGTTCGCGGCAGCCGCGGCAGCGGCAGCCTTCCTAGCGGCCTCCTCAGCCTGGGCGGCAGCGAGGATCTCGGAATCGCGCTGAGCCATGAGCTCCTTGACGTCGTCGGAAAGACCGTTCAGCACGGTCTGGACTTCTTGCTGCTTGGCCTGCATGTCCTGCATCTGGGCAGTCTGCTGGTCCTTGAGCTTCTCTAAGTCGGCCTTCTGCGACTCGAGCTCGGTCTTTTGCGCATCGAGCTCTTCCTGGATGGTCTGAATGTCCTCGATGGCGTCACGGTCGCTCTTGTTGATCTTCTCAACGTAATGCGCGTTGGCGACGAGTTCCTCAAACGAGCCAGAGGCCAGCAGCAGCGACAGGATGTTCGTGCCGCCGGACTTGTAGCTGGCGGCCACGCGATCGGAAAGGTCGTTGCGCTTCTTCTTGAGCTCGGCCTTCTTTTCATCGATCTGGGCCTGCGTGTCGTCAATCTTGCCCTGGACATTCTCGATGTCGTTGAGGGTCTGGGCATTCTTGTTGGCCAGCGCCGCATACTCATTTGCGATGCTGTCGAGCTGGGCCTGAACCTCGTCGAGCTGGGCCTGGGCGGCATTCAGTTTATCGGTGGTTTCTTTGGAAGCCTCCGCCGCATGGGCGCGAGTGGGCAAGCCAAAAAGAACTGCCGCAGAAGCGGCGCCGAACAGGGCCTTGAGGACAGTGCGGCGCGAGAGCTCCTGGGAAAGGATGGAATCGCTGTTTGGTGACATATGTACTCCGTTACATGCTTATTTATATGTCGCTCAACTCATACATATTAGCGTACATATGGCGCGTCCCAACGATTTCCACGAACGGCAGGAAACTGCAAGGTCGGCGGCTCGTAAGCAAATACCAAAGATCAGGTTATGCGTACGCAAGCTCTGTTATGAGTACGTTAACATAATCCTCTGCTTTTCCTACAGCGCACGATTTGGGCGTCCCCGCCTGCGCTATACTCCCCTCTAGAAGTGTTCCTGATTCGATAGGAGACTACATGTCCAAAGCACTCGACCCCAAAGACACCTGCGTCCTCGTTACCGGTGGCGCCGGCTTTATCGGCTCGCACACCGTCGTTCAGCTGCTCGAGGGTGGCTACCAGGTCGTCATCGTCGATGATCTCTCCAACTCCAGCGCCGTCGCCGTCGACCGCGTCAAGACCATCGTGGGCGACGAGGCCGCCAAGAACCTCACCTTCTACGAGGCCAACGTGCTCGACCGCGATGCGATGAACAAGATCTTCGATACCCATCAGATCGACCGCGTCATCCACTTTGCCGGCTTTAAGGCCGTCGGCGAGTCGGTGAGCAAGCCCGTCGAGTACTACCACAACAACATCGAGAACACCCTGGTGCTCATCGACGTCATGCGCAACCATGGCTGCAAGTCCATCATCTTCTCGAGCTCCTCGACCGTCTACGGCGACCCGGACAACCCGCCCGTCACCGAGGAGGATCCTAAGAAGCCCGCGACCAACCCCTATGGTTGGACCAAGTGGATGATCGAGCAGATCCTTATGGACGTCCACACCGCCGACCCCGAGTGGGACGTCGTGCTGCTCCGTTACTTCAACCCCATCGGCGCTCATCCGTCGGGCCTGATCGGCGAGGACCCCAAGGGCATCCCCAACAACCTGGTGCCCTATGTCGCCCAGGTCGCCGTGGGCAAGCTCGAGGCCGTTCAGGTCTTTGGCAACGACTACCCCACCCCTGACGGCACCGGTGTGCGCGACTACATCCACGTGTGCGACCTGGCCTCGGGTCATGTTGCCGCCCTTAACTGGATGAACGGCAAGACCGGCGTCGAGATCTTTAACCTGGGCACCGGCACCGGCACCTCGGTACTCGAGGTCGTCGCTGCCTTCTCCAAGGCTTGTGGCAAGGAGCTGCCCTACGTGATCCGCGAGCGCCGCGCCGGCGACATCGCTGCCAACTGGTGCGATGCCTCCAAGGCCGAGCGCATGATGGGCTGGAAGGCCCAGTACGGCATCGCGGACATGTGCCGCGATAGCTGGAACTGGCAGAGCCACAACCCCAACGGCTTCGCCGACGCCGAGTAGCAAAAACCTACATACCGCTCTTGCCCCGATCTCACGTTGTGAGGTCGGGGCTTTTTCATGGCATGTAACCATTCGCCGAAAATCGACCAACTTTTTTATCTTGCCTGTACATGTTTAAACAACATGTTCTACAATAGGCGTATCGAATCAGAACATCGGAGGCGGACTGCACACCCATCGGCAGGCCGACCCCACAACAAGAAGGTTGGTGAGCGCATTCATGGAGCGTGCAAGCGGCGTCCTCATGCCCGTCTCATCTCTGCCCGGACCATACGGAATCGGCGGCTTTGGCTGGAATGCCTACGACTTCGTCGATTTTCTCGCCTCGTGCAAACAACATTACTGGCAGATTCTGCCCCTTACGACGACCAGCTATGGCGATTCGCCCTATCAGTCGTTCTCGGCCCGCGCAGGCAACCCCAACTTTATCGACTTTGCCGAGCTTATCGAGGCAGGGTATCTGGAGCAGCGCGATATCGATGGCGTGTATCTGGGATCCGACCCCAGCAATGTCGACTACGGTGCCATCTTTGGTGGCCGCCGTCAGATTCTCGACCGAGCCGCTGAGCGCTTTGCTGCCGACAAGCCGGCCGATTTCGATGACTTTATCCAGGCCAACGAGGACTGGCTCATCCCCTACTGTGAGTTCATGACCGTCAAAGAGGAGTGCGGTCTCAAGGCGTTTTGGGAGTGGCCTGCGGAGCTCCGCACCCGCGGCGAGGCTTCCGCCAAGGTCTGCGCCGACCATCCGGCGCGTATGCTCTACCACCAGATGACGCAGTACTTCTTCGATCGCCAGTGGAGCCGTCTCAAGGCCTATGCCAACGAGCGCGACATTCTCATCATCGGCGACCTGCCCATCTATGTCTCGCGTGACTCCGTCGAGATGTGGGCGACGCCTGAGCTCTTTAAGATCGACGCCGCCGGCAATCCCGTGAGCGTCGCCGGCACGCCGCCCGACCAGTTCTCGGCCACCGGCCAGTACTGGGGCAACCCCATCTACGACTGGGACGCCATGGAGTCCGATGGCTTCTCCTGGTGGGAGGGCCGCATTCGCGCCGCCCTCGACATGTACGACGTCATCCGCCTGGATCACTTCCGCGGCTTCGAGGCCTATTGGGAGGTGCCGTTCTCCTCGCCCGATTCGTCCTACGGTTCGTGGACGCAGGGTCCCGGCCTCAAGTTCTTCAAGACGCTCGAGGAAAAGCTCGGCACGCTGCCCATCATCGCCGAGGACCTGGGCTTCCTCACCCCCGGCGTCATCGACATGCGCGACAACTCGGGCTTCCCCGGCATGAAAATCCTGCAGTTTGCCTTTGAGGGTGCCAACTCGTACTACCTGCCGCATAACTACATCGCCAACACCGTCGCCTATGTGGGCACCCACGACAACGAGACGGCGCGCGGTTGGTTTGAGGGAACGGCCACCCCGCGTCAGCGTGAGCAGGCAGCCCTGTACACCCATCAGCAGGCCGGCGAACCCATGGCAGATGCACTCAATCGCACCATCGCCGCCAGCGTGAGCGACACGTGCATCTACACCATGCAGGACCTGCTCAACTTGGGCAACGAGGCGCGCATCAACACCCCTGCCACGCTGGGCGGCAACTGGACCTGGCGCATGCTCGACGGCGCCATCACCCGCGAGCTCGAGCACAAACTCACCGACTGGACCGAGACCTACTTCCGCATCCCGTCGGAAGCCGAAATCGAGCTTCCTCAATAGGAGCTACCGCGCCCGGCCCCTCCCCACCGTGCGGACGCGCTTGCTTTTCCCGCGCGAGGCCACCCCAATCCCCTCGCGCGGGCTTCTTATGAATTGCAGACATGAAACAACCCATCACAGGAGAAAACATGCCCCAAATTAACCTCATGGAACTCGCCGAGCAGTCTTTTGGCACCTCGCTCGAGCAGCTCGACGACCGTCGCATTTACAAGCTGCTGGTCAAACTCGTGCAGGAGCGCTCCGCCGCCTGCCCGCTCAACAACGGCAAGAAAAAGCTCTATTACATTTCCGCCGAATTTTTGATCGGCAAGCTGCTCATCAACAACATGATCGACCTCGGCATCTACGACGAGGTTAAGGACCAGCTCACCGCCGCAGGTCACGACCTCAACAAGATCGAGGAATTCGAGGTCGAGCCGTCACTCGGCAACGGCGGCCTGGGCCGCTTGGCCGCATGCTTCCTGGATTCCATCGCCACGCTGGGCTTGACCGGCGATGGCGTGGGCCTCAACTATCACTACGGTCTGTTCCGTCAGCGCTTTGTCGACAACCAGCAGAAGGCCGTCCCCGACGAGTGGCTCGGTGAGCAGGACATCCTAGTCGACGATGACCGCTCCTACACCGTCGAGTTCGGCGATTTTGCCGTTACTTCCAAGCTCGTCAACATCGATGTGCCCGGTTACGGCCAGCCCACCAAGAACCGCCTGCGCCTGTTCGACCTGGCAAGCGTCGACGACGGCCTGGTCCCCGGCAGCTCCATCGACTTCGACAAGACCGAGATCGCCAAGAACCTCACCTTGTTCCTCTACCCCGACGATTCCGACGAGCAGGGCCGCCTACTTCGCATCTATCAGGAGTACTTCATGGTGAGCAACGCCGCCCAGCTCCTGATCGACGAGGCCGTCGAGCGCGGCAGCAACCTGCACGATCTGGCCGACTACGCCGTGGTCCAAATTAACGACACGCACCCCACCATGGTCATCCCCGAGCTCATTCGCTTGCTCACCACCGAGCATGACATCGAGTTTGACGAGGCCGTGACCATCGTACGCTCCATGGTCGCCTACACTAACCACACGATTCTTGCCGAGGCGCTCGAGAAGTGGCCGCTCGCCAGCCTGCAGAAGGTCTCCCCTGCCATCGCCGACATTATCGTCAAGCTCGATGAGATCGCGAAGGCCGAGCACGATGACCCGCGCGTCGCCATCATCGACGAATACGACACCGTCCACATGGCCCACGTGGACATCCACTTTGGCTTCTCCATCAACGGCGTAGCCGCCCTCCACACCAAGATCTTGGAGGACACCGAGCTTCATCCGTTCTACGAGATCTATCCCAAGAAGTTCTCCAACAAGACCAACGGCATCACCTTCCGCCGCTGGATCCATGGGGCCAACCCCGCGCTCGCCAGCCTGCTCGACGATGTGATCGGCACCGACTGGCGCAGCACCGGCGATCTGAGCAAACTCGCCAAGTTCGCTGACGACAAGGACGTTCTTGAGCGCCTGGCCGCCACCAAGGTCGAGGCCAAAGCCATCATGCGCCAGTTCATGGCGCTCGAGCAGGGCGTGACCATTCCCTCCAACGCCATCATCGATGTCCAGGTCAAGCGCATCCACGAGTACAAGCGCCAGCAGATGCTCGCGCTCTACATCATCTGGAAGTACCTCGATATCAAGAACGGCAACAGACCTAAGCACCCCGTCACCATCATCTTTGGCGGCAAAGCGGCGCCTGCCTACACTATCGCGCAGGACATCATCCATCTGATCCTGACGCTATCGCAGTGGATTGCAAACGACCCCGACGTGGCTCCCTACCTGCAGGTTGTCATGATCGAGAACTACAACGTCACCGCCGCCGAGCGCGTGATCCCCGCCGCTGACATCTCCGAGCAGATCAGCCTGGCCTCCAAGGAGGCGAGTGGCACCTCCAACATGAAGATCATGCTCAACGGCGCCCTAACCCTGTGCACGCTCGACGGTGCCAACGTGGAGATTGCCGAGCTCGTGGGCGACGAGAACATCTACACCTTTGGTGCCTCGTCCAAACAGGTCGAGCAGCTCTATGCCGACGGCACCTATGACGCCGGTGTGCTCTACCGCAAGCCCGGCATTAAACTGCTGGTGGACTTCATCACCAACCCGGCCTTTATGGCGACCGGCAATGCCGAGCGCCTGCAGCGCCTGCACGATGACATTAAGGGCAAGGACTGGTTTATGGCCCTGCTCGACATTGAGGAGTACATCCAGACCAAGGAGCGCGTGCTGGCCGACTACGAGGACCAGGACGCCTGGATGCGCAAGGCGCTCATCAATATCGCCAACGCCGGCACCTTCTCGTCTGACCGCACGATTTCCCAGTACAACGACGAGATTTGGCACCTGAGCTAATTTCGTTTCCTTTACCCATCCTCTTGAAAGCGGAGTCGTGGCGACACGGCTCCGTTTTTTGTGCCCGCACGTTACCCTGTGACCCGACTCGGCCAAACAATCTCGATCTGTAACAACTACTCGGTAAAAACGGTCCCAGCTGTTACAGATTGAGACATACCGGCCCCTCCCCTTGGGTTTATCTCGATCTGTAACATCTAGCAGCTGAAATTCACCTTTGGTGTTACAGATTTAGATGAAATGGTTAGCTCAGCGGAACCGTCTCGATCTGTAACATCTAACGTCCGAAATCAGCCTCACCCGTTACAGATCGAGACAAACGACCGGTCAGACAGCCCCAACACAAAGAAAGGCTCCCCTCTCGCCCAGTGGACGGGAGGGGAGCCTTATATGTGACCACGGCAAAAGGATGGCAATACCGCAGTCGCCCAAAGGGAGGGCCTGGATGTACCGGGCCTAGATAAGGTTCTTACCAGAGACCTTATCGAAGAGATGGGTCGCGTTCTTCTCGAACTTGAACCAGATGGTGTCGCCCGCCTTGAGCGCACCCTTGGCCTCGAGGTCGACAACGGGAATGATCAGGACAAACTGGCCGTCGGGAGCGGTCACGTGGACATGCTCGGTCGAGCCCATGAGCTCGGTCACCTCGACGGTGCCCTGGAGCGCGCCCTCCTCGCCCTTGTCGGCAAGCAGGATCTGCTCGGGACGCACGCCGGCCGTGATCTCCTTCACGTCGCCGCCGCCCCAGTTGAGGGCAAGCTGAACGCAAGTCTCGGGGGCGAGCGCCACGTTCATATCCTCGGTCTTGACGGTAAAGCCGTTGCCCGAGCGCACCAGCTGGGCATCGAAGAAGTTCATCTGCGGCACGCCGATGAAGCCGGCAACGAAGATGTTCGCGGGATGGTTGAAGACCTCCTGCGGCGTGGCGATCTGCTGGACAACGCCGTCCTTCATGACCACGATACGGTCACCGAGGGTCATAGCCTCGGTCTGGTCGTGAGTGACGTAGATGAACGTGCCCTTGATCTCGTGGCGCAGCTTAATGAGCTCGGCACGCATCTGGTTACGAAGCTTGGCGTCCAGGTTGGACAGCGGCTCGTCCATCAGGAAGACCTTGGGGTCACGCACGATGGCGCGGCCGATAGCGACACGCTGGCGCTGGCCGCCGGAGAGCGCCTTGGGCTTACGGTCGAGGTACTCGGTAATGCCCAGAATCTCGGCAGCAGAGCGAACCTTGCGGTCGATCTCGTCCTTGGGAACCTTCTTGAGCTCGAGCGTAAATGCCATGTTCTCGTACACCGTCATATTGGGGTACAGAGCGTAGCTCTGGAACACCATGGCGATGTCGCGGTCCTTGGGCGCCACGTCGTTGACACGCTTGCCGTCGATGAGCACATCGCCCGAGGTAATGTCCTCCAGGCCGGCGACCATGCGCATCGTCGTGGACTTACCGCAGCCAGAGGGGCCAACGAGGACGACGAACTCCTGGTCGTGAACGGTGAGGTTGAAGTCCTCTACAGCGAGCACACCGTCCTCGGTAACCTTGAGGTTGTGCTTCTTCTCCTCGGTCTTCTTCTTTTTGCCAAAGAAGCCCTTCTTTTTTGACTCGTTGTTGGGATACACCTTCTGAACATGTTTGAGAACGATCTCGGCCATGTCTTTACCTTTCGATATGCGGCGCCGCGCTGAGGGGCGCCGCAGAAACTTGCAAAACAGTTACGGCATCAGCCCTTGACGGCACCTGCCACCACGCCGTCGATGATGTACTTCTGGCAGAGGATGTACATGATGACGATGGGGATAACGACCATCATGATGCAGGCCATCATGGGGCCGAGCTCGACGTGGCCGTAGCCGCCGCGGAAGTACTGGATCAAGATAGGAATGGTCTTGTACTTGGTGGAGTCGAGCGTAAGGTAGGGCAGCAGATAGTCGTTCCAGACCCACATGGTCTCGAGGATGCCGACCGAAAGATAGGTGGGCTTCATGATGGGAAGGACGATCTTAAAGAACACCTGGACCGGGTTGCAGCCATCAATCATGGCCGCCTCCTCGATCTCGAGCGGGATGTTCTTTACAAAACCGGCGAACATAAAGACCGCCAGGCCCGCGCCAAAGCCGAGGTAGATAAAGCAGATGTTGAACGGCGTGTTGAAGCCGATGCGGTCCGCCAAATTGGACAGCGTGAACATGAGCATCTGGAACGGCACGACCATCGAGAACACGAACAGGTAATAGAAGAAGTTCGAGATCTTGTTGTTGACACGAACCACGTACCAAGCGCACATGGAGCAGCACACCAAGATCAGCACGACCGACGTGACCGTGATGATGAGCGAGTACATAAATGCCGAGGCAAAGCCCTGCTCGTTAAGGGCGTGCATGTAGTTTGCGAGGCCGTTGAACGTCTCGGGCGTGAGCAGATCGAATGCCGTGGTGGTGCTGATTGCGGTCGCTTTCTTAAAAGAATTAAGCGCAATCATGAACACGGGGTAGATCCACGCGAGCGACAGGATCGTAAAGAAAATCGAGAGCGCGCGGTTGATAACCTTATCGAGTTTCATTACTGCTGCACCTCCTTGGACCTCGTGGCCTTAAGCTGGATCATGGAGATGGCCACGACCAGGATGCAGAAGATAACCGCCTTGGCCTGACCAATGCCCTGCCATGCGATACCGGCACGCGAATAGAACGTGTTGTAGATGTTCAGGGCGAGCATCTCGGTGGAGTGCGCGGGGGCGCCGCCGGTAAGGGCGAGGTTCTGGTCGAACAGCTTGAAGCCGTTGGTGATGGACAGGAACAGGCAGATGGTGATGGTCGGCATCAGGTTAGGGATCTTAACCTTCCAAAACGTCTGCCATGCCGTAGCGCCGTCGACCTTGGCGGCCTCGATGTAGTCGGACGGAATGGACTGCAGACCAGCGATGTAGATGATCATCATGTAGCCGACCTGCTGCCACAGGGTCAGGATGATAAGGCCCCAGAAGCCAGCAGCAGAGTTAAGAGCGATGAGCTGGGCGCCCACGTTGGAGAGCAGGCAGTTGATCAGAATCTGCCAAATGTAGCCCAGCACGATGCCGCCGATCAGGTTAGGCATAAAGAAGATCGTACGGAAGATGTTGGTGCCTTTGAGCGCCTTGCGGGTGAGCGCCTGCGCAATGGCCAGGGCGATCACGTTGATGAGCACCGTCGACAGGAAGGCAAACGCCACGGTAAAGAAGAACGACGTGGAGAACTGCGGATCGGACAGCGCGCGCACGTAGTTCTCGATACCGACAAAGTGCGCGTTACTAATGATAATAAACTGGCAGAACGAGAGATAGAAGCCCTGGATAAAAGGGATCACGAACCCGATCATAAACGCCAGGCACGTGGGCAGCATAAAGAGCGGCCACCAGCGCTTGAGTGCTTTGCCCATAAAAGGGTCCTTTCAATATGCAGGGGGCGGGCAAACCAACGTCTGCCCGCCCCCTGTCGCTAATCAGATAGCTTGGGCAGCAACTGCTTACTCGGAAGCGGCCTTCTCGGTCTTCCAACCATCGACGAAGGCGTTCTTGACGCCGTCCCACTTGCTGTTATCGGCAGCGTAGGCAATCAGAGCCTGCTTGAGGTTCTTCTTCCACTCCTCGGAGGGAATGTAGACGAAGTCCCAAGCGACGGTCTTCTTGCCGTCCTTGGCCATGGCAACGGCCTGCTGCGAGAAGACGTTGGTGGTCTCCTTGGCGCTCTTGAACGGAGCGGTCAGACCCATCTTGTCGGCGATGATGCTGGTCGGGGTGTCAGCGGTGACGCACCAATACATGAAGTCCTCGGTGGCCTTCTGGGCATCCTCGGAAGCCTGGGAACTGACGCACCAGTAGTTCTCGCCGCCGGAGCACAGGCCCTGGTTCTCCTCGCCGTCAACACCGATGTAGATCGGCATCATGCCAATCTGATCGTCGGTCATGCCGGCCTTGACGAGGTCAGAGTAGGCCCAAGAGCCGTTCTGGTAGAAGACGGCCTTGCCGGTTGCGAACTCGTTGGTGGCGTCGTCGCCGGTCTTGGAAGCAAGCTGCGAAGGATCGCAGGTGGAGTCGGTGATGTACAGGTCGAAGATCTGCTTGTAGTTGTCGAGGAACTCACCCTTGATCTCGTCGTCCTCCTGGTTGTGCTCCTTCTCAAACTCGTAGTAGAGCGGCATGTTGGCAAGGTGGGTGGTGTAGCGCCAGCTGGAGGAGTCGTCCATGCCGGCGGAAGTGAAGGCACCCTCGACACCAAGCTCGTCCTTGCGGGCCTGGATGTCATCGGCACAAGCCTTCAGCTTGTCGAAGGAGTTGATGTCCTCGGCCTTGTAGCCAGCCTTCTCGAGCAGCTGCTTGTTGTAAATAATGCCGAAGCTCTCCTGAACCCAGTCGATGCACACATCCTTGCCGTCGGACTGCAGAGCCAGGGAGTCATCAATGAGCTCACCGCGGAGCTTGGTATCGGACAGGTCGGCGCAGTAATCCTTCCAGTTCTTAAGACCGGTGGGGCCGTTGACCTGGAACAGGGTCGGAGCGGAGCTCTTGGACATCTCGGACTTAAGCTTCTCCTCGTAGGTGTTGGAAGCGGCGGTCACGATCTTGACCTCGACGCCCTTCTCCTTCTTATAGGCCTTGGCGATCTCCTTCCACTCCTTGTCGACCTCGGGCTTGAATTGGAGGAAGTAGACCTCGGCAGCGTCACCAGAAGCAGAGGAGCCGGAGCCGGCAGAACCACCGCAACCCACGAGGCCCAGACCAAGAACTGCAGCCGCGGAACCAGCAAAGCCCAGGAACTGCCTTCTGCTCATTTCGTTCTTCATTACAATCCACCCTTTCACACCGTGGCGGCACCCTTTGCCGCCGCCTTCGGAGATTGGCTCGGGGACTTTGCCCCTTTTGCTGATTTGAACGATACGCTATTTGGCTAGTTGTTTGAACAAGTATTACTAGAGCGGTAGAAAAACTTCGGTGAACGGTAATTTCAACTTGATACTTGACAAGTTTTGTATAAACAATTATTTGTTATCGAATGCAGAGAAAACGCCCGTTCAAGCCGATGTACCGTCGGTTTGACCGGGCGTTTTCTCTTTGAGGCCATGAGTCTCGTCAGGCTGCGAGCTAGCCGGCTATCGCTTGGAATTGACGCGGTAATGGAAGATCTCGGGGTGTGTGCGAGTGTGCGTCACCTCAAACAAGATGCCATCCGAGGTGTACGACTGACTCTCCATGACGGCAACGCAGTTGTATTTGCCGAGGTCAAGATAGCTGCAGTCCTCATCGTTGGCGAGCTCGACACTCACCGTACGACGGCTCGCCATCACTTTGACACCGCGCTTGTGCTCCAGATAGCCGTAAATAGAATCTGCCGCGATCTCGGGAGTCAGGCCCTTGGCGATCGACGCCAAAAAATAGCCATGGTCCACTTGGCGCGCGTTGCCGTTGAGGCTTCGGACACGCACTACGCGAATCAGCTCCTCGCCCACCTTAAAGCCTAGGCGACGAGAGAGCTGCTCGGTGCAAATCAAATGGTCAAAGGACTTAACGTCCGTCGATGCAACGGCATTGTTGCGTTTTGCGAACTCGCCAAACGACTCAACCTCTTCGAGTGCGCCCAACATGTCGGTTTCGCCCTTAAGCCAAATAACGCGCACGCCCTTGCCGTGTATGGGTTGCACAAACATCCCGTCGGCCAGCATGCTCAAAGCGCGGCGGACGGTATTGCGCGTGCAGCCAAATTCCGCGGTCAGCTCGGCTTCGGTTGGCAGCATCTCCTGAAACGCATAGGTCCCATTAATGATGCGCGAGCGTATTTCTCGGTAGATTCCTTCGTATATCGCTTTTGGCATTGTTTCACCTCTACATTATTTATTTCCGGCTAGGCACGATAGCATTTCTTAAAGTTGTTTAAACCGAATATCGGTAAAGCGACAGGATTTAACCGTTGACGGTTTCTGTCATGCCCAAATCGGTTTCGCTCAAAACTGCCGGTACGACAATCGTCTGGTCCTCTACAATGAATCCATTGTTTAAACGTTTCCCCACGCGCAACGCGCCTCGATATTCGGAAGGCAGAACATGCTGCAAAAAATCCAACGCTTTGGCGGGGCAATGTTCGCGCCCGCCATGCTGTTTTCTATATCAGGCCTCATGGTCGGCGTCTCCGCTCTCGCAACGACTGCGGACATCGTCGGCGATCTCGCCGTATACGGAACCCCTTGGTACGTTTTCTGGGCTATCATCCAGCGCGGCTCGTGGACGGTCTTTAAACGCCTCCCGCTCCTTTTTGCCGTAGCGCTGCCTATCGGTCTTGCCCAAAAGCAACCGGCACGCTGCTGCCTCGAGGCACTCGTGGCCTATTTTGCCTATTGCTTCTTTTTGAGCGAGATCATTAAGCTGAGCGGAGACAACCTTGGGCTTAAGTACCCGTCATCTTTGACCCCCGCCAACGGTATCACCGTCATCGACGGCATCAAGACGCTCGACACCGGCATTATCGGCCCGCTGGCGGTATCGGCAACCGTCGTCGCCATCCATGACCGCTTCTACGATGCCAAAATTCCCGATTGGCTCGGCACCTTCTCGGGCTCCTCGCTGGTCTACCTCATCAGCTTTTTTGCCGTGTTTGCCCTTGCCGCTATCTCGGCCGCCATCGTGCCCTACGTATACGATGTAACTGATACGCTGCGTCACGCGCTTGCAGGCATCGGTCCCTTTGGCGTGGGCATCTTTGTCTTTTTAGAACGAGCACTCGAGCCCTTTGGCCTGCACCACCTGCTCTACATGCCGATCTACTACGACAACCTGGTCATTAACGACGGCATCTACGCCACGTGGAGCAGCTTGCTCCCCATCCTCTCCCATAGCACGCGCCCCCTTAATGAACTTGCGCCGTGGGCCGGTTTTACCGCCACCGGCTGGGTCAAGCTCTTTGGCCTTCCTGCCATCGCAGCTGCGTTCTACTCCACCGCAAAACCCGAGCGCCGCGCCGGCCTCAGGGTCATCCTTGCTCCCGCCATCATCGCCTCGGTGGTTTGCGGGGTTACCGAGCCACTCGAGTTTCTCTTTATGTTCACCCACCCCGGGCTCTTTTTGCTCTACGCCGTCTTATCGTCTTGCCTTGCCACAACCATGAATCTCTTTGGCATCGTCGGCATCTTCTCGGGCGGCCTGATGGAGATGGCAGCCTTCAACTTTATTCCGCTCATGCGCACGCATGCCGGTGCCTATCTTTTGGCGCTCGGTATCGGCCTTGCCTTTAGCCTCATCTTTTTTGTTAGTTTTCGAGCACTCATCTTGGTCTATGACCTTAAGACTCCGGGCCGCGAGGATCATGTCGCCAATCGCGCGGCAATCGATCGTTTAACGGAAAGCGGCTTTGCCAAAGAGCAATCTCCCAATGACGAGGTCAATAGTCGATCCGATCAAGATCACGTCCTCGCTGAGCGGGTAATTCAGCTTTTAGGTGGCGTTGGCAATATCGTGGGCGCAACCAACTGCGCCACGCGCCTGCGCGTCGAGGTCGCAGACCCTTCCATCGTTGCAGATAACGCGTCGTTTGTCGCGGTGGGCGCCAAGGGCCTCATCATTACGGGCAAGACCGCCCAGGTGGTCATCGGCATCTCCGTTCCCCGCGTTAAAGAGCATTTTGACCAGATCATGGGCCTCGAGCCGGAATTTGTGCCCACCACCTCGGCCTCCCCTGCCGCCAGCGCAGCCCATAAGCGCGGCGATATTTGCTTCTTCGATATCGACGGAACGCTCGCCTGGCAAGACCCCAGGCTCGCCCAAGACCTTCCCGAAGACGAGCGGGACCTCTCCCCCTATCCCAACGAGGCGGTTTCGCAGGCAATCCGCGAGTTTGTCGCCAACGGCAACATGGCCTTTATCTGCACGGGACGCACCCTGAGCTGCATCCACCCCAAACTTCTTGAGCTGCCTTGGACCGGCATCGTCTGTCTTGCGGGCGGTTACGCCGAGATCAACGGACACGCAATTCGCGATCTGTCGATGACGCCCAGTATGCTGCAGCGTCTTGCCCCCTACCTTGAGCAATCGGGCGAGGTCATCCGCTTTGAGGGCCTCAACGGCGTCGTGCGCATGAGTGCCGATGCGCCCGATGCTCCCGGATACGCGCGCACCCTGGGCGACGCAGTCACGCAGCTGCAACATTACAGTGTCTACAAGATCTTGATGTCTACATCACTCGCCAACCACATCGCTCAAGATAAGGCACTTGAGCCGCTGCTGTGCTTTAACGAGCTCGAACTCGAGGTAACCGAAATCTCGCCCCGCGAATGCACAAAGCGCGGGGGCATCCAGTCTGTACTCGACGCCCTCGATCCCCACCACGGAACCGTATACGGCATCGGCGACGCCAGCAATGACGTCTCGCTGATGAACGCCGTCGATGTCGGTATCGCCATGGGCAATGCGCCGGACTATCTCAAGGATAAGGCCGATTACGTGACCGACACCGTCGATCACGACGGTGTCGTTGCGGCGCTCGAGCATTTTGGGCTGATTTAGGCGCGCTCCATCAAACGCACGCCCGTGGTCCCAAATCGCCAAAACTGCCGCGCCAAACGCCCTAATGTGGCAATATGTTGTCTGCATATTGCATCAACGCAACCTCAGAAAGAATGCGAGAACCCGTGTCCAGTCCGTTTACCAGCTTTTTAGCCCAGCACTTTGACCAGATTAACGACTATCTGGCCACGTTCTTTGACGGACAGGCGACCTCTGCCGATATCGAGCGCTACCTGTATGCGCCGCTCTCGGCTTTTACGGCCAACGCCGGCAAGCGCCACCGCCCGCTTATCTGCATGCTCGCCGCAACCGCAGTGGGCGGTAGCTTTGAGAGCGCCCGCAGCGCCGCGGCAGCCATCGAGCATTTCCAGTCGGGCGCGCTGATCCACGACGACATCGCCGACAACGGACAGCTTCGTCGAGGCAAGCCCTGCATGCACCTTACCGAGGGCACGGGCCTTGCCATCAATTGTGGCGACCTGGCGCTCACCATGGTCACCAAGACGGTTCTCGACGACCCTACGCTGGAGTCCGACGTGAAGCTGCGCGTGCTCCACGAGCTTACCGAGATGATCGTCCGCACCATTGAGGGTCAAGCACTCGACCTGGGTTGGGTCCGTGACGGGCGCTTTGATATCTCGGTTGATGACTACCTGGACATGGCGACGCACAAGACCGCGTTTTACAGCGGAGCCACGCCGCTTGCCGCCGGAGCCATTATCGGCGGCGGCAGCGATGAGCAAATCGAAGCGCTGCGCGCCTTTGGCCTGCACACAGGCCTTGCCTTTCAGATTCAGGACGACCTGCTCAACCTTGTCGGCACTAAGGAAGCCGCCAACAAGGACTTCCGCACCGACATCACCGAGGGCAAGCGCACGCTTGTCGCCGTACACGCCCTCTCTGATGAGCGCCACCACGACGAGGTCGAGGCGATTCTTTCCTCGGGCACCGATGATCCCGCGCAGCTCGCACGCGCCGTGGAGATCTTCCAGGAGACCGGCTCCATCGATTACGCCCACACTTACGCGCTCGACCTGACCGCTAAGGCCAAAGCGGCCATCGAGAACGTTGAGCTTGATCCGCACGCACGCGAGCTGTTCCTCTCCATGGCAGATTTCTTTGTGGAGCGTCTTAACTAACGGGGGTTATAAAACCTGTCAGCAGCGTATTTAGGCACAACTTGCTACACTGTTGAGTGCATGTTTATGCATCCCTTTGCGTTGTCTATCCGACAGACGCTCAAATAGTACGAATGGTACGCCGAAAGGGGTTCGTTCATGGAACCTATTACAACGGGTATGCAAGGAGCAGCCGTCGAGGACGTGCAGTCTCGTCTCCTGCAGCTCGGCTACACGATTGATGCCGCCGAAGTCACCGACAAGTACTTTGGAGCCACCACTGAGCAGGCCGTCAGCACCTTCAGGCTCGACAGCGGCCTTGCTGCCGGTCATGCCGTCGATATCCCCTGTTGGAGCGCCCTTGTAGACGCTTCGTATAAGCTGGGCGACCGCACCCTCTATCTGCGCATGCCCAATTTCCATGGCGCCGATGTGCAGGCCCTGCAGCGCGCTCTCAACGTTTTGGGCTTTGCCTGTGGCGAAGACGACGGCTACTTTGGTCCGCATACCGAGGCCGCCCTGCAGCAGTTCCAGGAAAATGTCGGCCTGTTTGCCGACGGCATGGCCTTCCAGGACACCTACGCCTACATCAACCGCCTGCACCATGTGTGGGAGGGCAAGCCCTCGGTCACCGAAGCCGAGTCCCGCATCGGTTTTGCTCGCGCCGCCAACGTGCTCGAGCGCTTCCAGATTGCCGTTATCGGCGAGGACCCCATCGCACGCAGTGTTGCGTCGCGCATGTGGAATATCGCCACGGCAACGACCGACAACAGCGGCATGATGCTCTGCGACTCCGAGGTCCCAACCGACGTTGACCTGGTGCTCGAGATCGCAAGCGACGAGCTGCCCGCCGACGCCGCACCGCGCGCCACGATTGCCCTCGCCGAGTGCCACAACCTGGCCCAGCGCATCCGCACTGCCAATGTCGCCGCGCAGCAGAAGCCGGCACGCATTCGCATTGAGCTCACGGGCATGACGCGCTACAACGGCACCTTCACGGCCAGCGACGCGCAGACACTCGCCGTACGCCTGCTCGACGGCGTTTGCGATGCCCTCGCAGATTAGGTAAACTAAACGAGTTGCTTTTGGGCAACACCACACATTGGGACGTAGTTCAACGGTAGAACTCCGGTTTTTGGTGCCGGCTGTTGGGGGTTCGAATCCCTCCGTCCCAGCCCCAAAGAACATAGCGCTCCAGGCTCTTATGAACCTGGAGCGCTTTTTCGTGGGCATGCGGAGGGATTCGAACCCGCAAGGGTGCAGAGCTGAGGAAACGCGAAGCGTTTTCCAGCGCAGCACGCAAGGAGCGAAGCGACGCAGCGGGGCGCGGCCGCCGGCAGGCGGACGCGGAATCCCTCCGTCCCACATCGACCGAGAGCTCCTCGCGTTAAGAAAATCGAGCCAACGCCGCCAAGCGGAGGGATTCGAACCCGCAAGGAATCTACCTATATAAGACAGACGCCCCAGGCCCATAACGACCAAGAGCGCCTTGCATCTAGAATTATCAGCCCTGTTCCGAAAAGCGAGCCGCATGCAACAACCAAGTAACCACAGGCCCCGGGAGAGCGGGGACACCGGCTTAGGTTTATCGCGAGTTCCGCACGAACAGGAGGCCACTTAACCTCGATGTTTTGGACGTGACAGCGAGAGGGGCCCTGGTATGGCAAGGTGACGTGAAACAAGGCGGCGCTGACCTTCTGGTCGCGCCGCCGAAGTTGAACGTCAGATTGCCGTGCCAGGGCCCCTCGCAGCGTCAAGAAGGCCGCCGTTCGGTAGAACGGCGGAGCTAATTGTTCAGCATGCGGTCGAAGCTTCCCGAGTCACCATCTCGATAGTCTGCGGTCATCAGAATCTCCTGCGGAATGCGCCCGCCTTCACGTAGCACGTTGCGGAACTGCACGCGCGTAACCATGGGCAGATCCTTGATCGTCGCTGCCAAGTTCTGCGGCACGCCCTGGTTGGCAGCCGCGGGCTCGCACTCGCCGCCGGCCTTCATGCGACGCTTATGCTCGGCGAGCATGGCACGGTACATGCCGGCATGCAGGCGAATCTCAACCACATTGGCATTGCGAGCCTGCTCGACAATGCGCGCGCCCTCGCGATCGATATCGCCTACGTAGTAGACGTAGTTAAAGCGATAGCCAATCTCAGCCAGATAATCGTCCAGGGCATGCGAGACGCTCGCCTTGCATCCGCCGCCAAAAATCACGCCGCCCACCTTGGTACCAAAGAGCTTGGCATGTTTGCGGCCACGCAGCAGCTTGACGATCTCGTCGTAGGTGTCCAGGTTCTCGACCATAATGAACGGCTTGTCGGCTCCCAGCGTAAAAAAGCCCGTAAAGTGCACGGGGCGATTGGGGGCGACCTTGATCGCCTGCATGCTGATGCCCTTTTCGGTCATACGCCTGATCAGGCGCTCACCGTGCTTGCCGTCAAAAGCCTTCTCGTCGTTAAAGATCTGGTAGGCACGCTGGCGGCGCGAGGCAACCGGCGTATCGGCACCTCGGTTCTGCTCGATCCAAGCCTGGATGATTGCGATTTCCTCGGCAATCTTGCGGTTGGACATCTCGTTGTGCTGAGTGCGCTGCGGAGCCTTTTTGCCGTCCTTGCCCTCGACCTTTACGATCTGTGTCTGCTGCTCCTTGATCTTGGAGAGCGCCATAGGCGTGGGGACAACCTTGAGCAGCTGCCTGCCTAAAACGCGGGCAAGGGCAAACGCCGAGACCTCGCCGTGGACGGACGACTTGGGCTGCTGGGCAGCAGTATCTGCTGCGGCAGACTCCGGCTTCTTCTGAGACTTGCGCTTAGAATCGCCCTGGGAATTGCGCTCGTGCTTCGGCATAGACGCCTGCTTCTGCGGACGATCGAACTTGCTCTCCTTCGCCGGCTGGCGCTTAGGCTGCCCCGAAGAAACCTCGGCCTTCGCATCCTCGTTCTGCGGCGTGGTCTTCTCGGTTGCAGTCTCGGCATGGGAACTGCGGCCCCCACGATGGCGACGGCGGCGAGGCTTGCTCGACGCGCCCTGCTCCGCCTGCTCATCAGTAGGCTGCTGGCCCTTGGCCTCGGCATCAACCTCAAGCTGCGGCTCAACAGGCTTCTGCTCGCGAGCCGCCGGCTCAACGGCCTTCTCGTCCTGGGTGGTCGAAACCGACTCGCCCTTCTCCTGATGCTTTACGGGATACGCGCGTCCCGCAAAACCGCGGCCGGGACGACACGAACCTGGAGCCTTCTTGGCAGACTCTTCAACATCGTCTGCAACCTCAGAAGACTCTTCAACCTCACGCACGGCATCCTGCTGTGCAGCCTTAAAGTGAGCACCGCGACGGCGCTTGGGCTCTTGGGCCTCCACGGGCTTTTGCTCCTTCGTGGGCTTCTGCGACTCGGCAGCAACCTCGATCTCAACAGCCTCAGCATCCGTCTCACCCTTTTGAGCAACGGCGCGACGAAAGCGCTCCTGCTGGGCGCGGCGCTGCGCATCGCGCTTGCCACCTCCGCCAAAACCGCCGCGTCCTGCCTTGGCCGTAAAGGCACGCACGACGTTCTCATCGAGCAACTCATCGGTATCGACATGCTCACGCGGAGCAGCTTCTTCCACAGCAGGCACGTCAGCGGAATCCTCGACGACAAAATCTTCGACGGACTCGGCAGGCTGCTCCTGGACATCGCGGATCTCGGCATTGATGGTATAGAACGCCGGGCGCCCGTTAATGCCGCTACCCTCGATCTTGGTCACGATCTTTGCCGCGATAAGCTCATCGCGCATCGCCTTGGTGTCGCACTCCTTATCGACGGAGCGGAAAATCTGCGCCAGCGCACTCGACTTAATCTTGAGCGCCTTGCGGCAAAGCAGGTCGTAGGCAACCAGCTTGGCACGCTCAGCAGAAAGCGACGTCTGGCTGCTCAGGCGCTCAGCCAAAGCATCGACATTGTTTTGATTATCGGAATATACCGTCTTGGCCACGGGGCCCCTTTCATATGTACACATATACGTTTATATGGTACAACGCGCGCCCTTATCCACGCAAAACATCTGCGAGAACACTCGAGCGTCACCCGCTTTCGCATGAAAAAAAGACCGAGCCCGCGAAGTCGCGGACCCGATCTTTCCGAGTCATATGGATGGAACGGTTAGTCCATCAAGCTGACTAGGCCTTGGCGGCCTCGGCGTCAGCGGGAGCCTCGGCGGCAGCGGCGCGACCGTACTCGGCCTTGCCCATCTCGGACCACTCGGGCTCCTCATCAGGCATGGAGCCAGCCTCCTTGCCGAAGAACTCCTTGAGGCAGTTGACGGCGACGATGAGGCCCAGGACCATCAGCAGGACGGCAAAGACGAGCTGCAGGCCCTTGGTGGCGGCGACGGAGACGGCGGCCGTGGTGGCGGTAGCCGGGATGGTGCCGAAGAAGCCGTAAGCCTGGACGGCGGCCATGCAGCCCATGGCGCTCTGGACCAGCGAGGTGAAGGTGCAGCAGAGCAGGAAGGCGACGGGCACGTAGAGCATCCAACCCTTGCGGCCGGTGCACTTGCAGAACACGGCGAGGGTGATCATGGTCATGCCGCCGAGCAGCTGGTTGGAAGCACCAAAGAGCGGCCAGATGTTGGCATAGCCACCAAAAGCGAGGGCGAGACCGGGAAGCAGGGTGACGACCGTGGCGAACCAGGGGTTGCCGAGGACCTTCATGTAGCCGGCCTTGGACTCGATGGCCAGGGCGTCGTTGGTCTGGGCAAAGAACTCGGAGAACGAGGTGCGGGCGATGCGGGCGACGGCGTCGAGCGAGGTCAGGGCCAGAGCGGAGACGTTCATGGTCATGAAGACGGTAGCGAGCGTGCCGTCAACACCGAAGGCCTGCATACCGCGGGAGATGCCAGCGGCGAAGATCTGGAACGGGGTGGAAGCGACACCGGCGTTGAGGGCGCCAGTACCGGCGGTGTTCATATCGGAGAACATGATGCCGGCGACGATGATGGCAAGGATGCCGACGAAGGACTCGACGATCATGGCGCCGTAACCGACCTTGACGGCATCCTGCTCCTTCTCGACCTGCTTAGAAGAGGTGCCGGAAGAAACGAGGCTGTGGAAACCGGAGAGAGCACCGCAAGCGACGGAGACGAACAGGACCGGGAACATCATGCCGGAGGCGGTGGAGAAGCCGGTGAAGACCGGAGCGGTGATAGTGGCCTGACCGTTGACGCCCAGGACGACGATGCCAAGGACAGCGCAGACGATCATGACGATCATCATGATGGAAGTGAGGTAGTCACGCGGGGTCTTGAGCATCTGGATGGGCATAGCGCCAGCGAAGACCAGGTAGACCATGACGACGGCGAACCACTGGAACTTATCCAAGTAGACCGGGAACTGCATACCGACGGCGAACATGAGAACCATGAGGATAACGCCGGTGACGAACTCGGCAGCACCGGTAAGGTTGAACTTCTTCTGGGCCCAACCAAAGGCGATAGCGACGAAGGTGAACAGGATGGAGATGGTACCAGCGCAGCCGGCGGCATAGGACTTGGTGAAGTCGATGGCACCGGTAGCAGCACCAGAAGCGTCAACGGCCGGGGTGAACATGAACGTCTTGCAGACCATGTCGGTAAAGGCGGCGATGACGATGATGCAGAACAGCCAGCAGAACAGCAGGAACAGGCGACGGCCGGTCTTGCCGATGTACTTCTCGATGAGCTGAGCGAGCGACTTGCCGTTGTTCTTCATCGAAGCGTACAGGGCACCAAAGTCGTGGACGGCACCAAAGAAGATGCCGCCGACGAGGACCCAGAGCACGACAGGCAGCCAGCCAAAGGCCATGGCGACGATCGTACCCGTGACAGGGCCAGCACCGCAGATCGAGCTGAACTGGTGCGAGAACGCGGTGAAGGCGGAGACGGGCGAGAAGCTCTTGCCGTCCTTCATGCGCTTGGCCGGCGTGAGGGCCTCTTTGTCAACGCCCCACTTGTTGGCCAGCCAGCGGCCATAGCCCAGATAGCCGCAGGCGAGCACCGCCGCGGCCACAACCATGAGCAAAACTCCGTTCATTACATTTCCTCCTCTAAAAAGAACTTCCTAGACATAAAAAATGAGGGCCGTCGGTTGCGCTCGACGGCCCTCATCTTCATCAGCCGCCCGTTATCGTACGGGCTAGCTGTATGTGCTAACCCGCATCAGATAATTACTACGCTGATAATGTTTAGCTGATGCGTGAACATGTCTAAGAAATCCTCTTCAATCATGATGCGAACGATCCGTGCGTGTTCACATCCCCCAGTGGTTGAAAAGGAGTATGAAACTTTAGTTACCTAAAGTCAACGCAAATTTGTAATGAATTTTCAACTTTTTTGGATTTCTCGGTATAAAACGCCACTGACCTCGGACTTTACCCCACGACAGTTTTTGCATGAGAGATGCCCCCTCGGGAGCGGGCGGGCGTATACAAGGTTTCCTGCTCTACGATCGCGTCGAAAATGTTGGTGTAAGGGTGACGCCCTAGCGCCCGTTTAACGAAGAACGGCCTTCGTCCTAGAATCTGAAATCACCACAACAACAGGTTCTAGGAAAGGACGAAGACCGCTATGGAAATCTTATCAGACCC
>DBEZMF010000050.1:0-1453 GCA_048250755.1 Collinsella sp.
GATTCCTTCAATGCCTGTTCCAATACAATCGGGGCCAATGAGCGGAAGTCCGCCGGCGTGCTGACCGGACTGTAATAAAGCCCGTATTCAAAGCAAATCTTACAGTCCGTTACGTTCCAGCCGAACAAGCCCTGCTCCAGCCCGTAACGGATACCATCCCTGACAGCGTTTTGAAAACTCTGGTTCAAGTATCCCAGCGAAACCCGGCTCTCGTATTGTACACCGGAGCCAAGCGAGAGTGGTGTAACAGACAGTCCTATGGATGCCCAAAACGGGTTGGGCGGCACCTCGATATGGATGGTGTGGCTGGCTGCTTTGAGCGGCCGCTCCATATAAATGACGGAGGGTTCCTTTACCACTGTTTCAAGCTTGTATTTTTCCGACAGCAAAGCGGAAACAACCTCCAACTGCACCCGGCCCAAAAAAGAAAGAATGATCTCATGGGTGATGGAATCCACTTCGCAACGCAAAAGCGGGTCAGTATCCGCAAGTTGCGTAAGAGCGTCCAGCAGCCGTTCTCTTTGCGCTGCCGTTTTCGGCGCAATCGTCGTCCGCAGCATGGGGAGGGGGTCCTCGCGCCACCTTTTACGAGGGAGCCGGGTTTGGTCCCCTAATACATCGTTTAACCTCACGCTGTCGCTGGGAAGGATAACAATTTCACCCTGATAAGCGGTGTCTGTCCGAACAATTTCCCCTTTGGATGGAATACGCATCTCTGTGATTTTCAGCTTTTCTCTCCCGGCCAGGGCCACCGTATCCCGCAGGCGCAGCGTTCCGCTGTATAACCGTAGATAGACACGCCGCTGGCCGCAATCGGTGTACTCAACCTTGAAAACGCTGCCGCATAGGGCGGCGCCCCCCTGTTCCCCAATCGGTTGGAACAGCCCTGTCACCGCATCCATCAACGGTTGAATGCCAAGGCCATTTTTGGCGCTGCCATGATAGACTGGGAACAGGGAGGCGTCTTGAACCCGCTGCTGTTCCTCCCGCGCAAGTTTTTCCCGGCTGATTGGTTCTCCTGCGATATACTTTTCCAATAATTCATCGTTATTTTCGATGACCGCATCCCATGCTTCTATGTCGGTATTTTCCTCCAGGACTATTTCCGGGGACAGCGACACCGTCTGCTTGATGATAATATCGGCGGAGAGCTTATCCCGAACAGACTGAACCACGCTCTGCAAATCAACGCCAGCCTGGTCGATCTTGTTGATAAAGATAACGGTGGGAATGTTCATTTTCCGCAGGGCATGGAACAGAATACGGGTCTGGGCCTGCACGCCATCTTTAGCGGAGATCACCAAGATGGCCCCATCTAAAACAGCCAAAGAGCGGTACACCTCCGCCAAAAAATCCATGTGGCCGGGCGTATCCACAATGTTGACTTTACATCTGTGCCACTGGAAGGAAGTGACTGCCGCTTGAATGGTAATCCCACGCTGCCGCTCCAAAA
>DBEZMF010000051.1:0-18308 GCA_048250755.1 Collinsella sp.
GGGGACACCGCCTAGAATTCGTCGTTGGAGTAATGAAGGTGACGAATGGAAGGAAAGGCGATGCCCCAAGAAGAGAGTGTACTGCGCCTCGGCCGCGACGAGGCCCTCGAGGCGGCGAGGCTTTGGCAGGAGTGCGGCGACGCGCGCGAGTTCGCGTGCAGGGTGCTGGGCGGCGTGATGAACGCGCTGATGGACTCCGAGGCCCAGCAGATGTGCGGCGCGAGCCGCAACGAGCGCAGCGACGGCAGGGAGAACAGCCGCAACGGCTACCGCCCCAGGTCGCTCAAGACCGCCGTGGGCGACGTGGAGCTCGAGATACCCAAGCTCAGGCACGGCACCTACTACCCCGAGGGCATGCTCGCGCGATGGTCGCGCGTCGACACATCGGTGGCCGCCATCGTGCAGGAGATGTACGTGTGCGGCGTGTCCACCCGCAAGGTCGAGCGCGTGGCGTCCAAGCTGGGCATATCCTCGCTGTCGAGCTCGGAGGTCTCGAGCCTCTGCTCCGACCTCGACGCCGAGGTGGCGGAGTTCCGCCGCCGCGACCTTTCGGGCACGCCGTGCTGCTACCTGTGGCTCGACGCCACCTACATGAGCTGCAGGGTCGGCTCGTCGGTCGTCTCGCAGGGCGTCGTGACCGCGATCGGGCTGGGCGCCGACGGGCGCAAGCACTTCCTGGGCTGCGACGTGGTCGACACCGAGAGCGAGGACTCCTGGGCGGCATTCCTCGGCGGGCTGCGCGAGCGCGGGCTGGCCGGCGTTCGCCTCGTGGTCTCCGACAGCCACGCCGGGCTCGTGGCCGCCGTCTCGCGCCTGTTCCAGGGCTGCGCCTGGCAGCGCTGCGTGACGCACCTGCAGCGCAACCTCCAGAGCGCCTGCTCGGGCAGGCCCGAGGACTCCAAGGCGGCCGTCAGGGACCTCGTGCACGCCGCGGTCTACCAGGACGACCCCGACCTCGCGCGCTGCGTGTGGGCCGAGGCGGCGCCCTGGGTGGCGTCGGTGTCCGCCAGGGCCGGCGAGGTCTTCGAGCGGGCCGAGGACTCCGCGCTGGCGTTCACGGCCTTCCCCAGGGCGCACTGGGCCAAGCTCCGCACCAACAACGTCCAGGAGCGCGCCAACCGCGAGATCAAGCGCCGCTACAGGGTCGTGCAGTCCTTCCCCTCGAGGGAGTCGATGCTGCGCCTGACGTGCGCGAGCCTCATGGAGACCGAGGGGCAGTGGTCCCAGCAGCGCGTGTTCTCCGAGGCCTCGGCCGCCGGGGGCTTCGCCGAGCCCGCGGACAGGCCGGCCCCGACAGAGGGGAGGCGCCGCGCGCTCGGGCGGCGCGCCAGGGAGATAGTGGACGAGATAGTCGAGAGGCGCGGTCTCAAGAAGGAGTAACATCGGGGCTTGCAGCGACGGACCTCAGGACGCTCTTACACCACGTCTGCGCGCGCCACCACTGTTTGGCGGACAGAAGCGGCTTTTCAATCCCTATTTCACCGCAACTTAGTAGCTACTTGTGGACCAGGCGGGCGCAGAAATGGCCGTCGTAGGAATCTGCGTTTACGGGGACGCTCTGGAAAAGCCCGCGGTCGTTTTGGCGTACGGAAACGAGCTTCTTGGCCTGGGCAAACTCGGGGAGCTGCAGAATCTGGGCTTCGGAGAACGGTGCCACGGTAAAGCCGGCGCCCTCGGGAGAGGCCAGGAAGGCATCCACGACCTGCGTGTTCTCTTCATCAAAAACCGAGCAGGTGGCATAGATAAGCTCACTGCCGGCAGCAACGCGCGCGGCTGCTTCCTTGAGCATCGTCAGCTGTAGCTTGGGCAGTTCAGTCGTAACGTCGTTCTCGGTCAGGCGCCACGGTATCTCGGGATGCCGGCGCATGGTGCCGGTGCCAGAGCACGGCGCATCGATAAACACCGTGTCGAAAAGGGCAGGCTCGCCAAGCATCGCGTCAAAGGACGTAAGCACCTCATTGAGCTCGCAGGCATCGCCCGACACCGTACGAACACCTGAGATACCCGCCTTATGCAGGCGTGCGAGATTCTGATCGCACTTGCGATCGTGCAGATCGAGCGCGGTATGCTGATGCTCATACCCGGCACGCTTGGCCTGGCACATCATCACATAGGTCTTGGTGCCGCGGCCGGCGCCAATCTCCAGGCAACGACCGGGACGTGTCGCGCCAGTAGCGATAAGCTGAGCATTGAGGTCCGAGGCAACCGCGGCAGCACGCTCAAACACGCCCGATGCAACCGTGACCTGCGCATCGACCGGAGCATGGCAGCCCGGGAAGACAGGCGCAACGAGCTGCGAGATATACGGATCAGGCTTGGTTGCAAAGGCGTTCTCATGCAGGGCCAGCGGCGCAGGCGCCAGATTGCCGGCAAAGTTGAGCGCACCCTCGGGCGTATCGAACGAGGCCATAATACGAGCGCACAGCCAGCGAGGAAGGCCCATCAAACGAGACAGGCGAACAAGGCGGCGCTCGGACTCATCCACATCGGATGCCGTGGCAAAGTCCTCAACGTTGTCCGCAACCTTGTGCAGCACCGCGTTAGCCAGGCCCGCGGCAGACTTAGCACCACTGCGCACCAGCTCAACACCCTGGCTCACGGCAACGCGGCCCGGCGTATGCAGGTAGAGCATCTCGAAGGCCGAGATACGAAGCGCCATGCGCACGCGCGGCGCGACCTTTTTGGGCTTATCCAAAAACTGATCGAGCAACTCATCCAAAATGCCCTGCGTGGCGGCAACACCGAGCGCCAAACGAGCGGCAAAAGCGGAATCGCGCTGGTCAATGGCCTTAGCCGAAGCGCGGGAAGACAACACGTCACGTGCGTACATACCGCGGCGATCGGCCTCCATCAACACATCGAGTGCAAGCTTGCGCGCGGGAGACAACTTGCTCATGACAGTACACCCCACGTAAGGTCGACACCCTGCAGGCCGGCAGCCCAGGCAGAAGCAGCCATGGCACGCTTGCCATCGGGCTTAACCTCGAGCAGTTCAACCGCGCCATCGGAAAGGCCCAGATAAACACGCTTGCTCTTGACGGCAACAGCGCCCTCGCCAAGCGACATATCGGCCGGCGCAGCATCGAGTACGCGAACCGACTTGCCGGCAATCACGCAACGGGCAGGCGCGGTATCGGATGAGGCAAGCACATGACGCACACAATCGAGCGCCGCCATCTTCGGATCCAGACGCATCTCCTGCTTGGAAATCTTTGCAGCATGCGTGACGAGGGACTCATCCTGCTCAGTCCAAACAGCCGAGCCATCGGCAAGCGAGGGAAGCGTGTCGGCAAGCAACTGACCGCCCAGCTCGCCAAGTTCCATCGTGAGCGCCTCGGCATGCTTACCGGAAACCGACGTAGACGCCTGGGCGCAATAAGCGCCCGTATCCACGCCATGCCCAATGCGCATAATGGAAACACCGGCAACCTCGTCACCAGCAAGAATGGCACGCTGAATGGGAGCAGCACCACGCCAACGAGGCAGCAGCGAAGCATGAACATTCACAATACCAAGCGGCGCCACATGCAGCACCTCATCAGGCAAAATGCAGCCATAGGCAGCCACACAGAAAATATCAGCCTGCGCAGCCTGAAGCGCCTCAACTACCTCCGGCGTCATACGATTGGCCTCAATAACCGGCAGCCCCAGCTCAAGCGCCTTGGACTTAACAGGAGAAGGCTCAAGCTTCTTACCACGCCCACGAACAGCATCAGGGCGAGTAATAACAAGCGCAATCTCATTCCCAGCCTCAACAAGCGAAGTCAGCGAAGGCACAGCAAAATCCGGCGTACCCATAAACACAATACGCATAAAAGTTAGTCTCCTCTCAATAACGAGCCGAGACGGCTACAAATTAACAGCGGAAAGCCAAGTCACCAGCCCATCCGCAATAACATTTCAACAAGAACAAATATACCCAAAACCAAAGAAAGAGCCGCAATAAAAGCAGCTCTTCCAACAAAGCAATTATCAGCGAAGACGCCCCTCCCTGGCCCACGGCACCCGGGCGAGACAAGCAGCGTCAACGTAGTCCCCGGGGCACCCGCCTATATCGTCCCGCGCGCAGTTTCGCAGCACAGCGAGAATGTTTGAGCACGGGATGATATAGGCGGGTGCCCCGGGGACAGACAAACCTACTCCGTCTCGCCCGGTCGAGCGCCGCGGGCCAAGGCGTCCTGGTACTCCTTGACTGCCTTGATGCGCTGCATGGGCTTCAGTCGCTCAAACATGGTATTGCCGTGCAGGTGATCGATCTCGTGCTGCAGGCACACGCAGAACAGATCGCCCGTGGCCTCGTAGCGAATCAGGTTGGCGTCCAGGTCATACGCCTCGACGACAACGTGATCGGGACGCTCGATCTCGCAGCTAATGCCGGGAATGGACAGGCAGCCCTCGCTAAACGGCACCAGATGGTCGCTCTGCTCAACAATGACAGGGTTGATGAGCACGTACGGGTCATAATCATTTTTGTCGCTGTAATCACAGTCGATGGTGACGAGCTGAATGAGCTCGCCGATCTGCGGGGCGGCCAGGCCGCAACCGCCGTTGTCGAACATCATCTTCTTCATCTTCTCGGCAAGCGCCTCGATCGCCGGGGTGATCTCCTCGATGACGGCGCACTCCTGGCGCAGACGAGGGTCGGGCGACAGTACGATTCCGTTGGCTTCCATGGCCATCCTTTCGGGTTGTTACATCAAATCATAGGCGTCAACGTCAACGCTCACGCTCACGCCGCGCACGGAGCCCACCTCTTTGAGGCAGGCGTCGAAATCATCAGAGACATGGTACCCTACCGGCGACTTCACAAGCAGATGGAAGCGGTAACGGTCCTTGGCTCTCTCGATTACACACGAAGCCGGACCAAGCACCTGGGGCACGGCACTCCCCGCCCGCAAAAAGTCGGGCGCGGCGGCATGCCAGCGACGCTTGAGGAGCTTCGCGATGCGACCGATGTAGCCCCGCGCGTCATCCGCGTTCGTCGACCATACCAAGATGTTGGCCAGGCGCACGAACGGCGGGTACAGGGCGTCGCGGCGCTGGTCCAGGTCGTAGTCGGTAAAGATCGAGCGGTCGTGCTCAGCGACAGCGCGAATGACCGGGTCCTCGGGCAGGTAGGTCTGGATGATAACCTCGCCGGGGCGATCGCCGCGACCGGCGCGGCCCGCAACCTGCTCCAGCAGATCGTAGGCGCGCTCCCCTGCTCTAAAATCGGGGAGCTTCAGCGCAAAGTCGGCATTGACCACGCCCACGAGCGTGACCTCGGGAAAGTCGAGACCCTTTGCAATCATCTGAGTACCCAGCAGCACCGCGCAATCGGCGGCATCGAACTGTTCGAGCAGCTTTTTGTGTGCGTCTTTGCCGCGCGTGGAATCGGCGTCCATGCGAATGATAGCGACGTCGTCAGGCAGCATCTGGTGCAGTGCGTCCTCAATCTGCTGCGTACCCAGGCCCATTTTTGCCAAGTAGCGACTGCCGCACTTGGGACAGCGGCTCGTGGGTGCAGGATAGGGCTGCACGCGCCAAGACGATCCGCAGGTGTGGCACTGCAGCGTATGAGTGCGCTCGTGGTACGTAAGCGCGGTGGAGCAGTGGTTGCAGGTGGGCACGCAGCCGCATTCGCGGCACATCAGGAACGGCGCAAAGCCGCGACGGTTGTGCAGCAACACGGCCTTTTCGCGGCGCTCGACCACGCGTTCCAGGCTTTCCATCAGCGGTTTAGAGAACATGGAGCGACTGCCGCGTGCGAACTCGCGGCGCAGATCGGCAATGCGAACCGTAGGCAACACGGCGTGCCCCGGGCGCTCGGGCATCTCGACGCGCGTCCAGGTGGCGCCGCCGTACGTGCCGCGGCGGCAGCGGTCGAGCGCTTCGGCAGAAGGCGTGGCGGAGCCCAGTACGAGCGGACACCGATAGCGGCGCGCCATCTCGGCCGCCACCTCGCGCGCATGGTAGCGCGGACTGGAGCCCTGCTTGTAGCTGGTCTCGTGCTCCTCGTCGATGATGATGAGACCCAAGTCGCTGAGCGGGCAAAAGAGCGCCGAGCGGGCGCCGACGACCACGCGGGCCGCACCGCTGGCGACCATATCCCACTGGTCTAGGCGCTCGCCGGCCGAAAGGCGCGAATGGAACACAGCGACCGTCTCGCCAAAGCGCGAGCGGAAGCGGCCGACGGTCTGGGCCGTCAGCGAGATTTCGGGCACAAGCACGCACGCTGAGCGGCCGGCCGCGAGCACGCGCTCGATGGCAGAGAGGTAGACCTCGGTTTTGCCGGAACCGGTGACGCCATCGACAAGGACCACGTCGCCGTGGGCATCCAAGCGGGCGCGCTCAATCTGCGCGAGCGCCTGCTGCTGGCCGTTGGTGAGTGCCACCGGGGCCTTGCCGCTCGCCGAGGACAGCGTGGTCTGCTCGCTGCATCCACGCCAGGCGCGGCGCTCCTCCACCACCACGACGCCGCGTTTTTCGAGCGCCTTGATGGTCGCCGACATGCTGTTGTAGAGCAGGTTAAGATCGCGCGTCGTGACCGGGCCACACTGGAGCGCCTCGATGAGCTGGCGTTGGCGAACGGCAGTCTTGGGCGGCGTATAGTCGAAGCCCTCAGGAGTGAGCATGACCCAGCGGTTTTGGATAGGTTTAACGGCGGGGCGCTCAACGGTCCACACGCCGTCCTCGCCCTTGACCACGCGCGGGCTTCCACCCGGGGGCAAGAACAGGCGCAGGCACTCGGAAAGCGTTGCGACGTACTCGCGGCTCATCCAGCGCGCAATACGGGCAGCCTCGGCGGTAAAGAGCGGCTTGCTGAGGATAGCCTCGATAGGCTTGATGCGCACGGAATCGAGAGCGTCGTTACCTTGCAGGTTGGCCAGCTCGGGCGCGATGTCGACGATGTAACCCGCGGCAGCACGGTTACCAAAATGAACCAGAACGGTGGAACCGATCTGGGCATCGTTGGCGAGCGACCGCGGAATGCCGTAAGCAAACGGCTCGGACAGCGCACGGGTCGGGATGTCGAGGACTACGCTCGCATAGGTGGTGACGGGTTCGGGTGCTGACTCGGGCTGCGCCGTGGCGGCAGCGGGTGCCGGCGCCGCCGGAGTCTCCTCCGGTTCCGGCGAACCAAACAGCAAAAGTTGCTCGGCCATGGCCCCAGCACCTCCTATCCCATACGTCTACAGAAACAAGAGCCCCGCTCGGGGTGAACGGGGCTCGGATACATGCGTTTACGCTACTACTACAGCGCCATCGTGTGGGCGCGGTCGATGCGCGCCAGGCAGTCGTCGCGGCCGACGAGCGCCATGGTCTCGCCCAGCGGGGGGCTCACCATGTTGCCGCAGACGGCGACGCGCACGGCCTGGAACACCACGCGCTTCTTGAGGTCCATCTGCTCGGGCAGCGGCTCAAGCGCGGCGTCGATGTTGGCGGCCGTCCACTCGTCCACGCCCTCGAGCGCGGCCTTGGCGGCATCCAGAATGGCGCCCATGCCCTCCTTGGCCAGGCCCTTGTTGACAGACTTCTCGTCATACTCGAGCGTCTCGGCCGTGGCAAAGATGGGAGCGGCGACGGTCACGGCGTCGGCCGGCATCTTGGTGCGCGGCTTGACGATGGCGGCAAGCGCATCGATCCAATCCTCGCCGTACTCGACATTACCCTCGATGAGACCCGCCTCGTGCAGCTCGGGGACCATGATCTCGTCGGCAAACTGAGCATCGGACATGCCGTTGATGTATTCGGCATTGACCCAGTCGAGCTTCTTGGGGTCGAAGGTCGCCGGGTTCTTGGAGATGCGGTCGAGCGAGAACTTGCTGGCCAGGACATCGCGCGGGATGATCGTGGTCTCTCCGTCGAGCGACCAGCCGAGCAGCGCCAGGTAGTTGACGAAGGCGTCGGACAGATAACCGGCGTCGCGGTACTCCTCCACCGAGGTGGCGCCATGGCGCTTGGAGAGCTTCTTGCCGTCGGCGCCCAGAATCATGGAGATGTGGGCGAACGTAGGCACGGGCGCGCCGAGGGCCTCGTAAACCATGACCTGGCGCGGGGTGTTGGACAGATGGTCGTCGCCGCGGATGACGTGGGTGATCTTCATCATGGCGTCGTCGACGACGGTCGCGAAGTTGTACGTGGGCGTGCCGTCGGAGCGGAAGATGACAAAGTCGTCGAGCTCCTTGGCATCGAAGGTCACCTCGCCGTGGACGGCGTCGTGGATGACGACATCGCCGCGGTCCTCGGGCACCTTGATGCGCAGGACGTAGGGCTCGCCGGCCTCGATGCGGCAGCGTGCCTCCTCGGGATCAAGATCGCGGCAGCGGCGCTGGTAGCCCTGGAAGGGGTCCTTGCGCTCCTGGGCGGCCTTGCGGTCGGCGTCGAGCTGCTCCTTGGTGCAAAAGCAGGGATAGGCCTTGCCCTCGTCCCAGAGCTTCTGGGCGGCCTGCTTGTACAGGTCCAGGCGCTCGGTCTGTGCGTAGGGGCCATAGTCACCGCCCACCTCGGGACCCTCGTCCCAGTCCAAACCCAGCCAACGCATGGCGCGCAAGATGATCTGCGTGTTTTCGTCGGTGGAGCGGGTGGGGTCGGTGTCGTCGATGCGCAGGATGAACGTGCCGCCGTTTGCGCGGGCGAAAGCCCAGTTATAGATAGCGGTGCGGGCGCCGCCGATGTGCAGCTTGCCCGTGGGTGAGGGTGCAAAGCGGACGCGAACGTCTGATGCCATGGAAATCTCCTCGATTGCAGGATGGATGTCTAACCGCACCAGTATAAAGCATCAAAGCTGCCTCCGCACAAAGGGCACCGACCCAATCATTGGGGACAGACTTAAATGACCAGTCGTTGGAGACGTTCTTAGTTTAAGGCTGGTCATTTATGTCTGTCCCCAATGAGTAAGGCTAGTCATTTAAGTCTGTCCCCAATGAGTAGGTGCGGAAAGGGTGTGAATGTTTGATTTACGCGCTATGATGTGCCCTTGCATAGAGAGCCTGGCGGAATGGTAACGGTCGCCGGGACACGTTTTTGAAAGGACAATCATGTCAGAAGAACTTCGTTCCATCCCACCCCAACACGGGTCCTTCGTATTTACGTCGGAGTCGGTGACCGAAGGTCATCCCGATAAGATCGCTGACCAGATCAGCGACGCCGTCCTCGACGCAATCCTCGCCAAAGAAATAGAGCTCCAGGAGCAGGGCTACATCGCCCCCAACGGCGTGCCTGCCAACGTGGAGAACGTCCGCTGCGCCTGCGAGACCCTCGTGACCACCGGCACCGTCATCGTCGCCGGCGAGATTCGCACCCAGGCCTACGTCGACGTGCAGGAAATCGCTCGCGGCGTTATCCGCCGCATTGGCTACAACCGTGCCAAGTTCGGTTTTGACTGCGATACCTGCGGCGTTATGAGCCTCATCCACGAGCAGTCGCCCGATATCGCCCAGGGCGTCGACGAGTCCTTCGAGACCCAGACCGGCGCTACCACCGACCCGATCGACCTGATCGGTGCCGGCGACCAGGGCATGATGTTCGGTTATGCCTCCAACGAGACCAAGACTCTCATGCCCATGCCGCACTACCTGGCGAGTCGCCTAGCCGAGCGCCTGGCCGCCGTGCGTCACGACGGCACCCTCGCCTATCTGCGTCCCGACGGCAAGACCCAGGTCACCGTGCGCTACGAGGAAGGCAAGCCCGTCGAGGTCACGACCATCGTCATCTCCACGCAGCACGCTGCCAAGATCGAGGACATGGGCAAGATCAAGGCCGACCTCATCGAGCACGTCATCACCCCGGTCATGGCCGCCGAGAACATGCCGTGGGACAACGCCGACATCTACGTGAACCCCACCGGTCGCTTTGTCGTGGGCGGCCCCATGGGCGACACGGGCCTCACCGGCCGCAAGATCATCGTCGACACCTACGGCGGCTACGGCCGTCACGGCGGCGGTGCCTTTAGCGGCAAGGACTGCACCAAGGTCGACCGCTCCGCCGCGTATGCCGCGCGCTGGGTAGCCAAGAACGTGGTCGCTGCCGGTCTGGCCGACCGCTGCGAAGTCGAGCTTGCCTACGCCATCGGCGTTTCCAAGCCCCTCTCAATCATGGTCGACACCTTCGGTACCGCACATGTTGCCGAGGACAAGATCGTCGAGGCCGTAGAGAAGACCTTCGACCTGCGCCCGGGCGCAATCATCCGCGACCTAGACCTGCGCCGCCCCATCTACGAAAAGACGGCAGCCTACGGTCACTTTGGCCGAGAAGACGCCGACTTCACCTGGGAGAAAACCGACCGAGTCGAAGAACTCAAGGCAGCCTGCGGCCTGTAAGCTTACGAGAAAAGCTACAGCCAAATAACAACGCACCAAAAGAAGTACCGGCCCCAACCGGTACTTCTTTTTTATTTAAACGGTGGTGAAGATGCTTCGATATGAGCCTACGCTGCGTCACCAGCTAATGAATTTTGAAGCACACGCGCCTCTACCATGTATCCTTAGTTCCGAGGGCTTTGGTATTTGGTCGATCGCGAGTTCCGCACGAGCCGGAGGCCACTTAATGTGGCCTCCGTGCGAGCAGGACTGTCCGAGCAGGCGACCAAATACCAAAGCCCTCGGAACGGCGGGACAGATTAAAGGAGCACCCATGGCAGGCAAGCCGCAAACACTAGCTACGACCTCGGCATTCGAGATCTTGGGCCCCGTCATGGTCGGCCCCAGCTCATCGCACACCGCCGGCGCCCTGCGCTGCGCCCAGGTTGCCGCCAGCCTGCTGGAAGGCCGCATCACCAAAGTCACCTTTGGCCTGTGGAACTCCTTCGCCCACACCTACCGCGGCCACGGCACCGACCGTGCGCTCGTCGCGGGCATACTGGGCCTCGACACCGATGACGAGAACATCAAGCAGGCCTTCGACCTCGCACGCGAGCAGGGCCTCGAATATCACTTTGACATCAAGGGCGACGACGCCTCCATCCACCCCAATACCGTCGACATCGACATGGTCGACGACACGGGCGCCACGGCACAGGTTCGCGGCGAGAGCCTGGGCGGCGGCAAGATGCGCATCAGCCGCATTAACGGCGTCGGCGTCGACATCTCGGGCATGTATTCCACGCTCTTCGTGGCGCACAAGGACGTCCCCGGTGTACTCGCCGCGCTCACCAACCTGCTCGCCTACGCCCACGTAAACATCGCCTTCTGCCGCACCTACCGCACCGAAGTAGGCGGCCAGGCCTACTCCGTCTTTGAGACCGACGGCGCGCCCGACGACACCGTCGTCCCCATGCTGCGCAAGCTCGACAATGTCGATTACGCGACCTTTATCGAGCTCCCCGGTTCTGCCTCGTCGCTCTCTCCCGGCGTCTCGGCCAAGGAAATCTTCGACGACGGCGAGCAGCTGCTCGATGCGTGCGAGGAACTGGGGCTCAGCATCGGCGCCGTCATGGCCGTTCGCGAGGCACGTCTGACCGGCGAGGCCCACGCCGTCGCCGCCATGCGCCGCGTGCTCGACGTCATGCGCGAGGAGACCACGGCCCCCATCGCCAATCCGCAACGCTCGCTCGGCGGGCTTATCGGCGGCGAGGCCAAGCTCGTCGAAGCAACCCGCTGCAACGATTTGAGTGCAAGCCTGATGGGCGCCGTCCAGACCGACGCCGTTGCCCGCGCCATGGCCGTGCTCGAGCGCTCCGCTACCATGGGCGTGATTGTCGCCGCCCCCACGGCAGGTTCCGCGGGTGTTGTGCCCGGCTGCGTGCTTGCGCTCGCCGATCGCCTGCAGCTCGTTGACGAGCAAGTCATGGACGCGCTCTACTGCGCAGCCGCCATCGGCCTCAACCTCACCACAAGCGCCTGCGTTGCCGGCGCCGAAGGCGGCTGCCAGGCAGAGGTCGGAAGCGCCGCCGCCATGGCAGCCGCCGCGCTGGTGCAGATGCTCGGCGGCACGCCCGAGCAGGCGCTCGACGCCAGTTCCATCGCGCTGAGTAACCTGCTGGGCCTCGTTTGTGACCCCGTCGGTGGCCTCGTGGAGGTGCCCTGCCAAAACCGCAACGCCATCGGCGTGGCAGCGGCCTTTAGCTCGGCGCAACTCGCCCTCGCAGGCATTAAGAGCTTGGTGCCGTTTGACCAGATGGCACATGTCATGCTCTCGGTGGGCCACGCGTTGCCGGCCACGCTGCGCGAGACGGCAAAGGGCGGCATCGCGCAGGCTCCGGCCGCACTTTCGGCCTGTGCAAAATGCGGTGTGTGCGGATAGCGTCAAAGAACGACTCAAAGGTGGGACAAATGTCCCACCTCTTTTGAATGCCACCGTTTCCGTACCACAAACAGCAGGGCAATCGCTATAATGCAAGCCCAGTAAAAACACGATGAACCGCAAGGCGAAAATCGAAGGATATGCATACGATGTCGCAAAACGATCGAACTCAACTGATTCCCGATCCGCAGCAGCCGAGCAGACACACCGGCGGCGTTCAGTCACCGCGTCCTATCGCGCCGAGCCACGGTCAGCAGCGTGGTGCGGCAAACGCGCCCCAACGCCCGAACCAACAGCGACAGCAGCGTCAACAACGTCAGCAGCGCCAAGCAAACGGCAATGCGACCAAGCAGCCCCCCACACACGCTCGAGGCGATCGTGGCCCCGAGCGGAAACCTGCCAAGAACAATAAGTCAGGCAAAAAGACGACGTTCTTTGTTGTCCTGGGTCTTATCGTCATCGTCTATATCGTAGGCGTCGTAGCATTTTCGCAGGTAGCCTACCCCAACACCACCATCGCCGGCGTCGACGTCTCGTTCTCCAACGCCTCGTCTGCCGCCACCAAGGTCAGCTCGGCATGGAAGCACTATAAGCTCACCGTGACAGGCGATGACTTTAGCTGGACCTATCAGCCCGAGTCCGATGAGCCCATCGTCGACGGCGAAGCTGCCGCAAAAGAGATCATTAGCCATAACGAAGCCTTTATGTGGCCGGTCCGTCTCGTAGAGTCTTTTAGTGGCAAGACCAAAACAACCGCTGCCTCCAACGAAGTCGATCTTGATCAAGATGTCGACCTGTCCATGCTTTCCGACGCCTTCAACCAAAAACAGTTTGAGAAGGATCTAGGCGCCGCCATCGACGAGTTTAACGAGGGGCGTTCGGGCACGTTCGAGGCCAATAGCTCCTATGACGAGCAGGCCGGCAAGTTTACCGTCGAGAAGGCGCGCTCCAACGAAAAACTCAACCGCGAGCATGTCATTAAGTATGCCGAGCTCGAGCTTGCCTCGCTGGCCGAGACCGTAGATCTTTCCAAGCTCGGCAACGATGCCTATGAACCGCTCAATGGAACGCTGACCGATGATCAGATTCAGGCCGCATGCGATGCCGCCAACAACTTCCTGGGCGTCAACGTGACCCTCAAGCTCAACGGCGAGGATGCCGGCAAGGTCGACGGCAGCTCCGTGTTGCAGTGGATCAGCTTTGCCGATCCGGCCAATCCCACGCTCGATACGTCGCAGATCAGTAGCTGGGCAGCCGAGCTCGCCAACGGCTTTAATACCGTGGGCTCCACTCGCTGGTGGACGCGCGCCGATGGCAAGCAGTGCGCCGTCGAAGGCGGTGACTTTGGTTGGTCCATCGACAGTAGCTCGTTCGCAAAGCAGGTCGAGGACGCCATTAACAACAAACAGACCGGCGAAATCGAGATCAAGTACTCCCAGAAGGCCGACACCTTTACCGCAAAGGGAGAGCCCGACTGGAAGGCATACATCGATGTCGATCTGTCCGAGCAGCACGCGCGCTACTACGACGAGAACGGCAATATCGTTTGGGAGGCCAACTTTATTTCCGGGAAACCGGGCGAAGACGCCACCCCCGAGGGCGTGTGGCAGATCAACAGCAACGACGGCGGCAGCACCCTGATCGGAGCCAAGGACCCCGAGACCGGTAAGCCCAAATACGAGAGCCCGGTGAGTTACTGGATGCCGTTCGAGGGCAATATGATCGGCTTCCACGACGCCACCTGGCAAAACGACAAGAGCTTCGATAATGCCGAGTCGTACAAGTGGTGCGGCAGCCACGGTTGCATCAACCTGCGCCTGGCCGATGCAAAGGCACTGCACGATTGCATCAAAGTCGGCCTGTGCGTGGTTGTCCACTCGTAGTGCAACGCGCACATTCCTACAACATGGAGCTGCTGCGACCAATCTAACAGTTCCGAAAGAAACCGTCCCATGCGCCCGCCCCAACCGGTGGGCGCATATACTTATCGAGGTACTTTCTATAAAGGAGACGCTATGCCGAATGTCCCCACGACCACCCCGGGTCCGGATGATACCGAGCACACGCCCGAAGATGTCACCGAAACGATTCCTCTGATTACAAACGTACATGCCGATAAGCAGGGCGGACGCACGAACGATACGGCCGAGATTTCCGATGAAGAGGCATATGTCAAGCTCAAGGCAAAGCGTGCCGAACGTCGACGCAAAAAGCTGATTCGACGCGGTATTGCCGCCGGCGTCGTGGGTGCCATCGCGCTCATTGCCATTGTCGCAACCCTGGTTATCAATGCGAAGCCACAGGGCGCTAGTGGGCCTGTAACCGACATGGTGACCGAGGGCACGTTTACCACAACGGTCGAGGCGAAAGGCCAGCTCAAACCCATTTCGTCCTCAGTGGTCTCCCCTTCTGTCGACGGCACGGTCGATTCGATCAACGTGCAGGCAGGCCAATCCGTCAACGAGGGCGACGTGCTTATGACCATTAAAAACGACGAGCTCGATCGCAACGTTGCTGAGGCGCAGCGTGCAGTTGCAGCCGCTCAAGAAGACCTCGCCAACGCACAGAAAGCCGCAGCTACCGCGCAGGCCACCACAACGACGGACGTCGATGGAACTTCTGCAGCGGCTGGTGTCTCCGACGCATCGGCGGACACGAACGCCGTATCGGCCGCGCAGCGCAGCCTCGCTTCGACCCAGGCAAACCTCGATCAGGCGAACGCCAAGGCCGCCAGCCGTACGGTCACGGCCCCGAGCTCGGGTAGCATCGTGGAGCTCAACGCCAAGGTGGGCGCCACGGTAACAGGCGGCATGATCATGGGCGAAAGCGATACGAGCGGCGGCAAGCAATGCATGCAGATCGCCGACTTATCTAAGATGAAGGTGACCGTGCAGGTGGGCGAAAAGGACATCGCCAAGATAGCCGTTGGGCAGAGCGCCAACGTCACGTATCCCGCGTTTCCCGATATCGTGAGCCAGGGCACCGTCACGGCTATCGCGTCGGTGGCAAACTCCGACGCCGCCAACGGTGGCGGCGGCAGCGTAACCTTTAACGTCGACATTCTCATAGAGGCGCCCGACGCGCGCCTGAAGCCGGGCATGACGGCCGAGGTATCGGTGGTGACCGAGCAGCTCGATGACGTGGTGATGGTGCCGACGATGGCGCTCATGACCGAAGACGGCGAACACTATTATGTCAACGTCGCAACCGATGACGAGGGCAAGCAAACCCATCGCGTGAAGGTGACCGTCGTGACGCAAAACGACAACGAAGCCGTAGTAGGCAAGACACAGGTTAAGCGCGACGACCAGGGCAACGAGATCAACCCCAACGTTCCGGTTACCAAGCTGCGCGATGGCGACACCCTCGTCATGGACACCGGAGCGGACGCAACGGCTGACGGCGGCTACGGTGCGGATTCGGGCAGTATGTCTGCCGACGAGGGCATGTAATGCGTCCCGTTATCGACATCCGCAACGTGCACCGCATCTTTGAGAGCGAGGCGGGGTGCGCCCACATCCTGCACAACGTGAGCCTGGCGGTAAATCCCGGCGAATTCGTCGCTATCACCGGCCCCTCGGGCTCGGGCAAGTCGACGCTCATGAACATCCTAGGCTGTCTGGATAAGCCGACGGCGGGCGACTACTACCTGCAAGGGCTCAACGTGGCCGAGCTCGATGATGAGGAGCTCACCGAAGTTCGCGCCCTGAGCATTGGCTTTGTCTTTCAGAGCTTCAACCTGCTGCCGCGCCTGTCGGTTATCGAAAATGTGATGCTGCCGCTGGCCTACACCAATGTGCCCCGTAGCCAGCGCGAAATGCGCGCCGTGCACGCGCTGCAGGCTGTCACGCTGCCCGTCGACCACTGGGACCACCGCATATCCGAGCTCTCGGGCGGCCAGATGCAGCGCGTCGCCATCGCGCGCGCCCTCGTCAATGACCCGCCCATCATTCTGGCCGACGAGCCGACGGGAAACCTGGACTCCGCTACCGGAGCGCTTGTGATGGAAACCTTCCATAAGCTCCAGAAGCGCGGCAAAACCATCGTGCTTATCACACACGACCCCGGCATCGCCGCCGAGGCCGACCGTGCCGTGACCATCCGCGACGGTCGCATTCACGATGGCGCGTATATTCCACATGCACCGCGGACCCTGCGCAGCGCCGTGGATAGCCTGCCCAGGATTTCCGCCTCCGCCAACCCGCCGAAAGGAGAGATGGCATGAGCGCCCGCGATCTCATCCAGGAAGCCCTTCACTCGCTCGAAGCCAACAAGGGGCGCAGCCTGCTCACCATCCTGGGCATTGTCATCGGCATCGCCTCGGTTATCGCCATGACTTCGCTCATCGGCGGCATCCAAAACTGCCTGGTCAACAGTCTGGGCCTCAATGCGGCACGCATGGTGCAAATCTATTCGTCGCAAGAACTCACCGAGTCCGACATCGAGAAGCTTCAAAAACTGGTGCCGCAGATAGAGCAGATCGGCATTGTCGACAGCGCGTATACCGAGTATAAGACCGGCGATAAAAGCTATACCGTCATGGCACAGGGTGTCGATAGCGACATGCTCGACGCCGTGGGGGCCAGCAAGCTCGTTGCGGGGCGCACCTATTCCCAGGCCGAGTCCCAATCAGGCTCGCGCGTGGCGCTCATCAGCCGCGGCGGCGCCGATCAGCTTTACGGCAACGAACAGGATGCGCTGGGGAAAACCATCAAGGTGTCCAACGGCGAGGTGCAGATTGTAGGTGTGATTGATGGCGGCAACGACTCCATGGGCTCGCTCACGCTGTATATGCCGCGCGAAACCATCTCAGGCCTGTTTGGCGACGAAAATCCTTCATTCCCCAGCGTGACGGCTCTTGCCGCCGAGGGCACAGACATGGACGAGCTTTGTAAGACCATCGAGTCCAAGGTGCGCGCAATGAAGGGCATCGCGGAGGATGATGAGTACGACAGTGTATCGGCGACCTCCATGAAAAGCGCCATCGATGCACTCAACTCCTTTATGGGCGCGTTCTCGCTCATCATGGGCGCTGTCGCCAGCATCTCGCTGCTTGTCGGCGGTATCGGCATTATGAATATGATGCTCACCAACGTGACTGAGCGCATCCGTGAGATCGGCATTCGCCGTGCCCTGGGCGCAAGTCGTCGCGATATCACCGCGCAGTTTTTGGCCGAGTCCTCGGCGCTGTGCGTCACCGGCGGACTGTTGGGTGTCCTGATTGGCTATCTGCTGGCATGGGGACTCACGTTCTTTGCCGCAAGCTCGGGCATCATGAGCGAGTTTGGAGCTACCGGGACGATCACGCCAAGCTTCTCCATTACAACAGTGTTGATCGCGTTTGCCGTATCGGTCGGCATCGGCGTAATCTTTGGCTTCTACCCCGCTCGCCGTGCAGCAAAGCTCGACCCGGTGGAATGCCTACGCTACCAGTAAGCCACCACCAACAAGTTGCGGTGAATTAGGGACTGAATATGCTATTTAGCAGCAAAAACAGACGCTATTTCACCGTAACTTATTGAAGGGCTGCATGCGCCAGTTCCGTGCGTCGTCCTCGAGCGATTGGCGGATGACAGGCTTGTACGGGTCGAGCTTGCTCGGGGCGCTCCTCCTCGCAGGCGGGAGGGCACGCATGCGCGGCGAGCGCCTAGCGCGCGAACTCCCGTAAGAGCGCGTCTTCCACTTCCCGAAGCGAAAGGGCCCCGCCTCCCTCGGCGGGACGGGCGACCACGATACAGCGCGCTCCAACGTCGCGCGCGGAGGCGATCTTCTCGGCCGTGCCGCCTACGGTTCCCGAGTCCTTGGTCACAAGCCACTGGGCGCCCACCTGCCGAAGCATCGCCTCGTTGAGCTCGCGGGTGAAGGGCCCCTGCATGCCGATGACGTGCGACGGCGAAAACCCCGCGTCGATGCACTTCGTTATAGCACCGGGCAGAGGGAGCACACGCACGAAGAAGCGCTCCGCGAAATCGGCGACGCGCGTGTAGGGAGCAAGCTCCTTGCTCCCCGTCGTGAGAAGCGCGCGACCCGGGTTCTCGGAGAGAAAGCGCGCCGCGCAGGCGATCGACGCGACCGACACGACGCCT
>DBEZMF010000052.1:0-99024 GCA_048250755.1 Collinsella sp.
CTCCAGCACGTGCTTGGCGACCTTGGGCGTCGCAGCCTTGGGCTTGACGGTGACGGCGCTGCCGCCGACCAGGGCCATGATCGGCGCGGTGCCGGCCTCGTTCTGGGCGATGGCGTCGTCGTCGGCGACGATGAGCCAGTAGCCACAGGGCAGCTCGGCCGCCGTGCCCGCGTTAAGGGCCACAGGCTCGGCGCCAGAGCTCTGGAGGGAACGAGCGAGCCGTGCGCTCAGCGCGCTCGTAAGGTGAGAATCGGTGTTGAGCCACTCGGCAGCTTCCTGCGCGGTGGTCTGGGATTTGGGCAGGCCGGCGCCGTGCAGCACAGGCAGTGCGCCGTCGCGCACGGCGTCGCTTGCCCAGGCGAGATCGGTGGCGGTCTTGGCGTCGCTGTCGCCGTCGACGACGTTGGCGCTAAAGATCTGGTAGGCGTCGTAGCTGCTCGCCACGGTGCCGCTCACCGTGATGGAACCGGTCGAGGTCGGCGCAGCCTGCGCGGAAGCGGGGAACACAACCGCGCAGGTGCCGATCAGGAGGGTAAGCAGCGCAAACAAGATCGGGAAGGAGCAAACTTTCTTATTCACGACGCTTACCTCCCTTCGCATTCGCCTTGCGACGAATGTGCATCCAGGCCGCAGCAGCGCAAAGCACCGCCGCGCCGGCAAGGTACGTCAGAGTGACGCCCGACATACCAGAAAGGGGCAAAGAGGTGGAGTAGGTGTTGGTGAAGGTGGGAAGGCTTTGGCCAGCGCTGGTGTCCTCACCGTATTTAAGCGGTTGCTGCTTATCAGCGGAAATCTCTTTGCCCTTGGCATTGAAAATCTTGGTGTAAGACACTTCGCACTTAATCGTCTTATCAGACTGATCAGTTGCTTTGACCGTAATCTTGTAGACCGACTTGTCGTACGTGTAGTTCGTGAACGGTGCGGTCGGCGGCTGTTCGCGGACGTAATAGGTGAAGGTATTGCTTGCACCACGGCCGGTGGAGTCAGACTCGAGCTTGTTTAGCTTATCGAGTGTGTACTCAATCTTGTCGACGAAGCTCAGGGTCTGGGACTTCTTGTCGCCAGCCTTCGTATTAACCGTCTCAGCGTTATTAAAGTCCTCGTTATCCGCAAACTCGAGCGTAAACTCCTTCATCTCGCCACCCTTAACGACCTTAGTCGCCTTAGGAGTCCAGGAGCCGTACGAGTTGTACGGAGTGTATTCGTTAGTGAAAGTCACCGAGCTATCTTCACAGGCAATTGGATAATAGCCATCTCTATTCTGCACATTGTCCCATGAATTTGTGACACTCCACGCCCCAGATGACTTGTCGAGTTCACGCTTGGTCACATTGACGTTTTCAATCGTGTAGTTATGGATGTTGAGGGGTATCTGCCTGTTCGGGTTTTCTTTTGTCGGAACAGTCATGAGCTCGGTCTTTGTATCCTTAACCGATGCCACAATCTCATACACAGCAGAGTCATATGTGATGTCGGAGTCCTCGCCGGTATCTTCGACCAAGTAGTATGTGATTTTGTCAGCCGTACCGCTTGCTGCGAACTGTTCACCAAGCTCAAACGTGATGTTGCCGCTTGCATCATTATTTGCAGTTCCCACCTCAGCGCAAGCGTCGCGATTGAATTTCCCATTAACGAAAGGATCTTCCGAATCCTTGCGGTAGACCATAAAGGTGAACTCATTCCCAGTGAGCGTTTTGTTCTTATCAGTCTGCGAATCGATTAGCTTCTTGGTCGCCTTCAGCTTAAGGCTCGGGCAGACATACGTATCCGCAGGCTGACCCAAGTACAGATCGCCATTCGACATGATGCCACCGCCATGATCCCAGGAATAATTTCCGGTGATGAAGGTTGTCGCAGCTTTCTGCGCAGCCGTCGCCTCATCGCTTCCGGCTTGAACACCCGAAGTCAATCCTATGCTTTGATAAATCTGCACACCGCCATTGGCGGGAATATCAATCGGCTCCTTGAGCTCTTTACTTCCCGAATACTGGGCATCTCCGCCGCCGAGCATCTTGCCGATTACTGCCGCAATCGGATCCGTATGGCCCTTCTTTGCCGCAAGGAAGAAATCGACATGACCGTGCTTGCGAAACACCTCCGATTCGTATGCATCTCTATCTTCAGTCTTTTCACCACCACCACCTGAAAGATGGGGTTTAGCTTCATTGCCGGTATTTTTCTCCTTGTTGTAAACATTTTCTTTATTAAAATGATTATCATCATGCTCTTCGCCGGCAGACGAATTGCCAAAGATTGCCGTGCCCTCAGTGCTCGTTACCAACGTCTTGCCCGTGGGGCAGACTGCAACGCCGCCGCCGTAGCCGCCAGCTGTATTGGCGCTAATGTACGAGTTGTACACAAAGAGCCTGCCAGCATTAGATGCTGCAACATTCGAATCACCCTGAACAAAGATGCCGCCGCCGCCCCAGTCAAAGCGAGACATGCAGTGGTTATTAGTGATGTAGACTGGGCTATCTTTTGACGCTCCACTTATCATCGCGTCAATCATCTGGCCCACTCGGATGCCGGCACCTTCAGATCGGTAGCTCACGTTAGAGGCAATAATTCCTCCTTTAATGTCGAGCCATGCCCTATCATGTTGAAAAATATTGGTAACGTAAACGCCGCCGCCAGCTTCCTCGGAATAGTTGCCAGTAATCTGGCCACCAGAAATGGTGACATGGGCGCCGTTATTGGCAGCAAGCCCAGCGCCGCCATGGCCACCCTGGCCATCCTCGCCGCAAAACTTGGCGTATTTATTGTTAGTGATGAAACCACCAGAAACAGCAATACTACCGCCCACGACCATGACGCCACCGCCGAATCCGGGAGTGTTCTCTAGCGTTCTATTGCCGGAGATTGTGCCGCCGGTCACCTTAACCGTGGAGCCTTCAGCATACACACCGCCGCCACTCGGAGCACTATTGCCCGCAATTACGCCATTGGAGATGCTAAGGCTTGAGTTATAGCGCACTTCGATTCCACCGCCCGCGCCCGAGCCAGAAGCGCCGCATATATAGCCGCCACGCATGTTGACGGAAGAGCCGTTTTCGGCATAAACCAAACTGCTGACACTGCTCTGTTGCTGTTGCGTGGCACTGCTCTGTTGCTGTTGCGTAATCACGCCACTCTCGAGGTTGAACGTACCGCCCTTGCCGTTAGTTGCGTAGAGATTAATGAGCTTCAGGTTGGCATTGCCGCCGCAAGCCACAATGGCACCCTTGATACCAGCCTCATACGCTTTAAGAGTTTCGTTTGTACCGGTTCCGCTTGCGACCGATTCGGTTACGTAATAGGTAAGCTTGGTCGGGATGTTAGAATCGCCGTATTCCATTGAAGCGAGATTGCTCCATTTGTTTTCTTGATTAGCCGAGATCTCTGTCGCGGCAGCTTGCTGGCTGTCCTTGACGGTCAGCGTCGCGCCGCCGGTGATATTGAACAGAGGCTGATTTGAACTCGTATGCTTAATCTTATGGCCGTTTAGATCCAGCGTGATTTTGCTGCCGTCCTTGCTAAGCGTGATTATCTCGCCGGTCTCGACATCATTCATAAGCTTGAAGCTAGCAACACCGCTTGCATTCGCCAACTTGGTTTTTAATTCGTCAACGTTTTTTATCTCGTCGGGCGCCGCTTCGGTTTGCTCGCCTTCCGTGGCCGCCATCACAGCGTTGCCATCTGCCGGCTCGTTATCTTCGACCTGCAGCTTACCCTCAGGTTGATCCCCAGACTGACCCTGCTCAACACCATTTGAGGGGTCGGCTTCGCCACCCTCTGCGTCGTCACTATTCTGGTTCTCGGTATCCCCGTTGTTGGTGTTGTCTACATCAGTAGACTCAGTTGAGGAACCCCCCCATCACAGTTTCCTCGGCAAAATCTGTCTGGGCATCGTTGGCGATGGCCTGCGAGATCGGAGGAATGACGAGCGACAGTACCAGGCTCAACACGGAGGCTCCGCACAAAACGCCTGCCAGTACGCGGCGCGTCGCTTTTTTACTCTGCTTAGTTTTTTCTGAATTCGCTTTCATCGATGTCTCCTCCCCAAGAGACCGCGATCTTGCTCTTTCACTATCAAACGTATCTGCGCAATCTGTAATTGCGCACGCTTGTAGTACATATTGTAGCGATTGTTTGAACATCTAAGCAAAAATACCGATAGTTTTGTAGCGAATTCTCAATTCTCTTGACATTTGCTCGGATTAACCTTCGTTTATTCGCTATGAAATATCTATTTCTACTGGTAATTAAGCCAGTTATCAGTTTTTTAATAGCATTTTATTTATTTGCACAACATTTTGCTTAAGAGCGTGCATCCTGTGAACGGTCGAAAATCGACCGTGAGCGGTAGGTCATTAACCAGGAGGAATAGACTACCAAATTGATGGGAATATCTTTAACCCATCGGTGGTTAGAAGCGAGATGTTCATACAACCAAATTTGAATTTTCGCGCAGATTTTAGGCATCAATTCGCCCAAATCGCCTGAGGCCACCACAAAGGTGCCTGCTCCTCTTGTGGTGGTTCTCCCCCTGCGCTACAGTAGATGTCCCTCGATAAAGATCGCGATGCCGTCTTTGTCGTTGCTCGCGGTTACAAAATCGGCGGCGGAGCGGGTGGCGTCGCTGCCGTTTGCCATGGCCACGCCCACGCCGGCGTCAGCCACCATGCAGGTGTCGTTGTCCGCATCGCCAAACACGCAGATGTCCTGGAGCTCCATGTCGTTGAGCTCCGCCACGCGCACAAGGCCGCGCGTCTTGGACACGCGCGGATCCATGAACTCGTAGAGCCGCTGCGTGGTTTGCAGAGCCGCCGCCTTAACAGTGTCATCGGAAAACGTCGACGCCCGCTCGATGACCTGCGGCATCACCTCGGGCGCCATGGTAAACATCACCTTGGTCTGCGGCTCGCGCAAAAACTCGGCAAAGTCGACCACCTTGTAGGGCACGCCGTCGACGCGCGACAGGTGCTCGACGCACGCATTGCTCTCGGGCACGTAGAACACGCCGTCTCGGGGGCAGACGGGTGTTGCCGGAAGGTCCGCCATGTGCTTGCAGATGCGCGCGATGGTCTCGCCCGGTAGCGGATAGCTCAGCTCGTTGATGTCGTGCGCGCGGTCGATGACCTCGGCGCCACCGCAGCCCACCAGCACGTCCACCAGGCCTTCGATGCCCCAGAGCTCGTACATGGCCTCGGTCGCATGGGCGTCGCGCCCGGTGCACAGGCCAAAGAGCACGCCGCGCTCGCGCAGGGCGCGGATCGCCGCCACGGTGCGCGGGGACACCGTGTGCTGGCTCGTGAGCAGCGTGCCGTCGATATCGCAGAACACGGCTTTGATATGGCTGAAGGTGGTGTCCATGGGGGCCTTTCTGGGTAGCGCGTCGGTGTGGGGTGCATTCGTGAACGGCGTACATGGTATACCAAGGCGCAGGCCGTTGGGGCCCGATCGCCACAAAGGTGCCTGCCCCCTTGTGGTGGCCGAACCCGCAGGATGGCATGGCCCGGGGCGCAAACCATCACAACATTCGACGTTTTTCGGCGAAATCGCGATTTTCATCGAATGTTGTGATAGTTTTTACTGCCTTGCGGCACGATCAAAATGCCGGCGTCCAAACAGCAGCAACGCCGCGGGAACCGCCGTCACGACCATGCCCGCCCCTACGAGCGTCTGCTGTACGCCAAATGTCGCCGCCAGCCATGGGGCAATTGCCAGCGGGGCCACGCCGGCGAACATGTTGCCAAAACCCATGACCGAGTTCACGCGACCGAGCTGCTCGAGCGGAGCCGTCGTTTGCACGATAGTATTGTGGAGCGGGTTGACGACGCCCCACGCCACGCCCAGGGCAATCTGGCCGACAAGGGCTACGCCCACGTACGGCGTTCCCACGTAGAGCAGGCTTCCCAGACCCACGGACATGAGCGCCACGAGCAGGGTTTTAAGGTTGACCAGGTGCGGCGGCAAGCGGAGCGCGAGGACGGCGCCCAACACCGCGCCGACACCGCTGGCCGACGAGAGCCAGCCCATCCACTCAACACCGACGTGCAGGACATCGCGGTAGAAGAACGACTCCAGCGGGTCGAAGGCACCGTAGCCAAAGTTCGAAAGAAAAATGATGCAGAACAGCAGGGCGAGGATGCTATTGGTAAAGACTGTCTCGATGCTGGTCGCGAAGGTTGCGCGGGTGGTCGTGCTGGGGTTGGAGCTTTGTCCCGCACGCTCCCCTTCTTCTGCCGAATCGGCATCCGCATGCCCGGCGACATGGCTGGTCTGCGGTCTAAAGCCCCAACCGGCGACGAGTGCCAGCACTGTAAAGATCATCATGAGCACGAACACCGCGCGCGACGACGCAGCAGCCGCGACAAAGCCGCCCAGCGTAGGGCCAACGATGATACTCACGTTTGAGAACATGGCGATGGCGGAGTTGATGTCTTTGAGCTCGACAGGATCGTCGGTGAGGTAGGCTGGATAGGATGTGGCGATGGGCTGGGCAAACCCCATCACGAAGCCCAGGAGCACCGCGCCGGCAAGGACTGTTTCGGTCGCGCTGCCAAAGGCGATTATCGCCGCGCCGGTTGCCAACGTGCCAACGATGCTCAGCATGAAATGGCGACGTGGGCCCAAAGCGTCAAGCGCCGCGCCACCCGCAAAGGACCCCAGAATCACGAAGACGTTCATAAAAAGGACGGCCAGCGATGTCGCCACGACCGAGGCACCGTCTGCATAGGTGAGCGTTCCGATAACGCCGATAAAGTAGCTGGTCTGAAAACCGGTGTAGATGAGAAAGCGCATCGCCACCAGGCGTTTGGCCTGCACGGACAGCGAAGGTTGAGGCTTTGAGAAAAGAGAGGCGAGCATGGAGACTCCTTGTTTCATACGAATGCGGACGGCGGGCATTCGCCACCGTCTGTCAAATCAATCTATCCGCATGAAACATTAAGGACGCATCTAGCCCCTTCTCTCCGTTTTTCGCCCGTCATGAACTACTTGGTAGATTGTAAGGCATGTCCCACACATGTACTAAAGCAAAAACCACCACAAAGGTGCCTGGCCCCTTTGTGGTGGAAATGACGTTTGCCCAGATAAAACCTACCAAAACAAACCTGTCCCTATTTGGCAGGTTATGGCAGCGCAGCGAGCCAGCCCTTAAAGGTGATCTTGGATAAGGTCGCAGATGGCTCGGGCGTCGTTGATGTTGATGGCTCGGGTCGCAAAGCCGGCGTCGAAGGCCTGACGCGCCAGGGCCTCGTTGCAGGCAAGGGCCAGCGTGTGGCCATCGACCAGGTCGAGCGAACTCTTGCCGCGCAGACGGTCGACACCGGAGCGCGCGACCACGATATTGTCGAAGCCCTCGGTCTTGTAGCCCTCGATGATCACCACGTCGACATCGTTGTAACGCGACAGCAGCTCGCGAGCGGGCATCTCGTCCTCCTCGCGCGTGTCGGCGTACTCCGCCCAGCGCGTGGCGCAGATGAGTCCCACGTGCTTGGATCCGGCTTGGTGATGGCGCCAGGTATCCTTAGCGGGTACATCGATATCAAAGCCGTGGTGCCCGTGATGCTTGAGCGAACCCACGCGCAGGCCGCGGCGGGTGAGCTCGGCGATAACCTTCTCGACGAGCGTGGTCTTGCCCGAGTTTTGGTAGCCGATAAACGCGATCGCGGGGACGGCCGGTGTCGGAGCTGCGGGTGCGACGGCGACGGGTGCGCTCGCGGGTGCAACACCGTCAGCGGCCACGGCCTCAGCAGCAGCGGTCTGACGCTCTGCACGATCCCACACGCCCGAGCGGCCGCCCTCCTTGTGCAGCAGGCGCACGTCGACGATCTCCATACCGCGATCGACCGCCTTGCACATGTCATAGATGGTCAGGCACGCGGCGCTCGCGCCGGTCAACGCCTCCATCTCGATACCCGTCTTGCCCGTCACGCCGGCCGTAACCAGCACGTGAAAGCCAACCTGCCCGTCCGCGCGCGCCGGCGCCCAGCCCTCGGGCACGTCATCGACAGGCGTCCCCGCCGGGGCGATGGGCGCAATATCGCACTTGCTCTTGGTAATGAGCAACGGATGGCACATGGGAATGATGTCGCTCGTGCGCTTGATGGCCATAATGCCCGCCACGCGCGCGCAGGCAAGCACGTCGCCCTTTTTGGCACGGTCCTGCAGCACCATGGCCTGCGTCTCGGGATGCATGAGGATGGTGCCCTCTGCGATGGCAATGCGATGGGTCTCGGCCTTGTCGGACACGTCAACCATGCGTACCTCGCCCTTGGCGTCCACGTGCGTCAGCTCGTCGCGGCGAGCGTCACGGGCGGGCTCGGCGACAGCGCTGGCAGTCGGCTGCACGGACGCGTCGGCGCTGCCAGCATTCGCCGCAGCCGTGGCTTTGTGGGCAGACATCGCGGCCCTGCGAGCGGCCTTGGTGGCATCGGCGTACCTGCTCTTGGCCATATGATCATCCTCCGATTTGGGACATAAATCGTTGCGTGCCCTCAATTATCGCGTGTTCCTGCGGTTTGTGGGCCACGGCATCGCGCCAAATCGAAAGTACCTGCATATCATCACCACGGCGCAGCGCCTCACGCACCGAATACTCGGCATCGCTGAACAGGCACGGACGCACGTTGCCATCGGCCGTCAGGCGCAGACGGTTGCAATTCGCACAAAAATGATTGGACATGGCGCTGATGAAGCCGACCGTTCCCGCCGCGCCCGGAAAGTGCCAATAGCGCGCAGGGCCCGCGCCGGCAGGAGCGTCGTTGATGTCGAGCGGCTCGAGCTCGCCCAGTCCCGCCGCGGTGGCCCCGGCATTGATGCGCGCCCGCAGCTCGTCGCTCGGCACGGTATCGCTCGCGTCCCACAGCTCGGGATTGAGCGCAGGCGCATGCGGATCCACAGCGCAATGCGAGCTGGTGCGCTCGTCGCCGATGGGCATGTATTCGATAAATCGCAGGTGGATGGGGCGGTCGACGGTCAAGCGCGCGAGGGCCGCCACGTCCTGGTTGAGCCGGCGCACAACAACGCAGTTGACCTTAACGGGCTCAAAACCCCAAGCCAGCGCCGCGTCGATGCCAGCCATGGTCTGCTCGAGTCGACCCAGGCGCGTGATCTTTCCAAAGAGCGTAGGGTCGAGCGTGTCGAGCGAAATGTTGACGCGGTTAAGTCCTGCGTCTTTGAGCTGTGGCGCCAGCTTGGGCAGCAGGGCACCGTTGGTGGTGAGCGAGATGTCCTCGATCTGCGGAATCGCGCGGATGTCACGAACGAGCGGGATGATACGGCGGCTGACCAGTGGCTCGCCACCCGTCAGGCGCACGCGGCGAATGCCCTCCCCCGCTACCAAGCGCACAAAGCGGGCGATTTCCTCGGCGCTGAGCAGCTCGTCGTGCGCGCGGGGCACCACGCCATCGGCCGGCATGCAGTAAATGCAGCGGAAATTGCACTTGTCGGTAACGGCAATGCGCAGGTAGTTGATATCGCGGCCAAAGCCGTCATGTTGCACGTGCCCGTCCACGCAGCCCTCCCCTCACGCGGCGTTTTATTCTTCGGAAAACATAATACCCCACGAGAGAATCATGCCGACACCCGTACGACAGGACAGGTCGCTTCGAGCAAGAACGGCTTCCCAAGCCCATCCTCAACACACAAACCATCACAACATTCGATGCTTTTCCCGATTTTGGCGAAAAACGTCGAATGTTGTGATGGTTTGCCTGCCCATGGCGCCCCGTAGAAAGGCCGGAACGCTCCTAAAGGCCGCCGTCCCAGTGCCGAATCACGAATTCTCGCAAATCGTTCTGCCGTTTCTGGAACGCATCGCTTCGGTCGCACTTAAGGCCCATCGCAAGTGCGATGGCGTTCATCGCCCGGTGCAATTGCAGCTGATGGGCAAACTGAGTCCCGGTGAGGACGATCATTCTAAAGCCCAGCGCGCTCAGCACGGTCATACGCTCCGCATCCGACGCGCTGCGCTGTTTATCAAGATGGTCCGAGCCGTTGTATTCAATCCCCGTACCGCTCGCAGGCGCATATACGTCGATCTCGAAATACCCGGCCTTTGCAAGATACTTGAACTCGCTGGGAACATCGACCCGATGGTTGAGCTCGACCTTGGCGTATCCCAGCCCTCCCTGGGAACGTTTTGCTACGACCATGATTGCGGTGGCCGTCTCCATGGGCGACCGCGCGCCATCGTGCACGCGCTTGAGCACGGCGGCCGCGCGTATAGCCCCCTGACGAGATCGGTTCTCATTGCAATAGGCAATCAAGTCGGCAACGGTATACCTCTGCCCCATCTCGATATAATCGCCTGTCGACAGATGATTCAAATGGTATCGGGCGCAGATTTCGTAGCCATATTCCAGCTGCTCGGGCTCGCTCATCCACGAACCCGCTTGGACAAAGCACATGGCTTCATCAACCACCAGAAGGCCCTCCGCCACCTCGATAAGATGGCCTGGAGGTATCGGCGCCCCAAACACGTGGCACCTAAATCCAGCCGGCGTCGAGCGCTCAAAATCGAAGTTAACGAGCGTGTCGATATGATCGAGCTCTTCTCGCGGAATACCGAGCGCAACCAGATAGTCGGCAACGATCCCAACTGCCGTTGAAGCCCTCAGCCCCTTGGCATCGAGCCCCAATTTGGGCAGGCTCGCGGTCGGCTCCGCCTCGTTAGCAAGCGAGTCCTCATCGTATAGGCTGCTTGCTCGCGAGAGCGGCTCTGACGGGCGCTCCACGTTGTGGTACAGCCAGGCAGTCTTATGGGACAGGACGATCGGCAGGTCCATGAGCCCTCCAATGGAGTCGGATAACCAACCTTATTCCCCTGCCCGCGGGTCCGCACACCTTCGTGCGCAAGAAAGCGATCCCACCCGATCGAGTGGCAGAAAAACCATCACAACATTCGATGCTTTTCCCGATTTTGGCAAAAAACGTCGAATGTTGTGACGGTTTGAGGCGAGGTGAGGGGCACGGAGGGGTCAAAGTATCGTGCTCGAACGGGTTAATCCAGCTCTTTTAAGCCATGCGCCAGCTGCCAGTACTCGCCGTGCTGGGCGAGTAGCTCTTCGTGCGTGCCGCGCTCGATGATGCGGCCGTGTTCGAGGACCATGATGGCGTCGGCGTCGCGGACAGTGGACAGGCGGTGCGCGATCATAAACGTGGTGCGACCGCGCATGATGCGGTCCATACCGCGCTCGATGAGCTTTTCGGTACGCGTGTCAATGGAGCTCGTGGCCTCATCCAGGATGAGCACCGGCGGATCGGCGACGGCCACGCGCGCGATGGCGAGCAGCTGACGCTGACCCTGCGACAGGTTGGCGCCGTCGGCCGTGACCGGTGTGTCGTAGCCCCGCGGCAGACGGCGGATAAACGAGTCGGCGCAGGCGGCCTCGGCAGCGGCGCGTACCTCCTCGTCGGTCGCGTCGAGCTTGCCAAAGCGGATGTTCTGCGCAATGGTGCCGCTAAACAGGTGCGTGTCCTGCAGCACAATGCCGAGCGACCCGCGCAGGCTGGCCTTGGCAATGTGCTTGACGTCGACGCCGTCGTACGTGATCTCGCCGTCATCGACCTCGTAGAAGCGGTTGATGAGGTTGGTAATAGTCGTCTTGCCGGCGCCCGTCGAGCCCACAAACGCGATCTTTTGCCCCGGCTTGGCAAACAGGTTGAGATCCGTGAGCACACGGGTGCCCGGCACGTAGGAAAAATCCACGGCATGGAAGCGCACGTCGCCGGCAAGCGGGACCAAGCCGCACGTGAGCTCGGTGCCGTCGGCAGCCACCGCGCGGCCCGACTCATCAACGGCTGCCACGTCATGCAGGTGCCCGTAGACGCCCACGCCCTGGCCCTCGGGAATTTTCCACGCCCACGCGGCATCGCCCGTCTGCACCAGCTCCACGCAGCCCTCGTCCACCTCGGGCTCAAGGTCCATAGCCGCAAACAGGCGCTCGGCACCGGCCAACGCGTTGAGCAAGAAGTTGCCGAGCTGCGTAAACTGGTTGATGGGCATGGCGGCCTGGCGCACAAAGACCAGGTAGCTTGCAAGTGCGCCCACATCGGCGAGCCCCTTGATGCAGAGCATGCCGCCCGCCACGGCGACGATGGCATAGTTGACGTAGCCAATCACGACGGTCATGGGCACCATGGAGTTGGCATAGCTCACGGCGGCGGTACCGGTGCGGCGAAGCTCGTCGTTGCGGCAGGTGAAGCCGGCGACATTCGCCGCCTCACGGTTAAAGACCTTGATGACCTTTTGACCCGAGACCATCTCTTCGATATATCCGTCCAGGTCGCCAAGCGATGCCTGCTGGGCGGCAAAGAAGCGCTTAGAGCGCGCGCCCGAGTAGCGCGCATACAGCACAATGGCCGCATCGCACACGAGTGTGATAATCGTGAGCTGCCAGTTAAGGATGATGAGCATAGCCGTGGTGCCCACAACCTGAATGGCGGCCTGAATCACGTTGGCAAAGCTGTTGTTGAGCGCCTCGGAGACAGTGTCGACGTCGTTGGTGAAAAAACTCATGATGTCGCCCGAGCGCGTGCTGTCAAAATAACTGAGCGGCAGCGTCTGGATGTGCGCGAACAGGTCGCGGCGAATATCGGACACCACGTGTTGGGCCGCGCGCACCATGATCTGTGAGTAGCCCAGGGCCGAGAGCACGCCCGCGGCGTAGATGATCGCCGTCAGGATGACCTGCTTGGCGAGCAGTTCCTCCCCGCCCGTAGCCAAACCGTTAACGATGGGGCGCACCATGTAGGTGCCGGCGAGGCTCGCGATGGCGGCAACGGAGGCGAGCACGCCCACCGCGAGCAACGAGAACTTGGCATGCCCCATGTAGGAGAGCAGGCGGCGCACGGTGCGCTTGAGGTCGGCCGGGCGTGCTTGGGCTGCGGTCTTAGGCATGGCGCTCACCCCCTTCCAAGGGTGATCCGCATGCGACGGAGGAAAACGGATCATTCGCGCAGCCACCGTCGTTGCCATCGCCGGCGTCCGCGTTCCCCGCAAACTCCATCTGCGAGGCGTAAATCTCCTGGTATATGTTGTCGCCCGCCAGCAATTCCTCGTGCGTGCCCACGCCGTGGACACGACCGTCGTCCAGCACCACAATACGATCGGCATCCATGACACTCGCGATGCGCTGGGCGATGATGAGCACGGTCGCATCGGGAATCCGAGCGATGTGCTCGCGAATCTTTGCGTCGGTCGCCATATCGACCGCGCTGGTGGAGTCATCAAAAATGAGCACGCGCGGGTGCTTGAGCAGCGTGCGCGCGATGCACAGGCGTTGCTTCTGGCCACCCGAGACACCGGCGCCGCCTTGGCCCAACTCGCCGTCCAGCCCGCCGATGCGATCAAGAAACTCGTCCACGCACGCTGCGCGGCAAGCCGCGAGGAGCTCATCGTCCGACGCCTGCGGATTGCCCCACTGCAGGTTCTCGCGCACGGTACCCGTAAACAGCACATTCTTTTGCAGCACAATGCCCACGGCGTCGCGTAGAGTCGCGAGGTCGTAGTCGCGCACGTCGCGTCCGCCCACAAGCACGGCGCCTTCGGTGGCGTCGTACAGGCGCGCAATCAGCTGCACAAGCGAGCTCTTGCCCGAGCCCGTACCGCCGAGGATGCCCACCGTCGAGCCGCTCTCGATGCGAAGGTCGATATGCTCGAGCACATCCTCGGCTGCATCCGCGCGGTATTTAAAGGAAACGTCGCGAAACTCGATACTGCCGTCCGCTGGCGCCGCAATCGCGAGGTCTCCCGCGGGGTTGGCGATAAAGGGCTCCTCATCGAGCACCTCGGCGATACGGCCCACACTCGTAAGAGCGCGCGTGAGCAGCAAAAACACGTTGGAAATCATCATGAGCGAATTCATGATCAGCAGCACGTAGCTCATAAAGCCCGTGAGCGAGCCCACGCCCAGCTTGCCGGCGAGAATCATGCGGCCGCCAATCCACAGGATGGAGAGCGCAGCCACGTACATCGACAGCTGAAACACCGGCAGGTTGAGCACCGCGCCGCCAAAGGTCTCTGCCGCAGTGCGCGCGAGCTCGGTATTGACGGTGTCGAACTTGGCCTCCTCGTGCTCGGTACGAACGTAGGCCTTGACGGCACGCACGGCGGTGAGGTCCTCCTGTACCACGCCGTTGAGGTGGTCCATCGAGGTCTGGAGTTGGCGGTAGAGCGGACTGACGCGATAGGTGATGGCGCCCAGTACGATTGCCAGCACGGGCAAGATGATCGCAAAGACGGTGGCGAGCGGGCGCGACAGCATCAGCGCGTAGATAAGGCCGACGATAAGCGTCACCGGGCCGCGCACCATAGGGCGAAAGCCGTTGCCCACAGCATTTTGGATAACGGTGATGTCCGTGGTCATGCGGGTGACGAGCGAGCTGGCGTCGTAGTTGTCCAGGTTACCAAAAGCGAGCGTTTGAATCTTTTTGTACTCGGCCTCGCGCAGGTTAGCGCCTAGGCCCGAGGCAACGCGGGCGGACGTGCGGGCATAACCCAAGCCCAGTACCAGCGAAAGCGTAGCGCACACCAACATGTACGCGCCCTGCAGCAGCATGTAGTTGATATCACCCGCAGGCACGCCCACATCGATGATGTTGGCCATGATGACCGGGATAAACAGCTCGAGCACCGTCTCGACCGACACAAAGAACACGCCGAGGATGGCATCGCGACGGTATGCCCCTAGATAGGAAAACAGTATTTTGAGATTGCGCACGCAGGTTCAACCCCCATCAAACGTTGTTCGCAAACGCACGTATTATTGCGCGCCGAATAATGGTGTCAAGTATTCCGAAATCGTTTTCTGCAAGGTTAGCGCCGGCGGCGAGTTCTCGTGATGTGTGTCCATATTCACTCGGAATAATGGTGCGCGAGACTTTTTCGCTCCGGCGTCATCACAAACCTTGACTCTACAATCGTTATAGGGTTTTCACTACACTGGTACGTAAACAAACCCAGCCAGAAAGCCCCGCCCATGGAACACGACCTCACACGCGGAAATGTCCTTAAGACCATCGCGGTCTTTGCCCTGCCCTATATGCTCTCGTACTTTTTGCAGATGCTCTACGGCATGGCCGACCTGTACATGATGGGGCAGTTTAGCGGCGCCGCCGGCATCACCGCCGTGGGCAATGGCGCGCAGACGCTCTACATCATTACCGTGACGCTCGTGGGCCTGGCCATGGGAACGACGGTCATCGTCGGCCACGCCGTGGGCTCGCGTCGCTTCGATCGCGCCGAGACCGCCATCGGCAACACTATCACACTCTTTATGGGCGTCTCGGTGGTGCTGGCCGCCATCTTGTTTGCACTATGCCCGCAAATCGTGGCGCTCATTGGAACGCCGGCCGAAGCAGTCGAAGGCACCGCCGCCTACCTGCGCATCTGCTTTATCGGCATTCCCTTTATCGCCGCGTACAACATTCTTTCGGCCATCTTTCGCGGGCTGGGCGATTCGCGCTCGCCTATGTACGTGATTGGCGCCGCGTGCGTCATTAACATCACGCTCGACTTTCTGTTTATCGGCCACATGGGGCTCGGCCCCGTGGGCGCGGCGCTCGGCACGGTAACCGCCCAGACGGCCAGCGTTGCGCTCGCACTCGTGTGGCTTAAGAGCCGCCGTACGAACATCCACGTTAAGCGCAGCGACCTGCGTCCCCAGCCCGAGGTGCTCGGCAGCATTCTTAAGATCGGCGTGCCCGTGGCCGTGCAGGACGGCTGCATCCAGGTGGCGTTTATGTTTATCACCGTCATCGCCAACCATCGCGGCCTGGTCGATGCCGCTGCCGTGGGCCTGGTCGAGAAGATGATCAGCTTTTTGTTCATTGTGCCGAGTTCCATGGGTGCCACCGTCAGCGCGCTCACGGCGCAAAACGCCGGCGCGGGCAAGGGCGATCGTGCACGTCAGGTGCTCAAAGATGCCATGACCATCTCGGTAGTGTATGGCTGCCTGATTACGGTGCTGATGTGGCTGGTGGCGCCGGCGTTTATCGGCTTTTTTGCCAAGGACCCCGCGGTGGTCGCGGCCGGCACCGGCTATATGCACAGTTATATTTTCGACGCAATCTTTGCCGGCATCCACATTTGCTTTAGCGGCTTTTTCGCTGCGTATGGCAAGAGCTACATCGGCTTTGCGCACAACGTGCTGGCGGTGGCGCTCATTCGCGTGCCCGGCGCCTGGCTGCTGTCGAACGCCTATTCCGATACGTTGTTTCCCATGGGCATCGCCTCGCCGTGCGGATCGATTTTGTCGGCAGTCATCTGTGTTGTCGCATTTACCGTACTCAACCGCCGCGGAGCTTTTGACAAACTGATGGCGTAGCGGGGCGACGCGAAATCGCCCTCATCGACGACATCATCAGTGACGACCCAGCGACCTACGTGACGTAGATCACGGTGCCGGTTTCCCCAGCAAAGTAAGAACCGCCCGGAAAGCATCGTGCTTCCGGGCGGTTCTTCAATTTGACTATTGATGCCTTATGCCTGGGGCACCTGACCAGTCGCCAGGATCTGCTCGAGTGCGTCCTCATCCAGCACGGGTACGCCCAGCTGCTCGGCCTTGGTGAGCTTGGAGCCCGCCTTGGGGCCGGCGACCAGATAGCTCGTCTTCTTCGACACACTGCCCGAAACCTTGGCGCCGAGCACCTTGAGCGCCGCGCCCGCCTCGTCGCGCGTGCGGTTGACGAGCGTGCCGGTGAGCACGAAGGTCAGGCCCGCGAGCGGCTGTGCGTCGGCGAGCTCGCCCGCCACGCCGGCATCGGCTGCGGCTTGCGCGTGTGCGGCACCCAAATCGACCTCGAGCGACAGGCCCGCCTGGCGCAGGCGCTCCAGCACGGCAAGGTTCTCGGGCACGGCCAGGAACTGCTTGACGCTCGCCGCAATCTTGGGACCGATGCCCTCGCACTCGGCGATGTCCTCTTCACTCGCCAAGACGAGCTTGTCAATCGACAGGAATCGCTCGGCGATGACCTCGCCCACGCTCTTGCCCACGTGGCGGATGCCCAGGGCAAACAGCACGCGACCGAGCGGCTGGCTCTTGGACTTGTTGAGCTCGGCGATGATTTTCTCGGCCGTCTTGAGACCCACCGGAATGGGGTCGCCCTTCTTGACGCCCTTTTTGCTGTTGGAGCTGGCGTAGGTGCGTCCTGTGTCCAGGCCGGCGATGTCGTCGACCGTGAGCTGGTAGAAGTCCGCGACATCGTGGATCAGGCCGGCGGCGATCATCTTGTCGACGATCTCGTCGCCTAGGCCATCGACGTCCATGCAGCCGCGGCTCACCCAGTGGAGCAAGCGCTCCTTGAGCTGCGCGGGGCAGTCGATGGAGACGCAGCGGTAAGCGACCTCACCATCCTCGTGGACCACGGGGCTGCCGCACACGGGGCAGACCTCGGGCATGTGCCAGTCGACCGAATCGCCCGGGCGCTTGTCGAGCACCGGGCCCACGACCTCGGGGATCACGTCACCCGCCTTGTGCACGATGATGGTGTCACCCTCGCGCACGTTTTTGCGGCGGATCTCGTCGATGTTGTGCAGCGTGGCACGCGCGATGGTGGAACCGGCAACCGTCACCGGATCGAACTCGGCGACCGGCGTGAGCACACCGGTGCGGCCCACCTGGATGCGAATTTCGCGCAGAACGGTCTGCTTTTCCTCGGGCGGAAACTTAAAGGCAATGGCCCAGCGCGGCGCGCGGGCGGTAAAGCCCAGGTCGAACTGCTGCTGAAAGCTGTCCACCTTTACGACCACGCCGTCGATGTCGTAGTCCAGGTCACCGCGATGTTCGAGCGCCTGGGCGCAGAACTCGTGGACCTCAGCCGGCGTGGCGCAGCGTGCCACGTTGGGGTTGACACTAAAGCCGGCACTGCGCAGCCAGTCGAGAAACTCGCGCTGGCTGTGGACATGCAGCGGGTCGGTATCGGCGATGGCATAGATAAAGGTGGCCAGGTCGCGGCGCGCCGTGACCTTGGGGTCCTTTTGGCGTAAGGATCCTGCGGCGGCGTTGCGCGGGTTGGCAAAGAGGTCGCGGCCCTCGGCATCGGCCTCGTCGTTCAGGCGAACAAAGCTGCCCTTAGGCATGTAGACCTCACCGCGCACTTCGATGGTACGCTCGCGGTCGGCGCCCATGTGAGCGAGCGCCGGCTCGGACAGGTGCATGGGCACGTCCTTGATGGTTCGCACGTTGAGCGACACGTCCTCGCCCGTGGTGCCGTCGCCGCGCGTGGCCGCGCGCACGAAAGTTCCGTTTTGGTAGGTAAGCGCCACGCCCAGGCCGTCGATCTTGAGCTCGCAGGTATAGGTGACGCTACCGGCACCGAGCGCATCCTCGGCGCGCTGGAGCCACGCGTCGAGTTCGTCCAGGTCCATGGCATCATCCATGGAATACATGCGTGCCATGTGCGTTACCGGCGTAAACTGCTCGCTCACGTATCCGCCCACACGCTGGGTATAGCTGTCGGGTGTCACCAGGTCGGGATAGGCCGCCTCGATCTCCTGCAGCTCAACGAGCATTTTGTCGAAGGCGGCGTCCGTGATCTCGGGCGCATCGAGCATGTAGTAGCGATAGGCGTGGTAGTCGAGCTCGTGGCGCAGCTCGGCCGCGCGCGCCGCCGCCTGGGCACGGGCATCGGTCGGCGCGGTGGCTTCCGCAGTCGTAGACGTTTCGGTATCGATGTCCACGCCGTCACCAAACAGACTCGATTGCTCCATAGCGGCACTCCTTCGCTCGATTTCAAACGGATACTAGAGTACCACCGGTCGCAACGGGGCCGAATAGCCCTTTCGAACCGCACCGAATCGGCAGCCGACGGACCGGGGTGGATCGCACGATCAAACCATGTCCTTTTCAGCTTTAAATGATCCGTTTTCCTCCGTCCCCAACGGATCAATGAGAAAAGAGGGGCTGCCCCACGTTGATGGGACAGCCCCTCTGGCTTCGATATGTGCAATACGGCCCGTTAGAAACCCTGACCGTAGCCTTGGCCCTGGCCCTGCTGGCCCAGCAGCTCCTCCAGATACTGGCGCAGCTGCTCGTCGGTAATACCGCCGTTGCCGGTGTCGGTCGCGCTATCGTCCTGCTGCTGGTTCTGCAGCTCCTCGTCGGAGCCCAGCTCGACGGTGACCTTTTTCTCTTCCTTGCCGCGCACGAGCGTAATCTCGACCTTCTCGCCCACCTCGTGGCTGCGCAGCGCGATAATCAGGCCATCGGCGCTCGTAATCTCGTCGTCACCCAGCTTGGTGATGACGTCACCCTCCTGGATGCCGGCCTTGGCAGCAGGACCGTCCTCGACAACGCTCGCCACATACGCGCCGCTATCGGTACTCAGCTTGTTGGTGCGGGCGTTAAGCGCATTGACGCTCGAGAGCGTGGCGCCCAGGTACGGGTGCACCGGCGTCTTACCGTCGATGATCTGGTCGGCAATGTCCTTGGCGTAGTTAACGGGAATAGCAAAGCCCACGCCCGAGCTGGAGCCCGAGTAGCTCTCGATGAGCGAGTTGATGCCCACGAGCTCGCCGTTATCGTTAACGAGCGCGCCGCCGGAGTTGCCCGGGTTGATGGCAGCATCGGTCTGAATCATGTTGGCATAGATGGTGTTACCGCTGGTAGAGCTCATGGCCGTGGAACGATAAAGCGCCGACACAATGCCCGTGGAGACAGACTGCTCGTTGCCGAACGGCGAACCGATGGCCATAACCCACTCGCCCACGTTGAGTTTGGAGGAGTCACCGATCTCGATCGGTGTGAGCTTGGAGGCGTCGGCGTCCTTGAGCTTGATGACGGCCAGGTCGCTCGAGGCGTCGTTGCCCACGAACTCGGCCTCATAGGTGGTGCCGTCGTCCATGGTCACCACGTACTGGTCGTAACCATCGACCACGTGGTTGTTGGTGAGGATGTGACCCTCGGTATCGAGCACCACGCCCGAACCGACGCTTCCCGAACCATCCGACTCGTCGGCAGACTGCGAAAGCGAGCCATTCTGGCTGCCGCTCGAAGTGGCGGTGATGGAAACGACGGAGGGCAGCGCCTTAGCAGAGACCGCCTCGGCAAGCGTTGTGTCCTCGGAGTCGATCGTGATCTTTTGCGTCGACGAACCCGAAGCACCCGCCGTCACGGCATTCTTTCCGCCGCCAATGTTGAGCGTGCCACTCATAATGAGCGCGATGACCAGCAGGGCGCCGCAGGCGCAGCCGGCAAGCGCCGTAATAAAGATCGGCAGCTTTTTGGTCTTGGTCTTGACCACCGTGTGCTTATTTACAACCTGCTGGCTGCCTAGCGGCTGGCCGGTCTGCGTGTCGTAAGCCTGCACGTAGGGAATGTTACTGCCGGCAGGCGTCGACTCCACCTGCACACGCGGCTGCTGCTGGGTCTCGCCGGCGTTGCCCGCATCCTGGGGACGCTGGGAATCGTACTCGCTCATGGCTGCGATCCTTTCGTCAAATAACCAAAGGCCCGCCAAACATGTGGCGGGCCATCATTGTTCACGTTGAGTTGTACCCCAATATGCGGGCGCAAGTGTATGAGAACGCAATCTTTTAGGAAGGCTTAAGTTCTGCTGCAGATTCGAGAGGAACCCGCACCCGCGTCAAAACCACCACAAAGGCGCCTGTCCCCTTTGTGGTGGAAATCTAGTCCTTAAACAGATAGCCCACGCCGCGGACGGTGGTGATGTGTGCCGCGATCTGCGGGCCCACCTTGGAGCGGATGCGTCGGATGTGCACGTCGACGGTGCGCGTGCCGCCGCAGTACTCAAAGCCCCACACGCGGTGCAGCAGCACTTCGCGGCTGTAGGCACGGTTGGGGTGCGTCGCCAAAAAGCTCAGCAGCGAGTACTCCATCAGCGTCAGGTCGATGGGCTCGTTATCGAGCGTCACCTGGTAGGTAGCCAGGTTGATCTCGAGGTTATCGATGTTGAGCACATCGTCGGCGGTGACGGTCTCCTCCTCGCCCATCAGGCGCTGTGCACGAGCCTTGAGCTCGTTGGGCGTCGCCGTGGGGCATACAAAGTCGGCATGCGCATGATTGGGCAGGCGCAGGGTGCCGAGCGCCTCGTCGTCGACGATCACCAACATGGGGACGCCGCCGCGATCGTCAAGCCACTTGGCAATCTGATCGATGCGGTCGCTGCGGATGCCATCGGAATCGAGGATCAGCAGGTCAAAGTCGTGCGCCGCAGTCGGCGAATCGGGGGTAGCCAGGCTCACCTCGACACCCAGGGTAGTCGTCAAGCTGCGGGCAAACTCGTGGAAGCGCGTCGTGCGCGCCATGAACAGGGCACTCTTTTCGGACATATCGACCTCCAAAGAAATGAGCTCAATCGCACTGGAATAAGCCAGCGCGATTAGGAGTTCGCCAGGTAATGCTTAATCTCCCACTCGGTGATCGTAGACTCAAACTTATGCCACTCGTCGCGCTTCTTTTTGAGGAAGAAGCTGTGGATGTGCTCGCCGAGGGCATCCTTCATAAACTGCGAGTCCTCAAACACGTCAAGCGCCTCTTTGAGCGAGCGAGGCAGCGGCGTGTAGCCGGCCTCGACCATCTGACGGTCGGTAAGCTTGAGCGTCTCAGCCGTTGCCTCGGGCGGGAGCTCCAGCTTGCGCTCGATGCCGTCCAGACCAGCCGCCAGCGTGACGGCGTTGACCAGGTACGGGTTGGCCATGGGGTCGGGGCTGCGAAGCTCGATGCGCGTGGACAGCTGCTTGCCGGGCTTGTAGACCGGAATGCGGACCATACTCGCGCGGTTGCGCAGGCCCCACGTGGCGTACTGCGGCACGGAGTCGCCGCCCGTGGTGATGCGCTTGTACGAGTTGACCGTGGGGTTAGTGATGGCGCTGATCTCGCGCGCGTGCGCCAAGATGCCGGCCATGTAGTGCTTGGCGATATCGGAGAGGTGGTACTTCTCGTCGTCCTCGCCCCAAAAGACGTTGTTGCCGTCGTGGTCGAATAGCGACTGGCACAGGAACATAGCGCTGCCGTCCTCGCCCGCCAACGGCTTGGGCATAAAGGAGGCGTGGCACCCGCTCTCGTAAGCCTGCTGCTTAATGATGAGTTTGGCCGTGGTGATGGCGTCGGACATGCTCAGGGCCTCGGCGTGGCGCAGGCTCATGCCGTGCTGCGAGCGGCCGGCGGCGTGGAAGGTGTACTCCACGGGCACGGACATCTTCTCGAGCGTGAGGACCGTGTTGCGGCGCAGGTCGCGAGCGGCATCGCTCACCGAAAGATCGAAGTAGCCCACGTTGTCGAGCGGCTCGGGGGTGTGCTCGTCGGGGAAGTAGTAATACTCCAGCTCGGCACCCACGTTGAGCAGATAACCGGCCTTCTCGGCCTTATAGAACATGCGGCGCAGGGCGTCGCGCGGGTCGCCGGCAAACGGCTTGCGATCGGGAGTACACACGTCGCAGAACACGCGGGCGACGCCGTTGTGGCTCGGGCGCCACGGCAGAATCTGGAAGGTAGAAGCATCGGGGAACGCCAGCATGTCGGCTTCCTCGGGCGTGGCAAAGCCCTCGATGGCAGAGCCGTCAAAGCCAATACCCTCCTCAAAAGCGACCTCGAGGTCCTCGGGGCTAATGGCAAAGTTCTTGAGGCGGCCGAGAATGTCGACAAACCACAGACGCACAAAGCGGATGTCACGCTGCTCTACGGAGCGGAGTACGTAATCGATGTTCTGCTGGTTCATGTCGCTCCCCTTTCTTTCGGGCGGGTTTCGACTGGTCTATATCGCAGATACTATCGCAGAAAAATGTTTCCGCAGGGTTAAAGCGTATCAAGCGCTCAAAAAACGTGCGCGAGCAGGCAGTTACGAACGAGCGGCTAGCGTTCAGATTCGGAGACAATTTGTCTACAGGCTCGTTCCAGCGTAGGGAACTCCATCGTCACTGCATCCCAAACAACCGAGCGGTCGACATTGCCGTAATCATGCGCAAGATAATTTCTCATGCCGATAATTCCACGCCATTCGATTTCGGGATGAAGCCGCTGCGAGCGTTCCGACAATTTGCCCGCTTCTTCCGTCACCCTAAGCGCACACATCAAAAGGGAGTCCGCCAACGCCCTCGTCCGCACGTCATTCGCATGCAGAAACTGGTCCTCGGTGATATCAAAAACCTTGATGCGCTCGTTCGTTTCAGAAATGGCATCCAAAACCTCTTGGGCGCGAAGGCTGTCTGACTTACGCGCGATCATAAAGGATCACTCCTTCGCGCTCGATTACCGCGGCAAGATCGTCATCAAGATGATCACTAGAGACGAGATCAACCTGCCTCCCGGTTTCTTTGCGCACCGCCTCACCAAATGCCGACAGCGCGAAAAGACCAAAGCCCCGCTCGCGATCGACTTCGAGGCGCAAGTCAATATCACTATCGGCATGCGCCTCGCCACGGGCATACGAACCAAAAAGAATCACGGTTTTGATGGCGGGAATCAAGCTGGCCGCCTCGCGGACGGCGGACTCAATCTGGGCAGTATCCAAAATGCCCGCCGCGGCGCTTTCGCTCGCAGAGCTTTTACCGAGTGAAGGAACAAACGGCAGAGAGCGTTCGCGCAGCATCTGCCTCATAAACATATTGACCGCAACAGACGAAGTCATGCCAAGCTCTTCGCACAGTTCGGCAAATGAGTCTTTAATTGACGAGTCCACTCGCACACTCAGCACAGACGCAGCCATGGATACCTCCTGTATGACATTGTCTATATATTATCATACAAACTAGCGCGAGGTTGATGCGCGGTGTTCGATGTGACCGGGAACCTCGATGCGCTTGGGGGCGAGCTTTGCGGCCTCGCCCACCGTAGTGGTAACAACGTCGATGCGCTCGGAGAGGCGCTCGACCACGCGCTCGGCGATGATGAGGGTGTCTTGCGCGGCCGTGGTCACGCCGCCAAAGAGCACGCGGTTCCAGGGGCAATCGTCAAACGTCGCGATTTTGAGACCCGCCGGCAACGAGGGTCCCAGCTGCGTCAGCGCCTCGGTCAGACGCAGAAAGACCAGGCCGTCGACGGCAATGAGGCCGAGCTTTTTGCCTACATAGTTGCGGATAGTCTCGTCCAAGCGGCCAACGCCCGTGGCGCCGCCATCGGCCAGGGTGACAACCTCGCCCGCAAGGCCGCGGTGCGAAAGCTCGTCGGTAAAGGCCTCGGCGCGCTCGCGACGGACGGGACTGTCGTTGCTTGCCTCGGTGAGCAGGCACAGACGCTCGCTGCCAGCGGCGGTCAAGGCGTCTACCAAGCCGGCGACCAGCTCACGGTTGTTAGATGTCACCAGATCGGCGCCGCCGTCGGCAGCATCGCGGTCGAGCAGCACAACGGGCAGGCGCCCCGCTGCCGCGGCGATTGCCTCGTCGTTGCCTCCACAGGTGTTGACGACCAGGCCGTCCGCGCCGGCATCGATAAGTCTGGTGAGCGACTCTGCTTCCTTAGCGGGATCGTTGCCGCTAATGGCCGTCATAAGCGAGCAGCCGCGCGCGGCGGCACTGGCGGAAAGTCCTTCGAGCATGGCGCTCGAGAATGGGTTGGCGATGTCGGCCAAGATCACGCCGATGAGATTGGTGCGCGAGCTGCGCAGATTGCGCGCAGCGGCACGCGGGCGATAGCCGGTGCGCTCGATAACCGCCGCGATGCGGGCACGGGTCTCCTCGGTCATTTGCCCGGGGCGGTTGTTGAGATAGCGCGAGACCGTGGCCGGACTCACGCCCGCCTCGACGGCAATGTCCTTGATTCTCATCTGCGCCATAACGCACCCCGTTTCCCCATTGTCGGCAGCCTGAGCCATTTTAGGCATTTTTTAAAAATCTCAGTTGCAAAACGCTGTAGGTGAGCAGCATCGTTTTTGCGTCTCGAGCAGATGCGATAATGGGCTAGATAGCCGAGTCTTTAGACAGCTCAAAATAGTCAGGATGCAAGGCGATAACCGGGCCCTGCTCCTCGGGCATCAGGTGCAAGTGCGTCTCTGCCAGATAGCTCGCCGCATCGGTATCGCCCCTCTTAATGGCCTCGAGAATCCGGCGATGCTGCCGACGAATCGGCTCCCAATCCAGGTCCTGCGACACCATACGCAACCAGTTGTATCGCTCAAAATGTGTGTTGACGCTCTTCATCCAATCCCACAACATGTGACGGCCGGCAATCTCAAAACACGTCTCATGGAACAGGTTGTCCAGATCGAAAAAGCGACGCGTTTCGCTATGGTCGAGCGACTCGGACTCGGCAAGAATCTGCTCGAGCCGCTGCTTTTGCTCGGGCGAGGCGGCCGAACAACATTTAATGAGCACGCTTCTCTCGAGTTTCTCGCGCAAGAAACAGGCGTTCTCGGCGCGCTCCATGCTGATTTTTGAGACATAGGTGCCGCTTTTGGGACGCGTTTCCACCAGCTCCTGCTCACGCAGGCGCACAAAGGACTCGCGAATGGGCGTGCGCCCGATTCCCGTCTCCTTTTCCAGACCAATCGCCGAAAGGCGTGTGCCGGGCTTGAGCTCGGCATAGATGATCTTGGAGCGCAATGCGTTGTATGCCTGGTCTTGCAGGCTCTGATTATGCTGGTGTTGTTCCATAAAGCCCTCGGATGAAGCTCACGGTTTGTCGAATATCACCATGCAATACTATCGCATCCCCCGCCCCCTCATAAGTTGCGGTGGAATAGTTCCTGCTCAAGGCCTTCAGCAGCAAAAACAGGAACTATTCCACCGCAACTTCCAACAGTCTTTTTGGGACGGGGCTTTTTGGCCACCCCGGGCCGCAGGTCGGCCCCTTGCCACAAAAGGGGCCCATCTACTACGTTAACGCGGAGAGCCCAGACCATGCTGAAAAGTGCGAAAACAAAACCGCAGGTAGTCGGCTTGCCATTTTGCCTAAATGGCGGCTATGGTTGACCTCTGCGGCTTAAACGTAGTAGATAGGCCCTTTTCGTGGCGCAGCACTACTGCACCCCAAATTGGCACCCCGAGCCCTCGTGAGTTGCCAACAAGCTGTTCGCCCAGCGCTTTATCCGCGCGGCATTTGGAAAATAGCACCACCGCAAAACCCGCGAGTAGCGCTTACTTTGCTATATCTTGCTATACTTTGCTATATCTTGCTATATCTTGAGCAAAGGTGGCTCACATGCAAACAAACCCTTTTAAGCCCACAGCAGGTAAAACACCTCCCACGATTATCGGCCGCGAAGATGTACTTGAAGAATTCAGTGAAGGCCTCACCAACGGGCCTGGTGCCCCTGGGCGCCTAATGCGCATAGCCGGCGTCCGTGGAACGGGCAAGACGGTCCTCCTTGACGAGTGCTCACGTTTGGCGCAAAGCCGTGGCTGGACGGTCATAAAAGAGGTCGCAACCGAGGGACTTTGCCAGCGCATTCTCGAACAGCTGCAGCCCAAATTCCAGGCCAAACACGCCAGATTTGAGCCCACCGTAGCTGGCATATCCATCGGCAGCATAGATATTGAGCGAATCGGCCCATCGCTACGCGACGCCATGAGACAGACAATATCCAAGAATGAAAATGGCCTGCTCATCACTCTCGACGAGGTTCAAGACGCAGAGCTCGATGAGGTCCGAACGCTCTCCATTGCGATTCAGCAGGTTATCGGCGAAGACCTTGATATCGCCTTTGTTTTTGCGGGGCTGCCTTCGATGATTGAAAGCATCATCAACGGAAAGACACTTACGTTTTTGCGCCGTGCCCTCCCCTTTGACCTGAAGGCTGTGGCAGTAACCGAAGTGTCGTACTCCCTCGAGGAAACCATTGAAGCGTCTGGCATGGAGTTGCAGCCAGGTATTGCCGGCCAACTTGCCGAGGCAACGCAAGGTTATCCTTTCATGATCCAACTCGTTGGATACTACGCATGGCAGTTGGCAAGACGCGCACATACACCGATTATTGGAGAAGAAGAAGCCGAGCGCGGCATTGCAACGGCACGCGAACGCTTCTGTGCCATGGTGATTGAGCCCGCGCTACAGCGCATTCCGCCCACGTGCATCGCTTATCTGCTGAGCATGGCATCTTTGGGGCAGACGAGCTCGACCAGCATGGTTGCCGATGCCCTAAACAAAACGCCTCAACAGGTGAGTTCCGTCCGCAGCCGCCTGTTAAGAGAATCGATTATCGAGGCTCCCTCGTACGGCAAGGTCTCATTTGCCATCCCCTACATGCGCGACTACCTCTACGAGCACAAAGCCGAACTGGAAGTTGAACTGTAGAAACGGCAACTGCCCTGCAAGACGAAAACCGTTTTCGTACGGATTTAAAGCAGACGTAAACGATTTTCGTCTTGATTTGCGTACGGAATTAAGACGTAAATTGCGCTTTCGTACGCTTATTACCAGACGCAAATTGTTTTCGTCCGGCCATGCGTCCCCAATCTAGACGAAAAGAGCCCCGAGCTCAAAAATCGGGGCTCGATGTAAGTTCTAGGGTGTCAGAAGTTACATCAGCCGCTTACGACCGCTCTGTCTATCTCTCCGAGCGGGACGGGCGCCGATGCCCTGATCTCTGCCATGTCGAGGTGCGAGATCAAATCCTTGGCGCGCTCGCCGGAGTGGTATGCCTTGTTCGGCGCCACCTTCCTGTAGAGCTTCTTGAGCTTCGTCTTCCCCTTGTTGCCCGGCGGCATCTCCGTCTCAGGTGGCAGCCCTAGGAAGGACAGGACGCCGGGCAGGTCGCACAGCATCACGTCCTCGATGTCGGCCTTGGCCGCCAGGTCGACGACTCTCTGCGCTGTCGGCGAGATGTTCGGGGTGCTGCTACCGCCCGCTGGTTCGGAAGCTGGCGGGCAGTAGCGGGCAGTAGCGGCAGTAGCGGTGTGGCTCGATAGGCCCGAATATCCGTAAGGAAGGTGCTCGCTCTCATATGTGCTGATATGCCTCGCCTCGCGAACCTTGGGATGCTTCCTGAGGTAATCCCTCAATTCGAGCCACTCTTTATGCTCATAACGCTTCGAAATCGTTTCCCCGTCGACAGTTTCCTTCACATAATGGTATGTTCGAACGCCTTCGAACTTGCCGAACCCGTTCTCGACGCTGAAGTTTCTGAACCAGCGCGAAAACCCATTCAGGTCCATGAAGTTGACTTGGGGATGCCTGTCTTTCGTTCGTTCGAATGAGTGGACGAGCGGAGTGCCTTTGACTTGTTCCAGGCCGAAGGCTTCCATTTCGCGGGCCTGCTCCTTTTTCCAGAATTCGAGATACGACGTCAGCGTCTCGCTTATCGAGATCCTCCGCACGCTTTTCTTGCTTTTGGGCGAGCGAACGCTTCGATCGGCCGCGAACTGCTGCTCAATGAGGATGCTTCTGTTCTCGACGGAGACATCGGACCACGTCATCCCGAGGGCTTCTGCCCTTCTCATGTCGGTGTCGAGCATGAGCATCACGCATGTGATGTGCGCGTCCGGTTCTCGATTGAGTAGGATGTCGAGTAGGCGAGCGGCGTGATGGTTCCTTCGCGGTTGTCGTGGAACTTTTTTGCGTACGAGCCGACGGTGTCCCTCGATTTTTGGACGTAGGTGCCGCTGTTGAGTTCTGCCTTGTAGGCTTCGAGTGCGGCGTCGACCTCTCGGCTTTTGGTGGTATGTATGGTCTGCCACGGCGAATAGCGGTATTTGCCCGTGACCGGATCCTTGCCGAGGCTGTGACGGTAGCGCCACGTGTATTTGTCGCGGCGTTGCTTCGTTCCTTTGCCTATGACGAGAGGTCGGTCGTTCATCGTGTTCCTTGCCTGAAGTGCCTGAGAATCGCGCTAGGTTGCGCGGAATGGCGCAAAGGGCTGGGGCGGGTGGGCATTACCCTTGGTGGAGGGCCCTGCGTGGGGTCACACCCCAAGGGTAATGCTCCGCCTGACCGCTTTCAAGCTCGTTGTGGGTCGAATTTGGGTCGAATAATTCCGCGTACTTTTCTTTCGTAAATCTATGAAAACATCAAATGACCTGGAGTTATATTGACTTCAATTTGGGTCGAAATGTCTGAATGAAACAACGTCGTAGCGACCTCATAACCCGAAGGTCGGTGGTTCAAATCCGCCCCCCCGCGACCATGAAACTTCAGGTCGGAAGCATAAAAGCTCCCGACCTTTTTCTTTGTCTAGGGGTTTCGGCATCTCTCGTTCTTTGGGTACCTCGAGGCGGGCAATCAGATAGATGCTTACGAGTATCATAGGGTCTTTTTACGTCGCGGTCGTGTCTCGTACTGGTGCGCCGCTCTTTGTGGGACGTGTCACTTTGCCATAGGTTGTCCGGCGGCGGGGCGCAGGTCGTTCCCCGTGGCGTCGCTCCTTTCGACGCTACGCTGCCTGGCTACTCGTTCCACTGGTGCTTTTTCATGTCGACGCAGCCGTTGTCTCGGAAGGCGACTCCTTCCTCCGTCAGTAGTGCTCGCTGGTCGGGGAAGTTTGGCGCGAGGCGTCCCGCGTGGTTGACGACGCGGTGGCAGGGATAATCGCCGTAGCGATCCGCCTCGCTCAGCACCGCTCCGACCAGGCGAGAGTTTTTCTCCCTGCCGATGAGGCGCGCTATCTGACCGTACGAGGCGACGCATCCCGCCGGAATCTCTGCCACGACGGAGAGAATCTCATAAACCAAATCTTCGTCCAGGACTTTTCCCATCGTATCGCTCCCGTGTTCGCTTTTGCCTTCGGGGGCGCGGCGCCGATCACCCGTGCTGCGATTTTCGCAGCTCCCCTTACCGAAGCATCGAGGGAAAGCACGTGCGTGTCAAGGTTGTCTGGTCCAGTTGCTGGCTCGATGCCTCGAGATGTTCGCCTCAAGTGCGACCTGCCCCTATTGGAAAAGGATGCCGAAGATGTATTTGGTGATGGCGGAGCGGCGGATGACCCCCACGAGTTTGCCCTCGTCATCAACCACAGGAAGCTTCTTGAACTTCTTCTTCGCCAGCAGCGCGGCGACGCGGGCGATGCTCTGCTCGGGACGGGCACACACTACCTGGCGCGTCGCGAAATCCATGACGCAGCGATCCTTCAGGTCCTCGATGCGCTGCTCAAGGCTCTGATCGTCGAAGTACAGCATGGACGCGTCGCCGCCCGTGAAGATGGTGTGAGCGCGATGCTGCGCGATGGCTCCCATGACATCGCCGTCGGAGATGAACCCGACCACCTGGTTGCGCTCATCGATTACGGGCATGCTGCTCACCTCGTTTTCGGCGAGCATGCGCACCACGTCGGAAATCGTGCAATCCTGCGTGCAGGTGAACGGCTCTTCAATCATGATGCTCGAAACGGGCGTCCCCTCGAGCTCGAGCGGGATGCGCTCGGACAGAATCTCGGACATCGCTTATGCCTCCTTCGTTTTCGGTGCGGTTTTCTTGGTGCGCACGCTGAATATGGCGCAGATAAGGGAAACGAGGCCGATTGCCGCGCACACCTTGTAAGCGACGCCCGCGCCCACGGCGGTGGCTACTTGGATGCTCGCATCGACGCCGGCCGACGCGGTGACGCTTGTCATGACCGTGATGATGAGCGCCGTGCACAAACCGCCGGCGACCTGGCGGCCGGTGTTCGCGATGGCGTTGCCGTGGGCGATCATGTCATTTTTCAAGGCATTGACACCCCATGTGTTCACCGGCATGTTCGCGAGCGACTGGCCGGCGGACTGCAGCATGCAGAACAGCGCAACCACCAAGATGGGCGTGTTTACCGTCGAAAGCGAGAGCAGGAACAGGGCGCCGGTCATGAGGGCCAGGCCGACGATCGAGATGGCACGCGGACCGAACTTGTCGAACACCACGCCGGAGATAGGGCTGATGATGATGCCCACCGCCGCGGCGGGAAGCATGGCCATGCCGGTTTCGAAGGCCGAAGCGCCAAGCGAGGTTTGCAGCAGCAACGGCAACAGCGTGTTGGTGACCAGGCATGCGGCGTTGATGAGCGTGACGATGATGGCGGCCACGCGGAACTCGCGCGTCTTGAGCGTGCCCAGTTGAAGCAGCGGGTCCTCGATTTTGCCCTGGCGTACGACGAACAGCACCAAGCACACGACACCCGCGACGATCGAGCCGAGCACCACGGGGTTGCCCCAACCCATCGACGAGGCGCTCGAGAACCCGTAGAGAAGTCCGCCGAAGGCGATGGTGGAGACGACGACCGAGGGCAGGTCGAGCTTGGGGTTCTTCAGCTCGCCCACGTTTTTCAGCATGAACACGCCCAGCACCAGCACGAGAATTGCGAGGGGGACGATGGCGCCGATCATGGTGCGCCAGCCGTACGTGTCGATCACCGCGCCGCCTACGACGGGGCCGACCGCGGGACCCGCCGACATGACGATGCCCGCCATGCCCATAGCCGTTCCTCGTTTCTCGACGGGGAACACCAGCATGGGAACCACCGAGACAAGCGGCATGAGCACGCCTGAGCCCGCCGCTTGCAACACGCGACCGATGATGAGGAACAGGAAATCAGGGGCTGCGGCGCACAGCAGCGTGCCCAGCGCGAACACCAGCGTCGCCCCGAAGAATAGCGCGCGGGTGCTGAACTTGTCGATAAGGAACGCCGAAACGGGGACCATGATGCCGCTCACCAGCGGGTATATGGACATGATCCACTGGGCAGTCGAGGCATCGATGGCGAAATCGGACATGATGACCGGCAGCGCAGGCGACATCACCGTTTGGTTCAGTAGCGCCAAGAAGGCACCCAGGACGACGACCGCGACGATGCGGATCTGGGTACCGGTAATGCGCCCATTGGCGGGCGCGACCGTACAATTATCAGACATAAGCTTCCTTCGTATCTATTCGATTCTTCGCCGAAGGCGCGCCGGCCCACGGGCGAAATAACATGCACGTGCTATGCGTGCATCAGATACGACAGGAAGAAAGCGGCTGCTCAGAGCGCACTTGGGGAACAACAGGAGAGGCCCCGTATACCAGGGGCCGCCGAATTGCGATGTATGCTTTGGTCAAATCCTTCATAGCGGGGAGGTATTCTAGCAGCCGTCTTCGCCCCTTTCAAGGGATGTAACCCAGACGTTGATTTTCTTCACCGAGGCGCCATCGTTGACGGGTGGCGTGCTTCTCTATCGCCACACCGCGGGGCGAGGGAACGCCGCGGCGAGCTTGTACATCGGCTATGTGTGCAGCTGCGAGCGTGTCGCCGGCGCGCGCTGGGCGCCAGTCCGATCCGGCCGACTCTTGCCGACGGCCGGTCGCCGTCCTCCTCCATCTCCGCCTGCTCTGTTTTTGCTCGGCTCCCTTGTCGTATCATGGACGGACGAGAATTGAGCGAAGGCGGTACGTATGAACATCCAGATATTCGGCACGAAGAAAAGCTTCGATACTAAGAAGGCGCAGCGCTATTTCAAGGAACGTCGTGTGAAGTTCCAGTTCATCGACTTGAAGGAAAAGGGGATGAGCAAAGGCGAGCTCGAAAGCGTGGCGCGCGCCGTCGGCGGGATCGACGCTGTGATCGATCCAAAGGCGAAAGATGCCGACACGGTTGCGCTCGTACAGTATCTTGCTGCCGACCAGAAGTTCGAAAAGGTGCTCGATAACCAGCAGATTCTTCGTGAGCCCATCGTTCGCAACGGCCGCCAGGCAACCGTTGGCTACGAGCCTGACGTGTGGAAGGGCTGGGAATAAAGCGGCTGGGAATAAAGTGAAGCGCCCACGCCCGTGGTTTTATCCACGGACGTGGGCGCTTGCGTAAGACGTCTCTTGTCGTTTGAGTGGAGCGCCCCGGCGGCGCTGAATAACGCGCCCCGGTGACGTGGCTCGGGGCTCTTTGTGCCGCACATCTATGAGAGGAGAAATTCGATGCGTACGTGCGCTACTCCATGTAGCCACCCTGGATGGCGGAAACTGCATGCTCGGTAAAGAACTTGAGCGTGCCGGAGGTATAGCGATTAGCCTTGGGCTTCCAAGCGGCTCGGCGCTCGGCCAGGACGGCGTCGACCTCGGCCGGCTCCATCTCCTTGCCGGCGATGCCCACAATAGACAGCGAGCGCTCGGGGATGTTGATCTGGATAAGGTCGCCCTCCTCGATCAGGGCAATCGGGCCGCCCACAGCGGCCTCGGGCGAAACGTGACCGATAGCCGGGCCCTTGGAAGCGCCGGAGAAGCGGCCGTCAGTGATCAGGGCAATGCTCGCGCCCAGCTCGGGGTCGCTGGCGATAGCCTCGGTGGTGTAGAACATCTCGGGCATGCCGGAGCCCTTGGGGCCCTCATAACGAATGATGACGGCGTCGCCGGGCTTGACCTCGTGCGTCAGGACGGCGTGGATAGCGTCCTCTTCACAGTCGAACGGACGTGCCTTAAGCGTGGCCTGGAACATCTCGCGCGGAACAACCGTGTGCTTGACGACGGCGCCCTCGGGGGCAAGGTTGCCGTGGAGAATGGCGATGGAGCCATCGGTACCAAAAGCCTGGTCAAACGGGCGAATGATGTCCTCGCGCTTGAGGTTCCACTTCTCCAAGTAGCGGCCGCACTTCTCGTAGTAGCCGTTGTTCTTAAGGTCCTCGAGGTTTTCGCCGAGGGTCTTGCCGGTGACGGTCATGACATCGAGGTGGAGCATCGACTTGATCTCCTCCATGATGCGCGGCACGCCACCCGCATAGTAGAAGAACTGCGCCGGCCACTCACCTGCGGGACGGACGTTGAGCAGATAGTGAGCACCACGGTGCAGGCGATCGAAGTCGTCGGCGGACATCTCGATGCCAAACTCGCGGGCAATCGCGGGGATATGCAGCAGCGAGTTGGTGGAGCCGGAAATGGCGCCGTGGACCATGATGAGGTTCTCGAAGGACTCCTTGGTCACGATGTCGCGCGGGCACAGGTTGTGTTCGGAGAGCCACACGGACTGACGGCCGGCCGCGCGCGCAAACTCACGCAGATCGGAGCTGGTTGCGGGCAGCAGGGCCGTGCCGGGGAGCATAAGGCCCAGGGCCTCGGCGGTAACCTGCATGGTCGACGCGGTGCCCATAAACGAGCAGGCGCCGCAGCTGGGGCATGCGTTGTGCTTGGCAAACTCAAGCTCCTCGCGGGAGATCTCGCCGCGCTCGTAGCGGGCAGAAATCGCGCCGAGCTGTTCCAGGGTCAGCAGGTCGGGGCCTGCATCCATGACACCGCCGGTAACGACGATGGAGGGGATGTTGATGCGGCCCATGGCCATGAGGTTCGCAGGCAGGCCCTTATCGCAGCTGGCGACAAAGACGCCGGCGTCGAACGGGGTGGCCTTGGCATGGATCTCGATCATGTTGGCGATCATGTCGCGGCTGGGCAGCGAGTAGTTGATGCCGTCGTGGCCCTGGGCCTCGCCGTCGCAGATATCGGTGCAGAAGTAACGGGCACCGTGACCGCCAGCCTCGTCAACGCCAGCACGGACCTCCTCGACCAGCTCAAACAGGCCGGCAGAACCCGGGTGCGAGTCGCCGAACGTCGACTCGATAATGACCTGCGGCTTGTCCAGGTCCTCGATGGACCAGCCAGAGCCCAGACGCAGCGGGTCCATCTCGGGGCTGATGGTGCGAAACTTGCCGGAACGCGGCTGCAGCTTGGCAACCAGGTCGGCTGCCTCCTGCTGAATCTGTGCCTTGGTCTTCTCGTCCATGATGCTCTCCTCTTTTGATTTGAACGGTTGTACCAATCGTTGGTTAATGAATCAGGTGTAAATGGGTACCGAGCGATGCACTCGGCAAAAGATGCTTAGCTACGCGAACTAGGCGAAGAACGAAATCACCAGGGCGCAGGCAAGACCCGAAAGGCCGATGAGCGTCTCCATAACGGTCCAGGGCTTGAGGGTGGTTTTCTCGTCAATCTCCAGGAACGAGGAGCACATCCAAAAACCGGCATCGTTGACGTGCGAGAGGGCCGTGGCACCGCCGCAGATAGCACGCATGGCGGCCGAACACGCAACCAACGACCAGGTCGTCTGTATCAAAGAGCTCTGCGACGAATCCGAGCGCCTGGCCGAGGCCGGTGAGGATTACTCCGCCGCCGACACCGCGTTCCACAATGCCATTGCCGAGAGCTCCGGAAACCTCGTCGTTCCCCGCCTGATGGGCGTGCTCAAGGCATCCGTCCCCCTCTTTATTGACGTGACCGGCAAAAAGCTGGTTGAGGAAACCATCCGCACCCACCGTGGCGTGGCCGACGCCATCGCCGCGCGCAATCCCACCGCCGCGCACGACGCGATGTATCTGCACCTGGTGTATAACCGCAACATGATTGCGGAGGGAGCAGAAGCAAAAGGCATTTAGGGCCCGACAATAATCTTTCTTTGGCAAAACGCAGGCGGCGGCTGCCCAACACACAGGGCAGCCGCCGCTTTTTGCAATCGATTGGTGCAAAGGGGTTGACTAGAGCTCGCAGGCAACCTTGTAGCCGTCGCCGATGGCATCGCGGATGTTGCCGCACTTGTTGGCGTCGCCCAGCACGTGGGTGGTAACGCCGGCAGCGGCAAGGTCGTCGGCCAACTTGGTATTGGGACGATAGCCCATGGCAAGTACCAGCGTATCGGCATCGGCGATGGTGTGGATCTCGCCGTCCTTTTCGTAGCTGATGGCATCCTCGGTAATCTCGGTCACCTTGGCCTCGGTCAGCACGTGAACGCCCTTGGAGAGCATGCGCGTGATGAGCACCGCGCGACCGGCGCCGCCCTCGTTGGCGGCGAGCGTCTTGGTCATCTCGATGACGGTGACGTCGCGATTGGCCGGCGACAGATCGTTGACCAACGGGGCCAGGTAGTCGGCCGTCTCGCAACCGACGGTGCCGCCGCCCACGATGACAATCTTCTTGCCCGGGAAAGCCTTGCCGCCCAACAGGTCGTCAGCCGTCATGACCTGCTTAAATCCCTGCATGAAGGCCGGGGCGATGGGCTCGGCGCCATAGGCCAGGACGACCTCGTAGCCGACGTAGTCACGCTGAATGTCCTCGGCAGTAAGCTCGGTGCCAAATACGCACTTCACGCCGACCTCGGCCAGGCGACGGTACTGATACTTGATCACGCGGGTGAGTTCCTGCTTTGCCGGCGGAACGGCCGCGATGCGCATCTCGCCACCCGGCTCGTCCTGCTTATCCACGAGCACTACGTTGTGGCCGCGCTTGGCAGCAATGTAGGCTGCCTCCATGCCCGCAGGACCAGCGCCCACAACCAGCACGTTCTTAGCCTCGGCGGCAGGCTCGTAGCCGGCCTCGTCGCGCTCAACATCGGGATTGACGGTGCAGGAGATGCGCTTGCCAAACATAATGCCGTTCAGGCAGCGCAGGCAGCCGATGCAGGGGCGGATGTCGTCGGCGTTGCCGGCAGCGGCCTTATTGCAGAACTCGGCATCGCACAGATTGGCGCGGCCCATCATGCAGATGTCGGCGGCACCGTCCTCGATCAGCTCCTCGGCGATCCAAGCCTCGTTAATGCGTCCGACGGTGGCAACGGGAATGTTGACGTGCTTCTTGATCTCGCGCGAGCAGGCGGCATGCGAGGCCTGCTGCGTACCGGCGGCGGGAATCGCGGAGCCGCGCTTGATGGTGGTGCCGCCCGACACATGAATCATGTCGACGCCGGCCTTCTCCAGGCGACGTGAGACGTAGATCATGTCGTTGAGGGTCAGGCCGCCATCGGTGTACTCATCGCCCGAAATACGGACGTCGATGATAAAGTCCTTGCCGCAGCGCTCGCGAATCTCGGCGATGACCTCGAGCAGGAAGCGCATGCGGGCGTCGAGCGAGCCGCCGTACTCATCGGTACGCTTGTTGTAGAGCGGGGTCAAAAAGCCACCGAGCATGCCGTGGGCGTGCGCCGCGTGGACCTCGACGCCATCGACACCGGCCTTCTGCATACGCACGGCAGCGTCGCCAAACTGATGCGTGAGCTCGTGAATCTCATCGACCGTGATGGGGCGCGGCGCCTCGCGGGCATAGGACGGGCCCACAAAGGACGGAGCGATCAGGCGCGGCGTGCCCGGGATGTTAAAGGCCATGTAGGCGGGGTGGAAGAGCTGCGGCATGATCTTGCAGCCATACTCGTGGACGGCCGCGGCGAGCTTTACCCAGCCAGGGATAAACGTGTCGTCGTAGCAGCACATGTCACCCGGCAGATAGGTATAGGTAGGCTCGACCGTCACGACCTCGGTGATGATGAGGCCCACGCCGCCCTTGGCGCGGGCACGGTAATGATCGACCAAGTCGTCAGTCACATAGCCATGATCGGCCAGGTTGGTGGACACCGGCGGCATAAAGACGCGGTTCTTGACCTCGGTCGTACCGACCTTGATCGGGCTAAAGAGCATCGGGTAGGCGGATGACTCCATACAGGCTTCCTTTCATTTGAGCCGCTAGGCGGCAGTTGCTAACGTACTTATCGTATCAGCAACCGCCGTATCCGAAGTCAATCATTCCCAAACGCCGGTCGGCTAATGAATACCGCGGCCCAAGTCTTCGGCGATTTTGTCCACACCCTTAAGTGCGGCGCACGTCTTTTTGTTGGAGCAATGCCCCGTGCAAACGCCACCCTGAGCGCAGTCGGCGCAGGTGCCCTTGCGGTAGATGCGCACGCATACCGCGACAAACGCAACGCCGATAACAGCCAGTACAACAATATCGATAGGTGCCATAGCAAGCCTCCTCTAGTTAACCATCACTTACTTTACCCCATTCTCCACCTACCAAATAGGGACGGTTTATTTTGGTCGGTTTTATCTGCGCAAACGCCATATCTCCCCCACCAAAAAGCCCGAGTGTCGCTGGGACACCCGGGCTCGTGGAAAGGGGTTAATCCTTATTCGGACTTAAGCGGAAACTGCGGCGGAAGCAGTGTTGGTCTCGTCCTCGTCGGTCCATGCATGCTTTGGCATGGGACGGAAGATCTGGAAGAGCATCGCAGCCAGCAGCACGATGGCCACAATCGTCCAGATACCAAACTGCCCAAGGACAAGCAGGTTGTAGAACTGGTTGATGAACAGGCCGATCACCCAAGCAAAGGCGCACTCGTAGCCGAGGGCAATCGCGGTCCACTTGCCGGAGTCCATCTGGTTGCGGATGGTACCCATAGCGGCAAAGCACGGAGCGCACAGCAGGTTGAAAGCGCCAAAGGCAACGCAAGCGCCCATGGTCGGGAACATGCCGGCAAACGCGGTCCACAGGCTCGGATCGGTCTCGGCGGCATCGGCAACGGACAGCAGCGAGCCGGCGGTGGCGACGACGTTCTCCTTGGCGACAAGACCCGAGACGGACAGTGCTGTTGCCTGCCAGGTGCTAAAGCCGAGCGGGGCGAAGATCCAAGCGACCAGGTTGCCGAGCATGGCAAGCACGGAGTAGTCCATGAACTCCTCGGGGATGCCGTCCATCGCAGGCAGGAAGCCAAAGGAACCGTTGTAGCTACCAAAGTTGGACAGGAACCAAACCACGACAGTGGAGGCAAAGATGACCGTGCCGGCCTTCTTGATAAAGGCCCAGCAGCGCTCCCACACGTGCAGTGCCCAAGAGCGGATCGCCGGGAAGTGGTAGGCAGGAAGCTCCATAACGAACGGCGTCGGGCGGCCGGCGAAGAGCTTGGTCTTCTTGAGCATGAGGCCCGAGGCGATGACGGCAAAGACGCCCAGGAAGTAGAAAAGCGGGCTGATCCACGCGGCGGTGGTAGAAGAATCGCCGATGATGGAACCCATGAGCAGGGCGATGATCGGCAGCTTGGCGCCACAGGGAATAAACGTGGTGGTCATGACCGTCATGCGGCGGTCCTTCTCGTTCTCGATGGTCTTGGTGGCCATGACGCCGGGGACGCCGCAGCCCGAGGACACGAGCATGGGGATAAAGGACTTACCGGACAGGCCAAAGCGGCGGAACACGCGGTCCATGATGAAGGCAACGCGGGCCATGTAGCCGCAGTCCTCCAGGAAAGACAGCATCACGAACAGCAGGAACATCTGCGGGACGAAGCCGAAGATGGCGCCCAGGCCGCCGACGATACCGTCGCAGACCAGCGAATCGACCAGGCCACCGTCCTCGGTGCCGCCCGCCACAAGGGCGTCGTGCACCACGGTGGTGATACCCGGGACATAGGGGCCGCACTGCGCCGGGTCGACCGAATCGGCAGCATCGCCCGCTGCCTCGACGGCCGCATCGTAGGCGTCGCGGCCCTGACCGAGCACATACCAACCGTCGGTGCCAAAGAGCTGGTCGTTGGTGAAGTCGGTCACCGTGCCACCCAAGGTGGAAACGGCGATGTAGTACACGCAGAACATGATGACCACAAAGATCGGCAGGCCCAGGATACGGTTGGTAACCACACGGTCGATCTTCTCGGAGGTGCTCATCTTGGCCGGGGCCTTGGTGAGGCACTCGTCGATGATGTGTGCGATCACGCCGTAGCGCTCACCGGTGATGATGGACTCGGCGTCATCGTCGCAGTCCTGCTCGCACTGAGCGACCAGTTCTTCGACGCGAGCGGCCTTCTCCTTGGTGAGGTTGATGAGCTTGCAGGCGTCCGCATCACGCTCGAACAGCTTGACGGCGTAATAGCGGCGCTTGTTAGCGGGAACGCTCGCAGGCAGATTGTTTTCGATGTGGTCAAGAACGTCCTCGATGGAGGAATCGAACTTGTGCTCCGGCACCTGGCCCTTGGAAGCAGCAGACTTCTTGACCTGCTCGAACAGCTCCTTGATACCCTTGTTCTTAAGAGCCGAGATCATCATGACCGGGCAGCCGAGCTTCTTGGAGAGCTTGTCCGTGTCGATCTTGTCGCCGTTCTTCTCGACCAAGTCGGCCATGTTGAGGGCAACAACCACGGGCAGGCCGGTCTCGATAACCTGAAGCGCCAGGTACAGGTTACGCTCGAGGTTGGTGGCATCGACAACTTGGACGACAACATCGGGCTCGCCGCTCATGAGGTAATCGCGCGAGCATTGCTCCTCGGGGCTGTAGGGGGAAAGCGAGTAGATGCCAGGGAGGTCCGTGATGGTAACGTTCTTGTCGCTTAGGAGCTTGGCTTCCTTTTTCTCAACCGTGACGCCGGGCCAGTTGCCAACGTAGCCGTTGGCGCCGGTGATCAGGTTGAAAAGCGTGGTCTTGCCGCAGTTGGGGTTACCCGCCAGCGCGACATGGATCTGAGAATCCGCCATTCAATCCTTCTTCCTTGTGTGCCTGCGCTGCTTTCTCCGCGCAGGCTGGATAATGTGCTTCAAAGATGCTGCATTAAGTTAGAAATACCTAACTTTATCTGCAGAAATATACGCCGCGAGCCCTTACTGGACCTCGACGACGGCCGCCTCCTCCTTGCGGATGGAAAGCTCGTAGCCGCGCACGTTGATCTCGACCGGATCACCGAGCGGTGCAACCTTCACGACCTTGAACGAAGTGCCCTTGATGAGCCCCAGGTCCATAAGGTGGCGGCGAAGCGCACCCTCACCGTGAAGCTTGACGATGGTGGAGCTCTCGCCCACCTTAACGTCACCCAACGTCTTCATCCTCTTGTCCCCCTTTCGGTTTTTATGAAATGCTGCGGACTAACCGACGGTCATGATGTGCATGGCAACCTTGGAATCGATGCCAAAGCGTGCGCCCAGCACCGTGACGATGATATTGGCACCACTCGAGCTCACCACGTGGATTTCGTTGCCCTCGACAAAGCCGAGGTCCTTGAGGTGGTGTTTCATGTCCTCATTGCCCTTTACACGAGACACGCGCACGGTTTCGCCCGCTTTTACCATCGAAAGCGGCATGGCCGGCATCTGCGGTCCGCAAGACATGAGTTGCTCCTAACGTCAGTTCGTCCTCAACATCGACGCGTAAAAAGTTAACCACGTCTATGTTCGCTATAGTAAACTAGCACATGGTTAACTTTTTGGAAAGGGTCCCCATTCAGATTTCGAAAAAGTTTCCTATACGAAACAAAAAGGCGCGGCAAAGGACCATCCTTTACCGCGCCCTATCATGCTTAGAGCGAGAGATTTCTGATCGATGTGACACAGGAGGCCTCATCCACGCCCGAAACACGAAAGACGACGTTTTCGCCGCACTCACCATAGAGGGCCATGAGCCCCATGACATCGCGGCCATCCGTGTGGCGGTCGCCGATACTGACTGACACGTCACTACGGTGCTTGGCAATGATGTCATAGAGCAGCGCAACCGGGCGGGCATGTAATCCCAACGGATCTTTAATCGTCTTTGTAAACTCGACCATGTCCCCTCCCGCGGCATCGCACATTCGGCCGGCAAACCCAGCCACGTGGTAGTTATTGTAGCGTTAGATGCTTGTCGAGAGCCCCTCTGGATACCCCGTGGTCAAAAAGTGGCAAATATGAGTACTGTCACCAATTTAGTAGCAGCAAAATCGAGAGCAAATTACCTACTTTGAGCGATTCGAAGAGGTTGAAAGCCGTCAAACGCCCTTTAAAGGGGGTTAGATAAATTGATTTTGAGTCCATTTTTGCTCAAAACCGGCCGATAGATATGGCACTTATTTTGCAACAGTACTCATATTTGGCATTTTTGTCCACAGGGCCCAAAATCCATGCTCCAAAACACAAAAGGAGGGGCCTCGTAAGGCCCCTCCTTAGGAAGGGGAATCGATTTATTCCACAGCCGTAGATTAATCCCAGCTTCTACTCCATCATGTCAAGGACAGACGGACGCAGCTCGCTCTCGGCAGCCTCGGGATCGGTCTCGCGCAGGCGGTTGATGTAGCGGTTGTACCACATCACGGCAAGGCCCAGGAAGACAACCACACCGCCAACGTTGTAGACCAGCGTCAGCCACAGCGGCTGATCGAGCGGAATGGTGCCGCAGATAAGCACGAAGCAGAAGACCACAAGCAGGAATGCAGCAATGACCAGGCCAAAGGTGCGCGAACGCATGCGAAAGCCACGGGGAGCAGCGTCGAAGTTCTTGCGTAACATAAAGTAGGCAAGCAGGATCAGCAGCGGCGGGAGCAGAGCGGTGGCAGCCGTCATGTTGGTGACGATCATGAGCAGGTCGTCGAGATTACCGGAGCCCAGGGCCGGGATGATCAGGATGGGGACGACGATAGCGAACTGCAGCCAAGCGGCGCGGGCGGGAATGCCATGCTCGTTAAGCTCGACGATCTTGCTACCAAAGACGCCCTTGGGGATCTCGGTGAAGAACACCTTGATGGGAGCGGAGGTCCACATCATGAGGGAGCCCAGCGTGGCAGCGAGAAGGATCAGGCCGATGACGCGCGTGGACACTTCCATGGGAATGCCAAAGTGGGCAAAGACAGCGCCGAATACGTCGAAGATGCCGGTGGAGATGGCAACGCTGCCCTCGGGGATGAACAGGTTAACCAGCAGCGAAGCGCCTGCATACAGAAGGCCGATGGTCAGGCCGGCGATAACGACAGTGCGCACGAAGGCCTTGACGCCGCCCTTGAGGTCGTTGAGGAACACGCCGACAGACTCAGCGCCGCCAACGCCCTGGATGATCCAGGCAAGCGTACCGAAGAAGCCCCACGCAGTTGCGAAGTTGCTCATGTCGGGAGCCATGTTAGCGGGAGTAGGAGCCGTAGCGAACTCAACGCCGCCAAAGGCAGCAGCCAGGGACAGCAGGATGAACACGGCGGTCAGGCCGAGAGCCGCGGTCGAACCGAAGGAGGAAATGGAGCCGATCCACTTAGCGCCCTTGGTCGAAACCCACGTGGCGATAGCAAAGACGACGATCTCGATAATGGTGATCCACAGCTGCGAAAGCTCGGCGTTGGCACCAAAGAACACGTAGCTCGCGTAGATGATGACGTTGGGCAGGACGGACGCAAAGAAGAACAGGTTAACAAACCAGTAGCTAAATGCCGTCAGGAACGCCCAGCGACCACCCATCGAGGTCTTAACCCATGCGTACACGCCAGACTCGGAGTCCTTGTTGAGGCCGACGAACTCGGCGGTAACCAGGGTATAGGGGACAAAGTACAAAAGCGTGGCGAAGAAGAACGACGGCGCAGCTGCCAAGCCGATGGCCGCGTTGTTGTTGATGATGTTCTTGATACCGAACACGGCGGCGACCGTCATGCCCAGCAGAGCGAACGAACCAATCGTTCCTCGTTTTTCAGAGCTCATAAGCCCTCCCAATCATCTGTTAAATGTCATCTAAAACCGTCCGAGCTGCAAGTGCAAACACGGACGGCGCACCTGCTAAGGGGAATGGGGAAAAGGGAGTCAACAAAGCCATCCCCCTTAACGGCGCGAAGCAAACGTCCAGGCGGACGAATACTACTTGTTGGGGAAGGAATAACCTTCGACTGTCACGTGCAGTACCACGACGCGGGGATCCGCGGCATCGGCCACGACACGGTAGGCCTCGTCAATTTCGACGACGGCAACGCCGCCGGCGGGAATCGTCACGGTCTCCCCCGTACCCTCAAAGCGCTCGCGATCATCGATATCGCTGTAGGCGCGGGTGCAGGTGAGGCCTGCCTTGGGGGCAACCTCGACAGTCAGGTCGCCGTCGAGCGGGGCGAGCACGGCATGATAGCGACGGTGACCGACCAGATCGGCGGTAGCCGCCTCGTGGGCGTTCACCCACCAATACACCAGCGAGTCGCCGATGGAGTACGCCACATCGTGCTGCAGTTCAGAAACGCCGTCGAGCGCCTGTCCGGTACGCATCCACTTCTTGACGGACTTCATCTGAGCGTCGAAATCGGCGCGCGAGTTAAAGACATGCATGACTTATGCCTCCTTAATGGGTGCCAGTGCCTGAGCCAGATCGGCAGACGTCAGCGGTCGCAGGGACACCTCAAAGCTGAAGCTCTCAAAACGGGTGCGATAGGAATCGAGCACCTCGGAACCCCAAGAGTTCGAACCAAGGCCGAGCAGCTGGTCGTTGATGTTGACCGTAACCGTGTCGCCCTTGACAAGGTCGTAGACGTGCTTGGCGTTATCGATGGCCTCGCAGCTATAGGGCCATGCCGAGAACGAGAACGGATTGGAGGCAGCGTCAGCCGGACGAGTCACCAGCACGCCGTCACCGTGGCTAGAGCGCAGGGCAACCCAGCGGGTACCCTCGCGGTTGGCACAATCCTGGGGCATGACATACGGCGTGAACATGTCGTCGACCGTAGTGCGGTAATGACCGACCGGGTTGGCGCGCAGCGAGTCCGGATAGTTCTCGCCCGGGCCGTGGCCATACCACTCGACGGCACGATCGCAACCGGGGACCTCAAAGGAGATGCCGATGCGCGGGATGATATCCGAGTAATCGCCGTAGGGCTCGCCGGAAACCTTGAGGTCGACGCGACCGCTCGGAAGCACGGTGTAGACAAGCTCGACGCGCATGCCGAACGCACGGACGGGAGGAGCAATGCGTTGGCTCACGGTAACGGCGACCGCATTGCCGTCCTGCTTCCAAGAAACCTTGCGGGTGGACGTCTGCATTACATCGATGAAGTTGTCCTTCCACAGGGAGTCGTACTCCTGGGCGTGGTTGTCGACGAGCGGATGCCAAAAACCAACCTGGGGGCCAGAGGCCATGACGTCGCGGCCGGATGCCTTCCACTCGCTCACGGTGCCGTTTACCTTGCTGAAGGTCAGCTCGCCGTTGAGGGAGTGAATGCGAATCTCCTGCTCGGTCTCCTCGACCGTAAGCTCAGGACGAGTGGGGGCCGCAATGGCCGGCGCCGGATGGTTTGCGATGGCAAACTGGTTTGCGCCCAGTTGGAACATCGGCTCGCACCAGACGTGAGCGGCCATGGTGTAGGCGCGCACAGTCAGCAGGGTCTCGCCTACCGCGGCCTCGTGAATCACCAGCGGAAGCTGGACGGACTCACCGGGGGCAACCGCACCGGGCATGAGCGTCTTGCGGCAGACCACGTCGCCGTCCACCAGGGTCTCCGCCGACAGGCAGACATCCTCGAGGGTGGTAAACCAACGCTTGTTGGTGACGGTCAGCTCGCCCGCCTCGGCATCGTAGGCCATGCGAACCGGGCAGATGACCTGACCATACTCAGTGAGGCCCGGGCTCGGCTGCTGCCAAGGGAACACCATGCCGTCGATGCAGAAGTTGCTGTTATTGGGGTAATCGCCGTTGTCGCCACCATACATATCGTAGGTAACGCCGTCCTCGGTCACAGCAGCCAAACCGTGGTCGCACCATTCCCAGATAAACTGGCCTTGGATGCAATCCCAGCGATCGAAGACCTCCTGGTACTCGGACAGACCTCCGGGGCCATTACCCATGGAGTGGCCATACTCGCAGTTGATGCGCGGCTTGGGGAACGGATGCTCACCAAAGTCGTTCATCTGCGACACACGGGAGTACATCGTGGAAATGACGTCGACGGTATCGGCGTTGCGGTCCTCCTCGTAGTGGACCGGACGACCATCGAGCTCGTGAGCCTTGGCGTACATCGCGCGGATGTTGCAGCCATAGCCGCTCTCGTTGCCCAGCGACCACATGATGATGCACGCGTGGTTGCGCTCCTGCATCACCAGGCGCTCAATACGGTCGACGTAGGCCGGCTCCCATGCCGGGTCGTCGGTGACCAGGGCGATGTTGCCGATATTCTCGAAGCCGTGGCTCTCCATATCGGTCTCGGCGACCAGCATGATGCCATACTCATCACACAGCTCGTAGAAGCGCGGGTCATTGGCATAGTGAGAGGTGCGCACTGCGTTGATGTTGTGCTGCTTCATGAGCTCCAGGTCGCGGCGCATGCGATCGAGGCCCACGGCGCGGCCCTTGTGATCGTCGTGATCGTGGCGGTTGACGCCATGCATTTTAAAGTAAATGCCGTTGAGGTAGATATGATTGCCCTCGACCGTCACCTCGGCAAGACCCTGGCGATGCGGGACGTACTCGCTCACCTTGTCGCCGTCGTAGACCTCAAACGTAAGATCGTAGAGGAAGGGGTCCTCGGGATTCCAGAAGTGGGCATCGGTCACGCTGCACTCGGCATGGCTGTCGACGCACTCACCCGTAGCCACCACGTTCTCGCCATCGCTGAGCGTAAACACAACGCGGGAAGCGCCCTCGGCAACCGTATCGAGCGTGATCAGAGCGGCATCGCCCTCGCGGTGCGTGCGGAACCTAAAGTCGACCAGGTGCGCGGCGGGACGCTGCATAAGGTACACATCGCGGAAGATGCCCGAGGCCCACCACATGTCCTGATCCTCGATGTAGCTGCCATCGCTGTACTGCAGGACCTTGACCGCAAACAGGTTGTCGCCCTCGACGAGCGCGTCGGTCACGTCGAACTCGGCAGACAGGCGCGAACCCTTGGTCATGCCGATATACTGACCGTTGACGTACAGCTCGCCATAGCTCTCGATGCCGTCGAAGCGAATGATCTCGCGAGCGCCGGCAGGAACGGCGGGAAGGTTGACGATGCGCTGGTAGACGCCCGTGGGGTCGTCGGAGGGAACGAACGGCTGATCAACCGGGAACGGGAAACCCTCGTCGGTGTAGGCAAGGTTGCCATAGCCGTCCACCTGCCACAGGTGCGGAACCTCCACGTGATCCCACTCGGGCTTGTACGTGGAGAGTTCCTCGTTGGAGACGGCAGCGGGGCCCTCAAAGAGGCGGAACTGCCACGAGCCGGACAGCTGGACAAACCCGCGCGACAGCTCGCGGCTGTACGTTGCAGCGAGATCGGCGGTCTCGTAACCCATAAAGTACGCATGGGGTGCCAGGCGGTTCCTGTGGGTGAGCGCTTGGTTTTCCCAATCGTTAATGGCGTCCATGGTGATGCTCCTTCATCATCGTAGTGATTCTTGTGCAACCGGTTGTCCTTATCTTACGGGCGATGTAAAAAACTGTGCAACCGGTTGTCCGCTGAACGGTCGATTTGGCAGGGTTAACGGTGCAACCGGTTGTACAATCGCAACACTTATGTCACCCTGAATATCGAAACTCAGCACAAGACATCGTTCTTAAGCTCGTAGGCAACCTCCACGCCCGCTGATATCTCACCCACACGAGACGTATTCGATTTCGGCTTGGTTGCAAAACGACACCGGTCACCGGATATCATGAACGCTGTTCAGGCGCACTATAGTAAGCTGTATCCGCACTAGCCCGTATCAGTGACAACATCGACCGCATTTTCCAGGAGACGCCATGACACAACCAGTTCGCACCGCACCTACGCTTGCCGAGGTTGCCGCAGCTGCCGGCGTGTCGCGCTCCACGGCATCGCGCGCCCTCAACGATTCGCCCCGCATTAGCGAGGAAACCAAAAAGCGCGTCCGCGCGGCGGCCAAGGAAGTCAATTTTGTCCCCAACGCTCGTGGCCGAGCGCTCGCTGTCGGGCGCACGGAAATCATCGCCGTGCTCGTGACCGAGCCTCTGAGTGAACTCTTCAGCGACCCCACCTATAGCGAGTTTTTGAGCGGCATTACCGAGGAACTGTCGGAGTCGTCCTATCTGCCCGTTATCTTGCAGGCGTCTTCTACGCATGAGCGCAACCGCGCACGCGAGCACTTTGAGCGCCGCTCGTTCGACGCCGTGATCGACGTCTCTCCCTACAAAGGCAGCGAGCTGCTCGAGGTGCTGCGCGAGCTGGGCGTACCCACCGTGTTGTGCGGCCAGCTCGAGGGCCACCCCTATCGCGATGTGTTCTCGACGGTCTACTCTGACGACGAAGAGGGCGGACATTTTGCGGCACTCGCCATGAAGGATCGCGGGCGCAAAGATATCGTCGCCGTGTTGGGACCGCAAGACAACCCCGCTGTTGTCGACCGCCTGCGCGGCTACCGCGCCGTCTTGGGCGAAGACCTCCCAGACGCAAACGTTATCTATACCGGCTGGAACAGCGGAGACGGCTATCAGGCCATGCACCAGATCCTCGCGCGCGAGATTGCTTTCGATGGCGTGCTCTGCGGATCGGACCGTATCGCGGCTGGCGTCATCACCGCACTCAACGAGGCAGGCCTATCCGTTCCTGCGGACGTTTCTGTCGTCGGCTTCGACGATCACGAGATTGCGGCGCGCTGCGTCCCCGCGCTCACGACCGTCCGCCAGCCCCTGCGCGAAGAAGGACACATGGCCGCCAACATTGCGCTCGACATGATCAAGGGTGCCGAGCCCACCACCACCGTCATGCACATGCAGCTCGTTCAGAGAGACTCGCTATAAGAAACTGGGGCAGGCTTTCCGCCAAACAGTTGTTGCGGAAAGCCTGTCCCGTTTGAGCGCTCATTCTGGGGCACAGTTTCCGTTAGACAGCTCGACCGGAAAGCGCGTCCCGTTATTTGGCTGGATTCTGGGTCGCAGTTTCCAAAAGGACCCTGTTTGGGAAACTGCGACCCGTTTTGGACGCAAATTCTGGGACGCAGTTTCCGCGACGCCCAGTCAACCTATGCCCTCGCAACGCCCGCGCATAAAAAACGAGGGAAGGCACGCGTCCTTCCCTCGTTACAGGCAATATGTAGCCGCTTGTCTACATCAGGCGCAGGCTGACGTCCTTGAGCTGGGCGCCACTAACGGCACTCGGGGCGCCCGACATGAGGTCGGAGCCGCTGGCCGTCTTGGGGAACGCCATGACGTCGCGGATGGAGTCGGAGCCAGTGAGCAGCATGCACACGCGGTCCAGGCCCAGAGCGAAACCGCCCATCGGGGGTGCACCAAACTTGAGCGCCTCCATGAGGAAGCCGAACTGAGACTCGGCGCGCTCCTCGGTAAAGCCCAGGAGCTTGAGCATGGACATCTGCATCTCGGCGTTGTGGATACGCATACCGCCACCGCCGGCCTCAAAGCCGTCCATGACAAAGTCGTAGGTGCACGAACCGGCCGCCAGCGGATCGGCCTCGATCTTGGCGATGTCGGTCTCGGTCGGCAGGGTAAAGGGCTGATGCTCGGCTGCATAGGCCTTGCGGTCCTCATCCCAGTGGAACAGCGGGAAGTTGACGACCCACAGGAAGTCGTGACCCTCGCGCTTGATCTCGAGCGCGTTGGCCATGTGAGAACGCATGCCGCCCAGGATCTCGTCGGAGAGCAGGCGCGGGCCGGCGGCGAACATCACAAGGTCGCCGGGGTCGACGTCCATGCGCTCGCGCAGAGCCGCCATCTCCTCGTCCGAGAAGAACTTGACGATGGGGCTGTTGATGGAGCCGTCCTCGCGGAAGGCGATCCAAGCCAGGCCCTTGGCGCCAAACGTGGAGGCCACGCCGGCAAGCTTATCGATCTTGGCACGTGCCCAGGCACCGGCGCCCTTGGCGTTGATGGCCTTGACGACGGAGCCCTCCTCGTTTGCGGCAGTCGCAAAGACCTTGAACTTGGAGTTGGCAAAGATGTCGGTCAGGTCGACCAGGTGCATGCCATAGCGGGTATCGGGCTTGTCGGAGCCATAGGTGTCCATGGCATCCCAGTAGTTCATACGACGCAGCGGCGTAGGCATCTCGACACCCATGCGGCCGAAGGCATCGGCAAGAACCTCTTCGAGCGCGCTCATGACATCGTTCTGGTCCACGAAGGACATCTCGATATCGACCTGAGTGAACTCGGGCTGGCGGTCGGCACGCAGGTCCTCGTCGCGGAAGCACTTGGCAACCTGGTAGTAGCGCTCGACGCCACCGACCATGAGCAGCTGCTTCAGGAGCTGCGGGGACTGCGGCAGGGCGTAGAAGTTACCCGGCTGGATGCGGCTGGGGACGATGAAGTCGCGGGCGCCCTCGGGCGTGGACTTGAACAGGGAGGGCGTCTCGACCTCCATGAACTCACGGTTGTGCAGCGCCTCGCGAATGGCAAAGGTAAAGTCGGAGCGCAGCTTGAGGTTGGCCATCATTTCGGGACGACGGAGGTCCAGATAGCGATAGCGCAGGCGGGTGTCCTCGCTGGTCTCGATGCCGTCCTCGATCTGGAACGGCGGGGTGACGGACGTGTTGAGCACCTCGGCGTGGTCGGTCAGGACCTCGATCTCGCCGGTCGCGAGCTTGGTGTTGGTGGTCTCCTCGCCACGGGCGCGCACGACGCCGTGGATCTTGATGGGCCACTCGGGACGCATGGTCTCGGCGATCTTAAAGGCATCGCCATCGGAGTGCTCGGGGTCGAAGGTGAGCTGCGTGATGCCCTCGCGGTCGCGAAGGTCGCAGAAGATAAGGCCGCCGTGGTCGCGGCGACGGCTCACCCAACCGGTGAGGGTGACCTCTTCGCCCACGTTCTCGAAGCGAAGCTCGCCGCAGGTACGGGTGTGCATGGAATGCTCATCGATGGGACGGGTCTGGCTCATACCAGTGATCCTCCTTTATGGATCTGTGCCGCCCCGTGTCGTTCCGGGCGGCGTCGTACAGATTTGCCCAGCCTGCGTAAACCGCGCAGCCGGACATGGCGTTCTATCTTATCGCACCCACGTCGATGTACCGCGAAAAAGTAACTCTTGCCCAAAGACTTGACGGAGACGAAACAATTGACGCGGCCTGGCCGTCGCCCAGGCGCGCCGCGTGCGACAATGTGCCCCAATACAACTGCACTCGGAAAGGCCCACCATGACTGCACGCCTCATTGTTATGGATATCGACTCCACGCTCATCAACCAGGAGGTCATCGACCTGTTGGGCGAGGAGGCCGGCGTAGGCGAGCAAGTGGCGAAGATCACCGAGCGCGCCATGCGCGGCGAGCTCGACTTTAAGCAGGCGCTCGAGGAACGCGTGGGGCTGCTTGCCGGCTTGGACGAGAGTGTGTTCGAGCGCACCTTTGAGCGCGTGACGTTTACCCCCGGCGCGTTAGAGCTTGTGCGCTCGGCACACAGCAAGGGCTGGAAGGTCGGCGTGGTAAGCGGCGGCTTCCACGAGGTCGCTGACAAGATCGTAACCGCCGCGGGCATCGATTTTTGCCTGGCCAACCGCCTGGAGGTCGTGGACGGCAAGCTCACCGGTAAGCTGGCGGCAGACATTGTGACCAAAGAGTCCAAGCTCATCCAGCTGCTGGACTGGGCAGTTGAGTGCGGTGTCGACATGGCCCATACCGTGGCAATCGGCGACGGCGCCAACGACATCCCCATGATTCAGGCTGCGGGCACGGGCATCGCGTTTTGCGCCAAGCCCAAGACGCGCGAAGCCGCCCCGTTTGCCATCGACGAGCGCAACCTGATGCTCGCCATGGACATCATCCTGCGTGACTAGCCGATCCGTCTAACAATTGAATCAGTCTGTCCTATAGTTTCCGAACAATTTTGTCTTAGTGTTCGGAAACTTGCCCTTGAGTGCTAGACTTTGCACCGTCGAAGGGAACATATATGGATAAGCGAGATCTTGAGCAATTGCTGAGCGATGTTGCCGACGGAGCAGTCGCCCCGGCAGTCGCCCTCACGCGCATCCAGACGGCGCCGACCGCCGATCTGGGTTTTGCGCAGCTCGATCTTTCGCGCGGGGTGCGCCAGGGAGCCGGCGAGGTTGTCTACGGCGCCGGCAAAACCGCCGAGCAGATTGCCGCCATTATCAAAGCATTACTCGATGCCGGCCAGGAGCGCATCCTGGTCACGCGCTTGGATGCCGAAAAAGCGGCGCACACCGCTGAGCTTCTCGGCAACGACATCGACCTGGGATATGCCCCGGACGCGCAGCTCGCCCTCGTGGGCGGCAAGCCCTCCCCCACCGGCAACGGACGCATCGTCGTCGCCTGCGCCGGCACGAGCGACCTGCCCGTCGCCGAGGAAGCCGCGTTGACGGCCGAGTTCTATGGCAACGAGGTCGATCGCCTCTACGACGTAGGTGTCGCCGGCCTGCACCGCCTGCTCGCGCATGCCGAGGAACTTGCCCAGGCACAGGTGGTCATCGCCATCGCCGGCATGGAGGGCGCGCTGGCGAGTGTTATCGGCGGCCTGGTGAGCTGTCCGGTCATCGCCGTTCCCACCAGCGTGGGTTACGGTGCGAGCTTTGGTGGCGTAGCCGCGCTACTCGCCATGCTCAACTCCTGCGCCAGTGGCGTTTCGGTCGTCAATATCGACAACGGCTTTGGTGCCGCCTACCAGGCAAGTCTTATCAATCATCTGAGCGCCGGCACGCCCTGCGCCCGTTAAGGAGCATTCCATGTCCAACCATCAGCATACGCTTATCATCGACGGCACCTCGGGCATCAGCGGCGATATGACCGTCGCGGCCCTGCTCGACCTGGGCGCCAGCGAGGAGCACCTGCGCGAACAGCTCGCCACGCTGCCGGTCGACGGCTTTTCGATCTCCGTGACGCGCGTAAACAAGCATGGCATCGACGCCTGCGATTTCGACGTCCAGCTTGCAGAGGAGCTCGAGAACCACGATCACGATATGGCCTGGCTCTACGGCAACGAAGCAGCTGCCGAGCACACGCATGAGCACCACCATCATGACCATGGTGAGCACGCGCATGACCATGACCACGAGGGTCACCATCACGCCCACCACCATCACCACCGTTCTTTGGCGGACGTCACCGCCATCATCGATGGCTCGCAGCTAAGCGATGGCGCCAAGCGTCGCGCCCTCGCCATTTTTTCCGTACTCGCTGCTGCCGAGGCCAAGGCTCACGGCAAAACGCCCGACACCGTCCTGTTTCACGAGGTGGGCGCCGTCGACTCCATCGTTGACATCTGCTCGGTCGCCATCTGCCTCGATGACCTGGGCATCGAAGATATTGTCGTCGAGTCGCTCTCCGAGGGCCACGGAACCATCCGCTGTGCCCACGGCCTTATGCCCATTCCCGTCCCCGCTGTCGTCAACCTGTGCCAGGCGGGCAATATCGCCCTCACGCCTGCACCGGTCGCCGGCGAGCTCGTGACGCCCACGGGCGCCGCCATCGTCACTGCTCTGCGCACGTCCGACCAACTGCCCCCACGCTACCGCATCGAAGCCGTCGGCTACGGCGCCGGCAAGCGCCTCTACGAGGGTTGCTCCGGTACGCTTCGCTGCCTGCTCGTTCACGTGGACGCATAGCCATGGATGCCCGCAAGGCAAAAAGCCGCGCTGCCATCGTTGCGGCGTTCTCTGAGCTGCTGCGCGAAGAGGACTACGGCAAGATCACCGTCGGCGACATCATCGCGCGCGCCCACGTAGGCCGCGCGACATTCTACGGCCTCTTTAAGAGCAAAGACGACCTACTGTCCGAGCTCGTGAGCGACATCTGCACCCACGCCCTCGATGACGATGGTACGCCGCTCGACGACCCACTCGTGCAAGTCGAGCATATCCTCAACAACCTCTGGGATCGTCGTCAGGGTGTACGAGCCCTCGTAGCCGGCGCCGGCTCACGCGTCTTCGCCGACTGTCTCCGCAAGACCATCATGTCGCGCGCAGCCGAAACCGTCCCTACCGACCCAAACGGCCCCGCCGCCACCATGGACCGCAGTTTCTTACTACACCACATAGCCTCAAGCTTCGTAGGAATGGTCCAATGGTGGGCCTGGCACAACTTCCAAGCAGATAAGGCCGAAGTAGCCAAAGACTACCTATCAGCCATCAAGCCCCTCTTCGGCTAAGTAACTATCCCTTCCCAAAGTGCCAACAGCAGCCCAACGCCCCTACCAGCAACAAGCCCCTCCCATCCAAATTCAGATATATATTGGGTTGCTTGTACGAACGCAACAAAGACCCCGCAGCCGTCCGCATGGGGTAACCTCCCAGCGCACTCCGCAGGACGCAAAAAGGCTCGCCGCACAAAGTGCGCAGCGAGCCTTTTTGCATGTCCGAGGACGCGCTGGGAAGTTACCCCATGCGGACGGCGGACAACTATGTAGCCTCAGACTAGAACATGCCCAAGAAACCATGCACAAACAGCGCGGCCAGAGCGGCACCGATAAACGGAGCGATGCCAGGAACGAGCAAGCCGTACTTCCAGTTGTTGTCAGCCTTGTTCTTGATCGGCAGCACCTGATAGGCCATGCGAGGACCAAGGTCACGAGCCTGGTTCATGGCGAAGCCGGTGATGCCGCCCATGCCCATGCCAACGGCCCAAACGATCAGGCCAACGCAGATGGCGAGCATCAGAACGTTCTCGCCAGCACGGTTAGCAGCAGCAAGGATGGCGCTGATGAACACGAAGGTGCAGATAGCCTCGCAGAAGAAGTTACGAGCATAGTTGGTGCCCTCGGTGGTGGGGTTAGTCGAGAAGATGTTGCGCTGGGCAATGGGATCGACGACACCATCGGAAGCCTTGAACTCATCGGCATACATCAACCACGCGATCACGGCGCCCACAAAGCCGCCGAGCATATCGGCAATCATGAAGGGGATGCAGCTGCTCCACGGCACCAGACCGACGATGCACTGGGCAAGCACCATAGCCGGGTTCATGCACACGGCGCCACCAAAGACAAACAGGCAGACCGAGATGCCAAAAGACCAAGTGGTGATGGCAAACATATGGCCGGAGCCCTGATACTTGGTACCCTTAAGCACGGTATCGCAGTGCACGCCCACGCCAAAGATGATCATGAGGGCCGTTGCGCCGAATTCGCAGAGGAGTTTGGTAAGCATAAAACCTTATCTTTCTTGTCGGTTATAAACGATTCGTTTAGGCCGCGTACTAGTGCTGTGCGACGACAACGCCCAGGCCATCGGGAATGACGGCCACCTTGGCATCGGCACCCTTCATCTCAAAGGCGAGCTTGAGCGCCTCCTCGAGGGTGTTGACCGGCGTCATGTGCATATCCTTGATCATCTGGTGATCGCACAGATCGGTGACCATGATCACAGGGTGATGTGCCAGGATGCGGGCAAAGATCTGGCTCGTCCACTGGTCGGGCAGGGTCTCATCCTTAGGACGGTCGATGCAGGCGCGCTCAAACTCTGCCGGATCATTGTCGGCGATGTTGTGATAGAAGCCCTCGCCACCGTGACCGTCGGCACAGCCGGCGACGTCGATGATCACACCGCCCTCGGGAAGCGTGGCCTCGGCAGCGCACATGCCCTTCACGGCCTGGTAGATGTTCTGGTCGAGCGGGTAGCCACCGTTGGTGGTGATGGCAATCTCGCACTCGACGGGCTCAACGCCGGCAAGGCTCTTCACGAACTCGCAGCCAGCCTCGTGCGCCTTGTGGATATCGCCGGCAAAGGAGCCGATGACCTCGTGCTTGCCGTTGAGCACCACGTTAAGCACAAAGGCAAGGTGAGCCATCTCGGCGGCAGCAAACATGTCCTCGCTCACGTGGTTGTGGCACAGGTTACCGGCACGCGAGTGGGAATCATTCACAAACTGACCGTTGTGGTTGTACATGATGGTCTTGTAGCTGGCGATGCCAGGCAAGACGGACTTGCGGCTACCAGAGAAACCGGCAAAGAAGTGCGGCTCAATAAAGCCCTCGGCAAGCAGCAGATCACAATCGGCGGCAATCTTGTTGATGATGCACTCGCCACCAGAAGACAGGGTGCCAATCTTTTTCATCATGCTGTCGTCAGTCGCGACATGCATAACGATTTCCTCGTTGGCAACAATCTCCTCGCCATACTTGTTGACGAGTTCCTCGTGCGTCGACGGACGGTGCATACCCGTAGCAACCAAAATACGCACTCGAGCCTCGGGCGCAGCGGAATGGATGTGATGCAGCAGAATAGGCATCGTCACACGCGAGGGAACGGGGCGCGTATGATCGGAGCTAATAATGACGATATCCTTCTTGCCAGCACAAAGCTCCTCGAGCGAAGGCGAGCCATAAGGGTTGGCAAGTGACTCCTCTACCAGCTCTTCCTGTGATTTTGTAGTCTTAAACTCGTTTTGATGACCTTCCATCACACCCGCGAAGTTCTTATCCTCGAGCTCCAGATGCAACGTCTTGTGGTCAAACGGCAGTTCACATTCAAACAATGACGAGCGCCCTCTTCCTTTCAACTGACACACTAGATAAACCGTTGGAAGGATACGCCGCTCACCGAAAAACACCACCGTCCACCGACTCATTAACACAACGTTCATATTTGCCCCACAACAAAACGGCCGCGATCCCAAACGGGACCGCGGCCGCTACAGTCGTAAGGCGAGAAGCACCACATGTATCTCAATCCCGATCGATAAGGCGCGCGGCGCGAAGCGCCAAACGCGCCGCCGGGACAGACCCCATCCAAAGCGCGCGAAGCGCGCCATTAATTCCCCCAGCAGTAATCCACTGAAGACCGGACATCGCAGGGCCCGCCATTAGTTTACTTTTAGGCACACTCCGCAGGACGCAAGAAGCCCTCGCCGCACGAAGTGCGCAGCGAGGGCTTCTTGCATGTCCGAGGACGTGCCTAAAAGTAAACTAATGGCGGGCCCGGACGACTACAGGGCTATCGATTACCCCGTGTTCTGCAGTCCTGCCGAGACGCCGGTCACAGTCGAAAGAATCAGGCTCATGTACTCGGCCTTCTTCTCCTCGGCCATCTCGTCCTGGTTCATACGCACCTCGCGAAGGGCGCGGACCTGGGCGATGGACAGGGCGTCGACGTAGGGGTTACGCACGCGAACAGCACAGCCGAGCACGCGACGGCGCTGCAACGGCCACTCGTCACCGACGATGGCAAGGACCCACTTACGAGTGAGCTGCATCTCGGTAAAGACCTTCTCGGACAGATCCTGGCGATCGCCCAGATGCAGATACATCTTGGCGATGCGCTGATCGGTCTTAGCAATCGACATCTCGATGTTGTCGATAAAGGTGCGGAAGAACGGCCACTCCTGGTAGGCAGCCTTGAGCTGGTCAAGATCGCCCAGCTGCTCGCAGGCGGTGCCCAGGCCGTACCAAGCGGCCAGGTTAATGCGCGCCTGGCTCCAGCTGAAGATCCACGGAATGGTACGCAGGTCATCGAGCGACTTGGCGCCCAGGCCGCGCTTGGCGGGACGCGAGCCGATCGGCAGCAGACCGACCTCGGTCAGCGGCGTCACGGTCGAGAACCACGGTGTAAAGTCCTCGGTGTTCAGCAGGTCCAGATAACGCTCGTGGCTTGCGGTGTTGAGCTTCTCGGCCATATCCCAGAACTTCTGCGTGGTCTCGGTGTTGGTCTTCTCGACACTCGGGGCCGACTGCAAAAGCGTTGCGGCAGCAACGGACTCAACATGGCGCTGAGCCAGCGTGCGGTTGCCGTAACGGGCAAAGATGACCTCGCCCTGCTCGGTGAGCTTAAAGAAGCAGTTGACCGAACCCTTGGGCTGCGCCAGCACGGCCTTATTGGCCGGGCCGCCACCACGGCCCACGGCACCGCCGCGACCGTGCATGAGCACCAGGTCGATATCGTTCTTCTCGGCCCACTTGGCGATGCGCTCCTGCGCGGAGTGCAGCGCGAGCATGGCCGTGGTAGGACCGGCGTCCTTGGAGGAGTCGGAATAGCCCAGCATGACCTCCATGCGGCGGTTGGTCTGGGCAAGGCGCTTTTGCACCACGGGCAGCGTAAGCATCTGGTCGAGCACGTCGACGCAGCCCTCGAGGTCCTCGAGCTGCTCGAACAGCGGGATCACGTCGAGCTCGGGGACATCCTCCTCGTGTGCAAAGGACAGGTGGGCAAGCTCAAAGACGTCGGCCACATGCTGGGCGCTCTTGGTGAACGAGATGATGTAGCGGTGCGCCATCTTCTTGCCGTAGCGCTTTTGGATGGAGCCGATAGCGCGGAAGGTATCGATGACCTCGCGCGTCATGGGCTGCAGGTCGCCATGGATACCGTTCTCGTGGATATCCTTGAGGGCGCGGGCGTGCACCACGGAGTGCTGACGGAACTCCATCTCGACCATATGGAAGCCGAAGGACTCGACCTGCCAGATGATGGTCTGGACCGGACCGTAGGCGGCACGGACGGCACCGCAGGCAGCAAGCGAACGCTGGACGACGCGCAGGTCATCCAGGAACTCGTCGGCGCTGTGGTACATGGTGTCGGTGATACGGCGCACGGTGGCGTTCAGACGGTCGGCCATGACGAGCATGACGGCGCGATGCGGCTCGTGCTCGGAAATCAGCTCGGCGCGGGCCGTGTACTGGGTACTCATCTCGACCTGATGGTTCCACAGGTTAATGAGCTCGGCAGAAGGCTTGCTGTAGGTGGCCTCGAGCGTGAGGTTGCGGCCGATGCGGCGGCACTTGTCCTCGAGCTTGAGCACCATGTGGGTAAAGTACTTGGCGGCGACCTCACGGCTCACCTTGGCGGTGACGTTGGGGTTACCGTCGCGGTCGGAACCGATCCAGCTGCCGGGATGGAAGAACGCCGGGCACAGCGGCGGCACGGTACCGGCCTTGTCGCCCAGCACCCAGTCGTCAAAACGACGATAGATGACGGGGATAACGTCGAACAGTGTGTTATCAAAGATGTCGATGATGGTATCGGCTTCCTCGACCGGCGTGGGCTTCTTGAGCGCGATGGGGCTCGTACGCACCAGGGCGTCGATCTCCTGCAGCATATGGCGCTCGTTCTCCACCAGGTCGGAGCCGCCCAAACGCGGACGCTCCTCCAGCAGGTTGGAGATACGGCGAATCTTGCCCTCGACGGCCTTACGACGGGCCTCGGTGGGATGTGCGGTAAAGACAGGGTGGAACTCGAGCTTGCCGAGCAGCTCATTGGCACCCTCGACGCCCATCTCGTTTACCAACTGGTGATAGGCGACGGTGAGTTCGTTGGCGGGATCGACCTCGGTATCGGTCGATGCGCCGGCCTCGCGCTCGCGCAGCTGCGCCACACGGTAGTTCTCCTCCGACAGGTTTGCCAAGTGGAAGAAGCTCGTAAAGGCGCGAACGATGACCTGCTGCTTATCAAGCGGCAGGCTGTCAATCAGATCGACGACTTCGCGAAACGCCACGGCGGTGGGCTCGTCGGCAGTGGGCACGCCCTGTTCGTCAACGGACTCGTCGGCAGCGCGGCTACCGGGGTTGCCAGCATTGGCCACAATCTCGGCTGTCAAAATCTTGTCGAACAGGTCCGCGATCTCGGGATCATACTCGCTAAGCACACGACGTTCCAGGCGCAGGAACAGCGCCAGATTATCGCGCAGCTCCTCGGGGATCTCGATCTCGGCGAGACGCTCCCTGGACTCGGCATTCGAGCCGATTCGGTTAACGAGGCGGTTGACCACGGCAGCGACGCGCGCCGCGGCTTCGGGTACAGACTGGTTGCTTAGGTTCTCAGCCACGTTTCCTCCCATTCCTCCTTCTATGCACGTAACATGCGGTATTCATTATAGGCGCTTGAGAAATACTTTCGACACTGATTGCGCTTTACCACACAAAAGTATTTTCTGCATTGCAAGGGTTTTTGCCCCAAATGGTCGTATTTCTCGGTGGGCGGCATATGCAAACGAGGGCATTCCGCATAAATGCGAAACACCCCCGTAACAATCGCTCGTCGCGAGCGGGACATGTTAGCGGGTCCGCAGCTCAAAAATCATGCGCTACAGACGCTCGCGAACCGCCTCGACGACGTTGGCCAGATCGACGAGAACCTCGTCATGGCTCTGCATGTCGCGCACCTTGACCTTGCCGGCGGCAAGCTCGTCGCCGCCCAGGACCAGGATGAGCTTGGCGCCTACCTTATCGGCCTGCTTAAACTGGGCCTTGAGCGAACGGCCCTGATAGTCGGCCTCGGTCACGATGCCTGCGGCGCGAAGCTCCTGCGTAATGGCAAAGACGTTCTGGCGCAGTTCCTTGCCGGCATTGGCGACATAGACGCACGGGGCCTCATCGGCACCCAGATCGCTGCCAAAGGCCTGCAGGGCCAGCAGGGCGCGCTCAAAACCGACGGCAAAGCCGACGCCCGCCGTGGGCTTGCCACCCTCGAGCTCGACCAGGCCATCGTAGCGGCCGCCGCCGCCGATGGAGCCGACGCCGGCGCCAGGGGCCTCGACCTCAAAGACGGTGCGGGTGTAGTAGTCCAGACCACGTACCAGGGTGGGATCCTCTACATACTCGATACCGGCAGCATCCAGATAGCGCTTGACCTGCTCGTAGTGCTCGCGGCACTCGTCGCACAGGTTGTCGCCCATCAGCGGGGCGTCGGCCATGATCTCGCGGCAATGGTCGTTCTTGCAGTCGAAGGCGCGCAGTGGGTTAAGTTCGGCGCGCTCGCGGCACTCATCGCACATCTCGTCGGCGTGGTCGAGGATAAACTGCTTGACCTGCTCGCGATAGGCCGGACGGCACTGCGCATCGCCCATCGAGTTAATAAGCAGGCGAAGCTTGGACAGATCGAAGCCCAGGCGCTTGTAGAACTCCATGAGCATGATGATGCACTCGGCGTCTGCCGCCGGATCGGGAGCGCCGAGCCACTCGATGCCCACCTGGTGGAACTGGCGCAGGCGGCCCTTCTGGGGACGCTCGCCGCGGAACATGGCCTCGGCGTAGTAAGCCTTAAACGGCGTGGAGCCCTGGGGCACCAGATTGTTCTCGACGACGGCGCGCACCACGCCGGCCGTGCCCTCGGGGCGAAGTGCCAGGCGCTGCTTGGGCTTGAGTTTGGTGTCGGTGCCCTCGGTAAAGACGCGCTCCAGGTTGGCACCGCTGAACACGCGGAACATTTCCTTGCGCACGACGTCGGTCGACTGGCCGATACCGTGGACAAACACGTCCACCTGCTCGATCGCGGGCGTCTCGATGGGTTTAAAACCAAACGGCTCGAACACGCCGGCCGCAATCTGCTGCATCTTCTGCCAGGCGCGCATCTCGGCGCCGATAAGGTCGCGGGTTCCCTCCGCCTTCTGTGCCTGCATGGGCAAACACCTTTCTTTTGTATCGCGTCATAGGTAACGGTCATTATACGGCACAAAGCAGCAACGCGGCGGCGCGTCTGACCGAACGAGGGTATGGGGACTCGTTCGGCCAGATGCGCCGCCGCTGTTTGCGATCCGTTTTCCTCCGTCCCCTTCGGATCACGCGACCCCTTGGGGACGGAGGAAAACGGATCATTTCGTAGGCCCGTGGCCGCCTTGGAAACCGAATGATGGTACGAGCATCCATTCGGCTTCCAAGGCGGCCACGGATAGAACGGGGCGAACAGAAAAGAGCGACGGACGTCTACTCCCCCGCCACGCTCGCGCGCAGCTTGGCGGCGATGGGCTCGGATGCCAGCAGGAACACGAGCATGACCACGGAGCACGCCAGGCACACAATCCAAGTGCTCGCAAAGGAGCCCGTGGCATCGAACAGCACGCCCGAGACGATGGCGCCTACGGTGCCGCCGACCATCTCGAGCGAGGTGATGGTACCCGTGACCTTGCCGAGGTCGGCCATGCCAAACTGCTTGGACGCGGCGATGGTAGGCGTGATGGTGCCCATGCACGTTCCGATACCAAAGCTCACAGCGGCGACAATAGGACCGAGGTCCGTCGTCGGGAAGCACAGCGCCACGCAGGCGATAATGCACGCAACGGAGCCAAGGATATTGCCAAAGCGCAGACCAAAGCGGTCATAGATCGCACCGAGCGAAATCTTGGCGATAACGACGGTGACCATGTAGGCCGAAAGTACGGTACCCGCCCACATGGGATCGTGGCCGCCCGTGACGATCTTGGCGCCGTTGACGGTAACGCTCGTCATGTTGGTAACCTGGTTGGGCAAGATAGCGCCGTTAACGAGACCCATAAAGAGGAAGGCGACGACGAGCAGCCAAAACGCCGGGCTCTTCTTGATACGAGACCAGCCGACGCTAACCTCGGGCGCCGTGTGCTCGTCCTTGTCGCCAGCCGTCGAGACGGACGGATCGCCCGGGTTCTCGCCGAGCGGCTTAAGGCCGATCTCGGAAGGCTTGGTGCGGAAGGAGTAAGCCGTGATGGGCAGTGCCGCCACCATGCAGACGGCAGCGAGTACCAGGAACGCAGAGCGCCAGCCCACACTCACGATAAGCGAGCTCACGATCGGCGAGAGAATGGCGCCGCCAAAGCCCGAACCCGAAAGTGCGATGGAAATGGCAAGGCCGCGCTTGGCCGTAAACCAGTTGGCGGTCACCAGGCTAATGAGCAGACGGGTCGAGGCCACAGCGAAGCAACCCGAAACGGCAAAGAGCACGTAGACCTGCCACAGCTCACCGACAAAGCTCATGCCAGCAAGCACCGCCGAGGTAGCGATAACGGTGAGCGAGCCCAATACGCGGCCACTCACCTTATCGGCAACATGGCCGATAACGAGCGAACCCACGACGCTCACTACGGTGGAGATGGCATTGGAGATGTTGTACTGCGCAAGGGAAATGCCCAGGTCGCTGACGATCAGCGGCTGGAATAGGCTCATGCAGTTGACGAAAATCGTGTAGCACGTGGCCATGATCACGAAGCCGGAGGCCACCACGAGCCAGCCGGGGAAGAACTTACGCTGCTGGGGCATACTGCTCCTTATTTAACAAACGAATAGCCGGCGCAGGGGCCGGTAGTGCCCAAGATTGCCTTGAAAGACAAGGGCATAGGCCTTACGGCCATGCCCGCAGGCTTGAAAGGCAAGGTTGGGTGCTACCGGTGGTCGGCGATATAGCCCAAAGCGACGGCGGTATAGGCCGCGGCGCCGAGCGGCAGCTCGGCATCGTTAAAACGTGCCTTGGGATGGTGCTGGGCAAAGCGTTCGTCCGTGTCGGTTACGGCCGCGCCCACGGTAAAGTACGCACTCGGAATCTCGCTCGAGATAAGCGCAAAGTCCTCACTCGCCATGGCATGGAAAAGCGGCAAGAAAGCCGCCTTGGGCAGCACTGCGCCCACGTAGCCAAGCGACGCCTGAGTCATATCGCTGTCGAGTACAAGCGGCGGAACATCCGAAAGCGTCTCGATGGTCGCCGGCGTACGATATGTTGCGGCAACGCCGTTAACGACCTCCGCGATGCGGGTCTTTAGGTGAGCTATGAGCTCGACATCGAAGCCGCGCAGCGTTCCCTCGAGCACGCAGGTGTCGGGGATGACGTTGGCCGCCAAGCCGCTAGCAAACTTACCAACGGTAAGTGCGACTTCCTTGGCCGCCGGCACCTCGCGGGAGATGAGCTCCTGGAGCGCCAGGTGCACATGGACGCCGGCCGTAATGGGGTCGATGCAGATCTCGGGGCTGGAACCGTGGCCGCCCTTGCCCTGCAGCGTGATGCGGAAACCGTACACGCCCGAAAGCGCCGGGCTGCCGTAGAGCACCAGGCCAAGCGGCGACTGGCTGTTGACATGCATGGCGAAGGCCGCCTGAGGGCGCGGGTTCTGCAGCAGACCGTCGGCGATGGCGGCGCGGGCACCCTCAAAGGTTTCCTCGCCCGGCTGGAACAGCAACTTAACCGTAGCGTTGGCATCAACAAGCTCTGCCTCGCGCGCTTTGAGCATACGAGCCGCACCAAGCAGCGCCGTCGCGTGCATATCGTGACCGCAAGCGTGCATGCAGCCGTTGGTGGATGCAAAGGGCTCGCCGGATTCCTCGGCAACGGGCAGGGCGTCCATGTCGCCACGCAGCATGATGACCGTACCGGCCTGCTCATTCGTGCAGATGCCATTGCCTTGGGCCGCGGCGGCACCGGCGCCGACAAGGCCCACAACGCAGGAACCATCGACGAGCGTAGCAAATGGGATGTCCATCTCGGTCAGGCGCGCTTGGATATACGTAGAGGTCTGCGGGAGGCTATTACCCAGCTCGGGCATCTGATGTAAATCGTGTCGCCACGCAGCGAGCTCGTCTGCAAAAGCCTGAGCTTCTGCAACAAGACCGTCACCGATAGCGGTCTGCGCCGCCGCGGTGGCCTTGGGCGCTGATTGCGGTTGAAGATCGGACAGTGCTGGTGCCATAGATGCCCTCCAGTAACGTTTTTGCAGCAAGCACTTTGATAGCGTAAAGTGCAAGGTACTACTTTAAGGGCGACGCATAAAAAATGCCGCCCCGGGAGGCGGCGCAACAAATTGTTTACAATTGCGGACGCGGCTTTCGACGCAAAAAATCGAAATGCGTCTCGCTCAAGATAATCGAAAGAAAGATGAGCGCGAAGCCGGCGAGCAGGCGCGAGGTGAGCGCCTCCCCCATCAGCAGCACCGAGAACAGCACACCCGAAGGCGACTCCATCGAAAGGAGCAGCGAGCCCGCTGAGGCCGGGACATGCGCCAGGCCGACGTTTTGGATGAGCAGAGCCACACACGTACAGCCCACCGATAGAAACGCCATCGCGCTGATAAAGCTCGGCGTCCACACGGACAGAGGCGCTTGGGTCTCGAATAGCAGCGACGTTGCCAGGCTCAGCACGCCGTTGCCCACAAACATCCAAAACGTGATGACGTTGATGTCCATTTTGCGACCGTACTTGGCAGTCACCGCCATCTGGATGGCGAAAAAGACCGCACCCGCCAGCGTAATGACATCACCGATGTTGAATTCAACGCTATCGAGCGCCACCAAGCCAATGCCCGCCAGGCACAGCAGCGCCGCGCCCAGGTTATAGCGGGTGAGTTTTTCGCCGCTCAGAAAATAGCTCGCGAACGGCACAACGATGCAATACGTGCCCGTCAAAAAAGCATTCTTGCCCGCCGTGGTGTGCGCCAGACCGACTGTCTGCAGGGCGTAGGCGGCCCACATAAGTGCGCCCATGCCAAGTCCGACGATAAGGTTGCGGGCGTTGAGGTGCGCGATGATGCGCTTGTGGAAGATGAAAAACATGACCAACGCCGCAGGCAGAAAGCGCACGTAGAGCAGTTCGAACACCGGAATGGTGTCGAGCGCGTCCTTCATGGTCGTAAAGGAGTAGCCCCAGACGACTGCCACCGAAAGCAGCAAGACCTTCCAGAACAGCGGCGAGCGCGCACCGGCACCGCGAGAGGCACCGCCGGCACCTAGGTCTTCGCGGGCTACAGGGCTATCGGGCATATTCTCGATTTCGTTGGCAGCGTATTGGGCCATGGAACATCCTCACACTCAATCTGGGCGTGGTGTCCGCACGCGTATGGCTGCGTGCCGCCTCATGGTCAAATAAAAACGGGGCGCACCGGACCCCCGGCACGCCCCGCTACTGTAGCAACAACCAGCGTTGCATCGCAATCCAGCCCACTAAAGCGTTTTGTTCCGCCGTTCTACCGAACGGCGGACCGGCCGACGCTGCGCGAGCCGCATTCACGCCAATCTGACGTTCAATTTCAAGGGCGCGACCAGAAGGTCAGCGCCCTTTCATTTCACGTCACCTTGGCGCAAATGCGGCTCGCTCGCTGGCATTAGTGCTACATCAGCGTTAACGTTGCCGCACTAAATTAGCTTTGTCGACTCCAGTTTTTCGATGATCCAGTCGTTGGCTTTGATGACCGGGCGGCGGAAGACGACGCCCAGTGCCAGCGACGGAATCAGATAGCTCGCCAGAATGCCTAGCTCAATCCAGTACTCCATGTGGTACGCACCGGCCATGGCGGCATGCATGGCGTTGATGCCGTGGGTGAACGGCAGGAACGGATAGATCGCCTGGAACACGGGGCCGGTCATCTCGATGGGGAACGTGCCGCCCGAACCGCCGACCTGCATGACCAGCAGCACGACGGCGAGCGCCTTGCCGATATCGCCAAACGAAACCGTAAGCGTGTAGACGATATTGGAGAACACGAGACTCGCGACCCAGCCCGCCAGCACAAACTGCAGCGGGTCGTCACACTGGATGCCAAAGAACAGGATGTCGCCCGCACACACGAGCGTTGCCTGCAGCAGGGCCAGACCGCCAAAGAACAGGTAGCGGCCCAGGTAGATCTCGTGCAGGCGCACGGGGATGAGCTCGTTGATAAGCTCATCGTCAACCGAGACCTTCATCATGGCCGCCAGCACAATCGAGCCCACCCAGAGCGACAGAATCGTGTAGAACGGTGCCATGGCCGAACCGTAGTTGCGGATCGGATAGACCGGCTTGCGATCGAGCGCGACGGGGCCGGAAAGCGACACGGCCAGACCCTCGGGATCATTGCCGATCATCGTCTTGATCGTAGCGAGGTCATCCGACATCAAGGCGCCGTCGAGCTCGTCCTTAAACGCACTGATCTTGTCCGACGCCTCGCCCAGCTGATCAGAAGCCTTGTTGACCAGCTTTGCAGCCTTGGAGAGGCCCTTTGCCAGCGAGCCGGATGCGTCGGTCAGGCCAGCAACAGCACTATCCAGATCGTTCGAAATACCGTTCAGCGAATCCAAAACGCCCGAGATGGTCTTCTTGAGCTCCTTTGCCTTGGCCGAAAACGTAGAGTCGTAGTCAGTCTTGGCGCCCGAGATACCAGCCTTGGCATCCGCGATTGCCTGATCGACCTCGGCACGCGACTTATTAACCTCTGCCATGCTGTCAGAGAGAGACTTCGCGGTGGCCGTCAAGTCCTTGGCGTTGTTGCGATACTCCACAGCAATCCTGCTCAGCGATGTTGCCACAGACTTGAGGCTGTCCTGGAGTTTTTCGTCAGTCACCTGATCGGCAAAGCTGCGGAGCTGGTCGGCCGTGGCGTCGATATCGTCGGCACGCGCGTTGAGCGCCGCCGCGGCATCGTTGAGCTGGGACACTGTAAGGTCGACATGTTGATTCGCGGCATCAAATGCCTTCGCAAGCTCGGCGGACACGTTGTCAAACGAGCCCGCGCTTCCGTCAATCGCGGCATTGATGGCGTCGTTGGCGTCCTTCAGCGCTTCCTTGGAATCGCTAATACCGCTCTTGACATGCTCCATCAGCTGCTTCGTTGACTCATCGACCGTGCCCGTCTGCTTGAGCATGCCGCTCGCCGACGTCAGCGAATCGGACGTGGAGCTCAAAATGCCCGCAAGCGACGTTGCGCTGGCCTGAACGTCCTGCAGGTCCTGGACCGAATCGCCGAGCGTCGAGGACAGGTTGGCGATAAAGTTGCTGACCTGGTCGGTGCTCATGTAATCGAGCAGGCTGGACACCGTCTTAAGACCGATGCTCGTAATGGTCTCGGTAAAAGTTTTGTTAACCTGGCTCTGGACGGCGCTCGAACCCTTCTCGGTCACGATCTGCGCAATGGCGTTGGCCTTCTGATTCTCGTAGAACTCGATATCGGCATGCTTCACGTCGGTCGAGAAAAGCGTCATCATGTCAGCGCTAAACGTTTTGGGGATAACGACGGCAGCATAGTACGCGCCCGACTTAACGCCCTCGATAGCCTTTTCGCGATTGTTGAGCACAACCCAATCGAAGCTCTCGTTGCCGCGTAGGGTGGCGGTCACGTTTTCGCCCACGTTAACCTCGACGGGGATCAAATCGCTCTCGTAACCCTCATCGGTGTTGACCACGGCGATCTTAAGATTGCCGGTGTTGCCGTACGGATCCCAGCTGCCGGCGATGTTAAACCACGCGTACAGACACGGTACGATAACGAGGCCCATCACGACAACCAAGCCGATCACGGAGCGAGACACGTTTTGGACATCGCGCTTAAACAGATGCAGGATGTTCTTCATTTATGCCTCACCTCCTTTGGAGTGCTTGCCAAGCGCGGTGGTATCTCCATCATTTGTGGCTGTGCTGTCGCTGCCCTGAGATTTATGGTGCGAGCCGATATGCGGCAAGCGGCCCGTGGACTGATCGCCGCCCTTGGCACCACGCTCGCTGGCGTTGAGGCCAAACATGTGGCGGGCGGCAGGAATGGCGGCCGTGTGTTCGCGCATCTCGCGACGCAGGTCCTCATCCGAAAGCGCCGAGATGCGCATCTGGGTATTGAGGCTCGCTCGGATATATTCGATATTGATAAGCCAGCCGCAGATGGCAATAACCGAGATGATCCAAATGACAAGCAGGATGATCTTGCCGTTATTGTCGATATCGAGAACCGTCGACAGGACAAAGAGCAGGACCTGAACGCCCACCACGGCGGCAAAACCGCCCTTGATGTAGTACGGGTAGCGATGTTCAAAGGCGACCGCATGATCGAGCAGTTCGCGACGGTACGAATCGGAATCGAGCATGACGCGCATGGCCGTGCGCAGCGAGTAGCGCTGGCGCGGCAGGTCGTTGGACTCGCAAATCATCATACCGGTCGTGGAGAGCTGTTTATCAAAGAGCAGGTTAAGGTTGAGCAGCAGCGGACGCAGCTGCAGGCCGATAAAGAGCGCCACGATCAAGAACACGCCCAGAATGCACAGGTTAAACAGGTAGTTGAACGAATACATGCCGCCGACCGTCTCGCGCAGCAGATTGATGCCGTAGGTAAAGGGCAGCAGCGGGTGCAGCCACTGGAAGAAGCCTGGCATCATCTCGATGGGGTACATGCCCGACGAACCCGGGATCTGCACGATAACCAGAATGACGCCGATAGCCTTGCCGATATGCTTAAACGTGGTGGACAGCGCATAGATGATATTGACGTAGGTGAACGAGATGGCGATGCCGCCCAGCACGAACAGCAGCGGGCTGACGCACTGCACGCCGATCACCAGATCGCCTACCGTAACGATGATGGCCTGCAACGCGCCCAGGATCACCAGGAGCAACCAGCGGCCAAAGTAGCCCTGACGCGCGGTAAAGCTGCCGATGCCTTCGCGGTCGACCTCGAGCTTGTAGATGGCGATAAGCACGTAGCCGCCCACCCACAGCGCCAGATTGGTATAGAACGGGGCAATGCCCGAACCAAAGCTCTTGACCGGGTAAATTGACTTTGAGGTCAGCTCGACCGGAGATGCCATGAAGTCTGCAACATCATCGACGTCGACGCCCATCAGGCCGGCCAGCTCGCCCATGGACTCGGAGGTCTGTAGCGCCGCGATGTCGTTGGCGGCGGTTGCGAGCTTGTCCTGGACCTTGGCAAGCGAGGCATCGGTCTGGGACAGCGTGGTCTTGGCCTGACCGAGCGTGGCGTTGAGTTGCGAAAGTGTACCGCGCGCACTTGCAATAGTAGGCGTGAGGCCAGACACGATTCCCGTCAGATCACCCGAGACGGCGGCAAACGAATCAAGTGCGCTCGAGACCTTCGGCAGCGCGTTTTGACCCAGGTTCGTCTGAGCCTGGCCAAGGTTGGTCGCACCGGTCTGAATTGCATTATTGATAGCGTCGCTGGCACCCGAGACAGCCGCAGCGTCATTCGCCATGGCGCTCGACTGCGCAGACAGACCGTCCTTGATGCTCTGAAGCTTTTCATTCTGCTCGCGGAGCAAATCGATGATCGATACAATGCGCGCGTCAATTTCCTTGGAACCTGTCGACGTGTCATTGACGAGAATTTCCAAGTGCCCGATAACGGCCTTATTGTGGTCGATCGTCGCTTGGAGAGACTCAAGCGAGTTGTCGATACGGGTAGTCGTAGATGCGACCGTGCCCGTCAGCTTGCCAATCGCAGCGTTTGCGGAGGCTGACGTCTTGGTGAGCGCAAGGCTGCCTTCCGAGAGCGCCTTGGAGAGCGAGGCGACAGAGTTGCCCGCCGTGGCGCGAGCCTCGCCCAGCAGGTCATTGCCCTGGGAGATCGCCTGCGTCAGCGACGGCGCCTGACCCTGCAGACCGGCAAGTGCCGCATCTGCCGAGGCAATGGAACCACTCGTCTTATCGATGGCGGCATTCATGTCGCCAATCGAATCACGCACTTCGCCCAACGTATCGGAAGCCTCTGATACCGAACCGGCCAACGAATCCTGAGTCTGGGTTGCCTTGTCCTTTAAATCGACTCCGGCATCCTTGGCAATACTGGCAACGGTCTCGCCCACCGTGGAGACAAATTCCGAGTTGATCTGCTCCTCGATGGTGTTTGCACCGGTGTCGGTAACCTTGGGCGCAATAGCGCTCTTCTTCTCATTGACGTAGTACGTAAGCTTGGGCTGATGGTAGTTGCCGTCGAGCATCGAAACCAGGTTATCCGAGAAGTTCTTGGGGACTACGATGGCCGCATAGTACTCACCGCTCTCGACGCCCTCTTTGGCATCGGCCGCAGAATCGACGAAGGTCCAGCCCAGCTGATCGTTCTCCTTGAGCTGATCGACGACCTGATCGCCCGCGTTGAGCTCGCCCACCAGGTCGTTTTGGGTGCCCCGATCGTTGTTGGCGATGGCAATCTTGATGCCCTGGGTGTTTCCGTACGGATCCCAGTTGGCCACGATGTTGTACCAGGCATACAGCGAGGGAATAACGCACACGCCAAGGGTAACCACCAAGGCGACGGGGTTCACAAGCAGTCGCTTAATGTCGCGCTTAAATATCGCAAAGGACACCTTTGCATTGGATAGTTTGCTGCCGAGACTCACGCTTGGACCATCCATCCTGTCGTTAAATCGAATCGTACTATCGACAACCATTGTAGTAGGCGCTTTAACGTCTCAAAGCACAATGGTGTTGAGTTTTGCGGGTAGCAATATACTACGAAGATGAGTTAACGTACAGTTGTACTGTATCTTAAATTTCAGCAGGTCACAAAACCACAACCCGCACAAATAAATGATCCCTTGGGGACGGAGGGATCATTCAAAAGGAAACGAGAGTGGAAAATCTCTCACTTCAAGCCCGCATTCGAGCCAAAAGTGGGAGATTATCCACTCTCGTTCTAATCTAGTTACGGTGCCGTATCCCCGAACTACATCAAGTTGCAAACAGCCGCCGCGAAGGCTACGGGATCCTCGGGGAGGATGCCCTCGACCAGCAGAGCCTGGTCATAGAGCAGACCGGAGTACTGCTTGATCTTGTCGGCGTCGCCTGCCTTCTGGGCAGCGACAAGCTTGTCAAAGACCGGGTGCTTGGCGTTGAGCTCGAGCACGCGTTGGCTCTTGGGCATGCCGTCGGGCGCGCCCTCGGGTCCCTTCTGGAGCACCTTCTCCATCTCGAGCGAAAGTGGGCCCTCGGTGGTGATACAAGCGGGGGCATCGGTCAGGCGCGCGGAGACGGCGACTTTCTCGACCTTGTCACCGAGCGCCTCCTTCATAGCGCTAAAGAGGTCCTCGTTCTCCTTGGTGGCGTCCTCGGCCTCCTTCTTCTCGTCCTCGGTCGCCAGGTCAAGATCACCGGTCGCAACGTTCTTGAGCTCTAGATGACGATCCTCGACCTCGGGCTCGGCACCGTCGGCCACAGCCTTCTCGGCAGCCTCGCGGGCAGCATCGTCCTCGTAGATCTTGGGCATATCGGCGGCAACGTACTCACGCATAGCCTGGAACGTGAACTCATCCACATCCTGCGTCAGCAGCAGCACGTCATAGCCGCGGTCGAGCACGCCCTTTACCACGGGCATCTTGGCCAAGCGCTCACGCGAGTCGCCGGCGGCGTAGTAGATGGCCTTCTGATCCTCAGGCATGCCCTTGGCATACTCGGCCAGGGTAATCATCTTCTGTTCCTTGGCAGACCAGAACAGCAACAGGTCGGCGAGCTCATCGGCCTTCATGCCATAGCTCGAGTAGATGCCGTACTTAAGACCGCGGCCAAAGTTCTCAAAGAACTTCTCGTAGGCCTCGCGGTCGTTGTCACGCATATCCTCAAGGTCGGCGGTAATCTTCTTTTCCACACGCTTGGCGATGGCCTTGAGCTGACGGTTCTGCTGCAGCGTCTCGCGCGAGATGTTGAGCGACACGTCGGCGGAATCCACGACGCCGCGGACAAAGTTGTAGTAGTCGGGCAGCAGGTCGTCGCACTTCTCCATGATCAGGACGTTGGAGCTGTAGAGCGCCAGACCCTTCTCGTAGTCCTTGCTGTACAGATCGAACGGCGCGCGTCCCGGCACAAACAGCAGGGCGTCATACTCGAGCGTGCCCTCGGCGTGGAAGCTGATGGTGCGCGCAGGATCGTCAAAGTCGTGGAACGTGGACTTGTAGAACTCGTCGTAGTCCTTCTGCTCGACATCGGAGCTGTGCTTCTTCCAGATCGGTGTCATGGAATTGACGGTCTCGAGCTCCTGGTAGTCCTCGTACTCGGGCTTGTAATCGTCGCCGGCGTCCTCGGGCTTGGGTTTCTGGCGGCTCTTGGACACCATCATCTGGATCGGGTAACGCACATAGTTACTGTACTGCTGAATCAGGCTCTTGAGACCCCACTCGGTCAGGAAGCGATCGTAGGTCTCGGCCTCGCCGTCGGCATCGAGCTTCTCGTTCTCGCGCAGCGTCAGGATGACATCGGTACCGTGCTCGGCGCGCTCGCCGTCCTCGATGGTGTAGCCCTCAAGACCGTCGGATTCCCACACATGGGCGACATCCTCGCCGTAGGCGCGGCTGACGACCTTCACATGGCTGGCGACCATAAAAGCCGAGTAGAAGCCCACGCCAAACTGACCGATGATGTCGACATCGGAGCCCTGCTGCTCGGCGTTCTCGGTCTTAAACTCCTCGGAGCCGGAATGGGCGATGGTGCCCAGATTGCGCTCCAGCTCCTCGGCGGTCATGCCAATGCCGTTATCCGAGATGGTAATGGTGCGGGCGTCTTTATCAAAGGAGACGCGAATGGCCAGGTCGCCCTGGTCGATCTTGACGCTCGGGTCCTGCAGGCTCTTAAAGTTGAGCTTGTCGACGGCGTCGCTCGCGTTAGAGATAAGCTCGCGCAGGAAGATTTCTTTATTGGTGTAGATGGAGTTGATCATGAGGTCGAGCAGTTTTTTGCTCTCGGTCTTAAATTGACGCATGTGCAGTCCTTTCGCGCTACCCCTGTCCGCAAAAACGGCTCGGTCGCCCGAGCCGCATCGCAGACCTGCTATGTTCAGACTTAGATTTTATAACCCATTAACGCGCATATATACATACGGAATCGAAAAACTGTATGTCCGAGCGCTCTGATGCGCCAATTGCCAAGGAGTGTCCCCAACTGCCGGCAGGAAAGGAACGTTCCTATCTGCCATCTACGCGCTTGGCCATCCAGGCATGAGGCTGGCCCTCGTCTTCGTAGTCCACCGGGGCAATCTGCGTGTAGCCCGCCTTGGCATAGAGCGGCAGCACGTATTCCTGAGCATGCAGCTTAATGAGCTTGGCGCCGGCATCACGCGCGCACGTATCACTGGCCTCGACAATCTTGCTCGCCAAACCGCGACGGCGCATGCTCGGCAGCACGGCCACGCGCCCCATAATGTAGGTCTCCCCCGCCGCGACACCTTCGTCCAAGTCGCACGCCGGCGACACCGGAGCCTCTGCGTCAGCCGCGTGCTCAAGCTCTTCGGGAAACACGCGCGAGCAACCGGCAAGCTCGCCGTCTACATAGAGCGTCACATGAATGCAGTTCGGATCCTCGTCGATAGCGTCGAACTCATTCTCGTAGCCCTGCTCGTCCATAAAAATGACGCGGCGCACCAACGCCGCGTCATCAAAGCATCCCGTCTTAAGTTGGATATCCATGGCTGCCCTTTCATTCAATGCGAACGTTAGGGACCGATTTTAGCGAAAATGAGCTCCGCGCACGCTAAACTTCGCGCGAGCCTTCGCCAGGCAGTCGTAATGACCCACGTTATGGGCATCGCTCGCGATGAAGCTGTACAGGTTCTGATCGAACAGGCGCTGTGCCGGCTTTTTCTCGCGACCAAAGCGACCGCCGGCAATAAAGTCCGCCGAAGCCTGCAGCTTGCAGCCCATATCGACCAGGCGCTCCGCCACGCTTACATCCTTTTGAACCGCACGATAGCGCTCAGGATGAGCGATAATCACCTGGTAACCACGGCACTGCAAATCGTAAATCGTGTTCTCGTACTCTCTAAACGCATACGCATCGGCATGCGTCGAAAGTTCGAGCAGAAACTCGTTGGTCCCATCGAAATGCAAGTGCTCCGCGGCATCGATACCAAGCTCAACGAGCTTTCGATGGTTGACCTCGAAGCCCATCTGGAGCGGAAAACCGTCAGCGTTATCACGCAGCAGCTCAAAGGCATCCCACATCTTGTCGTAATCAAAATAGGGATCACGGCAGTGAGGAGTGCAAACGATTCTGGTTACACCGGCCCGCTTGGCAGCCTCGAGCATCGCCAAGCTCTCATCGAGATCGGCAGCGCCGTCGTCTACACCCGGCAAGATATGGCAATGAATGTCACGCATAGGTCAGCCTTAATCAACTAAACGTTTGCTCGGTTGGTGAAGATGCCCTTTTTGGAAGTCCCCTGATCGTCGGAGCCCTTCTTCACCTTCTTACCGTCCTTGGTGTAGTAGGAGTAGTAGTACTCGCTGGTCTCGGTCTCGCAGTAGTTCATAACGGTACCGATGAGCTTGACCTTCTCGGACTTCTTAAGCTGACCGATGGCGTTGAGCGCCTCCTCGCGCTTGGTGAAATCCTCACGCACGACAAAAAGCGCACCGTCGGTCAGACTTGCGATCTCGGCAGCATCGATGAAGGTGCCGACCGGGGGAGCATCAAAGATGACGTACTGGAACTTGGCGGACAGTGCCTTTACCAGCTTGGCAAAGCGGTGAGAGACGATGATGTCGGCAGGATTGGGAATATGCGGCTCGGCATCGAGGAAGTAGAAGTTCTTCTGACCCGTCTCGACAATCGCCTGGTCAATAGAAACCTGCTCGGAAAGGACTGCATAGAGTCCGCCGCGGGAGCGGACGCCGAGCATATCGGCAAGGGACCTGCGACGCATATCAGCCTCGACCAGCAGGACGCTCTTGCCGCTGGTGGCGATAGCCTGGGCAAGGTTGATGGAAACCGTAGACTTGCCCTCGTTGGGAATCGAGGACGTAACGGTGATAGTGCGAATGGGGTCGTCCACGCTCGCAAAGCGGATGTTGGCCAGAAGGGTCTTGGCGGCATTCTGTACAACGAGCTTATCGGTGTTCTTTGCCTTAGCCATGCCTATTTACCACCTTTCATAGCCGGAATTCGGCCAACAACGGGAATGCCCAGGAGCTCTTCTGCCTCTTCGGCACCGCGGATGCGGGTGTTGAGCATGTCTGCCAAAACGACATAGGCAACTGCGATAAAGATGCCCGCGAGGAACGCGACAGCAACGTACAGCATACGCTTGGGACCGCTGGGGGCTTCGGGGGTCTTAGCCTCGTCGATAACGTTGATGCTCTGGGCAGCGCCGACGTTCTGAGCGACCGTACTCACCGAGCTGGCCATGGCCTTTGCGACCTTAGCCGTCTCCTTGGCATCGGTGCCGGTAACCGAAAGCGTAATGACACGCGTGGTGGTCTCGGAGGAAACAGACACCTTGTAGTCATCCAGATCGGTGAGGCCCAGTTCATTGGCTGCGCCGCTCTTAACGCTATCGCTATCCAGCAGCGTGGCGATATCGTTGGAAAGCATCTGACTCGCCGAGAGATCGTTGTAGCTCATCTGACCGCTATCGTCGGTCTTGGCGAGAATGTACATGCTCGTCGTCGCGGTATAGGTGTTGTCCATCGCAACGAAGGACACGATGCCCATGGCGATCGCGCAGACCACCGGAAGGGTGATGACCAGCTGAAGGTGCTTCTTCAGCAGCTGGAACAGTTCGAGAAGGGTCATGCAGCTTGCCTTTCATTTCCCCAGTTCGGATTGACAAAACTGTCCGTATTTTATCGCATCTTTTTACCGAGACCAAACTCTATACATAAGAAACAGGCTCTCCTGTAAAAATGTCGGAAGCAATCGTAAAATTGCACAACAACGCCGCACCCGAAAGTCAAATGCGGCGTCTGCATCAATATCTATGTTGTATCGCTATGCGAATGGCTCGTCCTGCCGTATGGGAAACGTCACCGTAATGGTGGTTCCCACGCCCAACTCGCTCGACAAATCGAGCGTGGCGTGATGATACAGGGCCGCATGCTTGACAATTGCAAGCCCCAGACCGGTTCCGCCGCGCGCCTTGGACCTACTCTTGTCCACGCGATAGAACCGCTCAAATACCTTGCCCTGTTCTTCAGGCGCGATACCGATTCCCGTGTCGGCGACCGCAAGGAACGGATGGCCTTCGTCGTTGGTGCCGCACTGCAGCGTAACCGCACCGCCGGGTCGATTGTAGCGGATGGCGTTGCTCGCCAGATTATAGATGAGCTCGTCAATCAAGCGCGACACGCCTTCGATGACCACAGGCTTGGTCTCATGACTTATCGTCACATTCGCCTGACGGGCGACCTGTTCAAGACGCTGCTCAACCGCGTAGATGGCACGCGAGAGCTCAATAGGCTCCGTGGACCCAATGGGCACCGCCTCGCCCTCAGTTGCACGCTCGACCTCGTCCAAGTTAGACAGCGTAAGGATGTCGTTGACAAGCGCTGCCAAGCGGCCCGCCTCACGATAGATGCGACCGCCAAAGTTGCGCAGGTCGTCCTCGCCCTCGACCATGCCGTTTGCGATGAGCTCGGCATAGCCCGAAATCGCCGTAAGCGGCGTCTTGAGCTCATGGGTGATATTCGCCGTGAACTCGCGGCGCATACGATCGTTGTCCGCCAGCACCGCCATTTGGCGCTTGAGTTCCTGGCGCTGCGACTCGATACGCTCAAGCATGGGGACCATCTCGGCATAGGCGTGCTCATAGCTACGGCGTGGGTGGTCCAAATCCACCTCTTGCAACGGCGCGATGATGGCACGGGACTCGCGGCGCGCCATAAAAAACGAGAGTACCGCGCCCGCTGCCGCGATAAGCAGCATCGGCGCCACCATCGACAGCAAAATCGCTGCAACGCCAGGCTGGGCCTGCGCCAAGCGGACAACCTGGCCGTTATCAAGGGCGACGGCGCGATACAGCATAATCTCGTCGAGCGTAGAGCTTGCGCGCTCCGCGGAACCCGAACCATTCTCAAAGGCCTCGATGACCTCGGGGCGATCGCCATGGTTGGGCAGTGTGGAAGGCGACGCCTCGTTGTCGTAGGCAACTGATCCATCCTTGTTAATCAGCGTGATGCGCAAGTCCTCGCGATCAAGGCTACGCAAGAACGGGATGGGCTCCTGCTGCTCGTCGAGGGCGGCAGCAATGAGCTCGGTTTCCTGCGCCAGATTGGCACTCGTGGCATCCGCCAAGGTGTTTTGCACAAAGAACGCACCCAGCACCGTAAACGCCACGATAACCGCCATGGCGCAGACAAAGATCGTCACAAAAACGCGGTGCGACAGCGTATGTTTTCCCTGGGGGGCGAAGACCACGGGTTACTCCTCCGATGCGGTGGCCGCGGTGACGTCACCTTCGGCACCATCGCCGGCAGAAGGCTCGGCCAAGCGGTAGCCCACGCCGCGCACGGTCTCGATGGCGCTGGCATGCTCGCCCAGTTTTTGGCGAAGCGTCTGCACGTGCACGTCAACAGTGCGCGAACCGCCGTCGAAGTCCCAGCCCCACACGCTCTGCAGCAACGACTCGCGGGTAAAGACCACGCCGGGCTTGCGCATGAGGTACTCGAGCAGGTCGAACTCGCGCAGGGTGAGCTTAAGCGGCTCGCCGGCAACGGTCACCTCGCGATGGCTGGGCGAAAGCACGATGTCGCCCACGCTGAGCACATCGCTCGCCTGCTTGACCATTCCGCCGCGACGCAGCAGTGCGCGGCAGCGGCTCGCAAGCTCCATGAGCGAGAAGGGTTTAGTCAGGTAATCGTCGGCACCGCCATCGAGCGCCATCACCTTGTCGAGCTCGGTGTCCTTGGCGGTAAGCATCATGATGGGCACCGTCGCCGTCAGGCGGTCGGCGCGGAGGCGGCGCATAATCGCCAAACCATCGGTATCGGGCAGCATGATATCGAGCAGCACAGCATCGGGCACCCGTCGCGCCACGGCGGCCTTAAACTCGCCGTCGCACGAAAAGCCCTCGGCCTCGATTCCCTGCTTGCGCAGCGCATAGACCGTCAAATCCCTGATGTTGTCATCGTCCTCGACGTAATAGATCATGTTGAACCCCTTTGCGGCCGGCATGACCGCATCTTAACCCTAAAGGTACCTTTACTAGATGGTATCAGCCAAAACGTCCCGTCAAATAATCCGCCGTGCGCGGATCGGTCGGATTCTTGAAGAGTTGCGCGGTGGGCGCGTGCTCCACCAGCTCACCCAGCAAAAAGAATGCGACCGAATCGGAGATACGCGCCGCCTGCTGCATATTGTGCGTAACGACCACGAGCGTGCAGGTCTCTTTGAGCTCACAGGCCAGCTGCTCCACCACCAGCGTCGACACAGGGTCGAGTGCCGAGGTCGGCTCGTCCATCAGCAGAATGTCGGGCTGCACGGCAAGTGCGCGGGCGATGCACAGACGCTGCTGCTGGCCGCCCGAAAGACCCAGACCCGACTCTTTGAGCTTGTCCTTGACCTCATCCCATAGCGCAGCGCGACGAAGGGAGTCCTCGACCAGCTCATCCAGCGCAGCGCGATCGCGCACACCCATACCGCGCGGACCATACGCGACGTTGTCGTAGATGCTCATGGGAAACGGGTTGGGGCGCTGGAACACCATGCCCACGCGCTGGCGCAAGCGGCAGATGTCGTAGTCGCCCAGGATATCTTGACCATCGAGCGCAATCTTGCCCTCGATGCGGCAATCCTTGATGCCGTCGTTCATGCGGTTAAAGCAGCGCAGCAACGTGGACTTTCCGCAGCCCGAAGGCCCGATGAACGAGGTGATCTGCTTGTCGCGGATCTTGATATTCACGTCCTTGAGCGCATGGTGGTCGCCATAGAACAGGTCGAGGCCCTCGACATCGATACGCGTCGGCGAGGCGGCAAGATCCTCTGCCGTGGGGCGAGTCGCATCCCCAACCTCGCGCTCGCGCGCGGCCTCGACCTGCGCTTTCATGAGTTCTTCAAGCTCCGTGGGCTCCACAGCCGCAGCAGCCGTCATACCGCATACCTCCACATCGATATCAATTCAGCAGTATCGATAGTAGGAATCGCGGCTCATATGCACGTGAGCGCATTGTCAAGTGTTTGTAAGGGCGCCTACGCTACGTGGCGGGCAACTCGATAGTAAAAACAGTATGCTCGGGCGTCGATTCGCATGCGATGGTACCGCCGTGCGCGCATACGATCTCCTTGGCGATGGCAAGCCCCAGTCCAGCGCCGCCGCGATTGGTCGCACGCGCCGCATCCAGGCGATAGAACTTCTCAAAGATCACCTTGAGCTTTGCCTCAGGGATGGGATCGCCCTGATTGATAAAGCGCACGCGCACGCCACCGTCGTCCCGGCGTCTGGCCTCGATCGTGATGGTCGAGCCCTCATAGCTATAGGCAATAGCGTTTTTCATGATGTTGTTGAACACGCGAGCCATCTTGTCGCCATCCACGAGCACCGTCAGGTCCTCGCGAATATCAACTTGGGCTTCCTTATGCTGCTCGTTGAGGATGGGATAGAACTCGTCAGCCACCTGAGCCAGCAGCAACCCCAGATCAACATAGCCGCGCGTGAGCACGATATCGTGGAAGTCAAAGCGTGTGATATCGAAGAACTCTTCGATGAGTGCATCGAGCCGGTGCGCCTTGTCGAGAGCCACGCCCGTAAAGTGCGCACGTTGCTCAACCGGCAGCTCAGGAGCCTCTTGCAACAGCGAAAGATAGCCCACCACACTGGCAAGCGGGGTGCGTAGGTCATGTGCCAAGTACGTGACCAGATCGTCCTTGCGATGCGACTCGTCACGCAGAGCTTGCTGCACCTTGCGCTCACGGTCACGCACGCGGTTAAGGGCGCCCTCGACCTCCAAGAAGTCACCGTCAATGTTGTCCCAGGTGTCGGGGTGATCGATCAGACGATCTTGAATACGAGCGGCCAGCACACAATCGGCATGCTGCTCGCCCTGTTCGTAGCCCTGATAGTACAGGGCGCGGCCACACAAGAACAGCACGCACGCGGCAAGCGCCAGCACAAAGCCAAGCATGTTGAATACAAAGCCGGCATCGAACAGCACCGGCCCTTCGATGCCGCCGAGCGCCATGGCGCCAATCGCCAACGTCATGGCCCACGCGGCGCCGCCAATCACCATGCAGCGGCGCACGATCTCAAATCGATCGATCAGCAAAAAGCCGACAAGCAGCACCGCCAAGATTCCGACGATGTTGTCGATGCCAATCAGCAGCAGGCTCAGCAAAAAGAGCAGCACCGTTGCAAGCGCGCGGTTGTCGACGACCGACCTCACGTATTCAAAGAGCCGATCGGGCACCTCGAACGCTTGCCTATCGTCTTTTGTCATATCAAGATCCTCACAAGCGAAAAGCGTTATTCGATGATGTAGCCGACGCCCCAGACGTTTTTGATAAAGCGTGGCTTTTGTGCGTCGTCGCCGATCTTTTCGCGCAAGTGGCGAATATGCACCATCACCGTATTGTTGGAGCCGGGCATAAAGTCCTCGTTCCACACCGCGCGGAACAGGTCCTCCACGGCCACCACGCTGCCGCGATGCTCGACCAGATACAGCAAGATTGAATACTCGGTGGGCGTGAGGCGAACCGGTGAACCGTCCACTGTCACGGAACGAGCATCGCGGTTGATCTCCAAGCCGTCGAGCTGAATGGTCGGCGACTCGGCCGCCTGTGCACGGCTACCGTAGCTGGTGTAGCGGCGAAGCTGAGCGTGCACGCGCGCGATGAGCTCCAGCGGACGGAACGGCTTAACCACGTAATCGTCCGCGCCAAGCGAAAGGCCCCCGATCTTGTCTTGCTGGGCATCGCGCGCCGTCAGCATGATCACGGGATAGGTATGGCTGGAACGGATCGTACGCAGCAGCTCAAACCCATCGATATCGGGCAGCATGACATCAAGCAGCGCCAGATCGAACTCCTGCTCCAAAATCGCCTTGGCAGCATCGGCCCCGCTATAGGCAATCTGGACATCAAAGCCCTCTTTTGTAAGGTAGATGCCAACCAAGTCGGCGATGGCCTTCTCGTCATCAACTACCAAAATGCGCTCGTTCATGCGTGCTCCTCTCGCGCTCCATTATGCCTGAGGCGACGCACGCCACACACAACAAGCGTGGGTGATTAAGTCGGCCTTAAGCACCCTTGTGCCCGTTCGGGTGCGGATGTGGGCCAAGCGCGCACGCGATGATCGCCGACGCCGGCAAACGATATACTCTAGTTTCAGAAGAGACCATCCCGTCGAAAGCGAAATCTGTGAAGTCCCTCACCTCTTTTGCAAAGCGCTCAGCCCAGCTTGCCGCCGGCTTTGTCTGCGCTATCGCCCTTGCCGCCGGCGTGCCCACCGTCGCCGGCGCCCAAGTGCTCACGACCGACAATGTTTGCGGCAAAACCGCCGATGTGCGCGGTATCACGGCCGAAAACCTGCCCGATATCGATGCGACCAATGCCCTCGTCATGGGCAAAGACGGCACCGTCTACTATGCCCGCGGCGCCGATGAGCAGGTCAAGATTGCCTCGATCACCAAGGTCATGACCGCAATCCTAACCGTCGAGAATTGCAAGATGGACGAGAAGGTCACGGTGAGCAACGCCGCAGCCACCGTGGGTAATTCGACCGCCGGCTTGCTCGAAGGCGACGAGCTTACCGTGGAGCAGGCACTACGCGGTCTGATGATTCCCTCGGGCAACGACGCCGCCATCGTGCTCGCCGAATATGTGGGCAAGAAGATCGACCCCAAGACCAAAGACGCCGAGGCCACATTTGTGAAGGCCATGAACGAGCGCGCTAAGAAGCTCGGCTGCACCGGTACGCTTTTTGAAAACCCGCATGGTCTGGACTTTGATGAGTGGGCTGGCAATATGCACTCAACCGCACACGACGTAGCGCTGATGATGCAGGAGGCCATGAAAAACGACACGATCCGCGAGGTCGTAGCGAGCGAGGATTCCTGGATCGAGGTCACGGGCGCCGACGGCACCGACCATTCGCATTCCATGGACACGCATAACTATTTGCTGGGCCAAGATGGCAACATCGGCGGCAAGACCGGCACCACCGACGACGCGGGCTATTGCTTTACGAGCGTCTACAACCGCGACGGCGACGAGATCTACACCGTTATTTTGAACTCCACCACCACCGATCAGCGCTTTACCGATACCGCCACCCTTGCCAACTGGTACTACGGCCACAAGGTGACGGTCGCAATCGCCAACACGCAGGAAAAGACCGCCAACGGCAACCCGCTTATGGCGCGCATTGGCCAAACCGACTGGACGGATAAGACAATCGACGCCACACTCGCCGATCCTACGGCGCAAGCGACCGTGTTTTCCCTTGCCGGCGAGGTGACCGAAAAGGTTAGCTACGACGATCTTTCGGGCACGGTGCATGTGGGCGACAAGGTGGGCAGCGTTACGCTCAAGCAAGACGGCACCAAGATCGCCGTCATGGACCTGGTTGCTGACGAGGAAGGCGCAGGGCCGAATCCCATTGAGTGGCTCCTTGTGAAGCTCGACCGCCTGGGCCGCCGCATCGACAACCGGCCACTTGCGGCAGAGAGCGAGACCGTCGCCAAGGCTCCTGAGGTGTAGAGCTGGGGGAACATTACATTTGAGATTGGAGAGGCGTCCAACGGGGCGCCTCTTTTTGAATACCTCTTAAACGGGATGCGTCAGAATCACCAAAGCGACATTGCTAGCCGTTTACCTTCGCTGTGTCTTTTCGGACCTTGAAAACGGGTCCACCGGGCATGCTAGTAGATCCTTTCGACCTCCTTGGTCAAGGCCCTGAAAAGATCCCCAGCTGAGGGGTCTGCCCCAGGACACAGCGATTGCCAGGCACCCGTTTCTCCGATGGTGCCCGCACTCGTCATAACAAGATCGTCGCTCCGCCTGCGAATGGAGACACTAACGGAGCGGCCATTATGGAACCCATGGATATCGACTTTATTTATGCGCCCATCAGCTAGATAACTAATCATGACATTGATGCTGTCACCATACTCCGGCAATTCGAAGCCGTGGGAATCCATCAATAGCTTCACGTCCTGATGGTAAATGCGGGCCTCGACGACATTCTTGGGCATTTTCCCCGTCTTTGTTGGAGAGCAAAAGCTGATGCTTGGCTCCTCTTCGCTCATGCCTCGGTCAAACCTAAGCATGCACGGGCATACCGACTCAATGGTTCGCAAGGCGTCCGCCGCGACCTTTTCCTCGGTAAACATCTCCACGTCGATGCCGTTTTCTTCCATATAGGCACGGTTTTTACGTTGAAGCTCTAGCCGAGCCGCAGCCTCCCCATCTCCACGCTGTTCCCAATTTCTGGAGTCGGCGACATTTCGATCGAATGTAGAATCAACGGAACATGGCGCTTGCTGTTGAGTCTGATCACTGTCGCCGAGACGCCTTAGCTCGGAGCGTCTCATCAGTAGTGTCACAATATCAAACAGCCAACCAAATCCAAAAAGGCCAAAGGTAAAGAGATATAGAAAGAAGCTACCCCACATCCGTGCATACGCCCTATGAGCGCCCGACCACCCAAGAAGGAAGCATAGCAAAAGCGCCTTGTTTGCCCTGTCAACCGACGTAATCTCTCGAGTGAGAGATTTCTGTTCAGGCTTCGCCAAAGGTGTAATTTCATGCGATGAAACAGTAATTGAGGACGTCCTTGACGCCGAGCTCCGAGCGCCTGATTTAGCAACGGCGCGAGCGACATCCCCAACTCCGACGGTCGTTCTGCTGTATACGGCATTGTAAGCAGCCTTCTTCGGATTTTTGATCCACCCCATGCCCTTCTTACCATAGCCGGGGATTATCGCCCGCTTTACCGCGCGCTTCGCTCTGCCGGTCGTTCTTGCCTTGAGTGATGTCTTTAGATTCGGCTTACGCAGCCCGACCTTTACCATATTTCTACTCCATCCCCTCGGAACCCCACACCGGGGTGCACGAGCACGCCTGGGTCTCCCCGTTTTCAAGCGCCCCGTGTTTGCCTAATGTTCACGCCCTTTCGGACTCTAATCCCCAGCCGCCATTCTTGATAATAAAAAAGGGCCCCAAATGGGACCCTTCTTCAAAGTCATACTGGCGGAGAGCTGGGGATTCGAACCCCAGATGCCCTTTTGGGGCATACTCGCTTAGCAGGCGAGCACCTTCGGCCTCTCGGTCAGCTCTCCGTAACAGCCGTTCTATAGTAACCAAACAGCCGAAGTTGGGCAAGGGGAATTTTGAGGCGTTTCCTCTTTTACCTCTCTTTTACCAGTAAACGTCTCAGTCAATCATCTCAACCTGTAACATCTGCAGGCCGTAATCCCCTCCAGATGTTACAGATTGAGACAAAGATACAAGGACGGCCCCAGCGACAGCGCGGACAGCCCATTCTTTATTAGTCCTCTCGAACGGTCTCCAACAGATAATCGCGCATGTACGGAATTGCAAACGAAACACAGCCATAGCCCGCGGGCTCAATTAACCCCGCATCGATCAGACGCTTGCGATATGACCCAACTTTGTTCGCCGACAAACCCATCTTCTTGGCGATATCGCCGTTGGCGATATCGACGCCCTCGCATTGAGCCATCGCCGCGAGATACTGAAACTGCCGTTCCGACACCCTGCGCAGCGCTGGGGCAATCACCATAGCATTAAAGCTATCAAGAGCCGCCTGGATACCCTTACGAGCCGCCTCTTCGCTCACGCTCTCCGCCCCACTGCGCGCAGCAACCTGCCAAGCGTAATATCCGACCAGCTGGACCATAAAGGGATAGCCTGCCGAAGCTTTTGTTAATAGCTCAGCGGCACCTTTGTCGAGCTCCTTGCCCGCTCGTCTCATCGTATCCTCAAACGATCCGCCAACTTCAAAATCGGAAAGCCGAGTAAGTTCAACATGTTTGGCTCGCTGAAGGAACGTCAACGTATCATCCACCACCACGCCATCTACCGATGTCGGCAGCCCGGCGAAAGCGAAAGCGACATTCGCTCCTTGGCGGATCAAGAGCTGCATCTCATTGCCTAGCTCGCGCATTTCCTCAGTTGAGGCATCCTGGATCTCGTCGAGCGTAATGAGCAGACCACCGCGCTTCGCAGCATCGTACATCGCCTCGCCCAGATGAGAGGCCGACTTCGACATCTCCATGGAGCCAAGGCTGACCCCTAAAATCGATGGGGAAATCGAGATTGATTCAAGACGAACGTTTCGCTGCAGAGCCTCGAGGATTCTATTGCAAAAACCAGCATTGGAGGCAACGTCAACGACCTCGAATCCTTTTTTGCGTGCAAGGTCACCCAATGCATTAAGGAGCACCGTTTTACCTGTGCCTCGGACGCCCGAGATGCGCATGAGTCGATCGGGGGCACCAGGACCATTCTCAAGAGCCTCGGCAAAGTCATCCAAAACAGTGTCCCGTCCGATAAGCTCAGGCGGATTCATGCCCGCCGTTGGCTTAAAGGGGTTAACAGCTTTCGTCATTCTGCCCTCCTCTGCTAGTTTTAACAACTTTAACAAAGTTTAGCAACTTTAGCAGAGTTTAACAGTTTTAGCAGGCTCGGCGGCTTTATGCCTTACCAATCCTGCCGGGTCCTCCCGCCCGCGCCGATACAAATAGCGCGGTGCGGCCCCTCTATATCGCCCCTACCCCAGCGAGCGGTTGAGGGAGCCGAGCTCGTCGTTGCCCATGGTGCGCCACATTTGGAAGATGCAACCGCGTGCCAGGAAAAAGAAGCCGTTGTCGACTAGTTGAACAGCGGCATCTGCAAGCTGATTCGTCACGGCGGACACTGGCGGCAACTCAAGTCCAGCCTTGCGGATAGTCTCGACCGCTTCCTCGAACGTCGGAGGCTCGCTGACGCCCATCTCGTTCATAAGGCCCTGCATTTCTTCCAGCGCGCTGCTGCCCGATTCCTCACCGCGCGGCACCAGACGGTAACAAGCCAGCGCCAGGTCGAGCTGATCGCAGTTCCAATAGGCAAACGCCAAGCGATAGAACAGGTAGCCGATTGCAGAACGATCGCTGGCAATACGTAGGCCGTGGCGCGCCACCTCGATAATCTCGTCAAAGCGCTCCAGACGCGCAAGAACGTTGATGAGCGCAAAGTGCGATTGCATGGACGAGCGCGCCAGATCGTAAAGATGGCGCACCTCGGGCAGCGCTCGTTCAAAGTCCTCTTGCTCGGCGTAAAAGCTGCAGATCTCGTGCTGGGCAAAGTACAACGCATCAGGCGCACGAAGGATTCGCACAGAGCGGTCTTCTTCCAACACCGGTAGCACCATGCGCACCAGCTGGTTATCGCAAAACTGCGTTTGAACCAGACCTGTCGCTAAAAGCTCGGCGACGGCGCACTTAGCCTCCAACTCCTCGACAAGACGAGAAAAGCCTTCAAAAGCACCTGTACGGTCGACTTTTGCCTGCTCGCGTAATTCAACAACACGGGCCACGTATGGGTCGTCGTCCTCTTCCATGACCTCCAACTCGTCAGCCTTATCGGCAAGCAGCAGATCGCGCAGCGGCGGCGGCAGCGCGCGATGGTCATCACGCGGACGAGCATGAACCTCCGCAGGCTCAATCGTCTCCGGAGCGGTTGACTCATACGCCTCAAGCACACGCTTGCACGGCATATCGTCCATGTCCATGCTCTCAAGATCCTTGGCGACAGGCACGCAATCGGCCAGATAGGCCGCGCGCCCAAAGAAATACGTTGCGACAACGCGCTCGCCCTGCTCACTGTCGGGAGCAGCAATCTGCACATAGCAGCGCGTGATGCAGGTGCCCGCGGCAAAACACGCTGCCGCAAGCGTAAGTGCCACGCGCGCATCGTGCTCCGCGGCCCAGATCGCGCGCATGTCCTCGTCCAGCTCGCGCCAGGCGTCATCCTGAGCGTCGTATTCACGTTGTGGCATGGCATCCACGACAGACCGCCCAAACCGAACGAGCATAATCCCCTCGGCAACGTTTGCCCGATAGGTATAGTCGAGCCGTGTGACCACGTTAAGCGCCTCGACAATACGCGCGAAGCGGGTACGCACATCCCACTCACCGCCCGGCTGGCAAGCCACCGTACCCGGTTTGCCCCACGGGTTATCGCTCGAGGCCGTATCGAGCAGTCGGGGAACATCGTTGGTCGTCTTGGCGATATGCCACGCATCAAAGAGCGCGCAGCCCTCAAGGCTCGGCGAGGATGCCGCAGGGGCCAATCCGGCCCCGATGCGCTCGAGGATGCCAGAGAGGCGGTTGAGACGGCACTCGATGGCAAGCAGCATGTCAATCTCGTCCTGGTCCAGCAGGCTACGATCAAAATTGAGATAGAAAAGCTTTGAGCGATCAATGCGCGCCAGGCTCATTTCGGACTTGGCGGCAATGGTGCGCAGACGGGGCAAGTCGACCTCGCTCATAAGGGCGGCGGCATAACGCTCGATACCGCTCGGATTCTCGGCATGGTCAACGCGGTAAAGCAGCGTCTCGATAGCATCGGGGAGCGGTGACGTGCTAAAGCCCAAAAACACCTCGACCGGCTCGGGCAACTTTACGAGCTTGATCTTGTCGACAACGTTTTGCATGTCCGCATCGAGACCGTCGACGCCCGCCGTGTTCGCAATAGCGCTTTCGGAGTTGGCAAATATCACGTAGCGCAGGAACATCGACGCCATGAACTCGCCGTAAGGAAGGGAGCGGGCCGAATTCCATGTCTCGTGATCGGACTGCTCGCGCATGGGGCCTTCGGGAGAGCCGACGGTTCGCGCGCACGCGCGCATTGTGCCGTTGGTTCCCCGAACCACAATCTCACCAATACCGGAGTCCGACTCGTCAAGGACCAGTTCCATGTCGGGATCGTTGGGCAGCGGAGCCTCGCTAACGGGGCGGTCCACCTTGTACACCTCACCCGAAACGCTTACGTAGCCCAAAAGCGACACATGGCTTTTGCCGACGAATTCGACGACATAGCATGATTCATGCGGGTCCTCGCCAAAGAGCTTCCAAACCACGCCATACGAGCGTCCCGCAGGCTGCTCGGGCATGGCCGGAAAGCGCTTTTTGGGATCAAGAAACCTGAGCTTGTATGTCGGACGCTCTGCCACGAAGTATCACCCTGATCGGTCGCTTGAAGAAGGAGTGGTCGCGAATAAGTCGCGACATCTACTCGGAATCTTACACGAGTCGACGGGAAATAGTCCGCTTGACGCTCACGCCTCGACCGAGGTTCGAATCCATGCGGTGCTTACGTAAAAGAAAAGCCCCCGTTGCCGGGAGCTTTAATCTCAAATAGTGCGGCGTATAGGATTCCGCGCATCCGCTGCGCGGATCCGCACCGGCTTCGCCCGCCTGCCGGCGCGCTCGCCCGCGGGCTAAAAACGCTCCGCGTTTTCTTGACGCCCGCGCCTCGACCGAGGTTCGAATCCATGCGGTGCCGGCGTAAAAGAAAAGCCCCCGTTGCCGGAGGCTTTCGATTTTAATTGGTGCGGCGTATAGGATTCGAACCTATGACGTTCTGATTCGTAGTCAGACCCTCTATCCAGCTGAGGTAACGCCGCAGCGCAAGACATATAAAACCACTTTAGCTTATTGGAGTCAAGCACAATCTCAAACTTTTTTGTGGAACGCAGTTTTGTCATGCTGCTCCGCATATACCGCCGTTCCCCGTACGATCGATTGGCTTTTCGATCACGTCAAACTTGGCATCAAGTTCCCTCAGGAGTGATCTCACCCGCTGGGCGCAATCATAATCGGCAAACGAGATACTCAACATGCGAGCAACCTGGTTAGATGTCCGGACCCCATAGAAATGCTCCAGGGCCACAAGCCCCTCGTGCGCCACAAACGTCTCGACCACATGAGGCGACTCCTCGTAGCACCATTGCGTCAACGGTCCCTCGCTCGTCTGTCGAACCACCAGGCCACCCATGCCAGACGGCTCACACGTTACAAGCAGGTACTCCCCACCCTCGTCGCTCTCAAACAAAACCACCCGATCATCAAACAGCTCCATCGCGTCCCCTTTCTCTCGCTCTTATTTAGCAAAAGCATAGCAGGTAGATGGCTGTATACAGAACAGTTGTTCGTGTGTTTTCTATTGAGCTGTCCGCACGGCATGGTATGGACCTACGCACGAAATAGGGCGCCCCCGAAGGAGCGCCCTTTCATATCCCCTATGCAGCCAAGTTACGCGACCGGCTCGATCTTCTCGAGACCGCCCATGTAAGGACGCAGAACCTCGGGGATCGTGATGGTGCCGTCGGCGTTCTGGTAGTTCTCCAGAATGGCGGCCATGGTGCGGCCGGCCGGCAGGCCGGAACCGTTGAGAGTGTGCAGGTAGCGCGAACCCTTAAAGTTCTCAGGGTCGCGATACTTGATGTTGGCGCGGCGAGCCTGGAAGTCACCGCAGTTGGAGCAGGAGCTGATCTCCTTGTAGGCGTTGTAGCTCGGCAGCCAGACCTCGACGTCGTAGGTCTGACGGGCAGAGAAGCCCAAGTCGCCGGTGCACAGGCTAATCACGCGATACGGAAGGCCCAGCTGCTGCAGCAGGTACTCGGCCTCGGCGGTCATGCTCTCGAGCTCATCGTCGGACTCCTCCGGCTTAGCGAACTTGACCATCTCGACCTTGTCGAACTCGTGCTGACGGATGATGCCGCGGGTGTCGCGACCGGCGGAACCGGCCTCCTCGCGGAAGCAGGGGGTGAAGGCGGTGTAGCGGCGCGGCAAGGTGTCGGCATCGAGAACCTCGCCGGCGTGCAAGTTGGTAAGCACGACCTCGGCGGTGGGGATCAGGAAGTTGTCGCCCGAGACGTGATAGGCGTCGTCCTCGAACTTGGGCAGCTGGCCCGTGCCAAACATGGTCTGACGCTTGACGACGATAGGCGGCCACCACTCCTTAAAGCCACGGCTGGTGTGCGTATCGAGGAAGAAGTTGATGAGGGCACGCTCCAGGCGGGCACCGGCGCCACCGAGAACAGTGAAACGGCTGCCGGAGAGCTTGTTGCCGCGCTCGAAGTCAAGAATGTCGAGGTCGGTGCCCAGATCCCAGTGCGGCTTAAAGTCGAAGTCGAACTCGCGCGGGGTGCCCCAGCGGCGACGCTCGATGTTCTCGTCCTCGTCCTTGCCGTACGGCGTGGCCTCGCAAGGAATGTTGGGCAGGTGAGCCATGAAGTCGTACTGCTCCTGCTCGAGGGCAGTACGACGCTCGGCCAGACCGTCAATCTTCTCGTTGACGGCGCGCACGGCCTCCTTGGCGGCCTCGGCCTCGTCCTTCTTGCCCTCCTTCATCAGGGCGCCGATCTTCTTGGACTCGGCATTACGCGTAGCCTGGAGCTCCTCGACCTCGGTGATGACGGCACGGCGCTCGTCGTCGAGCTCAAAGAACTTCTCGCGATCCCAAGACGTCTGGCGGTTAGCCATGGCGACATCGATGGCATCGGGATTCTCGCGAACAAACTTGATATCAAGCATTAGATCCTCCGGCGATATACATTCCATTTAGGTTGCAACCTTGTACATGTATGGGCAAGTATATACTTATGAGCGTTTACGACCCAACTCAACTACGCAAGAAGGCACCCAATGGACGCAGTTTTTTCCTTTTTGTTTGGCACCCGCACCGGTTTTGCCATCCTTTTCGCCGGCGGCATCCTGTTATTTGCGATTCTTGCCTTTGTAATGGAGAAGCGTACCCATAAGATGTACGTCGACCGCGGACCCAAGTCCGAGGATGAGGAAGACAGCTTCTGGGACTAACCTGCCAAAAAGGGACAGGTTTATTTTGGTCGGTTTTATCTGGGCAAACGCAAGCGCCCCGCAACCGGTAACGATCCGGTTGCGGGGCGCTTTTCGCACATACGACAAAACCGCAGGAAAACCTGCCAAAATAAACCTGTCCCTAAATGGCAGGTTTTACTGGAGAGTTGCGTCGATTGCCTTGACCAGGGCACTGCGCATGCCGGCGTCCTCGAGCGCAACGACGCCCTTGATGGTGGCGCCACCGGGCGAGCATACGGCATCCTTCATCGCCGCAGGATGCTGACCAGTTGAAAGCTGCAGCTTTGCCGTACCCAGCACCATCTGGCTCACAATGCGATAGGCATCGGCACGCGGGATACCATGCTTGACCGCCGCATCGCCCAGGGCCTCGATTGCCATAGCGACAAATGCCGGAGCGCAACCACCCACCGTGCCGCCCACGAACAGCAGGCTCGTATCGAGCTCGACCACCGCACCGAGCTTGCCAAGCAGATCAAGCACCACTGCGCTCTGCTCATCACTAAGCGTGGAAGCCTTCTCGCAAGCGATGACGCCCTCGCCCACCGAAACCGGCGTGTTGGGCACCGTCGAGATATGCGCGACGCCCGGCAGGACCTGCTCCCACTTGACACTGTCCCAGGTCCAGGCAACCGACAGAACGACCTTTTTGGCAAGAGCATCCTTGAGCGGGGCGAATACCTTCTCGATCATGTACGGTTTGACCGCAGCGACCACGATATCGGATGCGGCGACAACCTCGGCGGCATCGTGGCAGGCGACCATGCCGCGCGCCTCGCAGCGCTCAACCAGTGCGTCGTAGCGACCCGCGCAGGCGCACATGTCGCTCGCAGCTACACCGGCAGCGATCCAGCCATCGGCCATAGCGCTCGCCATATTGCCAAAACCGACAAATCCAATCTTCATATCGCATAGTCCTTTCAGACACATTCCTCAAAACGAAAGGTATTGTCCCACGCCATTGTTTCGTATTGCCGACCTATTTGTGATACGGCTCGCCACGACTGATCTTGCAGGCACGGTAAATCTGCTCTAGCAGCACCACACGCGCCAGGTTATGCGGCAAGGTAATGCGTCCAAAGCTGAGCATCTCGTCGGCGCGGGCGCGCACGTCATCGCTCACGCCGTCCGATCCGCCAATCACAAAGGCGATGTCGCTGCTGCCTCGCAGCATAAGATCGTCGAGCCTCGCCGAAAACTCCTCGCTCGAGCGCTCTTTGCCCTCAATGGCCAGCAGGATCACATGCGCTCGAGACGGCAGGGCAGCAAGAATCGCCGCCCCCTCCTTGTCGCGCGCGGCATCCACGCCGCCCGCCTTAGCCGGGTCGATATCGACCACCTCGCGGATATCCACCTTGGCATAGGCACCTAGGCGCTTGGTGTACTCAGCGCAGGCGTCCTTCCAAAAGCGCTCTTTGAGCTTGCCAACACAAACGACGGTGTATTTCACGCGTGCCTACTCCTTTGACTCGTTCTGAACCTTACCGGCAGCCAGCATCTGCTCGAACATAGAGGCCGACTGCGAGAAGTCGCTCGGCAACACGACCGTCGAGGTTTTACCCGTGCGAGCGAACTCCGTCATCATCTCGGACCACTGCGTAAACATGAACAGTTGGTTGGCCTCGTCATTGCCGACACCCGTCTCCTGGATGATCTCGAGCGAATCTTTGATACCCAGCGCGATGGCTTTACGCTGGTTGGCGATGCCCTCGCCCGCCTTTTCCATTGCCTCAGCCTCGGCGGTCGCCTCGGTGACGCGCTTGATGCGGTCTGCCTCGGCGAGCTCCTGTGCCGCAGCGCGCTTGCGCTGGGCGGCGTTGATGTCGTTCATGGAGTTCTCAACCTCGGTCGGCAGTGCGATTTTGGTGATGAGCGTCGACACGAGGGTGAAGCCGTAGGCGGCCATCTGCTCGGAAACGGTAGCGTTGACATCCTTGGCGATGTCATCCTTCTTGGCAAAGACCTCATCGAGTGTGTAGACGGGAATCGAAGAGCGCAGGGCGTCGGTGATGAAGTCACGCATCTGGTCGACGGGCTCCTGCAGCATGTAGTAGCTCTTGTAGATACCCGAATCTGCCGGGCCGGCGCCCATGTCATAGCTCACGTGGTACTGAGCAGAGACCTCAAGGCCGATGGTCACGTTGTCCTGGGTCTTAACGTCGATGCCAAAACCGTTTTTCATGGTGCGCAGACTCACCGTGGCGGCCTTGCGGTCGATTACGGGCACCTTCATGTGGAAGCCCGCGTTGACGATGCGGTTAAACTTGCCCAGGCGCTCGATGATTACGGCATGCTGCTGTTCAACGACATAGCAGGCGTTGGGGAGCAGCAGCAACAAAATGATGATGGGAAGCAGAAGACTCGTAAGGGCGGCAATGATTCCGGACAACAGCATGGTCTCTCCTCTGATAGGCACACGTTGGCACTAGGATACCCGTCCAAGGAGATCGTGCATATCAAAAAAGCCCCCATTGCTGGGAGCTCTTTATTTAATGGTGCGGGCGAAAGGACGTCCGCGTATCCGCACCGGCTTCGGCCGCCTGCCGGCGTCCTCGCCAGCTCGCTAAAAACGCTCCGCGTTTTCTTGGCGCTCGCTCCTTCGCAGGTTCAAGTCCCCGCGATGGGCCCAAAACAAAAAAGCCCCCATTGCTGGGAGCTTTTCAATCAATGGTGCGGGCGAAAGGACTTGAACCTTCATGGGGTTGCCCCCATACGGACCTGAACCGTACGCGTCTGCCAATTCCGCCACGCCCGCGTGCAGGAATTAGAATAACGGAGCGCCATCGCGAACGCAAGAACTATTTTTGAAAAAGTTTGCAGGCATTTTCCCAAGCTGCTCGCGCGATTGCCTCAGCATCCTCGCCGGTACGATCGACACGGTCGTTGACCAGCGTGTTTGCCGTAATGGAGATCATTGCGGGCTCGCATTCAAGACCGCGGATGGGCTCCGGAGCCATATACGGGCAATCCGTCTCGAACAAAATTCGATCGAGTGGGGTTGCCGCAAATGCCTCGCGCACGTCGTCGTTGCGCTTAAAGGTGGCCGCGCCACCATAGGCGATATAGCAGCCCAGCTCCACAAAGCGCTCCATCGTGGCGCGGTCCTCGCCAAAGCAGTGCAGCACACAACCGGCCTGGGGCACGCCCACCTCACGAAGCACGTTGTAGGCGTCCACGTGCGAGGTACGCTCATAGTCCGTGTCCTCGTGGCGCAGATGCAGCTCCACCGGCACGTTACGGCACACGGCAAGCTCGAGTTGGCGCGCCATGCAGTCAATCTGCACGTTATGGGGTGCCGGCGCGATATCGTCGTCATAGTCCATGTGGTAGTCCAGGCCGATTTCGCCAATACCGGCGCATAAGGGGTCATCGAGTGCGGCAACGACCTGTGCGTGAACGTCGTCGGTATAGTCCGGCGCGCCATACGGATGCACGCCGGCAAGATACTTGATCTGAGGGATATCCTGCATCGGCAGAATTTCGCGCACGAGCCAGTCGCTATAGTCCGTCACGCTGCGTTTGTCAGCGATGGGGTCGAACATCGTCACCAACAGGTCGACGCCCGCGGCTTTGGCGCGCACGAGCGTCTCGGGCACTTCTTTGCCCCAAAACGAAAGCAGATGCGCATGCGTGTCGGCAAGCGGCGCCAAGGGCACGGGACAAGCAACCGTCTTCTTTTTCTTGGTAAACGTCACGCGTTCGGCATTAAGCGTCATGGATTAGCTCCTGGGCCAGGCGGACAAAGTCGGCAACATCAAGCGTTTCGGCGCGCGTGGTGGATGCGATACCGCAAGCCTCAAAGGCGGCATCGAGCACGTCCTTGGCAAAGCCGTTGGCGCTCATGGAGTTGCGAATGGTCTTGCGACGCTGAGCAAATGCAGCATCAATCACGCGGGCCACAAACTCGCGGTCGAGCCCCTCGGGCACCACGCCGTCAACACGGTCGATACGCACGACGGCCGAGTCCACGTGCGGCGCCGGCATAAAGCAACGCGGCGGCACCTCAAAGCGACCCGTAACCTGCGCATACAGGCCGAGCTTTGCCGTATAGCCGCCATAGGTCTTGTTGCCCGGCACTGCGGCAATACGATCGGCAACCTCCTTTTGCACCATGACGACGGCGCGCTTGAGCGCGGGCATCGTCTGGAAGAACTGCAGGATGATTGTCGCCGCCACGTTATAGGGCAGATTCGCGACAAACACCGTGGGTTCACCACCGGCGGCCTGCTCAATCTGCTCCGGCGTCACTTTGAGCGCGTCGCCCATGATAAAGCGGAAGTTGGCGTAGTCGGCGGCATGGGCGTCGAGCACCGGCTCGAGCTCGGGGTCGGCCTCGATCGACGTGACGCACGCCGCCTCCTGCAGCAGCGCAAGCGTGAGCGTACCAACGCCCGGGCCAACCTCGAGCACGCGCTCATCGCCCGTGAGCTCGGAAAGCTCGCAGATGCGCTCGATCACATGGTTGTCGATCAGGAAGTTTTGGCCCAGGCGATGCTTGGTCGCAAGGCCAAACTCCTCCAGCAGCTCCCTTGTTGCCGTGGGGTTTGCCAAAGGCGAAGTTGTCATAGTTGCCTCCTTAGCATGATGGCGGCGTCTTGAAACAAAAGGGCATGGACCGTGGCGGCCATGCCCTTACAGCTAAACAGCAAATTGCCGATATGGCGCGCGGCGTCTTAGCCCAGACGCGGGAACAGCGGATCGCCCTTCTCGACGGGCTGACCACCAGCAAGCAGGCCCCAAGCGCAAATGCCCTTGAGATCGTCGCTCGCGGCCTCGTCCTCGCAGGACAGGCGGCGCAGAGCCTCGGCAGAAGTCTGGGGCATGAGCGGCATCAGCAGGTGAGCGGCAATGCGGATGGCCTCGAGCAGGTTGTAGATCACAAACGCCAGCTCGTCAGCCTTGGCCTCGTCCTTGGCAAGTGCCCAAGGCTCGGAGTCCTCGATGTAGTGGTTGGCGGCGTGGATGAGCTCCATGACCTCGTCCTTGGCTCCACCGTAATCGAGCACGTCCATCTTGGCCATGTAGCGCTCGACCAGACCATCGGCGATCTTTGCCAGCGGGTTGTCGAACGCATCGAACGATGCGGGCTTGGCGGGCGCGCAACCGTCAAAGTACTTGCCGCTCATGTTGAGCGAACGCGAGATAAGGTTGCCCCAGCTGTTGGCCAGGTCGGCGTTGTAGACCTGCTCCATGCGGTCGAAGCTGATGGCACCGTCGGTGCCGGGGACGACGTCGGTCATAAAGTAGTAGCGATAGCCCTCGACACCCAGCATGTCGATAACGTCCTGCGGAGCGATGGCGTTACCGCGGCTCTTGGACATCTTCTCGGCCTTGCCAGTCTCGGCATTGCGCACGGTCAGGAAGCCGTGGGCAAAGACGTGCTCGGGCAGGGCCTCGCCGATGGCCATGAGCATGGCGGGCCAAATGACGCAGTGGAAGCGGATGATGTCCTTACCCACGATGTGGAACTGCGCGGGCCAGCGATAGGCCAGCTCGGCACGCGCCTCGTCGGTGTCGACACCGTAGCCGACGGCCGTCATGTAGTTGAGCAGCGCATCGAACCACACGTACGTCACGTGGCCCTCGTCAAACGGGACCTGAATGCCCCAGTCAAAGCTCGTGCGGCTCACGGAAAGGTCGTTAAGGCCGCCCTCGACAAAGCTGCGTACCTCGTTCATACGGAACGCAGGCTCGACAAAGTCGGGGTGCTCGTCATAGAGCTTGAGCAGCTTGTCCTGGAAGGCAGAAAGCTTAAAGAAGTAGGACTCCTCCTGCACGCGCTCCAGCGGACGGTGGCAGTCGGGGCACAGGTGCTGGCCGACGCTGCCGTACTCCTCGTCGCCCTTCTGGACCTGCGTATCAGTGAAGTAGGTCTCGTCGGGTACACAGTACCAGCCATCGTAGCTGCCCTTATACAGGTAGCCGGACTCCTTCATGCGCTCCCACAGGTACTGCACGGCATGGTGCTGGCGCGGCTCGGTGGTGCGGATGAAGTCGTCGTTGGAGATCTCGAGCTTGTTCCAAAGCTCCTTGAAGTGCGGAGCCTGGCTGTCGGTCCACTCCTGAGGCGTCATGTTGTGCTTGGCTGCGGCCTCGGCGACCTTCTCGCCGTGCTCGTCCATGCCGGTCAGGAACTTGACGTTATAGCCGGCGGAGCGGCGATAGCGAGCCTGAACGTCGGCGATGATGGTGGAATAAGCCGTGCCCAGGTGCGGATCGGCGTTGACGTAGTAGATGGGCGTCGTGATAAAGAACGAAGGCTTACTTTGATCCATGGGGTTTGTCCTCCAGAAAAACGTTGCATACAGGGGATGATTCTAGCGCAAGGGCTGGATATCCTCCATCTATTGCATATCGAGCACCATGGCATAGACATCGCGCTTACGGCGCGAGTACTTCTGCGACAGGCGCTTGGCCACCGCAGACGCGGGCTCCCCCTCCTCGAGCGCGGCGCGGATATCCTCGCGCAGGGCCTCGTCGGGATCCACTGCCGCGGCGCCAACCGGCACGATACCGGCCTCCTCATCCTCGCTCGGCGGCGCGATGACCAGCGCAATCTCGCCCTTTACCTCGCCGCGAGCACGCAGCTCCTCGGCAAGCTGGGCAGCGGGCCCGCGCAGGACCTCCTCATGCAGCTTGGTAAGCTCGCGGCAGACAGCGACCTCGCGCTGGGGAAAGACCTCGGCCACGGCCTCGAGCGTCGCCGCGATGCGATGTGGAGACTCGTAGAAGATGAGCGCACCGGGCACCACGGCAAGACGCTGCAGTCGACGCACGCGGTCGCCATGCTTGCGGCCCAAAAAGCCCTCGAAGAAAAAGTGCTCACAGGGAATGCCGGACGAAACAAGCGCCGTAACGCAAGCGGAGGGCCCGGGAATAACTTCGACGGGCACATCGGCCTCACGTGCCGCCTCGACCAGCGCCTGGCCGGGATCGGACACGCTCGGCATGCCGGCGTCCGAGGCAAAGGCGAGGGTCTCCCCCGCCAGCAGACGGTCGACCAGGCCGGCGGCGCGGCTGGCGATCACATTCTCGTCGCAACGGACAAGCGGCTTGGAAATGCCCAGATGCATCAGCAGCTTTGACGTCACACGCGTGTCTTCGCAGCAGATGGCATCGGCGGCGGCAAACGCCTCGCCAACGCGCGGGGACAGGTCGCCCAGGTTGCCGATGGGCGTGCCGACCACATAGAGTTTGCCCGTATGGGCGCTGTTTTGCGTCATATCAACCTATTCAATCATGCCACGCTCGAGCGTACCGAGCGCCGCGCGGGCGTCCCATGCTGCAATGCGCTTCTCGGTCTTCCACGTTTGGAAGAACCAACCGGCAGCCGGTGCAAACGAAGCCAGTTGGTTGGCGATAAACACGCGCTCGTAGGCATTGCGGCCCTCGGGCGTAACCGACGAGTTGGCAAAGATCGCCGCGCCCGACCATTCGCCCACCAGCACGGGGAACCCAGTCGAAATCGCTTCTTTAAGCTCGCGCTTGTTACGCGAAATCGCCGTCGTCAGCCCGCGAGGGCTCGTGATATCGAGCGCATACTCGTCGCGGTAATGGTACAGGTGAAGGTCCATGTAGACGTTCTTGTACTTAGCGCCGCGCATAAAATGCTTCCACTCGCTGGGATGTCCCGAAGACGAAAAGACGACGATCTTATCCTCGGGCATATACGAACGGACGAGCTCATAGGCATCGCGATAGAAGTTGCGCAGGTAGTGCGCAGGAATGCCATCCGTCATGGTGAAGAGGCTCTTGCGGACACTCATCTGCGGCGTATCCAGCAGCTCAATGCCCAGCAGGCTCTCGGCCTCGCCGTAGCGATCGGCCAGGCGCTCGAGCACGTCGAGTGCGACATGACGACCGTTGGTGGACGAATGCCACTCGGCAACAGCCTCCGGCGTGGCGGGCGAATCGTTGGAATCGCCCTGGCCACCGGGCACAGTTGCTAGATCAAGCAGCACGCGGATGTCGTACTTGGCAGCCCACTCAATTGCACGGTCGATGTAGTCGACAACCGAGATGTAGGACGCATCGGACTCCTGCGAGCCAAAGGCATACCAGGGTACCGGCAGACGCACGGCATTGAGGCCAATCTGCGCCATGCGGCGGAAATCGTCCTCGCTCACAAACGTCTCGTAATGACGGCGCATGCGCTCGTTATAGGCGGCGGTGCCCATGGCCTCCTGCAGCTCGGCCGCGTTGGATGCACCGGTCGCCGCGTATAGCGACGGGGTCACCCAAGGCTCGGGAATAAACCAGCCAGAGAGATTAACGCCGAGTATCCTCTCCATCACTGCCCCCTTCGGATCGTGCAGGCTGAGCCTGCATCGTATTGCACAGGAAAAGTATCGTTTTGAGTATACCCGCGCGTGCGGACAGACGACCGAACGGTCTGTAAAGTGGCGCAAAAGCGGGAGGAATATCTGGGCGGGCCCGAGATGGCGCGCCGAGATGTACATATGCGCCGGAAGTAGGCGGCCGAAAAGCGCATCCCGTTCTGAGCGCGGGATCTGGGACGCAGTTTCCGCCAAAGACCGCAAAAGGAAAGCACATCCCATTCTGACGCCGGATTCCGGGTCGCGCTTTCCCAAGCGGCCTCAAAGCGGAAAACGCATCCCACTCTGAAGCCAAATTCCGGGACGCAATTTCCGCAGAGCCCTCGATAAAAGAAAAGGACCCCTTTGCAGAGGTCCTAGTCAATTCAAGGTGGCGGGGAAGGGAATCGCGTCCGCGCGCTGCGCGGACGGACCGCTGCGGCGCTTACGCGCCTTGCGAGCTGCGCTGGCAAACGCGGCTTATAGGACAAAATGTGTGTCCCGATAGAACACCCGTTTCCATCCATTAATCCAGCCAGAACGGGTACGGGCCCCTGTGGTGGAGGTCCTCCCACACGGCCCTGTCGCCCCACTCCGGCCCTCCGTCCTCGCGCGA
>DBEZMF010000053.1:0-25935 GCA_048250755.1 Collinsella sp.
AGACAGGGTGCCTTACGCAGCCTAGCCGAAACGCACCGAGCAGACTGAAGCCCACCGGCCTAATGGCTTGGCGTCAGCATGCCGCGATTCGGTCGCACGGAGAGCATTTCCCAGTTGACAAAACTATAGGAACACCCCCCCCGCAATCCCGCGCGCGGCACCCAACAGCGCGTACTCCCTCTCGCTCCACTGGCACAGCTCGGCAGTCTCGACGGCGTCGCGACACAGGTCCAGAAACACCTCAGCTCCCTCGCAGAAGCACTCGCGGGCAAAGTCACCCGAACCGCTTGCGACGCACGTGCCGTCGGCAAACAGCTTCCAGCTAGACAGCTCGCGCGAGTCGTCTCCAAGCAGCTTGATCTGCAGTACGTGCGGGTCGCCGGCGGTGTAGAGCTCTTTCTCGAGCGCCTGCACGGTAAAGCGCATCTGGTGGGGGAGACTGCTCTTGACCATGGCCGAGGCATAGCCGTTCGGCTTGTCCAGAAGATGCATTCGTTTTGGCTTGGCGGCTAGGTTGTGGAAGTTGCGCTCACTGCGCACAGAGAAATTGTCCATGCGGACTCCTTTCATCGATGTTGGCAGGGCCACCGTGCCTCTTGGCCGGTTGGCGTCGGGATCGTGGAGCCAACTCTCTACCCCGACTCTGGATAAAACGCGCCCGCTGCTTGCGGGCACGATGGAGTCTATCAGCACGCGCGGACAAAAATCAACCCCGTGCGGCAATGAGCGCACGGGGTTGATCTGGTCTACGACCCTCAATTTTTGGCATTTGTTATTCGTCGTCTCCGTCGTTGGGGTCGCCCTTGAGGGTGTTGATGTCCAGGTACTGGTTGTCGTCCTCTTTTTGCTGCGTTGCCGATTCGGATGCGGTGGGGCCGCGGAACAGCTGGAATCCCTCAAACGCAATGACGCCGAGCAGGGCAATGACAATGGCGATAAATGCAACCTTGACTGCCTGCGGAAATTCCGAGAAACGCAGCGCCTTTTCCTCGGCGTAATAATCGGCGAAGCGCTCTTCGCCCGCGCTTTTGGTATACGCCGGTGCGGACGCGGCCTCCGGGTCATATTCCGGTGCAGGCGTGGCAGCGTACGGATCGTTGAGATAATCGCTCGATGCGGTGCCATAATCCTCGGTCTCGATGCGACCGGTGTCAGCATGGCCATCGGAATAATCGGAATATGCCGCACCGCCCTCATAGTCCGCGGCGCTCGTGTTGGCGGCAAAAAGCGGGTTAACTGGAACATCGAGCGCCGGCATGCCGGTAGAGGTCTCATCCAGATCGGCTGCAGCCCAGGAATCGTGGACAACCTGATGGGCAACGGGCTCATCGAGCCTTGTGACCGGAGGCTTGCGTGCCGCAGGAACAGGCAACTGCTGGGCGCTGTACATAACAGTGCTGTCGGCCGATTTGCCCTGCGTCGCTGCAGCGAGAAATGCCGCCGTCTCGGACGGGTCGCTTGCGGGGCGGGGAGCGGGTGTGGGCGCCGAAGTGGGTGCGGGCGTAGGCGTGGGCGTAGGCGTGGGCGTCGAAACAGCCGACTGCGCAGGAGTCGGCGCAGATGCGGTCTTAGGCGCAAGTGCGGGATTGGGGTTTGACGGGCGAGCCCCGCCGCCCATGAGTTCGTCGGCGGTCCACGGGCGATCATCCATCACGTCGTCAAGGCTCAGCGAAAACAGGTCGTCTTCACCCTCATCGAACATGCGGTGCACATGTCCACCAATTGCCGGAATCAATCCGCGACCGGTGCATGATGCCTTGCTCAACGCCATTCTGTTCCATCCTTTCGAAATACTAATGACATCGATTATATGGAACTTCCCAAGCGGCTCGGTCTTGGATTCGTGCTTTCCAGAACTCGCGCCCAAAAGGGGAGGGGCAATCCAGGCGAGTGCCTACTTGTCGCCGGCCGCCGCCTTGGCCTCATTGAGGTAGCTATAGAAGCTGTACTTGGAGATGCCAAAGAACTCGCAGGCGCGCTCGCTCGACTTGGAAATGAGGAAGGCGCCGCGACGGTCTAGGTAGCCAATGGCACGAATGCGCTCGTCTTTGGTCATGAGTGCCGCGGGCTTGCCCACAAACTGCTCGCACTCGTGCAGCAGGTCCTCGAGCAGGTCGCCGATGTTCTTGGTAATGGGCTCGGGCTCGGTATAGCCCGTGCCGCCGGTGCCGGTAAAGGCGTCGAGCGAACGCTCAAAAGCCTTCATAAGCGTAATGTCAAAGTTGATGCCCAAAATGCCGACGGGCTTGCCCTCGTCGTTGCGGATAAAGATCGTCGACGATTTGAGCAGCTTACCGTCGGTGGTTTTAGTGAGGTACGGCTCGCGGTCGTGTACGTCGGCGGTGCCCTCGTGCATGGACTCAAACACAATATGGCTGGGGCCGTCACCCAGTTTGCGCCCGCTGACGTGGCCGTTTTCGATCACTACGATGGAGTGGTCCACGTCCTCGGTCTCCAGATCGTGGACGACGACTTCGCAGTTGGGGCCAAATTGGAGCGCCAGACCGTGTGCGAGGCGCTTGTAAAACTCAATCTGTGCGGGGGTCATGGGTACCTTCCTAAAAATTAGTTTGGGCTCACTGTGCCATAAACCACACATGACCGCAAACAAATCCATCAACAAGGCAATTCATGACCGTTCGGCGGCGAAAAAGTACCGATTACGGCAACAAACAATTCGTTAGGTATACCAATCAAAAAGTGTGATAGAACATTACTAACAAACTTTTTGTTTGGCATCCACATAAAAGTTCAGTCGTGTGATTGGGATCGGGCTGAAACGCGTATGCGGGGGCCGGCAAGAGAGGACTTAAGGAGTTCACCGTATGGCCGATAAGATCCAGTGGGCGGGCAACACGATGCCCAAGAGCGATGACAAGCACTTGGGAATCATGAGCCTCGACCATGTGAAGAAGGCCCGTGCCTTCCACCAGTCGTTCCCCCAGTACACCGTCACTCCGCTTGCCCGCCTGGACGGCCAGGCCGCGCGCCTGGGCCTGTCCAACCTGTGCGTTAAGGACGAGAGCTATCGTTTTGGCCTCAACGCCTTTAAGGTTCTGGGCGGCTCGTTTGCCATGGCCAACTACATCGCCGACGAGACCGGCAAGGACGTTGCCGACTGCACCTTCGACTACCTGACCTCCGATCAGCTTGCCAAGGACTTTGGCCAGGCCACCTTCTTTACCGCCACCGACGGCAACCATGGCCGCGGCGTGGCATGGGCTGCCAACAAGCTGGGCCAGAAGGCCGTCGTGCACATGCCCAAGGGTTCCACCAAGCCCCGCTTCGATAACATCGCCGCCGAGGGCGCCACGGTGACCATCGAAGAGGTCAACTACGACGAGTGCGTGCGCATGGCCGCCGCCGAGGCCGACGCCTGCGAGCGCGGCGTCATCGTTCAGGACACCGCCTGGGAGGGCTACGAGAAGATCCCGTCCTGGATCATGGAGGGTTACGGCACCATGGCTTCTGAGGCTGCCGAGCAGCTGCGCGAGATGGACATCAACCGCCCGACGCACGTGTTTGTCCAGGCTGGCGTGGGTTCGCTCGCCGGCGCCGTGGTGGGCTACTTCACCAATCTGTATCCCGATAACCCGCCCACCTTTGTCGTGGTCGAGTGCGCTCCTGCCGCCTGCCTGTACAAGGGCGCTGCCGCCGGCGACGGCGACCCGCGCATCGTGGACGGCGACATGCCCTCCATCATGGCCGGCCTGTGCTGCGGCGAGCCCAACATCCTGGGCTGGGATATCCTGCGCAACCACGTCACTGCCTTTGTGTCCTGCCCCGACTGGGTCACCGCTCGCGGCATGCGCACCCTGGGCGCCCCCGAGAAGGGCGACCCGCGCGTCATTTCCGGCGAGTCCGGCGCTGTGACCACCGGCCTGGTCGAGACCCTCATGCTCGATCCCGAGTACGCCGAGCTCAAGGAGCTCATCGGCCTGGACAAGACGAGCTCCGTGCTCTGCTTCTCCACCGAGGGCGACACGGATCCGGATCAGTACCGTCGCATCGTCTGGGAAGGCGAATACCCCACTTGCTAATCGTTGGGGCGGAGTAAATAGGTATCGCTCCGCCACCTCACAGGTAGATTCCTTCGTTTGAAAGGTTATGAACAATGGCTAAAGAACTCGATTTCGACGCTATCAAGGCTGCTGCTGAGTCCCATCGTGCTGATATGACTCGCTTCCTGCGCGCTATGATCAGCCATCCCTCTGAGTCTTGCGAGGAGGGTGAGGTTGTCGCCTGCATCAAGGCCGAGATGGAGAGCCTTGGCTATGACGAGGTCAAGGTCGACGGCCTGGGCAACGTTATGGGCTTTATGGGCGAGGGCGACAAGATCATCGCCATCGACTCTCACATCGACACCGTCGGCATCGGCAACATCGAGAACTGGGACGCCGATCCCTATGAGGGCTACGAGACCGACGAGATCATCTACGGCCGCGGCGGCTCCGACCAGGAGGGTGGCATGGCTTCTGCTACCTACGCTGCCAAGATGATGAAGGACATGGGCCTCATCCCCGAAGGCTACAAGATCATGGTCGTCGGCACCGTCCAGGAAGAGGACTGCGACGGCATGTGCTGGCAGTACATCTACAACAAGGACGGCATTAAGCCCGAGTTCGTCATTTCCACCGAGCCCACCGACGGTGGCATCTATCGCGGTCACCGCGGCCGCATGGAGATCCGCGTCGACGTTCATGGCACCTCCTGCCACGGCTCCGCTCCCGACCGCGGCGACAACGCCATTTACAAGATGGCCGACATCATCGCCGACGTCCGCGCCCTCAACAACAACGGCTGCGACGAGTCGACCGACATCAAGGGCCTCGTCAAGATGCTCGACCCCAAGTACAACCCCGAGCACTTCGAGGACGCCCGCTTCCTGGGCCGCGGCACCTGCACCGTCAGCCAGATCTTCTACACCAGCCCCAGCCGCTGCGCTGTCGCTGACTCCTGCGCCATCTCCATCGACCGTCGCATGACCGCCGGCGAGACCTGGGAGTCCTGCCTGGACGAGATCCGCAACCTGCCGGCAGCCAAGAAGTACGGCGACGACGTGAAGGTCTCCATGTACATGTACGACCGTCCGTCCTGGACCGGCGAGGTCTACGAGACCGAGGCTTACTTCCCCACGTGGATCAACAAGGAGACCGCTCCGCACGTCAAGGCCCTCGTCGACGCCCATAAGGCTATGTTCGGTGACGAGCGCATCGGCTGCGAGCCCAGCATGGACAAGCGCACCGGTCGTCCGCTGTGCGACAAGTGGACCTTCTCCACGAACTGCGTTTCCATCCAGGGCCGCTATGGCATCCCCTGCGTCGGCTTTGGCCCGGGTGCCGAGTCTCAGGCTCACGCTCCCAACGAGGTCACCTACAAGGACGACCTGGTCACCGCTGCCGCCATGTATGTGGCTGCCCTGAACCTCTACGATCCGAGCCAGGCCGATGGCGATGCCACCGTGTTCCGCGCCGGTCTGACCAACAACAAGATCGACTAGTCCCATTCCTCGATCTTGTTGAGCCGGGGGCAGTTTATGCCCCCGGCGCCTCCTGTTGACTTGGGGCCCGCGGTCGTTATCTCCCATGCTTCCTCGACGGTGGCGGGTCCTCGTCATAGTGCTCGGCATGTTCTAGCCACACGCGCATGCCGGAGCGCATCTACTCATTGCGATCGTTTCACCTTTAGAAAGGACATTTACATGGACGCCAAGTTTACCGAGCTCGTCGAGCAGCTGAACGGCCTCGATTTTAAGGGTATGTACGGCAGCGACTTCCTGCACACCTGGGATAAGACCACCGATGAGCTCAAGGCGCTCTACATCGTCGCCGACGCTCTGCGCGAGCTGCGCGAGAACAACGTTTCGTCCAAGATCTTCGATTCGGGCCTGGCCGTCTCGCTGTTCCGCGACAACTCCACCCGTACGCGCTTCTCCTTCTCTAAGGCTGCCAACCTGCTCGGCCTTGAGCTGCAGGACCTGGACGAGAAGAAGTCCCAGATCGCTCACGGCGAGACCGTCCGCGAGACCGCTACCATGATCTCCTTCATGGCCGACGTCATCGGCATCCGCGACGACATGTACATCGGCAAGGGCGACGCCTACATGGCTGAGGTCTCCGAGTCTGTCCAGCAGGCTTACGAGGATGGCGTTCTGGATCACCGTCCCACGCTCATCTCCCTGCAGTCCGACTCCGATCACCCCACGCAGTCCTCTGCCGACATGCTCTACCTTATCAACGAGTTTGGCGGCCTCGAGAACCTCAAGGGCAAGAAGGTTGCCGTCACCTGGGCCTATTCGCCCTCTTACGGCAAGCCGCTGTCCTGCCCGCAGTCGCTGATCAGCCTGCTGCCCCGCTTTGGCATGGACGTCACCCTGGCTCACCCCGAGGGCTACGACCTCATGCCCGAGGTCGTCGAGCGCGCCAAGGGCTATGCCGCCGAGTCCGGCACCACCTTTAAGCAGGTCAACACCATGGCCGAGGCCTTCGAGGGCGCCGACATCGTGATCCCCAAGAGCTGGGCTCCGTTTGCCGCCATGGAGAAGCGTACCAACCTGTACGCCGAGGGCGACGACGCCGGTATCGCTGCGCTCGAGAAGGAGCTGCTCGCTCAGAACGCTACGCATCAGGATTGGTGCTCCACGACAGAGCTCATGGAGAAGACCGCCAACGGCCAGGACACCATCTTTATGCACCCGCTGCCCGCCGACATCTCCGGTGTCTCCTGCGAGCACGGCGAGGTCAACGCCGACGTCTTCGACATGCACCGCGTGGGCATGTACAAGGAGGCCAGCTACAAGCCGTACGCCATCGCAGCCATGATGTTCCTGCAGAAGGTTGCCGATCCCGCCGCTACCCTCAAGGCCCTCGACGAGCGCAACACCGCCCGTTGGTTCCAGGCCTAAAGCTGGGCTGAGAAATGGCTAAGCGTATCGTTGTCGCCCTGGGCGGAAACGCCCTCGGCGCCAACCTTCCCGAGCAGATGGAGGCCGTCAAGACGACTTCCAAGGCTATCGTCGACCTGATCGAGGAGGGCAACGAGGTCGTCGTCGTGCATGGCAACGGTCCCCAGGTGGGCATGATCGCCAACGCGATGGCTGAGCTCACGCGCTCTAATCCTCAGAAGTACGTTCCCTGCCCCTTGTCCGTTTGCGGCGCCATGAGCCAGGGCTACATTGGCTATGACCTGCAAAATGCGCTGCGCGAGGAAATGCTCGACCGCAATATCGACAAGGGTGTCGCCACCGTGCTCACCCAGGTCGAGGTTGCGGCAGACGACCCGGCCTTTGCCGACCCGGTCAAGCCGATTGGTCCGTGGATGAGCGAGACCGAGGCCAAGGAGCTGGAGGCCGACCGCGGCTACCAGTTCATCCACGACGAGAAGCAGGGCTTCCGTCGCGTGGTTGCCTCGCCCAAGCCCGTGAACATCGTCGAGCTCGACACCATTAAGTCGCTCGTCGAGTCCAACCATGTGGTGATCTCCTGCGGCGGCGGTGGCATTCCCGTCACCAAGGCCCAGGGCAACCACCTTAAGGGCGCTGCCGCCGTCATCGATAAGGACTTTGCGGCCGAGAAGCTCGCCGAGCAGCTCGATGCCGATGCCCTGGTTATCCTGACGGCCGTGGAGAAGGTTGCCATTGCCTTTGGCACCGACCACGAGCAGTGGCTCGACACGCTGACCGCGGCTGACGTAAAGCGTCTGTCCGAGGCCAACGAGTTCGGTCGCGGCTCCATGCTGCCCAAGGTTCAGGCCGCCTCGACGTTTGCCGAGAGCAAGCCGGGCCGCACGGCGCTCATCACACTGCTCGAGAAGGCGCGCGATGGCCTTGCCGGCAAGACCGGTACCACGTTTACCGGCGACGCTGAGTAGGCATATCTGCACCATTGAGGAGGGTGCCCTGCGTCGCGGGGTGCCCTCCTTTGTGCTATGGAGAGCCAAGGGTCGTTCGCTGGAAAAACGAGCGCATACCTGTTCCGACGGAGTGCGAGCTTGGTATGGTGGGTATAGCAACTATGGTGTCCAAGGCAGCCAGGGGAGGTTTGCGGAGATGAAACTTGGATGCGTCATTATGGCTTCGGGCGAGGGCAAGCGGTTTGGCTCTAACAAGATGCTTGCCGATATCTGTGGCGAGCCGCTGATTGCCCGGACCATCGATTCGGTTCCCCGGGGCTTTGACGTCGTGGTTTCGACGCGTTGGCCCGAGGTCGCTCAGATTTGCGAGGAAAAGCATTGCCCGTGCGTGCTGCACGATGGCGAGCTGCGCAGCGAAAGCGTCCGTGCGGGCCTTTCGTGGGGAGTCGAACGCAACTGGAAAGGTTGCCTCTTTTTGCCGGGCGACCAGCCGCTCGTGAGTTCGGATTCTTTTGAGGCTATGGTTCGTGCATTTGACGAGCGTGGCCGCAAACATCCGGTGCGTCTTGCGTGCAACGGTGAGCCTTCGAGCCCGGTGCTCTTTCCGGCGGAACTGTTCGATGCACTTATGTGCCTTGAGGGCAAGGACGGCGGGGGCTCGATTCTCAAAGGTCGCGTCGACGTTGCGCTGGTCGAGGCGCGTGCCTACGAGCTGTGGGACGTCGATACCGTCAAGGGACAGCGACGCATAACGGAGCATATTGCCGCCTGCTCGTATTTTGATCGCGTGGCCAACTGCATCAATCAATAAGGAGCAATTATGATCATCATCAAAAACGGCGCGCTCGTGACGCCCCAGGGGCTTCGCCGCGCCGACCTTGCCATAGAGGGCGACAAGATCGTGCGGATTGCCGCGGCGATTGAGCCGGGCGAGGACGATACCGTCCAGGACGCCACAGACTGTTGGGTGTTCCCGGGCTTTATCGATGGGCACACGCACATGCAGTGCTGGACCGGCATGGACTGGACGGCCGATAGCTTTGAGACCGGCACACGTGCGGCTGCCTGCGGCGGCACCACGACCATCGTCGACTACGCGACGGCCGATCGCGGCGTGACCATGCCCGACGCCCTTGCCGAGTGGCATCGCCGTGCCGACGGAACCTGCACGGCCAACTACGCCTTTCATATGGCACTCGCCGAGTGGAATGAGCGCAACCGCGCCGATCTTTCGGCTATGCGCGAGGCGGGCGTATCGTCGTTTAAGACCTACTTTGCCTACGATCATTTGCGCCTGGACGATGCCGAGACGCTCGAGGTGCTCGAGGAGCTCAAGCGTATTGGCGGCATACTGTGCGTGCATTGCGAGAACGGTACGCTGGTGAATGAGCTGCAGAAGCGCGTGTACGAGCAGGGGATTCATGGGCCCGAGGGGCATGCGCTCAGCCGTCCGGACGTGTGCGAGGGTGAGGCCGTGAGCTGCCTGCTGTATCTGGCGCACCTGGCCGGGGACGCTCCGGTCAACGTGGTGCACCTTTCGACCAAGCTGGGGCTCGAGGCCATCCGTGCTGCCAAAGCGCGCGGGCAGAAGAATATCTATGTCGAGACCTGCCCCCAGTATCTGATGCTCGACGACACCTGTTATCTGGAGCAGGGCGAGGACGGCTTTGCGGGCGCCAAGTATGTGATGAGCCCGCCGCTGCGCCATGCCGGTGACCGTGCCGCGCTGCGCGAGGCGCTTGTGGCCGGCGAGATCGATACTATCGCCACCGACCACTGCAGCTTTAACCTGCACGGGCAAAAGGACCGCGGGCGCGACGATTTCCGCGCGATTCCCAACGGCGGGCCCGGCGTGGAGCATCGTCCCGTCGCGATCGCCACGAGCTTTGAGGGACAACTGGGCCCCGAGGACCTCTGCCGCCTGATGAGCGAGAACCCGGCGCGCGTGTTTGGCATGTACCCGCGCAAGGGCTGTCTTGCCGAGGGTACCGATGCCGACGTGTGCGTGTGGGATCCTTGCGCGCGTTGGACGATCAGCGCCGCGACACAGCATCAGGCCGTGGACTACACGCCGCTCGAGGGCTTTGAGGCACATGGCCGCGCCAAGGCCGTGTTTGTGAACGGCGTGCTGGTGGCGCGCGATGGCGAGCCCACCGGAGCCCAACCCGGCCGCTACGTGCCCCGCTAGCAGCAAAGATGCCGTGTCCCCTCCGCAGTTGCGGTGAAATACGGACTGTTTGCGGCCGTTTGGCGGCCAAACAGTCCGTATTTCACTGCAACTGACGAGATGGGGCCGGCTACTTGAGGCTGGTGGCGATGAGGGGGCGGCCGAGGGCTGCCTCGAAGCGGTCGGCCATCGTGGGGTCGCTGAGCGTGTCGACTTGGTTGAGCATGACGCGTGCGGTGCTGAGTCCCAGCGCCTGCATCTCGGCATTGAGCACCTGGGCGACGCGCTCGGGTGTGGCGATGTCGGTGGGCTCGCAGCCGCAGCGCTCGCAGAAGAGCTCGGGGCGGTGGACAACCTCGGCGACGGGCTTGCCCAGCCCCGAGGCGCCGACGATCCAGACGATGTTGGCCGTGCCAGAGGGAATTACCGGCTCCCAGGCGGCGTGCGCCTTGAGCGGGAGTCGCTTGCTGCCATCTGCCTCGGCCAGGACGTAGTCAAAGCGCTGTGCCAGCTCGTTGAGCGGCTCGGCGGGGGCGGAGAGCTTGCCTGTCTCCGGGTCCAAAACGCCCGCCTGGCAGATGCTTCCGTGGCTCATGCCAGCGCATGCCTTGCAGGTGCAGCCGGGAACATGCAGGGCCCCCGGCTTCCAAGGCGCGGCGTCCAGGCGACGGCTCGACCCGTCCCACGGCACGCCGGCGACGGGGAACATGCGCGTGGCGGTACAGAGAAGCACCCTGCCGCCAGCGCGCATAAGCTCAAGGCCGAGCGTCTTCAGCAAGGTCGACTTGCCTCCACTGCCGATAATTGCGGTAATGCCCGGCTCGATCTTGAGCGCGGAGGCAAGGTTTCCGCTCGTCGTTTCCATCTGTTCACCGCCGTATAATACTGTGATAATAAATAATCATCAGAGTAGCGGTCGAACCGCATTTGCTCTGCTCAAACCGTAGCACAGGGAGGTGTCCCGGGAATGCTCATTTATGTTCGCGGCGCCGGCGATATCGCCACGGGCGTCGCCGCTCGCTTGGTGCGCGCCGGCGTGTCGGTCGTTATGGCCGATATCGCGGTTCCCACGTGCATCCGCCGCACAATCAGTTTTTGCGAGGCTATTCGCTTGGGCGAGGTCGAGGTCGAGGGCATTCGCGCTCGCTTGGCACAGACGCCGGCAGAGGCGCTTGCAATTACCGAGGCTGGAGACGTCGCCGTTGTGGTGGACCCCCAGGCCAAGATGCTCGGCGAGCTGAAACCCGCTGCCGTGGTCGACGCGATTCTGGCTAAGCGCAACCTGGGTACCACGCGCGACATGGCGCCTGCCGTCATCGCCGTGGGGCCGGGCTTTACCGCGCCGGTTGACTGCGACGCCGTGGTCGAAACCATGCGCGGGCATTTCCTGGGCCGTGTCATTACCCAGGGTTCGCCCCAACCCAACACGGGCGTGCCGGGCATTATCACTGGCTATGGAAGAGAGCGCGTTATCCACAGCCCCGCCGCCGGCGTGTTTCGGTCCGACCGCGCGATCGGCGACATCGTGAGCGCCGGAGACGTGATTGGCTACGCGGGCGATTCGCCCATGTGCACGCAGATCGATGGCTGTCTGCGCGGGCTTTTGGCGAACGGCGTGCAGGTGACTGAGGGCTTTAAATGCGCCGATGTCGATCCGCGCGGCGATGCCAGCTATATCAACTACATTTCGGACAAGGCGACGTCGGTCGGCGGCGGTGTGCTCGAGGCACTCGCCATGCTCATCGGTGTATTCCAGGGATAGGAAATTGCAATGGAAAAGCTCGATGTGGTGAATGCTGCGCTTGGCGCTCTGAAGGCTGGTAAGACGTGCGAGCTCGTGGTCGTGGCCGGCACGGCAGGGTCGTCGCCGCGCGGCGTGGGCGCCTGGATGGCCGTCTTTGCCGACGGTGGCCAGGCGGGCACTATCGGCGGCGGCAAGATTGAGCTCTTTGCGCTGGATGAGGCGCGAGAGCTGCTGGCCGCGGGGCAATCGCGTCTGGTCCGCTACACCATGGGCGGCGAGAACTCCGATACCGGCATGATCTGCGGCGGAGCCATTCGCCTGTGCTATCTGCATCTGGATGCGACCCAGGCACCGTTGTTCCAGGAAATTGCCGACGTCTTGGTCTATCGGCGCATCGGCGACTTCGTCATCGACTTTGAGCCGTTTATCGCGAGCGCACTCGAGGGCGATGTGGCCGAGTACCATGGCGAGGCATCGCGCCGCACCATTGCGGGCTGCCCCGGGCTTTCGCTGGTGGAGGAGGGGAGTAACGTCACCTACACTAACGCCGCCTCCGAGATTCCCGCGGCGCACGTCGAGACGCTCTGCCCCGAGGGCCTGACCTACATCTTTGGCTGCGGGCACGTGGGCGCCGCGACGGCGCGCGTGCTCACGGCGGCGGGCTTTGCCGTCGTGGCCTGCGATGACCGCCCCGGCACGTTGACGCCCGAATGGGTGCCCGGTGTCTACGATCGTCGCCTGGTCGATTACAAGAACCTGAGCGAGCTGTGTCCCATCGGTCCGCGCGACTTGGTGGTCGTCGCCACGGCGGGTCACAAATCTGATCTCGACGTGGTGATTCAGGCTATGCGTGCCAAACCCGCCTATCTGGGTTGCTTGGGCTCGCGCCGCAAGACGGCCTTTGTGCGCGCCCGTCTGGAGCAGGAAGGCTTTACGCAGGACCAGATCGACGAGCTGCACCTTCCGATCGGCGTTGCCATCGAGGCCGAGGACCCCGAGGAGATCGCCATCTCCATCGCCGCCGAGATGATCCACCTGCGCCGCACCAAACTCGTCCCCCGCAAGCGCTAATCGCATCCCCACCAATAAGTTGCGGTGAAATACGGATTGTTTAAGCCTGTTAGGCCGCCCAACAGTCCCTATTTCACCGCAACTGCTTTTTGGGGCCCATTTGTGCGGGGGAGTTGTGGAGTTGTGCAGGCAGACGAGGTTTTTCTGGAAATACGCACCCAATGCGCGTATAGTACCGATTGTTTTGTCGGCTCCTGCTGCGTCGAGTCCAAACCGCAAAATGCCATGAGCGGCGCGGATGCAGCCAGGAGGCACGAGGACAACCCACTGTGGCCACGCCCCGTGCTTAAAACCCCAAGAAGGAGTGAACAATGGCAGAAGAGAAGTATGTGCCGCGTCTGAAGACCAAGTACAACAACGAGGTCAAGCAGCAGCTTCAGGACAAGTTCCAGTACGAGAACGTCATGATGATCCCCAAGTTCGAGAAGATCGTCGTGAACATGGGTGTCGGCGAGGCCGCTACCGATTCCAAGGCCATCGACGGTGCCGTGCGCGACCTGCGCGCCATCACCGGCCAGCAGCCGATGATCACCCGTGCCCGCAAGTCCATCGCTACCTTCCGCCTGCGCGCTGGTATGCCGATCGGCTGCAAGGTTACCCTGCGTGGCGACCGTATGTGGGAGTTCTTCGATCGTCTGACCTCCGTCGCGATCCCCCGTATCCGCGACTTCCGCGGCATTTCCGCCAAGAGCTTCGACGGCCGTGGTAACTTCTCCATGGGCGTCACCGAGCAGCTCATCTTCCCCGAGATCGACTTCGACTCCGTCGATCACCAGCGCGGTATGGACATCACTTTCGTGACCACCGCCAATACCGATGAGGAGGCCAAGGCCCTTCTGGACGCCTTCGGTTTCCCGTTCAAGAAATAGGTTCACCTGCCCTATAAGCGCCGTTCCCACAAGGGGGCGGCGCTTGGGGCGAACAATACTCTATGTGAGGAGGATATAAGTGGCTAAGACATCGATGATCGTCAAGTGCAATCGCAAGCAGAAGTTCTCTACTCGTGAGTACACGCGCTGCCAGCGCTGCGGCCGTCCGCACTCTGTGTACCGCAAGTTCGGCCTGTGCCGTGTCTGCTTCCGCGAGCTTGCACTCAAGGGCGAGCTTCCCGGCGTTAAGAAGGCCAGCTGGTAAGTCACTACCAGCGTTTCAAGCATCAGTTTGGAACAGGGAAAACGCGCTAAAAAGGCTTTGCCGTTAAGGGCGGCGAAGAACCAAGAGCACGTGTTCATCAAGAACGAAGGAGAATCTGTATGAACCTTACAGACCCGATCGCAGATATGCTTACGCGCATCCGTAACGCTAACTCTGTGAACAAGGCCACGGTCTCCATGCCGAGCAGCAAGAAGCTCGTCGAGATCGCTCGTGTTCTGCACGAGGAGGGCTACATCGAGGGCTACGATGTCGAGGACACCGTTCCCCAGAAGACTCTGCACATCACGCTTAAGTATGGTCCCAAGAAGGCTAAGGTCATCAACGGCATCCGCCGCATTTCCAAGCCGGGCCTGCGTAAGTACACCGGCGTTGCCGACATGCCCCGCGTCCGCGGTGGCCTTGGTACCGCCATTATTTCCACCAGCCATGGCGTCATGACCGACCGCGATGCTCGCAAGCACAACGTCGGCGGCGAGATCATCGCTTACGTCTGGTAATTCGCTCGGTAGGTAGAAGGAAAGGAGATCACCGTGTCTCGTATCGGTAATAAGCCTGTCCAGATTCCCGCCGGAGTCGAAGTGGCAGTCAACGGCAACAACGTTGTCGTCAAGGGCCCCAAGGGCCAGCTCGAGCTCGATGTCTTTGAGAAGCTCGCTATCAACGTCGAGGACAACGTCCTCACCGTTTCCCGTCCCGACGACGAGCGTGAGACCCGTGCCCGCCACGGCCTCACCCGCGCCCTCATCCACAACATGGTTGTTGGCGTTTCCGAGGGCTTCGAGAAGAAGCTCGAGCTCGCCGGCGTCGGTTACCGCGTGCAGCAGAAGGGCAAGAACCTCGAGTTCTCCCTGGGCTTCTCGCACCCCGTGATCGTCGAGGCTCCTGAGGGCATCACCTTCGAGGTTCCCGACAACACCCACGTGAACGTCAAGGGTATCAACAAGCAGCAGGTCGGTCAGATCGCCGCTGAGATCCGCGGCCATCGTCCTCCCGAGCCTTACAAGGGCAAGGGTATCCACTACGTTGGCGAGCACATCCGCCGCAAGCTGGGTAAGGCCGCCAAGTAGTCGTAACCGACTCACTCGCATAAGACCAGCACCCCGTCAGGTGCTGGCAAGATCAACCTTTTTAGGAGTTTACGTATGAACAAGCATAAGGCGAAGCTGGAAGGCCTCAAGCGTCGTCAGCGTCGTGTTCGCGGCAAGGTCTCGGGTACCTCCGAGCGTCCGCGTCTTCGCGTGACCCGTACTAACGCCAACATCTATGCCCAGATCATCGACGACAGCAAGGGCTCCAGCCTGACGCTCGTCTCTGCCTCGACCCTCGAGGCCGAGTTCAAGGGCACCCACACCTCGAACAAGGAGGCTGCGGAGAAGGTCGGTCAGCTCGTTGGCAAGCGCGCCATCGAGGCCGGCATCACCAAGGTCGCCTTCGATCGCGGTGGCCGTATCTACCATGGCCGCGTCAAGGCCCTCGCCGACGGTGCTCGTGCCGCCGGTCTCGAGTTCTAGGAGGTATGTAGCACATGGCTCGTAATCAGAAGCAGCAGCGCGAGGCCTCCGAGTTCGAGGAGCGCGTCGTTTACATCAACCGCGTGTCGAAGACCGTCAAGGGTGGTCGTCGCATGAGCCTCGTCGCTCTCGTCGTCGTTGGCGACGGCAAGGGCAACGTCGGCGTTGGCATGGGCAAGTCCGCTGAGGTGCCCATGGCCATCTCCAAGGCATCTCTCGATGCCAAGAAGAACATGTTCCACGTGCCGGTGACCGAGCAGGGCACCATCCCGCACGAGGTTCTCGGCCACTTTGGTGCCGGCCGCATCATCATCAAGCCCGCTGTCGAGGGTACCGGCGTTATCGCCGGCGGCGCTGTGCGTCCCCTCTTTGAGCTTGCTGGCATCAAGAACGTCCTGTCCAAGTCCCTCGGTACCGACAACGGCCTCAACATCATCAAGGCTGCCGTCGAGGGCCTCAAGGAGCTCTCCAGCCCTGAGGACGTCGCGGCTCGCCGTGGCCTGACGGTCTCCGAGATGTTCGTCGGTAAGGAGAACTAAGCATGGCTGACACCATCAAGATCAAGCAGGTCCGCAGCACCAACGGTTGCAAGCAGGACCAGGTCCGTACTGTCCGTGCCCTCGGTCTCCACAGGATCCGCGAGGTTCGCGAGATTGCTGACAACGAGTCCGTCCGCGGCATGATCTTCAAGGTCAAGCACCTTGTCGAGATTGTAGAGGAGTAGCAAATGCAGCTTCACGATCTTACTCCCGCGCCCGGTTCCACCAAGAACCGCAAGCGCGTCGGCCGTGGCAATTCTTCGGGTCACGGCACCACTTCTGGCCGCGGTCAGAAGGGCCAGGGTTCCCGCTCTGGCGGCACCAAGGGTGCCGGCTTCGAGGGTGGCCAGACTCCGCTGGCTATGCGCCTGCCCAAGCTTCCGGGCTTCCGTAACCCCCGTCGTATCGAGTACACCGCTGTTAACGTTGAGCGTCTCGAGCGTAAGTTCGAGGACGGCGCTGTGATCGACGGTGCCGCTCTTAAGGCTGCTCGCATCACCAAGAGCGAGTTCGAGCCCGTCAAGGTGCTCGGCAATGGTGAGCTCACCAAGAAGTTCACGGTCAAGGTCGACAAGGTCAGCGCTTCTGCGCAGGCCAAGATCGAGGCCGCCGGCGGAAAGGTCGAGCTGCCGTGCTAAATGGTCTTAAGAATGCTTTCCGCATCAACGAATTGCGCGAAAAGATTCTTTTTACCATAGCTATGCTCGTCGTGTACCGCATTGGTGCGCACGTTCCTGTGCCCGGCATTCCCTTCCAGGGGATGCTGGGCCTTTTCTCGACCGATAACAATTCGGTCGCCGCAGGTGCTATGGCCCTCCTGAATCTTTTCTCTGGCGGCGCGTTGAGCTATGTGTCGGTGTTTTCGCTGGGCATCATGCCTTACATCACCAGCTCGATCATCCTCCAGATGCTCCAGGCCGTCGTGCCTTCCCTGCATGAGCTTGCCCGCGAGGGCGAGGTCGGTCAGACCAAGATTACGCAGTATTCGCGTTACCTCACCCTGGCTCTGGCAATCCTCAACTCCGTGGGCTACCTCTTCCTCTTTAAGAGCTTCGGCATCAGCTTCAATGGCGCCGGCGCTCCCGAGATCATCTTCGACCTCATGATCGTCGGTACGCTCACCGCGGGCGCCATGCTGATCATGTGGATTGGTGAGCTCATCACCCAGCGCGGTATCGGCAATGGCATGTCGCTGATCATCTTTGCGAACATCATGGCCGGTCTGCCGCAGGCTATCTTCTCCAGCACCGAGGGCAATGCCGGTGGCATCATCACCATGGTGATCATCTGCGCCATCATCCTGCTGGTTATCCCGCTGATTGTTTTCCTTGAGCGCGGCCAGCGCCGCATCCCGGTCTCCTACGCTAAGCGCGTCGTGGGCCGTCGCATGATGGGTGGCCAGACCACCTACCTGCCCATCAAGGTCAACACCGCGGGTGTCGTGCCGATCATCTTCGCTTCGGCGCTGCTGTACTTCCCGGCTCAGATTGCCGTGTTCTTCCCCGGCATCGGCTGGATTCAGGCAGTTGCCTCCGCGCTTTCGACCGGTTGGCTCAACTGGGTGCTTAACGTTGTCCTCATCGTGTTCTTCGCGTACTTCTACACCTCCATGGTGTTCAACCCCGATGACACGGCCGATAACCTTAAGAAGCAGGGCGGCTTTATTCCGGGCGTCCGTCCGGGTAGGGCTACCGCGGCCTACATCAAGAACGCGCTCAACAAGATCACGCTTCCCAGCGCTGTCTTTTTGGCGCTCATCGCCATCGTGCCTTCGATCATCTTCTCCTTCACGGGTAACCATCTGATCCAGGCATTTGGCGGCACGTCCATCCTCATCATGGTCGGCGTCGTGCTCGACACGGTCGATAAGCTCGAAGGCCAGATCAAGATGTATGATTACGATGGATTCTTTAAATAGGCTAGAGGAGGATTGCTCATGAACCTCGTATTGCTCGGAGCTCCGGGTGCTGGTAAGGGCACCGTCGCACAGGAGCTCGTCGCCGAGTTTGGCGTCGCCCATATTTCCACGGGCGACCTGCTGCGTGCTGCCGTCAAGGGTGGCACCGAGCTTGGTATTCAGGCTAAGAAGTACATGGACGCTGGCGAGCTCGTTCCCGACCGGCTCGTGATCGACCTTGTCAAGGAGCGCCTTGCCGCCGATGACGCCCAGCAGGGCTTCATCCTCGACGGCTTCCCGCGCAACACCGCCCAGGCTGTGACGCTCGATTCCGAGCTTTCCGCCATGGGTCGCGAGATCGACTGTGCCCTTCTGGTCGATGTGGCCCCCGAGGTCATTATCGATCGTCTGTCTTCGCGTCGCACCTGCCGCGCCTGCGGTTACACCGGCACCGCTGCCGATGCTACCTGCCCCAAGTGCGGTGGCGAGATGTATCAGCGCGACGACGACAAGCCCGAGACCATCAAGAACCGTCTCGACGTCTACGAGAAGTCCACGAGTCCGCTCGTCGACTACTATCGTGGCCAGGGTCTGCTCAAGTCGGTCAACGGTGACCAGGCTCGCGAGACCGTGTACGGGGATGTCAAAGAGGCTCTCGGTCTATGATCAAGATTAAGTCTGCAACGCAAATCGAGCAGATGAAGAAGGCAGGAGCGCTATCTAAGATGGCGCTCCGCCACGTTGGAGCCATGGTGCGCCCCGGCGTTTCGACTTTTGAGCTCGATCAGCTCGCGGAGCAGATTATCCGCATGCATGGCGGCACCCTGGCCTTTAAGGGTTACGGCGGGTTCCCGGGGACCATTTGCGCATCGATCAACGATGCCGTGGTCCACGGTATTCCCAACCCCGACATGATCCTGCGCGATGGCGATATCATCTCCATCGATACGGGAGCCGTTGTCGACGGTTGGGTCGGCGATAACGCTTGGACGTTTTTCGTCGGCACCCCCACGCCCGAAGCCAAGGCTTTGTGCGAGGTCACGCGCGATTGCCTTAAGGCTGCCATCGAGCAGGCTGTTCCCGGTAACCATATCGGGGACGTCGGTTATGCCGTTCAGTCCCTCGCCGAGTCTCACGGTTACGGCGTGCTTCGTGATTATGTGGGCCATGGCATTGGCCGCGTGATGCACGAGGACCCCAATGTTCCTAACTATGGAAAGAAGGGGAGGGGCGTTCGTCTCCAGGCCGGCATGGTCATTGCCATCGAGCCGATGGTTACGATGGGTTCCAACCATGTGAGCACGGGCTCCGACGGTTGGATTGTTACGACCAACGACCACCTGCCCGCCGCGCACTACGAGAACACCGTCGCCATTACCAACGACGGTCCGGTGATTCTCACCACGGATGCCCAAGGTGCTTGGTGTTCCTTGCAAGGCGGTGAAATGTAAAAGTCGCCGCCCCCTGATGCCCAACCTCGCCTTTCAATTTCGAAGGCATGACCCCAAGGTCTATGCCTTCTCATTTCAAGGCGATCTTGGGCATCAGGGAACGGCTTTGTTTTACATTTCAAATGTAACAAGTTCCACTTAGTTGTGGAGCCATTACGAAGTTATTACGATGCGTGCATACGTGTTGTAGAATACTCAATCGCTGTCGTTTTCTAGAGAAAGATGATTGCTTGTGAAGAAGGAAGACGCAATTGAGCTCGAGGGTACGGTAAAGGAACCGTTGCCCAACGCCATGTTTAAGGTCGAGCTCGAGAACGGTCATTCGGTTCTGTGCAACATTTCTGGCAAGATCCGAATGAATTACATCCGTATTCTCCCCGGTGACAGGGTTGTCGTGGAGCTTTCCCCGTACGACCTGACCCGCGGCCGCATCACCTATCGCTACAAATAGCGGCACGCATACACGCACTCCATTTCCGACTGCAGGCTTAGCTCAACCTACGGTCGGATTGTGTGTGAAGACCAGCCATAGTTTTAAACGCCTGCGGCTGGGCGAGTAGATAGTAGGGAAGTAGTTTGAGCGCTACCGAAAGGAAGAACGATGAAGGTACGTCCTTCGGTCAAGAAGATGTGCGATAAGTGCAAAATCATTAGGCGTCATGGCAAGGTCCTCGTCATTTGCGAGAACCCCCGTCATAAGCAGCGTCAGGGTTAAGAGAGGAGACTACGTTGGCCCGTATTAATGGTGTCGACCTCCCGCGTGAGAAGCGCGTTGAGATCGGTCTGACCTACATTTACGGCATCGGCCGCACCACTGCGACGAAGATTTGCGTCGAGTGCAACGTTAACGTGGATACGCGCGTTAAGGACCTCACCGAGGATGAGGTTAACGCCATCCGCGATTATATCGACAAGAACCAGATCATGGTTGAGGGCGACCTCCGCCGTGAGCGCAACCAGAACGTCAAGCGCCTTATGGACATCGGCTGCAACCGCGGCCTTCGTCACCGCAAGGGCCTCCCGGTCCGCGGCCAGCGCACCCACACTAACGCTCGTACCCGCAAGGGCCCGAAGCGTCAGATCGGTGCTAAGAAGAAGAAATAAGGAGCGCTAGATAGATGGCTACTGCTAAGAAGAACGTTCGCGCTGCCCGTCTGAAGCGCGCGGACCGTAAGAACATTTCCGTGGGCCAGGCTCACATTCGTTCTACGTTCAACAACACGATCGTTTCGATCACCGATCCCCAGGGCAACGTCATTTCCTGGAAGTCGGCTGGCCAGGTGGGCTTCAAGGGCTCCCGTAAGTCCACGCCGTTCGCTGCCCAGATGGCTGCCGAGGCTGCTGCCAAGCAGGCCATGGAGCACGGTATGAAGAAGGTTTCCGTCTTCGTCAAGGGCCCCGGCTCCGGTCGTGAGACCGCCATCCGCTCCCTCCAGGCTGCTGGCCTCGAGGTCTCGAGCATCCAGGACAAGACCCCCATTCCGCACAACGGCTGCCGCCCCAAGAAGCGTCGCCGCGTGTAACTGAAAGGATCGTATCAATATGGCAATCGACAGGACTCCTGTTCTTAAGCGCTGCCGTCAGCTCGGGATCGATCCCGCTGAGCTCGGTTACAGCAGCAAGAAGGAATCTATCCGTCAGCCCAAGCGCCGTCGCAAGGAATCTGAGTACGGCATGCAGCTGCGCGAGAAGCAGAAGGTCAAGTTCATCTATGGCGTTCTGGAGAAGCAGTTCCACGGCTACTTCAACAAGGCCCGTAAGATGAACGGCGTCACCGGTGAGAACCTCATGATCATTCTTGAGTCTCGCCTCGACAACGTCGTCTTTCGTCTTGGCTTCGCCCGCACCCGCAAAGAGGCTCGTCAGTCCGTCCGTCACGGTCACTTCACCGTGAACGGTAAGCGCGTGGACATCCCGTCCTACCGCGTCAAGGCCGGCGACGTCGTCGCTGTCGGCGAGAAGTTCCGTGACCTCCTCCCCATCAAGGAGGCCCTGATTTCCTCCGAGCGCTTTGAGGTCCCTGGCTGGCTCGAGGTCGATATCGAGAAGCTGTCTGGTAACGTGCTCGCTCTGCCGACGCGTGAGCAGATCAGCGGTGATATCAACGAGCAGCTCATCGTCGAGCTCTACTCTAAGTAGTCCATCCGGGCTGCTGAGGCTGGAGGTAATACATGTCAGAATTCATTAGGCCTCAGGTTCAGGTCGAAGAGATCAACGAGACGTCTGCTCGTGTCTCCGTCGAGCCGCTCGAGCGTGGCTACGGCGATACGCTGGGTAACTCCCTTCGTCGCGTTCTTCTGTCCTCGCTCGAGGGTGCCGCCGTCGAGGCTATTCAGATCGATGGTGCGCAGCACGAGTTCATGACCATCCCTAACATGGTCGAGGATGTCACCGACATCGTCCTGAATGTCAAGGGTCTTGTCTTCAGGGCTCTCGGCACGACCGACGAGGCAACCGCCACCATCTCGGTTGACGGCCCCTGCGAGGTCACCGGTGCGGACTTCTTTATTCCGTCCGAGTTTGAGCTGGTCAACCCCGAGCAGCACATTGCTACGCTCACTGAGGGTGGCCATCTCACCATGAGCATGCGCATCGGCTATGGCCGCGGCTATGTTTCTGGCGAGGCCAATAAGCGCGACAACGATCCCATCGGTGTGATCCACGTCGACTCGCTGTACTCGCCGGTTTCCCGTTGCGCCAAGCTCGTTGAGGCTTGCCGTGTCGGTCAGCACACCGACTACGACCGCCTTGTCCTCGAGATCGAGACCAACGGCTCCATCGCCCCGCGCGACGCCGTGGTCCAGGCTGCCAATATCATCAACCAGCATATGGCCGCCTTTATGAACCTTGCCGAGACCCCCGAGGTCGAGGAGGAGGCTTCGATCTTCGCTCCTGAGGTCACCAACGACAACGCCGAGCTGGACAAGCAGATCGAGGATCTGGACCTTTCCGTCCGTTCCTACAACTGCCTTAAGCGCGCCAGCATTCACTCGGTCCGTCAGCTCGTTGAGTTCTCGGAGAACGATCTGCTCAACATCCGTAACTTCGGTGTTAAGTCGATCGAGGAAGTGAAGGACAAGCTTGAGTCCATGGGCCTGAGCCTGAAGGCTTAATGCTTCGCATATTTGAGGAGAAACTAGACCATGCGTCACAACGTTAAGAAGGGCCTGAAGCTCGGCACCGATGCGAGCCACACCAAGGCCATGAAGAAGAGCCTTGCTAAGGCCCTCTTCGAGAACGACCGCATCAAGACCACCGAGACCCGCGCTAAGGCGCTGCGTTCGGTCGTCGATCCGATCATCACCTGGGCCAAGAAGGGCGACCTGCACTCTCGTCGTCTGGCTATCGCCAAGCTCGGCGATAAGCAGCTCGTTGCCGAGATCTTCGACAAGGCTGCTCAGGGCATGTGGCAGGACCGCAACGGCGGTTATACCCGCATCATGAAGCTCGGCAACCGCAAGGGCGACAACGCTCCCATCGTTATCATGGAGCTCGTCACCGAGCCTTGCACGCCTAAGGCCAAGAAGGCTGCTCCGGCCCCCAAGAAGGCCGCTGCTCCCAAGAAGGTCGAGGCTGTCGAGGAGGCTCCTGCTGAGGAGACCGCTGAGTAGACATTCCGTCTGCATAGGCTATATTCGAGGGGTACGTTCGCGTACCCCTCTTTTTTTGTCGCGATACCGTTACTTGTTTGTTGGGAGCGCCCATGACTGCGCCGTCTGATTTCAATTCGACCCCCGAGCTTGACGCCACGCTCGTATTTCGCGTGGCCTATGATGGCTCGTCGTATAGCGGATTTGCCGAGCAGCCGGGACAGACGACGGTTGCGGGTGAGCTGCGCCGCGCTATTGAGACGCTGCTTCGCCGTCCGATCGATCTGACGTGCGCGGGGCGTACCGATGCCGGCGTGCATGCCGTGGCTCAGTACATCAGCGTGCCCGTAACGGACGCTGAGCTCGCTTGTACGCGCCGTAGGTGGCTGCGGGCCATGGATGCCCTGCTGCCCAAAGATATCGCCATAAACGAGGTCTACAAGGCCCGTAAAGGCTTTTCTGCACGTTTTGACGCGCGTTCCCGTACGTATACGTACCGTATTGCCGATCGAGATGCGCGCCCCGTGCTGTCCCGCGGTGCTGTGTGGTGGCATCGCTATCCCCTCGACGTCGATGCGATGGCGGCCGCCTGCCCTGCGCTTTTGGGCGAGCAGGACTTTAAAAGCTTTTGCAAGGTTGCCTCTGCCGTGGGCAAACCTACGCACCGCTGCGTAATGCGCGCCGAGTTTGGCCATGAGATTGCGTTTGGCGAGGACATCCTGACGTTTACCATCGAGGGCAATGCGTTTCTGCATTCGATGGTCCGTACGATCGTGGGCACGCTTGTCGAGATTGGCATGCATCGCCGTGAACCCGAGTGGATGCGCGAGGTCATCGATGCTTGCGACCGTACCGCTGCGGGCCCCACGGCTCCTGCCTGCGGCCTTACGTTTATGGGCGTGGATTACGATCCCGCCGAGCTTGTCGTGCTCGACTAGGGGAGGGCTCGACGCGTCGTGCGTCGACACCTGTCATCTGTGGGCTGCGCGTGTGCAACATCTGTTCTTGGCGTGCAATACAACCGGTGTCTCATTGCTTTTATTGGCGGGGTGTACCATGAACCACGGTTTGATTCATTGCTGTCGAGAGGACGGATAACTTGGTTCGACGTGGCTCGCATCCGCGACTTTCGGTGATCCTTGTGGTAGAAGGTTCGCCCAGCTATGCGATGCGTGCGCTCGAGAGCATCCAGAACCAAGACCTCTACGATTTGCAGATTGTCGTTGTCTGCCGCGATGCTGCGCCCGGTGTGCGCCATTCGCTTCAAGTTGCTGCCGACAGGGACATTCATATTGATTTGATTGACGTCGAGGACGCGAAGCGCGGTGCTTGTCTTCGTGCCGGTTTTGATACCTCGCGCGGCTCTCAAATCATCGCCATGAACGCCGATGAGTGGTTTGCTCCGCAGGCCCTTTCCAAGATGGTCGATATCGCGTGCGATACTGCGGCAGACATTGTGCTCCCCTCGGTGTCGCTCGATCGATACGATGCGCATCGCGAGCGTCATTCGCGCGTCTTGGATGCTGCCTCTATTGCCATAGAAGACGAGTCTTCTATGGTGACTGGGCTGCCCCAGTTGATTTTGGGCGGCCTAGTCGCTCAGACCTCTGGCGTGATGTATAGCCGTCCGCTGTTTGAGGCATGCCTGTCGCGCGGCAAGGCGTACCGTACGGTTGAGTTTATGGCTTATGCGCTCTCGCAGGCACGATTCGTGTCCGGCTGCGGCGACGCTTGTTTCCACGCGGCGGCACCTAAGCTTATAGATGCCTTTGATCCCACCATGTATGCCAGGATATCCGATGACACTCGAGCGCTCGACAAGCTTGCGGACTCTCTCTCGGAAGCAGACAGCGGTGGTCGGCTCAAGCTGGCAAGCCAAAAGTTCTACTTTGCCGGACTGGTCGCCTGCATCGAGAATTTGTGTCTGAGCCCGCATGGGGTGTCGTCAATCGAGCGTTCCGCCCGCATGCGTGATATGCTCGATGCGCCTCGAACCCGTCAGATGGTCGCTGCGCTCAAGGATAACCATCGGGGGCTCGGTCTGTTGTTTGGGCCGATCGCCAGCGCCAAGCCCGCGCGCTGCGTGATGTGTACGCATCTGGCAGCTTTTCTTAACCGGACGGGCACAAAAACCGCCTAAACGGCTCATTTCGAAACAAACTTGCATAGAATTGTTTCGAAATGCGTTCTTATACACAAAAGCCTTCAAATAGCGTTAAACTATTCAATCACTGATTGATTGTCTCCGCCATCTTTTGGAGAGAGGGTTTGTATGGCTAAAAAACGCAATGGGCGCCAGGATGCCATTAGAGATATTGTGCGCAATAAGGACGTCCGCACGCAGCGCGTGCTGGTCGATGAGCTCCGCGCTATGGGCTTTGATTGCACGCAGGCGACTGTCTCTCGCGATATTGCCGATATGGGGCTGCGTAAGCTCCCTGAGGGCATCTATGTTCTGGCAGAGGACCTGCACCTGCAGCGTATGGTTTCCGAGCTCGTTACGGGCGTTCTGCGTACCGATAATCTGGTTATGATCAAGGCTCAGCCTGGCACGGCTTCCGGCATCGCCGCCGCCGTTGATGCGGCAGAGTTGCCCGATGTGCTTGGCTCGCTTGCCGGCAACGATACGATTTTGGTCATTGCCCAGACGGCCGAGGACGGCGAGCGTCTTGAGGCGCTGATCAATAAGCTGAGCAATTCTCGCAAGTAGGCGTGCGGGTCGTGCGCTCGGCACTGTGTGCGTGACATGGTGGCTTGTAAGGGGGTATCGACGTTGGTCGGTACCCCCTATATTGTTTGCCGGTATAAAGACCGTCCACGGCTTATAGGACAAAATGTGTGTCTACTTTAGGGGCATCGGCGCAGGTCGATGCCCCTTTTTCAGCCGTTTAAATTCCGTGGCCGCTTTTAACCGCTCGGACAGAATGTGTGTCCGGTTGCCTATCGTTGCCGCAGGTAG
>DBEZMF010000054.1:0-20651 GCA_048250755.1 Collinsella sp.
CGGGCCCTCTACGGGGCAGGGGCAGACGGCCATCCGGAGGCGCCCGATCGGCGGCCCCTCGGGGCTTGCCCGTATCGTAGGCAATGCGCCGAATGCTCGCCATCGAAATTTATCGATGGCCTATTTCAGACTGTAATGGGCCTCCGGTGGGAGCTACTCCAGCTCAAACGCTCCGGTGTAGAGCTGGAGTAGCTCCCACCGGAGGCTGGGGCCACGGGGTAGAACCTCCGTGCTCAAACATTCTCGCTACGCTGCGCAACTGCGCGCGGAGGATATACCCCGTGGCCCCAGCCTCCTGCGCTGCTCCGCTCGAAACGTAAAACTGAAGGTGAAGCATGTAAGGTCTCGGTCTTATGGCCGGGACCTCATTTGTTTGCTGAGATTTTTCTAGGACAGCGAGAGTAGTTAAAAAAGCCCCGTCCCAAATGAGCTAGTTGAGGAGTTGGGCCATAGCGTTGACGAATTTTTGTACTTGGAGGGTGGGCTCGAGCGGGTAGTGCAAAAAGACCGGCACCTCTCGCCCGCACAGGAACGGTACGCCCACAAAGGCCGGGTGCACGCCCGACCATGCGCCGCAGGTGAGCACCGCGTCGCCCTTTTCCTCCGCCTCGTTAAAGAGCGCAAAGTCAAAGCTGTCCACGTCGATCACGTCCACGCCGCCGTCGGCCAAAAGGTCGATGCGTAGGCTGTCCATGGCATCGTTGCCGTGGCGCAGTACGCGTAGACGCATACCCTCCAGGTCGGCGACCGTAATGCGACTCTTGCGCGCCAGCGGGCTTGTGCGCGGCAGGTCGATATAAAACGGCACGTTGACAATGCGGAGCTTTTGGCAGGCATCACCCCAGCGTGGGGTAGAAAAACTCGACTGCACCACATCGACCTCGCGGCCCAAGCTGCGCATGACGGATTCGCGCTCGTCATAGAGGTCGCTCACCGGCACGATTTCAAATCGCAACGACGGTTCCAGATCGTGGATGCCCGACCACATCGACAGCGTTTGGCGCCCTGGGCACATCATCGACACGCCCAGGCGCACAGCACCGCCATCGCCCGCGGCGCGTCGAGCACGGCGCAACGCATCCTCGGACTGGCGCATGATCGAGCGCGCGTCGTCCACCAGCAGCGCGCCGGCCGGCGTCACCTTGACGCCCGAGTGCGAGCGTTCGAACAGCGTGATGCCGAACTCGGCCTCGAAACCCGACACCTGCTTGACGAGCGCCGGAGTCGACACGCGCAATTTTGCCGCCGCACGCGAGAAGCTTCCCAGCTCCGCGGCGGCCGATATGGCCTCAAGTCGTCGATCGTACACGTCAATCTCCCGTTTTCGCGCCCGTGGCCACATAGCGCCACAGGGGGTTGTTTTCGCAGATCACGCGCTCAATTGAACATAAACTGCATCGCACAGTGTAAACCTACGGTTAACGCTATTCTAACAAATATGCAATTCACCTGCGCAAATGCAAAGCATACGATAACCAGCGAAAACCACGTGGGTCGGTTAATGGGAACGGCCCACCGGGAGGCACAAGAAGGGAAGTTCCTATGAGCAACTGGCTTAAGCTCGAGGGCGATGTCTGCGCCGTGACCGGCGCACTCGGCGGTATGGGCGTCGAGATTTGCCGCGAGTTCGCCCGCAACGGCGCCAACGTCGTCCTGCTCGATCTGGACGAGGAAAAGGTCAAGGCCGCAGCCGCCGACCTCGCCGCCGAGTTTGGCATCCACGCCGAGGGCTACAAGATGAACGCCACCGACGAGGCCGAGGTTCAGGCCGCCGTCGACGCCACCATCGCCGACTTCGGTCGCGTCGACGTCCTCGTCAACACCGCCGGTATCCTGCGTTTCGCAGCCATGGAAGACCTGCCGCTGAGCGACTGGGAGCAGGTGCTCAACGTCAACCTCACCGGCTACTTCATCACCTCGCAGCGCTTTGGTCGCGAGATGATCAAGGCCGGCCAGGGCCGCCTGGTGCACATCTCGACCGTCGCCAGCCACTCCCCCGAGACGTTCTCGGGCGTGTACAGCTCCACCAAGGCCGGCGTCAACATGATGTCCAAGATGCTCGCCGCCGAGTGGGGCCCCTACGGCGTCCGCTCCAACTGCGTCGAGCCTTGCTTCGTTAAGACCCCGATGTCGGCCAACTTCTACGCCGACCCCGAGGTCGAAAAGAGCCGCAGCCGTCTGATCGCCACGCGCCGCATCGGCGAGGTCAGCGATATCGCCAACGCCGTCATGTTCCTGGCGTCCAAGCGCTCGGACTTTACCACCGGCGACGCCATCAAGGTCGACGGCGGCTTCTCCAACATGATGGGCGACCTCACCGCCAAGCCCGGCGGCCGTCGCGCCTATGCCGACAACTACCTTAAGAACAAGGGTGTCGAGCTCTGGTCCGACGAGTCCGGCGTCGCCAAGCCGACTGACCAGTAAACCAACCTAACAGGGAGGCCCCGCGGACACGCCCGCTCCTCCCCCGTATCGATGAGAAAGAGTCCAATGGCTTCCACCAACTCCAACAAGGGTCGCGCCGTCGTGCTTTCCGCCGCGTGCGTCACCATGTTCTTCATCAGCTCCATCGCGCTGTATTCCGTCGTGAGCAAGAACCTGCTCGCCGTCTACCCCGAGTGGTCGAATGCCCTTACCTGGGCCTTCCCGGTCTTTCAGACCATCATGGCCGTGACGGGTATCTTCGCCGGCCGTATCTCCGATAAGATCGGCCCGCGCAACGTCGTGATCGCCGCCGCCGTGTGCTACGGCGTGGGCTGGTTCATGTCCGGCACCGTCACCGAGCCGTGGCAGTTCTACCTGTGGTTCTCGCTCGTCGCCGCCATCGGCAACGGCCTGGGCTACAACCCGGCGCTCACCACCGGCCAAAAGTGGTTCATCGACAAGAAGGGTCTCGCCTCCGGCATCACCCTGGCCGCTTCGACCGCCGGTCCCGCCGTGCTGTCCCCGGTGCTCGCCTCGCTGCTCATCCCGAGCCTGGGCATCTTTGGCGGCCTCAAGGCGCTCGGCGTCATCTTCTTTGTGACGATCGCCGCCTCCGCCCTGTTCCTGAAGGCCCCCGAGGCCGGCTGGCTGCCCGAGGGCTTCGAGGCCCCCAAGGGCGGCGCGCACGCCGGCACCTTCGGCGACCTCACCCCGGGCGAGATGGTCAAGACCCCGCGCTTCTGGGTCCTCATCGTCACCTTCGCCTTTGCCGCCACCGCGGGCACCCTGCTCGTGGGCAAGGTTGCCTCCATCGCTGCCGTCCAGCTCTTCGCCGACCCCACGAGCGCTGCGGCCGTCGCCCTCGGCGGCGTGGTGGTCTCCGTTAACACCTGCGCCAACCTGGTTGGACGTCTGTCCTTTGGCCAGATCATCGACAAGCTCGGCGCCTATAAGTCGCTGCTCATCAGCCTTGTCGTCACCATCGTCGCACTCGTCATCATGTCGATGAGCTTTACGCAGGGCATGTTCTTTGTGGCGCTCGCCCTGCTCGGCTTTAGCTTTGGCGCCCTGCTCGTCATCTACCCGCCGCTCACCGGTGGCGCCTTTGGCACCAGCAACATCGGCGTCAACTACGGCATCATGTTTTTGGGTTATGCCGCTTCCACCTGGATCAGCCAGCCCATCACCGCCGTGCTGTATCACGCCGAGGCCGGCAGCGCCGCCTACCAGCAGTCCTTCTACGGCGCTATTGTGATCGCCGCCATCGCCGTCGTGCTCACCGTCTACATGATGGTCTCCGACAGCAAGAAGAAGTCCGCCTAGTTTCACCGATGCGACAAAGGGACAGCCCCTTTGTCGCATTTCACCGGTCACCAGTATTAAGGAGTCGAAATGTCTGAGCTCAACCCCGTCCGCATTGCCGTTATCGGCGCCGGCGCCATGGGCCGCAACCACATCCGCTTTGTCACCGAGGAGCCCGAGGCCGAGCTCGTCGCCATCGCCGACGCCTTTGAGGGCGCCCGCGCCACGGCCGAGGCCGCCGGCGTGCCGTTTTACACCGATCCCGCCCAGATGATGGACGAGGTCAAGCCCGAGGCCGTCATCATCGCCACGCCCAACGACCTGCACCTGGGCGTTGCCCGCGAAGCTGTGAAGCGCAATATCGTGCCGTTGATCGAAAAGCCGATCTCCAACGATCTCGAGGATGCCCAGGCCTTCGCCGCCGAGGCCGAGACCGCCGGCGTGCCCGTGCTCGTGGGTCAGCACCGTCGCCACAACCCCTTCGTCAACAAGGCCAAGGAGATCATCGAGTCCGGTGAGCTGGGCAAGCTCACCGTGTCGAGCTTCCACTACATGATCTATAAGAATGACGAGTACTTCGATGTCGAGTGGCGCCGCAAGAAGGGTGCCGGCCCGATCCTGGTCAACCTGGTGCACGACGTCGACCTGCTCCGCTACCTGCTGGGCGAGCCCGTTGCCGTCCAGGGTATGCAGTCCAGCGCCGCCCGCGGTTTTGAGACCGAGGACTCCGCCGTGGTCAACGTCCGTTTTGCCGATGGCGCGCTCGCAAGCATGACCATCTCCGACGCCACCGCCAGCCCCTGGAACTGGGAGGCAACCGCTCGCGAGGACCCGCAGTATCGTCCCTTCGACGCCGACGCCTACTTTATCGGCGGCACTAAGGGCGCCCTTTCGCTGCCCCGCCTGCACCAGTTCTCCTACGGCGGCGCCTCCAACTGGCACAAGCCGCTGCAGATGGAGATCCCGGCCGTCGACCCGGCGCTGCCGCACAAGATGCAGCTCAAGCACTTTGTGAAGGTCGTTCGCCGCGAGGTCGAGCCCGTCGTGACCCCCGCCGATAATGTCAAGACGCTCACGCTTCTCAACGCTATCAAGGAGGCCGCCGAGACCGGCCAGCTCGTCGAGCTGTAATGCCTTAAGAGCGGCCGCGGCAGAAACCCCATGCCGAACCCTTCGGTCCGCCACCAACAAGCCCCTCTTCTTTGCCCCGCGAGCAGCCTCCTGCCCGCGGGGCATTTTGCTACCTTGCCGACGATTTTTCTAGGGCGGGGGCTATTTTGCACCTCGGCTTGATTCGTTCGCCACGAAATGGGCCTATCTACTACGTTTAACCGACCGCCCTCAACCATGCCGAATTTCCTAAAATCAAAAGCGCAGGTAGACGGCTTGCGCATTCTCGGAAAACCGGGGGATGGTCGACCCATACGGTTCAAACGTAGTAGATAGGTCGTTTTCGTGGCGCGGGCCCAAAACAGTCTTTTGAAACGGGTGGTATCCTTGGTAGCCCTGTGCTGCAAACGCACCTTAAACGCAAGGAGTCCCATGGATCTTATCGCCCAGCTCGCCCACGAGCTCAACCTTAAGGCCGCCAACATCGAGGCAGCCGTCAAGCTCATCGACGAGGGCAACACCATTCCCTTTATCTCGCGCTACCGCAAGGAAGCCACGGGTGGCATGGACGACGTCGCCCTGCGCGCACTCGACGAGCGCCTGTCCTACCTGCGCAATCTTGAGCAGCGCAAAGAGGACGTCATTCTGCTCATCGACGCCCAGGGCAAGCTCACGCCCGAACTCGAACAGCAGATTCGCGAGGCCACGCAGCTCCAGCGTGTCGAGGACCTCTACAAGCCCTACCGCAAAAAGCGCATGACCCGCGCGCAAAAGGCCCGCGAGGCCGGCCTGGAGCCGCTCGCCAACATGGTCATCATGCAGGCCTCGGCCAAGGGCAGCGCACTCGACGCCGCCGCGGCATACGTCAACGAGGAGGCCGGCTTCGACACGCCCGAGAAGGCGCTCGCCGGCGCCGCCGACATCGTGGCCGAGACGGTAGCCGAGGACCCCGAGAACGTCGCCGACCTGCGCGCCTTTACGCAAAACACCGCCGACATCGTCGTCGAGGCCACCGACCCCGCCGAAAAGACTCCCTACGAGCCGTACTACAGCTATGATGAGCCACTGCGCCGTATACCCAACCACCGCGTGCTGGCTATCGACCGCGGTGAGCGCGAGGGCAAGCTCCGCGTGCGCGTGAACGTCGACGGCGCTGCCGCCACGGCGCGCCTCGGCAGCCGCTGGCCCCGTCGCCAGGGCGTGTTCGCGCCCGTCTTTGACGCCGCTATCGCCGACGGCTACAAGCGCCTCATGGCCCCCTCGCTGGAGCGCGAGGCCCGCGCCAAACTCACCGTTCGCGCCCAGACCGAGGCCATCAACGTCTTTGCCAAGAATCTCGAGGGCCTGCTCTCGGCACGCCCCGTGCGCGGCGCCCGCGTGCTCGCGCTCGATCCGGGCTACCGCACCGGCTGCAAGGTCGCCGTCATGGACGAGACCGGCAAGCTACTTGACCACGGCGTGGTCTACCCCACCAAGCCGCGCCACGACGTCGCCGGCACCAAGCGCGAGCTCGCCCGCCTCGTCAAGAAGGACAGCGTCAACACCATCGTCATCGGCAACGGCACCGCCAGCCGCGAGACCGAGGAAGTCGTCTCGGAGTTCATTGCCGAGCAGGCGCCCGGGTTGCGATACACCATCGTCAACGAGGCCGGCGCGTCGGTGTACTCCGCTTCCGAGCTCGCCAGCCAGGAATATCCCGACCTGGACGTCACCGTGCGTGGCGCCATGAGCCTGGGCCGCCGCCTGCAGGACCCGCTGGCAGAGCTCGTTAAGATTCCGCCCCAGTCCATCGGCGTGGGCCAATACCAGCACGACCTTGACCAGGCCGAGCTCTCGCGCACCCTGGGCCACGTGGTGGAGGACGTCGTCAACCGCGTGGGCGTCGACGTGAACACCGCAAGCGCAAGCCTGCTGGGATACGTATCGGGCATTACGCCGAGCGTGGCCAAGAACATCGTGGCCTACCGCGAGGAAAACGGCGCCTTTACCGATCGCCGTCAGCTTAAGAAGGTCCCCAAGCTGGGGCCCAAGGCATATCTCAACGCCGCGGGCTTCCTGCGCATCAGCGGCGGCAAGAACCCGCTCGACGCGACAAGCGTCCACCCCGAGAGCTACGAGGTGGCCACGTCCGTCCTGGAACGCGCCGGCGTTAAAGCCAGCGAGCTCAGCCGCGGCGGCGTGCCCGACATCGAGCGCCGCCTGGGCAGCATCTCGGCGCTGGCAAGTGACCTAGACTGCGGCGCCCTCACGCTCATCGACATTGTCAACGAGCTCAAGAAGCCCGGCCGCGACCCGCGCGACGACGCGCCCGAGGTGGTCTTTAGCCGCTCGGCACTTTCCATCGACGACCTGGAGCCGGGTATGGAGCTCAAGGGCACGGTGCGCAACGTTGTGGACTTTGGCGCCTTCGTCGACGTGGGCGTGCACCAGGACGGCCTCGTGCATATCTCCAAGCTCGCCAACCGCTTCGTCAAGCACCCGAGCGACGTGGTGCGCGTCGGCGACACGGTAAAGGTGTGGGTTGAGAAAGTCGATCGCGACCGAAAAAAGATCTCCCTCACCATGGTGCAGGGGAAGTAAACCACCTAAAGCAAGGGTCCCCCCTCTCGCGACGTGCAAAATCGCGAGTATTCTGCAATTTCCGCCGCTCCGAACGCCCCACAGAGACAATAACCTCAAAAACAGCCCCCGTTTTAGCGACATTAGAGCCAAAACGGGGGTTGTTCCGTGCTTTATCTAGCTGGTAAAGACCTTTACCTTGCTGAATACTCTCAATTTTGCACGTCGCAGGCGGGGGTACCTTTGTCCACGGCAAGATATGGAAGCCAATCGCCAACCTACCGACAAGCTCGTGTCGGCAGCCCCGGCCTTTCCTTTGCCTAGCGCGACCCTCGCGAAGCGCGTGAGCGATAGGGAAAGGAAAGGCCGGGGCGAACAACCCGCGGCGTAGCCAGTGTTCGCGCTACGGCAGGATATGGAAACCGAGCAAGGCAATATCCTTGGCAAAACCGCGCACGGTATCGAGCGAGACCTCGTACGGATCACGGCCGATGTTCTTGCGCTTGGCCAGGATGCTGTTGGGCACCGTGATGATCTGGCAACCGCAGGCCTCGGCCTGGTAGATGTTGATGAGCTCGCGCGTGGACGCCCACAGGACCTCGCAGTTGGGCTTGGCGGCGGCCTTCTTAACCGACTCCGTCACAAACGGAATGGGATCGACGCCGGTATCGGCGATGCGGCCGGCAAAGAGCGAGATGATGGACGGCGTCTCGGCGTCGACGGCCTCGACCATCTCATCGACCTGCGTAGGCGTAAAGATAGTGGTGACGTTGACCTTGATGCCGTCGGCCGAAAGCTTGCGAACCAGCTCGGCGGTGGACTCGCCCTTGGTGGTCACGCACGGAATCTTGACGTAGACGTTCTCGGCCCAGGTAGCGATCTCGCGGGCCTCGACCTCCATGGTCTCGACGTCATCGGCAAAAACCTCAAACGAGACGGACACATCGGTGATGCGGGCCAGGACTTCCTTGGCAAACGCGCGGTAATCCGTCACGCCACCCTTCTTCATAAGGGACGGGTTGGTCGTGAAACCCTGAACGTTGCCGTTCTCGTACATGTCGAGCATGCCCTCGAGGTTTGCACCGTCAGCGAACACCTTGATTGCCATCTGCCTGATTCCTTTCGTTTGCACGCGGGCGTTGAACTGCTAAACACTTTACCTACGTTTATCAAGGCGTGAGCTGCGGGTTTTTATCTTCTCGGCGAACGGTATAAACACCTCAGTGTTTGGATTGATAAATCGATTGAGCATGCAAAAGCAAAGAGTCGCAGTTTGAGCAAACGTCAGAACGCGGGATTCATTAGATGAGGCCGAAATGCTGCATGGCGGTGACGGTACCGTCGTGTGCGACATCGTCGGTCACGTAGTCGGCGAGCGCCTTGACCTCGGGCATGGCGTTGCCCATGGCGACAGCCGTCTCGACGGCAGCGAGCATGCCCAGGTCGTTGCCCGAATCGCCAAAGCCAAAGGTGCGCGCATTTCCCTCGCGGCCCAGATACGCCAGTGCTCGCGCCACGCCCACGCCCTTGTTGATGCCCTTGGGGCTCAGTTCGCGATTCTGGCCACCGGTGTTGCAGGCCTCAAAATAGCGCTCGATAAAGCCGTCATCGTTGGCTACGCGAGCCAAACTGGGCACATTGAGGCACACCTTGCCCACGCGCAGACTGCCGTCGACGCGCATTTCCCCGGCGCTGTGCACCACAGAAGTGCCGATCAGAGACGACTGCTCAACACCCGCGGGTTCCAGGGCAAAAGTAGCAACGTTGGTCTCGAAAAAGGCCTCAATCCCTGCCGCGGCCATACGGCGTGCAAGCTCCTCGACAACGTCCTCGTCAAAGCAGTCCTCGTGTACCACGCGGCCCTCGACCTCGAGCGTGGCTCCCGCCATGGCAACGACACCCGCAGGCTCCAAAGCACGCAGGCCATCGGCAATCAGCCACAAGGGACGACCCGTGCAGATAAATGCTTGGTGGCCCGCATTGCGCAGACGACCAAATGCATCGACAACGGCCTTCGACGGGTGGACCGCATTGAAGTCCTTATCGGTCATATCGTCGGGATCGAACGACGTCAGCGTGCCGTCCACGTCAAAAAAGAGCACAGCGGAATCGGGGCACGCATCAATCATATGGGTTCCTTTCGAGTATAAGGGCAAACGAAGCATCCATCATATAATGGAGCGACGCAACCAGAGAGGTCACCCATGGAATTTTACGCAAGCTGCCCCGAGGGCTTTGAGTCCGCACTCGCCGATGAGCTTAAACGCCTCGGGCTTTCGCATGTCCGCCGCCTGAAGGGCCGCGCTACGTTTGAGGGCGAGCTCGAAGAAGGCTACCGCGCCTGTCTATGGTCGCGCCTGGCCAGCCGCGTGTTCGTGGTGCTTGGGCGCTTTGAAGCGCAAGATGCCGATGAACTGTACGATAGCGTTTACGACATCGCCTGGGAGGGCATTGTTCGCCCCGGCGCCACCATCGCCATCACCGCCCGCGGCGTGACCGAGCAGCTGCGCAACACGCGCTTCTCGGCCCTGCGCGCCAAGGACGCGCTGTGCGACCGCCTGGCCGAAACCACGGGCCGTCGCGCCGACGTCGATGCCGCCGACCCCGATGTTCACCTACTGCTTTCGCTGCGCCAGCGTCGCGCGAGCATCAGCCTGGACCTTTCGGGCGACCCGTTATTCAAGCGCCTGCCGCCCGCAGCGACCCGCGCCGGCGAGGGCTCGCACGTGCTGCGCCCCGACTACGCCGCCCTGGTGCTGGCGCAGGTCGGCTGGACCGCACTGTGCGAGCACGAGCTGACGGCCGACGATTACGAGAACGAGGCCCTGCCCACGCTGATCGACGCCTCGTGCGCCGGCGGCGGCCTGCTGCTGGAAGCCGTGAATATCCTAACCGACCGCGCCCCGGGGGCCGCCCGCGAGCGCTGGGGCTTTGAGGGCTGGCAGCTGCACGACGCCGCCCTGTGGGAGCAGCTGCTTGCCGAGGCACGCGAGCGCGAGGCGGCAGCACGCGAGCGGCAGGCACGCATCGTGGCCGTGGATGTTGACCCCGCCGCCCGCAAGACCGCTGAGCGCATGGTCAAGTGCGCCGGCTACAAGCGCTTTGTCGATTTTTGCGCCGCCAAGTCCGCCACCGTGCTGGACCATGCGGGCGCCGTCGCCGGTGCCGCCGTGGTCGCAGATACGACCGAGACACCGCTTTCGCTCATGCATGACACCATGACGCTCATCGGTGAACTGCGCCGCGCGCCCGAGCTTGACGCGGCGCCGGTCGCCGCGCTCACCCGCGACGGATTGCTGGCCCGCGCGCTCCACGCCGAGCCCGAGCACTCGATTGCCGTCATGCCCAACAATGAAGAGGCAACTATTGAGGTTTGGCCCTCGCTCGATCACGCTGCCGCGGCATTTGAAGCTGCGACCAGTGCAGGTGCTGAGGAGCAGACCGCAGGTGCCCAAGACGAAGCCGCCGGCACCCCCATGCCCGAGCCTGCCGCCATGCTCGACCTGGGCGACGGCAAGCCGCTGCCCGTGCTCATCCCGGAGTCCGAGCAGTTCGCCAACCGCCTGCGCAAGAATGCCCGTCTGCGCCGCAAGTGGGCCAAGCGCGAGGGCGTGAGCTGCTACCGCGTCTACGATGCCGACCTACCCGACTACTCCGCCGCTATCGACCTGTACGAGGGCTGCCCGCAGACGCCGGGCCGCTGGCTCGTCATCGCCGAATACGCCGCGCCCAAGACCATCGATCCCACGCTGGCCCAGGCCCGCATGCTCGACATCTTGACCATCGCGCCGCGCATCCTAGATGTTCCCGCCGAGCATGTGCACGCCAAGGCCCGCATGCGTTCGCGCGGCGGCTCGCAGTACGGCAAGCAGGGCGCCGGCAAGGGCGGATCGGGCGAGCGCGCCAACATCGCGCGCCGTCGCCTGCCGCTCATCGAAGAGGGCGGGCTCACCTTTGCCGTCAACTTTGACGACTATCTGGATGTGGGCATCTTCCTGGATCACCGCGTCACCCGCAACCTGGTGCGCGAGCACGCCAAACAGGCACGCCGCTTCCTCAACCTGTTCGCCTACACCGGCACCGCCACCTGCTATGCGGCAGACGGCGGCGTCGAGGAGACCGTGACGGTCGACCTTTCCAACACCTACCTGGACTGGGCCGAGCGCAATATGCGCCAGAACGGCTTTGTGGGTCCGCAGCATCACTTTGTGCGCGACGACGTGCTCGCCTGGATTCGCGACCAGCGCCAGACGCGCAACCGCTGGGACCTGATCTTTGTCGACCCACCCACGTTCTCGAACTCGTCAAAGATGGGCCGCCGCACTTGGGATGTCCAGCGCGACCATGTTGAGCTTTTGGCCGGCGTATCTCGCCTGCTCGCACAGGGCGGCCATGCCATCTTTAGCTGCAACCTGCGCGGCTTCCGCCCCGAGACGCGCAAGCTCGCGCGTGTGGGCGTGGTGCTGGAGGACATTACGGCACAGACCATCCCCGAGGATTTCGCGCGCAACCAGAAGGTGCACCATTGCTATATCGTGCGCCGCCTGCCCATCGAGGACGCCATGGCCGAAGTCGGCTTTAGCGCCGAGGAGATTGCCGAGCGAACCGAGGAGCTGCGCAGCCCCGAAGCCCGCAAGCCTCGCGCAGCGGCGCCCGCGCACGCGCAGGCCGGCAACGGCAAGTCGAACTTTGCCGGCAAACCCTCTCCTGCCGGCAAGCCCAAAAAGAAGAAGTTCTACGCCAGCAAGCCCAAGGGCAAATAAACAAAGTTGCGGTGGAATACGGACTGTTTTGCCTGGAATTAGGCAAATTTAGACCGTATTTCACCGCAACTCATATTGGGATGGCGGATGCCGACCTATCCCTGGATGACCAATCGGTAACCGATACCCACGTGTGTTTGGATATAGCGCGGGTGCGCGGGGTCGGACTCGATCTTCTTGCGCAGCGTGCCCATAAAGACGCGCAGGCTCGCCAGGTCGCTCTTAGTTGCCGTGCCCCAAATCTCGTGCAGGATAAACTGGTGCGTTAGTACCTTGTCGGCGTTATGTGCCAGCAGGCACAAGAGCTTGTACTCAATCGGCGTCAGATGCAGCTCCTCGCCATCCATCGTGGCAATGCCGGCATCAAAGTCGATATGCAGCTCACCGGTATCGAACGAGCCCTCGGAGGCAACACCACCCGTTTGCGCATACGAAAGGCGCCTGAGCGTCGTGCGAATGCGTGCAAGCAGTTCCTCGACCGAAAACGGCTTGGTCAGGTAGTCATCGGCGCCGGCATCGAGCGCGCGAATCTTGTCCGCGTCCTCGCTGCGCGCCGAGACCACGATGATCGGCATGCCCGACCATGCGCGCACCGACTCCACCACCTTGACGCCGTCCATATCGGGCAGGCCCAGATCGAGCAGCACGATGCTCGGTGCCTGCGATGAGGCGGCGGCGATGGCGGCATGGGCGGTCTCCACGGCCATATGACGCAAGCCGTGCGCCTCGAGCGCGGCAACAATAAGGTTGCGGACGGCGGGATCGTCCTCAACGACCAAGATGAGCGGTTTTACGGCAGAGTTCGGCACAGCGCTACTCCTTATCAAACGAAACGTCGGCGACGGGAAGCTCAATCGTAAAGACCGAGCCGTGCGGGTCCGCCGCGGCAACCTCTATGCTACCGCCATGCGCCAACGCAATGGAGCGGCAGAGCGAAAGACCCAAGCCCACACTGCGATGGCTGTCGGCAAGACCGTGGTTGGCGGTGTAGAACGACTCAAAGATGCGCTCACGGTCCTCGGGCGCAATGCCCGGCCCGTCATCGGCCACCGAGCATGCCACGCATCCATCGTCGACGCTAATCGAAATCATGATATGCGAGCCTGCGGGCGTATAGGTGATGGCGTTGTTCACCAGATTGACCACCAGCTGCACCATCAGGCGCGCATCGACGTTGACGAGCGCCGGCTCATCGCACGCCACCACCTTAAGGTCGTGCTCGCGCACGGCAGGGTTCACGTGGCGCAGCGCCTCCTCGACGATATCGTCCATGAGCTCGAGTGTGGTCGACAGGCGCATGCCGCCACCCTCGAGCTTGGTGATGGCGAGCAGGTTCTCGACGGTGGCGTTGAGCCATTGCGCATCCGAGCGAATGGAAAGGAGCAGGCCGCGGCGCGTCTGGGCATCGAGCACCGCGGTGCCGGTCGAGCCCTGATCGAGCAGGACATCGGCATTGCCCGAAATACTGGTGAGCGGCGTACGCAGATCGTGCGAGATGGAGCGCAGCAGGTTGGCGCGCAGCTGTTCGTTTTTGGCGAGCACCGCCGCCTCCTCGCGGGCCTCCATGGCGCGGGCGCGATCGAGTGCCAGCTCGCCTTCGCTCACGATGGCATCGGCAAGTGTCCGCTCCTCGTGCGTCAGCACGTCGGGCTCGGCAACGATAGCCAGCACGCCCACCACCGAGGCGGGGTCGCCCGAGCGCGCGAAGCCGTCGCCTGTGCGAACCGTCAGGTAGATGCCATAAAACGCCGAGCCACCGAACGTAGCATCGAGCGGCGTTCCCACATAGGCGGACGCCGAGAGCCGCGGTGGCATCTGCGGCGCCAGCTCGTGCACCGGCGCGGCATCGCCCACGGCCGTGTATGTCGCACGCGGCAGCAGGTCATCGCCCTCGGCGTCGGCGCTGTACCACACGACCGGACAGCCCGAAAGACGCGCCAGCTGCGTGGCCATGGCGTGAACGATCTGCTGCTCGTCGGCGCAGCGCTGCAACATGCGATTGGTCTCGAGCACCATATGCGTGCGGCGGTCGCTGGCGGCAGCCTGTGCCAAGGCGCGGCGCAGGGCCAACGCAATCGAGCTCGACACAAGCGAGACCACGAACATGATGAAGAACATGCCGGGATAGCCGCGGTCGATAAGCGACAGCGAGTAGCGCGGGTCGACAAACAAGAAGTTGTAGAGCGCCACGGCGGCAGCCGAGCTCAGCAAGCAATACAGGCGACTCCAGGTAAAGAATGCGCACAGCTGAACGGCGAACACATAGACGATCATGATGCTCGGCGCGAGACCCGGATGGTCGAGCAGCGCGCCCACAATCGTCGCCGCGACCAGCAGCCCCACCGACACGCAGATATCGTACAGGGGGCCGCGACGCTTCATCGTAGTGCGCCGCCACCAAAAGTTCTCGGCAATATCACCGTCCGCACGGACGTCCATCAGCGCCCCGCCCCTCTCTCAAAAACAAAAACCACCACAAAGGGACAGGCACCTTTGTGGTGGTTTCCCTTGTGGTGGTTCCAAGTGTATAGCCTTTGCAACCTGCGGTCGCTAGACAAACAGCACGTGCGCGAGCAGGGCACACACGCACACCGCTCCAAATACCAGTGCCACGATCGAAATCACGCGGTCGGCCATATCCATGTTGGCACGATTCGTAAAGAACCGATCTTCGGCGGCGTCGACGCGCGCCTCACGCACCATTTCGACCACCGCCTCACGGCCATCGAGCGCCTTTGTATCCATGTTTACCTCCCCGGCCTCATGCTTATCCATCAAAAACCAACTCCGTGTAGCCGCCGACGTCTACGGCCGCTCGTTGGGGGCCAGGCGCTGCATCTTGTTCACGGCTTTGAACTTGGTGAACAGCGGCACGTACTCAAAGCTCACGTTGGAGTTCTCCAGGCCGTACCAACGCGCGGGCGTGCCGGCGGCGCGGCGAATGATGTACTTGAGCGTGATGGCCGTACGCTCGCTCGGCTCCACATCGCTTTCAGGCGCCAGAAGCTTACGAATCAGGACGAACTTGAACGTGCCGATGTTACCCGGATCCTTGTAGACCGAGTAGTCATGCGTCTGCGGCGGCAGCTCGCCGGTGGCAGCCAGGTCCTGAACAACCTGACGCAGGTAGGCATTGACGCGCTGGTTGATCTTGTAGCCCAGGTACAGATGCACACGGAACACGTAGTCGGTGCCGAACGTCTCGACCGAATAGGCAAAGGTATGCGGTTCGTCCATGGTCTCGACATTCACAAACCACCAGGCGCGGGCACGCTTGGGATGCTTGTCCAAGATCGAATAGACGATATCGCGGTCGATGTAGTCGGTATGGGTGTCCTTGGTCAGGTACACGACGTTGTCACTCATGCGCTCGTAACGGTCGTCGTCGCGCAGGCGCTTGAGCTGCGGCAGGTAGCTGCGCAGCGGCAGCAGCGTAAACTGGCGCTGCTCGACCGCCGTGCCGTTGTACCAGCACACCATAATGCCCATGATGAGTGCAGCCATGAGGATGGTGAAATAGCCGCCGTGGAAGAACTTGGTGAGCGAGCTCACGAAGAAGAAGCCTTCGAGCAAAAGGAAGAAGGCCGCGAAGATCCACGGAGCAACCTTGAGCTTGCGCTCCTCGTGCAGGTAGAAGAAGAGCAGCAGCGTGGTGCACATCATAGTCAGCGTAATGGCAAGGCCGTACGCGGCTTCCATATGCGCCGAGTTCTGGAACAGCAGCACCACGATGACGCAGCCGACAAGCATGACGTTGTTGACCATGGGGATGTAGAGCTGGCCCTTGGTCTCGGCAGGGTAGAAGACCTGCATGTGCGGCATGAGGTCCAGACGGCTGGCCTCGGACACCAGCGAGAATGCGCCGGTGATGAGCGCCTGCGAGGCAATGATGGCCGCAACGGTGGAAAGGCCTACGGCAAAGGGACGCAGGCCCGGGGCGAGCATCTGGTAGAACGGGTTGAGGTCGGCAATGCCCATGAGCTCGGGGTTGGCAGCGTTGTTCATAAGCCAAGCGCCCTGGCCCATATAGGAAAGCAGCAGGCAGCACTTAACGAACGGCCAGGTAGCGTAGATGTTGCCGCGGCCGACGTGGCCCATGTCGGAGTAGAGCGCCTCGGCACCGGTGGTGGCGAGGAAGCAACTGCCCAGAATCATAATGCCCGCGTGGTTGTTGGGGCTCAGCAAAAAGGCGATGCCGCGCACCGGGTTGAGGCACAGCAGCACGGCGGGGTGCTGGAAAACAAAGAACAGACCCGTGCCGCCCAGGAACAGGAACCACAGCGTCATGATGGGGCCAAAGGCGTGACCGATCTTGGCCGTACCGATGCGCTGTACCAAGAAGAGCACGATGATGATGGCGAGCGTAATGGCGACGACGCGGCCCTGGTCATCGCCCAGCACGGCATGGACCGCCGGGATGGTGCGCAGGCCCTCGATGGCCGTGGTAACGGTAACGGCCGGCGTCAGGATGCCGTCGGCGAGCAGCGCGGCGCCACCCAGCATGGCGGGGATGATAAGCCACTTGCCGCAGCGCTTGACCAGGCTGTACAGGGCAAAGATGCCGCCCTCACCATGGTTATCGGCGCGCAGCGAGATGAGCACATACTTGATGGTGGTCAGCAACGTGACCGTCCAAACGACAAGGGAGAGCGCGCCGAGCACGAACTCCTCCGTGACGCTTCCGATGCCGCCGTTGCCGGCAACGAGCGCCTTGGTTACATACATAGGGCTGGTGCCGATATCGCCGTACACCACGCCCAGCGTGACGAGCATCGCCGAGATGCTCACAGGAATCGCAGCGTGCGAAGCTGCCTCCTTGGCCTTTTGTTCCATAAGCCGGTTTCCTCCCAACTTTAATGTTCGAAGGGATTATAGGTAATCGGCCTGCACTTGCACGGCACCGTTTTCCCAGCTAGATAAACATTTATACGGCCTTTAGGCCACCACGGCGATATGGAATGTAACAAAGGGACTGTCCCTTTATCACATCGCCGCATTCGTTACTTGCCGAGCCAGTTTTTGAACCACCACTCCATGGAACGGCTCATCTCGGCCATAAAGGGGCTCGTATGCTTGCGGGTGTAGATATCCACCACGCGCTCGCCTACCTCGCGGGCATGCGGACGGAACATCGCGTCCATCTCGGCCACCTGCGCGTCCATGGTCGCGGCGTCGGCGCGGCAGTAGCGCTCCTCGTGCACCAGGTTCACCACGGGATGCGCAATGGCCGGACGCTCCTTACGGGGCGTACCGATGATGAGCATCGACAGCGGCATGGTATAGGGCGGCAGATCGAGCAGCTCGGCAACTTCCTCGGCATTCTCGACGATATCACCGATGTAGCAGCTCCCCAGGCCCAGGGCCTCGGCGGCAACCACGGCGTTTTGCGCGGCGATCACGGCATCCTGGGCCGCGATGGCAAAGTCGCCCAGACCCGGTGCACGACGGGGCGACTTGCCCGTGCGCTCTACAAACTCGGGCTCAAAGCAGCCCACATGCTCAAACAGATCGATCCACTTGGCATAATCGACCACAAATATTAGTGCCCAGGGCGCCTTGGCGATCATGGGCTGGTGATCGCACAGGTCGGCGAGGCGGTCCAGCGTAGCCTGCTCGCGAATGCTTACGATGGAATACATCATCATGGCGCCTGCCGACGGCGCACGGCTCGCCGCATGCAGAATCGCCGCCCGCTGCTCGTCGGTCACCGCCACGGGGCGGTCGTCGTCATCACGCGCAAAGGCACGCGTGGAGGAACGGTGCTCCAACGTGTCCAGCACCGCATTGCCCGTCGTCTCGACCGGATAACCGTTCGTATCCACAGCCTTGGTGCAAACCTGCTCGTTCATCGCCTCATCCTCGCTAATTCTTTAAGAAGCCTTTACGTTTCCGTGTAATTCCCGTCCATTATCGCGCAGGTCGCCACTACATTGCGCCACACCGCCACACGTGCGCGTTAATATGGCTGGTTGTTGTGCGCAGACACCAATTGCAGCGCATATCTTGGTAACAATCGGGTAAACCCCCGCTTTCGTACGTTTTAGTTTGTGAGGAGTCTCAGCATGTTCGCTGCCGCCATCTCGCTCGTCGGTCTTGCGGCGACCGTCTACCTTGTCTTGCGCGAGGCCAAGGCCATTCGCGCTCAGTCGGGCACCGTTGCCAAAAGCGCTCTTGGGTGGAGCGTCGCCTTCGGCCTGTTCCAGGTCTTTTTGACTATTTGGGGCGCCGTGGGCCTCGTCGCTCAAAACGAGCCGCTCGCCTTTGTGATGCTCATCCTGACCAACGCCATCCTCACCGGCTGCGCTTGGGCCAGCATCGCACGCGACCGCATCGCCCCGCGCGTCTTTGCGTTCGCCGCGCCCGACGCCCCCGCCCCCACCGGCAAGCTCGCCCGCCTGCGCGGCGCCTTTGTGGGCAAACCGCTCGTCGCCGCCGTCCTGTGCCTGCTGCTCGCCGGCGTCTTTGCGCTGCTGGGCATGGAGGTATCGTCCAACCACGACTTTACCTGGGTCTACCCCCTGTGCATCCTGCTCGAGTGGGCCATCATCACCACGCTCATGGTCGGCTTGTTCTTCCTATTCCAGCGCCACGGCGCAGCCCCCGCGGTCCTGGCCTTTGCCCTCTTTATCCTGGGCATTGCCGAGTTCTTCGTTATCACGTTTAAGTCCATGCCCATCCAGCCGGGCGACCTTTCGGCCATCTCCACCGCCGCCGCGGTCGCCGGCACCGGCTACACCTTCTCCATCTCGCTGTTCTGCGTGCTGTCCATGGGCTTTACCGCCATCGCCATGCTGCTGTGCGAGTACGCCGGCCTGGTTGCACCGCACCGCCAGAAGGGTGCCGCCAACGCCAAGCGCATGCTGCTCACCAACCTGCTCATCGCCGTGCTGTGCCTGGGCGGCGTGACCGCGCATGTCACGCTCATCGACTACTACAACACCCTCGGCATCACCGTCTACACCTGGCGCCCGCTCGAGAGCTACTGGCGCGAGGGCTACCTGCCCGCTTTCATTAGCGCAGCGCAGTCCATCAAGCCGCCCAAACCCGCCGACTACTCCGTCGACGATGCCAAGGCCACGCTCAAAAAGTACGCCAAGGCCTACGACAAGTCCGACGCGGCCAAGAGCGACGAGCGCGCCGCCGCAAAGGAGCAGTTCGATAGCGAGAAGCCCACGGTCATCGCCATCATGAACGAGACGTTCTCGGATCTGTCGATCTACCAGAACATGCGCGCCGGCTACGAGGGTCCGCAGTACTTTAAGAACCTGTCCGACTGCCTCAGCCGCGGCAAGCTCTATGTGAGTGCCTACGGCGGCGGTACCGCCAATACCGAGTTTGAGTTTATGACCGGCAACTCCATGGCCAACCTGGGATCGGGCGTGTACCCCTACACCATCTACAACATGGAAACGACCGGGAACTTGGCAGAGCAGTTCAAATCGCTCGGCTATTCCACCACGGCCATGCACCCCAACCACGCGACCAACTGGAACCGCGAGAACGTCTACAAGGACTTTGGCTTTGACCAGTTCCTGTCCATCAACGATTTCCAGGGAGCCGACACCCTGCGCGGCATGGTGACCGACCAGGCTACCTACGACAAGATTCTTGAGCTGCTCGACCAGAACGCCGATCCGCAGTTTATCTTCGACGTGACCATGCAGAACCACTCGGGCTACGATACGGGTCTGCTGCCGGTCGATAAGCAGATGCACCTGAATATCGACACGACCGATCTGGATGCCAAGACCGTCGAGGACGGCACGCTCTCCGATGTCGACGAGTATGTCTCGTGCATCGAGCAGTCCGACCAGGCGCTTCGCTACTTCCTAAACGCCCTGAGCAAGCTCGACCGTAAGGTAGTCGTGGTGTTCTGGGGCGACCACCAGCCGTTCTTCCCGTCCAAGTTCAACGACAAGTGGTTTACCGGCGAAGACGACGCCACGCACCAGGAACGTCTGTGGCAGACCGACTACATCATCTGGGCCAACTACGACGTTGCCGGCTGCGACCAGACGAGCGAGGTCGACGACCTGTCCACCAACTACCTGTCCACCCAGCTCATGCAGCTAATCGGCGCGCCGCTGACCGACTACCAGAAGGCGCACATGACGCTGCGCGAGTCGCTGCCCGCTATCAACTCGGTGGGCTACGAGGACGCCAGCCTGCGCTGGGCGCTTTCCTCCAACGTCACCGGTGACGACGCCGATGCCGCAGCCGCCACCAAGGCGCGCGAAGATTACGCCAAGATGCAGTACTACGAGATGTTCCGCGACGGCAAGAACGTGTACACCGAGCACTTCCAGACCGAGGCCAACGAGACCGACCCCAACCTGGCACCGGGTACGACCAAGATCAAGTAGCGACACGTCTTAACTGGTTCGTCTGCCCGGCGGCGCGGAACGTAAGGTTCCCTGCTCGGACAGTCCTGCTCGCACGGAGAGCACATTAAGTGCTCTCCGGCTCGTGCGGAACTCGCGATGAACCTTACGT
>DBEZMF010000055.1:0-24835 GCA_048250755.1 Collinsella sp.
GTGTCCATCCTCGCAGTATCCGGTTCTCAAGGTGCACGCCTGCGCGGCTCATCCGGTTCCACCGGGCCGCGCGGCAAGGAGATATATTGCCAGACCGGAGGGGCCCCGCGGGCGGGAATCTGGGCGTACACATTTCCTACACATCTTGGAATCCGACTAACGTTTGCCAGCCGTTACCTACCGCTCGCCGAGCATCTCTTTATATAAGGCAGTCTCATGGTTAAAGCGGATACGTCCCCCTAGCTAAAGCACAGCCAGCATCGAGCAACTCATCACGTTCTTCCACCGAGAACCCCTCGGCGTAGACGCGCACCACTGGTTCGGTCCCGCTAGGACGGACCAGCAGCCACGTGTCATCCTCGAATGACAGACGCAAGCCGTCCATATGACTAACGTTTTGCGGCACCTTGCCACAAATCGACTTGGGGTTTACGCCCGGCAGCAGGGTTCGTAACGTTTCGGCATCTTCGGCCTCAAGGCGCAAATCGCGTCGACCGTAACTCGTCTTACCAAAACTGTCCTCGAGTTGGTCGACCAGAACGCCCAAAGGCGCGTCCGTCTTTGCCATAAGCTCACACAGAATCAGACAGGCGAGGATTCCATCGCGCTCGGGCATATGCGCGGCGATGCCGATACCACCGGCTTCTTCGCCGCCTATGAGGACGCCGCCCTTCTTCATCTCCGCCGCTATATATTTGAAACCGACTGGTTTGACGGTCACGCGGCAGCCAAGCGCCTCGGCAATGCGACGTACGAGCGTCGAGCATGAAAGATTGACGACGACGCGCCCCTCCAAATTACGAAATTGAACCAAGTCGCCCAAAACGAGCGCCATGATCTGATGCGGATGTATATATCTGCCGCGCTCGTCAACCGCGCCGATACGGTCGGCGTCGCCGTCGGTCACCAGGCCAGCGCAAGCTCCGTCCTCGATAACCGTGCGCTCGCAAGCGTCCACCCAAGGTTCAACGGGGTCGGGGCAGATATCTTCTTGGTCAGACGCCTGCCCGGCGTGAATCTCGTGCGCCTCAACGCCAAGCTCGCGCAACAAGTCGGCTAGATAGCCCTGGGCTGCGCCGCCCATGGGATCGACAACCACGCGCAAGTGCGCGGCGCGGATGGCTTCGGCATCGACAAACGATGCCACCGCCTGCATATAGTCAGGAATGATATCCGCGGTGCGATATTGCCCCTCGATCCCCATTGGCTCGGGAGCCATGGTCTCTTCGAGCTCTTCGATGACATCCTGGTTGGCGGTCGAGCCGTCACCCATGCGAATCTTGAGGCACAGATAGCCCTGCGGATGATGGGACCCCGTCACCATGAGCGCGCCGCACGCCTCACCGTCATAAGCCGCCGCCCACGTAAGGGCAGGGGTCGGAACAGGTCGCGAAGCGAGCACGGCGTCCAGCCCGTGCGCTGCTAGCACGCCCGCCGCAAGTTCAGCGAACTCGCTCGCCAGGGGCCGGGTGTCGAACCCTATATATACTGTTTTGCCCGGATTGGTCTTTTGCCACAACTCGCCGACGGCATCGGCGATACGAGCAACGTTATCGGCAGTGAAGTCCTCATCGACGCGAGCGCGCCAACCGTCAGTTCCAAAATGAATTATCGCGCACACGCGCAGACACCTCACAGTGTTTGGATCATGGTACGCATGGGGTATACCCGCAACATGCACTCGGCAACCTGCCGGCACCAGCATTCACCATTTGGGCAAATGCTGCCGAGGACATGCAAGCAATAAAAAAACCGCCCCGTATGGAGCGGTTTTGCCCTTTATATATCGAGCGCCTCGGCCATCGCGGCCGTAGTGATTGCCGTGGTTCCACAGCAACTGCCCACCATTGCGGCGCCGGCATGTCTCCATTCGATGCATGCGCGCGCGAAAGCTTCGGGGTTCTCGTGCCATACGGGGCCATCCTGAGTCTGGACCGGATCGCCTACGTTGGGACGCACCGTGACGGGAGTAGTCGCCGATGCAACCATCCTGGGCACCGCCGCGTTCGCGGCCGCAAGCGGACAGCAATTAACACCAACCGAGTTTGCGCCGTGTTTTTCGGCGTACAAAACGGCTGCCTCGATGTTGAGGCCATCGCCCAACAGGTCGCCTTTATCGTCAACGACAAAACTCACCAGAACAGGCATGCCGTCGGCGGCGTCTCGGGCGCCGGCAAGCATGGGCTGCAAATTACGGATAGACGTCACCGTCTCGATCAGCAGACCGTCAACACCAGCATTGAGCAAGGCATGCGCCTGTTCGCGCGCAATGCCTCGGATTTCACGAAACTCGGCAGAGTCCTCGGCAAACCACTCAATACCGATCGGGCCCATCGAGCCCAGCAGCAGCTGAGGGTGCGCCTGGCGGGCATCGTCGACAGCCCCGCGATTGACCTCCGCCACGGACGGCGCAATCTGGTCGTGCTTGAGGGCATAGCTCGATGCCTGAAAGGTGTTGGTAATGAGCACCTGCGCGCCGGCGGCGACATACAAGCGATGGATACGAGAAACGGTCTGCGGCTCTGCCAGATTCCAAAACGCCGGTGGAATGTCGGCGGCATCGTACTCACTCAACAGAACACTGCCCATGGGACCCTGCGCCAACAAGGTCTCGCTCGACAAGCGGCGCGTAAGTTCCTCGGCACCAAAGCGGTTGTAATAACTCGTATCCATAATATATCCCGCTATTCCTCGACGCTGATTCCCTGCTTTTCGAGATAGGCGAGCCAGCGGTTCATCGTGTCCTCGGAAAGCGCATGCTCCATCATGCAGGCCTCGGAATCGGCTCGCTCAAATTCGACACCGAGCTCCTGAACCAAAAACGTGCGGATGAGGCGATGACGGTACCAGATAGCCGTACCAACCTCGCGGCCACGATCGGTCAGGACTACCTTGCCGTAGTGCGATTGCTCGACAAGTTCGGATGCCTTGAGCGCCGAAACCGCTTTATTGACCGATGCCTTGGAGACGCCAAGGCGCTGCGCGATGTCGACCGATCGCACGCCGTTGGTTTCCCCCTCTTCGCTTTCAATGCGAACCATGCACTCCAAGTAGTCTTCGTTCGCCACCGTCAGATGTAGTTCGCGCGAGCTATTTGTCGTATCCATGATCTTCCGTCCCTTCTGCATTCAATGGCTGATTCTACCCCATCCAAGCGTCGTGGTATGCCGTGGCATACCGTGCTAGAGTTCTTGTTGCACACGACGACCAAGATTGGAGCGGTCTTTATGGAAAACACCACCACGAGCCCCGATGTCCTCGAACGCTTTTTGCGCTACGTCCAGATCAACACGCAGTCCGAGGATGCAAACTGCGACCAGGTACCCTCGAGCGCCGTTCAGTTTGACCTTGCCAACGTGCTGGCTGAAGAGCTGCGCGAGCTTGGTGCGGAAGATGCCCACGTGACCGAGCACGCCTATGTCTGCGCGCATATCCCCGCAAGTGCGGGCGCTGAGGACAAGCCCGCCCTGGGCCTGATCGCCCATCTCGACACCACCGAAGTTGCACCGGGCGCCGGCGTGAAGCCGCACATCGTACACTACGAAGGTGGCGACCTGGTCTGCGGCACGGTTGACGGTAAGCCCGTTGCCATGAGTACCGCCAAGCTTCCCGCCCTGAACGACCTCGCGGGTGAGGACCTGGTCTGCAGCGATGGCACCACGCTGCTGGGCGCGGACGACAAGGCAGGCGTCGCCGAGATCATGTCGCTTGTCGCGCGTATCGCTCAGGACCCTTCTCTGCCCCATCCCGCACTCGGCATTTGCTTCTGCCCTGACGAGGAGATCGGCCACGGAGCCGAGCTGTTGGATATCGATGCCTTTGGCTGCAAGTACGCCTACACGGTCGACGGCGGCCCCATCGGCGAGCTGGAGTGGGAGTGCTTTAACGCCGCCGAGGCGACCGTCCGCTTTAAGGGCCAGTCCATCCACCCGGGCGACGCCAAGGGCCGTATGGTCAACGCGGGCAATCTGTTCTGCGACTTCAACGCGTTGCTCCCCTACGTGCAGCGCCCGGAGTATACGGAAGGCTACGAGGGCTTTTATCACCTTGAGGGTGTATCTGCGACCGTCGATCACGCCACAGCGCGCTATATCGTCCGCGACCATGACGCCGCCAAGTTCCAGCAGAAACTCGACCTTATTGATGCCGCCGCCTCGATGCTCAACCAGCGTCTGGGTGAGGAGCGCGTGACGGTCGAGGTTAAGCAGCAGTATCGAAATATGGCCGAGATCGTTCGTGACTATCCCGAGCTTATTGATGTTGCCAAGGAAGCCTACCTTGCCTGCGGCGTTGAGCCCCAAGTGCTGCCGATTCGCGGCGGCACCGACGGCGCCCAGCTGTCGTTCCGCGGTCTGCCCTGCCCCAACCTTTCCACCGGCGGCTATTGCTATCACGGCGTCAACGAGTTCGTCCCGGTCAGTTCGCTCGTCAAGATGACCGACGTGCTCCAGGAGCTCGTCGCCCGCTTTGCATAAGCCTGGCTGCACAAGTCCAAAAGACGAATTGCCCCGTCCTCAACCAAGAACGGGGCGATTTTTTTGCTGCAATGTGAACAGGTTGACGCACGCCAGCCTCTTAACGCAAGGAGTGTCCCAAACTGCCGGCACAAAAGGAACGTCCCCAAGTGCCAAGTGTTCCGGCAACGCCGATGTTTTGGCGCGGACAGCGAAAACCCGCCAGAGCGAGCAAGGTGCCTTGAAACGAGGTGGCATTGATCTTTTGATCATGCCGCCGAAGTTGAAAGGCAGATTGCCGCTCTGGCGGGTTTGCAGCGTCAACTGGTTACGCGGTTTGGTAAAACCGCGTAACTCTAGTAGTTGGCTTCGTAGCCGTTGCCGTCGCCGGTGGGCTCTTCGTAGTAGTCCGAATCGCTTGAATCGCTTGAGTCATCGGAATCGTCAGAGCTGACCGATGAGGTTGCGGTACCGTTTGCGTAATCGTCAGACGTGTTGTTGTTCAGGTCGCCAATCGTAGAGCTGGAACCATCGGAAAGACCCATGGTGTTGGGACCCTTGGGATCCTTGCCGGCATCGACGCGCCCCATCATTTCCTTGAGCTCGTCCTCGTAGACAAAGACGTAGCTCACACCGTCGATCATGGTGCTGTCGTCGGCGTACGAGGGCAGGTTGGCCGAGTAGATACCGTCGACATCCATACCGCGCATGGCGTTGACCGTAGCCACGATATCCTGAACGCTCATATCGGTTACGAGCATATCGGACAGCGAATTAACCAGGCCAAAGATCTTCGTGGCATCGAAGTTATTGAGAATCTGGTTGGCAAGGGCGCCAAGCACCTGGCGCTGGTGGCGCATGCGCGTGTAATCGCCGTCGGCATAGGTGTAGCGGCAGCGGGCATAGGTAAGGGCGGTGGCACCGTCCATATGCTGCTGGCCAGCGGTAATCTTAATATCCAGGTGCTCGGGGTCGTCAACATCATCGGTTGCGTTAATGTCGATACCGCCAACCGAATCAATCAGCGCCTGCATACCGTCGAAGCTGACCTCGGCATAGTGGGAAATCTGAACACCGCACAGCTCGTTGACCGCCTCGACCATGGCCTCGGCGCCGCCAACGGTATGGCAGGCGTTGATCTTCATGGTCTCGCCCTTGTACTCGACCTTGGTGTCGCGCGGAACGGAAATGAGCGTCGCCTGCTTTTGCGTGGGGTCGATGCGTGCCAGGATAATCGAGTCGGCACGATACGTATCCTCGCCCGGACGGCCGTCGGTGCCAAGAAGCAGCACGTAGAACGGATCCTTTGCCTCATCGGTGTCAACCAGAACCCGACGCAGATTGTCGGTAATGACATTAGAATCGCCGAGCTTGCCCATAATGGTGGCAAACCACAGGCCGGCAGCGGTAGTGGCACTCAGCAGCACGCCAAGCACGACAATGAGCGCGACGTGACGAATCGTGTGGCTACGACGACGTTGGCGAGCTCGCTCGGAATAGCGAGCCACGTTATCGCGACTGTAGATCTTGGCCTGCGCACCAGTTGAGGGTCTTCGGGTGGTGGTATCCGCGAGGGGCTTTTTATTAAACATAGGCAACCTGTATTAGTAGATGACGGGATCGGGGACGGTAGCATGCTCGACATGCGCGCCGAGCGCCTGCAGCTTTTCGACAAACTGCTCGTAGCCGCGCTTGATGTGATGAATGGCCGAAACCTCGGTCGTCCCGTCGGCGATCAAGCCCGCTACGACGAGGGCCGCTCCGCCACGCAGATCGGGCGAGGTAACCTGTGCACCCGAGAAGCCCTTGACGCCATGAATCATGGCATGATGGCTCTCGATACGAATGTCGGCACCCATGCGCACCAGCTCAGAGGCGAACATAAAGCGATTCTCGAAGATGTTTTCGGTAATAACGGAACTGCCGTCGGCAAGGGCGGAGAGCACCATAATCTGCGCCTGCATGTCGGTCGGGAAACCGGGGAACGGAAGCGTCTGGATATCGACCGGCTTGATACGCTCGGCACGGTTCACATGGACGCCGTCGTCGGTACGCTCGCAATCGATGCCCATAAGCTCCATCTTCTTGAGAACCATGCCCAAGTGAATGGGGCAAAAACCCGTGACGTCAACACCGCGATCGTCGGCCATCAGCGCACCGGCGACGATAAAGGTACCGGCCTCGATGCGGTCGCCCACTACGCGATGGGTAACAGGATGCAGCTCTTCCACGCCCTCGATGGTCACGACGGGCGTACCGGCGCCAACAATCTTGGCGCCCATCTCGTTGAGCATGTTAGCGAGATCGACGATCTCGGGCTCGCGGGCGGCATTGTCGATAACCGTGGTACCCTGTGCGCGCACAGAGGCCATGATGAGGTTCTCGGTCGCACCGACGCTGGCGAACTCGAGCGTGACGGTGGTACCGCGCAGACCTTGGGGCGCATTAGCGTTGATGTAACCGTGGGCGGTATCGAACTCAACGCCCAGGGCCTCAAGACCAAGAATGTGCATATCGATCTTGCGAGCACCCAGGTTGCAGCCGCCCGGCATGGCAATTTTGGCGCGATGGAAGCGACCCAGCAGGGGTCCCATGACGGCGGTGGAAGCACGCATCTTGGCAACGAGCTCGTAGGGGGCCTCCCAAGAATCGACCTGAGAGGTATCAATCTCGAGCGTGTGCTCGTCGAGAACATCGATCGTAGCGCCCATGCCCTTGAGCACCTTGCCCATCACGTGGACATCGGAAATATCGGGCACGTTCTGCAGCGTCGTCTTGCCCGGCGCCAGAAGCGTTGCCGCCATGAGTTTGAGTGCGGAGTTCTTGGCGCCCGAAACGGGCACGGAGCCTCCGATGGCGTGGCCACCCTCAACGCGGATAATATCCAAGGTCTACCCTTTCAAAAAGCATGCCCGGGATGGCTGGGCCATCCCGGGCATGATGTGTTCGCAAATGGTCGAACGCTAAATCGTTTGACTATTGGGCAAGCTTGAGCTTACACCATGCGATTTCATTATAGAGGTAGGCGCGGCGTGCATCATCCTCCGACAAATTACCCAGCTTCTCTTCAAAACCTTGAATATCAGCTTTAAGCTTGTCGGCATCGACGGTCGCCAAATCGCAAGCGCGCTCGGCGAGAACGGTCACGACATCGTCCGCAACCTGGACATAGCCGCCGGCCACGGCAAACGTGTGGTCGACAGTGCCCATGGCCTTATCGGAAACGCGAACGTAACCGCGGTCGATCGTGCAGATCTCGCTGGAGTGAGCAGGCAGAACGCCAAACTCGCCATCCGTGGACGGAATCGACACAAACGCAGCGTCGCCCTCATAGGCGCAGCTCACGGGGCACACGATGCGGATACGCATAACCTACTTCTCCCCCATCTTGCGGGCGCGCTCGCGCACGTCCTCAATCGTGGAAGCATAGCGGAAAGCCTGCTCGGGCAGGTCATCTGCCTTGCCGTCGACAATCTCGGCGAAAGAGCGGACGGTATCCTCGACGCGGACGTAGACACCGGGGTTGCCGGTGAACTTCTCGGCGACGTGGAAGGACTGCGAGAGGAACTGCTGAATCTTACGGGCACGGTTGACCGTAAGGCGCTGCTCCTCGGACAGCTCGTCCATACCCAGAATGGCGATGATGTCCTGAAGGTCGGAGTACTCCTGCAGGAGCTCCTGGACCTTGACGGCGACACGGTAGTGCTCCTCGCCAACGATCGAGGGATCGAGAGCGTCGGAGGAAGACGCAAGCGGGTCGATAGCCGGGAACAGGCCGAGCGACGAAATGCTACGCGAAAGAACCGTGGTGGCATCGAGGTGCGTAAACGTCGTGGCAGGCGCCGGGTCGGTCAGGTCGTCTGCGGGGACGTAGACAGCCTGGACGGAGGTAATGGAGCCCGTCTTGGTCGAGGTAATGCGCTCCTGGAGGTCGCCCATCTCGGTTGCCAGCGTGGGCTGGTAACCAACGGCGGACGGCATACGGCCCAGCAGTGCGGAAACCTCGGAACCTGCCTGAGAGAAGCGGAAGATGTTGTCGATGAACAGCAGAACGTCCTGGCCGCGATCGCGGAAGTACTCAGCGGTGGTAAGGCCGGCCAGACCGATGCGCAGACGCGCTCCGGGCGGCTCGTTCATCTGACCATAGACCAAGCAGGTCTTGTCGATAACGCCAGACTCGCTCATCTCGAGGAACAGGTCGGTGCCCTCGCGGGTACGCTCGCCGACGCCGGTGAACACCGAGGTGCCGCCGTGCTCCTGGGCGAGGTTGTTGATGAGCTCCTGGATCAGAACGGTCTTGCCGACGCCGGCGCCGCCGAACAGACCTGTCTTGCCGCCGCGGATGTAGGGCTCGAGCAGGTCGACGGCCTTGATGCCGGTCTCGAAGATCTCGGTCTTGGTGGTGAGCTCGTCGAAACGGGGCGCTGCATGGTGGATGGGGTAGAACTCCTCCACCTCGGGCATGGGCTTGCCGTCGACGGGCTTGCCCATGACGTTCCAAATGCGGCCGAGCGTCTTGGGACCAACGGGCATCTTCATGGGCTCACCGGTATCGGTGGCGATGAGGCCGCGCTGCAGGCCGTCGGTCGAGGACATGGCGACCGTGCGGACGACGCCGCCCGGAAGCTGGCTCTCGACCTCGAGGATCGTGCTCAGATGACCGATCGGGGTCTCGGCCTCGACCGTGAGCGCGTTGTAGATCGGGGGCACCGCGCCGTCAAACTTAACGTCGACGACAGGGCCGATGATTCGCACGATGCGACCATCACCGGCAGTCGTCTTCTTGGTGGCTTCCTCGACCGCAAGCTTTACGGTGTTATTAGCCATTACTGTTCCTCCAATGCTGAGGCTCCGCCGACGATCTCGTTAATCTCGGTCGTGATCGAAGCCTGGCGCACGCGACTATACGTGCGGGTAAGGGTCGAGATGATCGCGGTGGCGTTTTCCGTCGCGGAGTGCATGGCCTTGCGGCGTGCACCCTGCTCGGCAGCCGCCGAATCGATCAGGGCCTGGTAGATGACCGTCAGGATATAAGACGGCACAAGCTTGCCGAGAACATGCTCGGGAGAGGGCACGAACTCGAACGTGGACGAGATGCGCTTAGGGGCGTCGGTCTCGTTCTTACGCGGACCGTGGGCCATAGCGATCATCTCGGGGTCGAGCGGCAACAGATGCTCGACGCGAAGCTCCTGATCCACGCGGTTCTTGGCGTGGTGGTAGACAAGCTCGACACGGTCAAGCTCACCGGCACGATACGCATCGCAGATATGAGAGGAGATCATGCGGGCCTGATTGAAATCGGGCTCAGAAGAGTTGCCCTCAAAGTGCATGACAACGTTTGCGCGGTCACGGAAATACGTGGCCGGCTTACGCCCGCACGCGATGATCTCGCACTCGATGCCGTCGTTCGCCCAAGAAGCGGCGAGCTTTTCGGCCGTGCGCTCCACCGTCGTATTGAAACCGCCGGCAAGGCCGCGGTCCGAGGCAATAACGACAATCAGGCCATGCTTGACGCTCTCATGCTTCTGCAGCATGGGATCGGTGCCCGAACAGGAGGCGTCGCCGGCGACCGTCAACATGACGTCGGTCAGCGCCTCCTTATAGGGCTCGGCCTGCTTGGAGCGATCGAGGGCACGACGGATCTTGGCCGTAGAGACCATCTCCATCGTGCGCGTGATCTGCTTGGTCGTGGTAACCGAGGAGATTCGCTTCTTAATGTCGCGAAGGTTGGCCATGGGGCTTAGTTCTCCTCTGATCCAGAAACATCCGAATGGTGCTTGGCCATGAACTGCTGCTTGAAGTCGCCGATGACGCGCAACAGCTCAGCCTTGGTGTCATCATCGATCTTCTTGGCGCGAACCTTGTCGAGCAGCGAGCCAAAGCCATTGTCCATGTACTCGATGAGCTCGGCACGGAAAGGCAGCACGTCGGCGATCTCCAGGTCATCCAGGAAGCCCTCGTTGCCAGCGAACAGCGTAACGATCTGCTCGCCAACCTCAAACGGCTTGTAACGCGGCTGCTTCAGGAGCTCGGTCATGCGGGCACCATGGGTCAGCTGCTTCTGAGTAGCCTCGTCGAGGTCGGAGCCAAACTGGGTAAAGCCAGCGAGCTCCTGATAGGAAGCGAGGTCCAGACGGAGGTTGCCGGCGACCTGCTTCATGGCCTTGGTCTGCGCATCGCCACCGACGCGAGACACGGAGATGCCCACGTCGACTGCCGGGCGCTGACCCTGGAAGAAGAGCTCGGACTGCAGGTAGATCTGACCATCAGTAATGGAAATGACGTTGGTCGGAATGTAGGCCGAGACGTCGCCGTCCTGGGTCTCGATGATCGGCAGTGCCGTCATGGAGCCGTAGCCGTTCTTCTTGGACATCTTAACGGCACGCTCGAGCAGACGAGAGTGCAGGTAGAAGATGTCGCCAGGATAGGCCTCGCGTCCGGGCGGACGATGCAGCGTCAGCGACATCTGACGGTAGGCCACAGCCTGCTTGGACAGGTCATCGTAGATGACGAGCACGTGGCCACCGGGGTTGGTCTCGCTGGCGGGCTTACCGTCCTCGCCGTTGTACATGAAGAACTCGCCGATAGCGGCACCGGCCATAGGCGCGATGTACTGCATAGGGGCGGAATCGGCAGCGGTGGCCGAAACGATGATGGTGTAGTCGAGTGCACCGTGCTGAGCGAGGGTCTCGCGGATGTTAGCGACCGTGGAGGCCTTCTGGCCGATGGCGACATAGATGCAGACCATGCCCTTGCCGCGCTGATTGAGGATAGCGTCGATGGCAATGGCGGTCTTACCGGTCTTACGGTCGCCGATGATGAGCTCACGCTGACCGCGGCCAATAGGCACCATGGAGTCGATAGCGAGCAGACCGGTCTGAACCGGCTCGCACACCGGGGTACGGTCGATGACACCGGGGGCCTTGAACTCGATGGGGCGACGATGCGTGGCGACGATGTCACCCAGGCCGTCGATGGGCTGGCCGAGCGGATTGACGACGCGGCCGAGCATGGCACGGCTCACGGGGATATCCATAATGCGGCCAGTGGTGCGGCACTCGTCGCCTTCCTTGATGGAGTCGACGGCACCAAACAGAACGGCGCCGACCTCGTCACGGTCAAGGTTCTGGGCAAGGCCGAAGACGGTCTCACCGGTATCGGAGCTCTTGAACTCCAGAAGCTCGCCTGCCATGGCGCTCTTGAGGCCGGAGACGCGCGCGATGCCGTCGCCTACCTCGTCGACCGTTGAAACCTCATGCGTATCGACCGTCGCGGAGAGGCTCGTGAGCTGCTCCTGCAGTTTCTTGGCGATATCCTGGGCATTGAGGGTTTCGGACATTAGGCTTCACCTCCGTACGAATTAGCAGAGTTTGCGAGGGTCTCCTGCGCGATGCGCAGCTGCGTCTTGACGGAAATGTCACGACGCTCGCCGCGGGCCTCGAGCACCAGGCCGCCCACGATAGACGGGTCGACCTGCTCGATAAGGAATACCTTGCGGCCGAAGTCCTGCTCGCATTTCTTAGTGATGGTTTGACGCAGCTCGTCGTCGAGCGGGATCGCCGTGGTGACGGTCACGCCCACTACATCCTCGTCTTCCTCGGCAACATACTTAAAGGCAGCTGCCACCTTGGGAAGAAGGTCGAGCTGGTCGCGCTTGGACATGGTGTCGAGCACGGCGATGATCTCGGGGCTGGCAGAAGCCAAGCGCTCGACCATCTCGAGGTCCTCGAACACATGGTTCTCGGCCTTGGCGGCTTCCAAAAGGGAACGCGCGTAGGTCTCGAGCACCTTGTCCTGATAGCGGCTAGTCGGCATTCAGGCTACCTGCTTCCTGGATGTAGCGCTCGATGAGCTTCTTCTGCTCGGCATCGTCCTCGAGTGCCTCGCCCACGATCTTGGTGGCGACGGCAACGGACAGGTCGGCGATGGAGCTCGCGGCACCGGCGTAGATGGACTTGCGCTCGTCCTCGACGGTCGTATGGGCCTTGGCGATGATCTCCTCGGCCTCCTTGTGAGCAGCCTCGATGATACGGGCACGCTCGGACTCGGCGTCCTTACGGGCCTCGAGAACGATGTCGGCAGCCTGACGACGGGCGTCGGTGACGATCGAGTCGGACGCAGCGCGCTTGGCGATAGCCTCCTGCTTGGTCTTCTCGGCCTCGTCGAGGCTCTCCTCGATCTTCTTGCCGCGCTCCTCCATGGTTTTCATGATGCCCGGCAGGGCGACCTTGGCCAGCACGATCCAGATAATCAGGAAGGCGATAAGCGCCGGGATGAACTCCGCCATCTTAGGGATGAGGATGTCCGCACCGGCGGCGCCGTCCTCGGCGAACGCGGAAACCGGCATGAGCAGCGCGGCCGCGGACGCGGAGAGTGCGATCGCGCTCTTCTGGGATGAAAGATTCATACTTGACGCTCCGTGCTATTTAACGATCAGCGCGACAACGAAGCCGATCAGAGCCAGAGCCTCGCCGAAGGCGGAGCCCATGATGAAGACGGTGAACACGCGGCCCTGGACCTCAGGCTGACGGGCCATAGCACCCGTAGCACCCAGAGCAGACAGGCCGATAGCAAGACCAGCGCCGATAACACCGAGACCGTAACCGATAACTCCCACGATTCCTCCTTTGTCGTGCGTGTCTTATTTCACGCAGGATAACCTTTTTATAACTGCCGGGCTCCATGGGTACGGGCACCGGCGGTTTAACGAATTGCCTTACCTTTAAGGCGCGAACGGAAGACTACTCCTCCTCCGCGACCTCCTCTGCCTCGGAGACATACACGGCGGTAAGGACCGTGAAGACGTAAGCCTGGATGGCACCGACCACAAGCTCGATCGCATAGATCAGGATGAGGATGGCAAGCCAGGCCAGCGAAGGCAGGGCGCCGACGGCGTGGGCCGCGGAAACCTGCTGAAGCAGCGGCTGCATGAACATGCTCGCCATGATGGCGAACGAGCCCATGACCACGTGTCCTGCGAACATGTTGCAGAACAGACGGACGGCGAGCGTGATGAGGCGCAGGAAGGTCGAGAAAAGCTCGACGACCCACACGAGCACGTTCATCGGGAAGCTCACGCCCTGCGGGGCGAGGCTCTTGATGTAGCCGATCACGCCGTGAGCCTTGCATCCGTAGTAGATGAAGTACACGAAGGCGAAAATGGCGAGTGCGGCGGTGGAGCCGATTGCGCCGGTGCCGGGCTTCATTCCCGGGATCAGGCCGATCATGTTATTGATCAGGATGAACAGGAAAAGCGAGCACAGGAACGGGAAGTGCTTCTTCCAGTTCTCACCCACGACACCCTTGCCGATATCGTTCTCGACGTACTCGATGATGTACTCGAAACCGTTGACGAAGAAGCCCTTGGGAACCAGGGTCTGCTTCTTCTTGAACACGGCCAGGACGATCAGGAGCACGATCGTGGAGACGATCAGCCAAAACGAGTACTGCGTGATGCCGCAGCTCAGATCGCCCACGACAGGGGTGGAGCTGAACTCGCTGACCAGATGATTAATCTCATCAGGCAGCTTTTCAAAAATTTCCACGACTTACCTTTCGACCTCATGAGGATCTCGCAGCGCCTTGGCGACGCGAACCGCGCAGGCGGCCATAAAGGCCACGAAGCCGATCGCCTCGCCCAGGAGGAACATGCGAAATGCCTCTCCGAACAACACAAACACAACCAAGGTAAAGACAAGCAACGCGATTGCCGAGACCGCGAGACTCACCATACCCTTGAGCATGTCCGCATTCTGCTTATCGTCAAGAACCGGCTTGAGCGTAAAGACAAAGGGAAGGAAGGCAATCGCGCCCGCGATGGCACCTGCAACGATAGCGAGCAGATCGGCTATCTGAAACACTGGCGTCCTCACTTTCCTTTTTTATCGCCTCACAGGACAGTTCCCGCCAAACATTGGTGACTATTGTACGAGCCAATCGCTAAAGTACAACCGAAAAAGCATCGGTTAATACGCACCTGTTCGTTTTCTTAAGACCTTCTTTATGCCGCAGGTACGGTAATACGTTTTTCTCGAACCCTGCAGGGCAAAACGTCCGTTAACAGGAGTGCGCGCGGTCGTCTTTTGTTCGACCGCGCGCACCATTTCTTCGTATTTTCGACGTTAGCCGGTATGGCCCAGAGATTACAGCGTGCCGTAGATGCGGTCGCCGGCGTCGCCCAGGCCGGGAACGATGTAGGCAGCTTCGTTGAGATGGTCGTCGATGGCGCAGGTATAGATATGCACATCGGGGTCCTTCTCAGTCAGCGACTTGAGGCCCTCGGGGGCCGCGACGATGCACAGCATGCGGATGTCCTTGACACCGCGCTCGCGCAGGTAGCTGATGGCCATCTCGGCCGAACCGCCCGTGGCGAGCATGGGGTCGACGACCAGGCAGATGCGCTGGTCGATATCCTTGGGCATCTTGCAGTAATACTCGTGCGGCTCGTGGGTGACCTCGTCGCGCTCCATGCCGATGTGGCCCACACGAGCGGAGGGCACCAGGTCGAGGATGCCGTCGACCATGCCAAGGCCCGCACGCAGGATGGGCACGATGGCGAGTTTCTTGCCGGCGAGCTGTTTGAACGTGGCGGTAGTGATGGGGGTCTCGACTTCGACGTCTTCCATGGGCAGGTCGCGCATGGCCTCGTAGCCGTCAAAAAGTGCGAGCTCGCGCACAAGCTGGCGGAACTGGTTGGTGCCGGTGTTTTTGTCGCGCAGGATCGACAGCTTGTGCTGGACGAGCGGGTGGTCGACAAGCGTCACACGGGACGCGTCGTAGGTGACGGTCATGGGTTGATTGCCCCTTTCGTTGCGGCCGCAAAACGACCTTGCTGACAAGGCGCGAAGCAATGTTGCCGCCGCACGCCATGCATTAGTTTAGCGGTTTGTTATATCGAGCAGCCCATCACAGCCCTACTGTGCGGTGCTGAGCGAGCGCCTGACTGCATCACGCCAGCCCGCAAGGTTTTGCTCGCGGCGCTCGGCGGACATGTGGGGAAGGAAGGTCCTAACAATCTGGGCATTTTGCTCCAGTTCTTCCAGGTCTTCCCAATAGCCGACGGCAAGACCCGCCAAGTACGCGGCACCGATTGCCGTGGTCTCCACCGTCTCGCATTGCAGCACGGGGATATCCAGCAGGTCGGCCTGGAATTGCATGATGAACTCGTTGCGTGAGGCGCCGCCATCGACGGACAGGCGCTCAATCGAAAGTCCCACGTCCTGCTCCATGGCGCGCAGCACGTCATAACTCTGGTAGGCCATGGACTCGCAGGCCGCACGCACAATGGTCGCGCGACTCGAGGCACCGGTCAGGCCGCACACGATACCGCGGGCACGCGGGTCCCACCAGGGAGCGCCCAGGCCAGCGAAGGCGGGGACGAAGTAGCAGCCCTCGTTGTCGTTGATCGAAGCGGCGAGTTGCGCGGACTCGCTCACACTCGAGATGATGCCCATGTTGTTGCGCAGCCAGTTCATGGTTGAGCCGGCGGCAAAGATAGAACCCTCGAGCGCATAGCTGATCTTGCCGTCCGCGGCGATACCGATCGTGGAGACCAGACCGTTCTTGGATTCGACGACCTCGTCGCCGGTGTTCATGAGCATAAAGCAACCCGTGCCATAGGTGTTTTTGGTCTGGCCGGGATGGAAGCAGCAGTGGCCGAACAGCGACGCCTGCTGATCGCCCGCCACGCCCATGATGGGCGGCATGTTGGTCATGATGTCGCTCGCGACGCGGCCGTAGTCGCCCGAGCTCCAACGAACCTCGGGCATCATGGAACGTGGAACGTCAAAGAGCGCCAGCAGGTCGTCGTCCCAATCGAGCGTATGGATATTAAAGAGCGCCGTGCGGCTGGCATTGGTGTAGTCGGTGGCAAAGACCTGACTGCCGGTGAGGTTGTAGATGAGCCAGGTGTCGATGGTGCCGAACATGAGGTCGCCCGCCGCCGCGCTCTCACGCGCACCGTCGACGTTGTCGAGGATCCACTGCACCTTGGAAGCCGAGAAATACGGATCGAGCGTGAGTCCCGTGCGGGAGCGCACCAGCTCTTCTGCGCCCCGCTCGACCAGCTCGTCGATCAGAGGTGCGGTGCGACGGCATTGCCACACGATGGCGTTATAGATGGGTTGGCCGCTTATGCGGTCCCACACCACCGTGGTCTCGCGCTGGTTGGAGATACCGATGGCGGCGATGCGGTCAGAATGGATGCCGCTCTTAAACTGGACCTCCATCATCACGCCGATCTGGCTGGCAAGCACCTCCATGGGGTCTTGCTCTATCCAACCGGGACGCGGGAAGCTGGTTTTGACGCTACGACGTGCCTGCGCGACGATGCAGCCGTACTCGTCGACGATGGTCGCAAGTACCGAGGTGGTGCCGCAGTCGAGCGCCATGATGTAGGAACCGCCAAAGTTAAACGAGGCATCTTCCATGCCCAGGCTGCCCAGATTCAACGACATCGCTTACACCTTTCTATTGCATCGGGTCGGACAGGACCCGTTCGATCTCTGATGCGGGAAGTGCGCCTTGGCGCAGGATCTGGAGCCCGCCGTGCTGGAACGACACGATGGTCGAGGCGTCGCGACACGGGGTCTCGCCGGCGTCGACGGCAACATCGACCCCCTCCAAGATGCGACCTTCGACGGCGGCAAAGCTTGCCGGCGAGGGCGCGCCGTGTGTGTTGGCGCTCGTGCAGGCAAGGGGACTGCCGCAGGCGTGGATGAGCGCTTGGACCACGGGAGAGGCCGAAGCGCGCAGGGCCACGGTGTCGTCGGCAGCACGCATAAAGGTCGGCACGCAGGGAGCCGCCTTGACCACGATAGTCAGGGCTCCCGGCCAGCATCGTCGCACAAGTACGCGGGCATCTTCCGGGATATCCACGCCATAGCGGTCGAGCGCCTCGACGCCATCGACCAGCCAGGCGACCGTTTGGGTGAGCTTGCGCTGCTTGAGGGTAAAGATGCGGCGGTAGCCAGTACCAAGCGCAGGGACCGCGGCGCCGTTAACGGTGGCATGCGGATCGCGCGGCCACAACAAGGATTCGCTTGTATCTTGGGGGACGGCATCGGAGAAGGCGTTGACTGCCACGGCGACACCGTAGACGGTCTCGGTCGGGATCAAGACCAGGCCGCCGCGGCCGAGCACCTCGGCCGCGCGCTCGACGGCAAGCCGATGCGGCTCGCGCGTTCCCTCATATACCCGATAGACCGTCTGCATGTGTATGCCAGCCCCTTACGCTCTGGTGCAAGTTTGTTTACTGTGGGGCATTCTCGCACGAAACGTTCAACCTATTTGCCCAGAGCGCATGTTGGTTTGGTGAGCGGCTCTAGTAGTCGGTGAAAGTGAGGGGGTTATTGGACTGCGACGAACTTCTTTGGCCTGCCGGCGTGGCGTTCTTGGGCGGCGTAGCGCTCGATGCTGTCTATCGTTATCATCCGACGGCCGTCGACAAGTTCAACATCGAGCTTTCCGGCTTTGACCAGCGCGGTAATCCGCGGAGCGGAGACTTTGAGGTCCAGCGCTGCGTCTTTAAATGTTCGGCACGCCGCTTCCCGAGCGTCCTCGTGGTCGATTTCGACTGAAAGGGCCACGACCTCGGCCGAGCGTTCGTACCCTGCCGGAGTCAAACCGTTGTTGAGGTCGTCGGCCAAAAACGCCATCAGTGCCTCGGTGGCATGGGCAATCGCTTCTTCGCGCGTATCGCCATCGGCAAAGGCGCCGGGAATCTGCGGGAAACTGGCGCAGTAACCGTCGTCTTCTTTTATGAGAACGCAGTCATAGGTAAATCGCTGCCTCATTTTGCCTCCAACTACCATTCAGCTTGGCGACGAATACTTGCCCACGTGCCCTTCTTTGGTCGATCACCACCAGAGCCGTTCACGGTGACAACACGGTCACCAGAAACATACTTAGCATGACTACCGACTTGCGCGACCTTCACGAATCCATCGTGCTTGAGTAGGGCAATGATTTCCCGAAAGGTAGGAGGTTGCATGGGCCGACCTCTTTCAGCCGTCCTAATTATAAACTACTTTATAATTTTTGCTAACCAGTTAATAAATATTACTGGCGCTGTTTGGGCTCGGTGACGATGGCTCGGACGATGCGGGGGCGATCGGTGAGGTCATGGACGATACGCACGTCCGAAAGGCCTGCCTGGCGACAGAGCTCGGCCGCGGCATCGAGGGCACCCTCGTAGAGCTCGCAGGCAAACAGGCCGCCGGCGCGCAGCATGTAAGGCGCCGCATTGAGCAGGCGGCGGAAGATATCGAGGCCGTCGGCGCCGCCCTCGAGCGCCAGGTCGGGCTCAAAATCCTTGACCTCGTGCGGCAGCGAGCGCATGACGCCGGTCGGAATGTAAGGTGGGTTGGAGACGAGCACGTCGAAGGTGCCCCATTCCTCGCGGGGGATAGAGCTCACCAGATTCGTGAGGCTGAAGGCGACCTCATCGGACGTAAGGCCGAGCGCGTCGCGATTTTTGGTGGCCAGGTCAATGGCGCGCGGCTCGATATCGGTAGCGGTGCAGGTAACATGGCTGCGGCGCTCCCAGGCAAGGGAGAGCGAGATGCAGCCCGTGCCGCAGCCGACCTCGAGAACGCGGGCGGTGCGGGGCTCGGCTGGGGCAGGCGCAGCGGCATCCTGAGCTAAAGCCGTCTCCTGGTCGGCACCCTCGATGGCGATGCCGTATTCGTCGAGCTCGGGCTCGGCGGCTTCCGCGGCTTCGGCTTCTGCTGCCTGCGCGGCGGCTTCCTCGGCCTCGCGGTCGGCCAGTTCCTCGGCATAGGCACGGCTGCCCAGTACGTCGCCGCCTAGCGCCGCCTCATCGGCAGCCGTCAGGTTAGCGGCACGGCGCTCGGCGGTCGCCCGTTCGTCTGCCAGCGCGGCCTCGGCCTTGCGTGCCTCCTCGACCTCATCGTTCCAAGGCAGTTCAACACGCTGACGGGCAGCAGCCTCGGGGCTCAGCACCTCGGCATCCAGATAATTGAGGACTTCCTCGACGAGCATCTCGGTCTCGGGGCGCGGAATGAGCACACCGGGGGCGCACGCGACGTCGATCATGCGAAACTGCGTGCTGCCCGTGATGTATTGCAGCGGCTCGCCTTTGGCGCGGCGGACAACGGCCGCATGCATGGTCTCGAGCTGGGCCGCGTTAAGCGTCTCGTCCATGCGCATATATAGGTCAATGCGTGCCAGGCCCGTGGCGGCGCACAGCAGCCACTCGGCAGAAAGACGGGGGTGCTCCTCGCCGCGCTCGGCCAGGTACTCCTTGGTCCACTCGAGACAACGCTTGATGGTCCAAATCTCGTTTGCCATGGGGCCCTCCCCTCTTAAGCGCCGGACGGCGCGCGAATGTCGGAGCAGATTGTACGCGAGGCCAACGCTTGGCAAGGGACGATTGAAGGCGATTATCGAGAATCAGCCCAGAATTTTGCACCGGGCTTGCTCAAAGTGCTCATTCGTCGACGTCAAAATCTGCATTCGTCAAGCTTTTGGCAAGGTTGACCCAAAACTGACCAATATCTAACCAAGAACTTGCCACATCGCTTGACGCACGACCCATCAAAAATCGCCCCGCGACTTCTTGAACGTTTTTTCGAGCATTATTTTCAATAACAGATGAATGCCGTTAATTTCTTTGAGCAGGTAGCCGGCTTAATGGCCATCAAAGCCGATTAAATAACATCTCAAAGCAATGTGCCCAACCTAGTCATTTAAGAACGTCCCCAATGACTCCCTACGGATCATTTGACAACCAAGGAAACGCCGATGTTTTGGCAATGTCAGCGAGCGACGTCCAGAGCGAACAAGTTGGCATGAAAAAGGCAAGGCATAGACCTTCTGGTCATGCCTTGCCTTTTGAATGACAAATTGTCGCTCTGGGCGGCGCGCAGCGTCGAGCAGTTACGGCGTTTGGTAAAACGCCGTAACTTAAACAGCCTGCGCCAGCTTCTCGGCTCGCTCGGCGGCGGCGAGCGCCTCGATCACGGTGCCGAGCTGGTCGCCCAGAAGGACGCCGTTGTAGGTGGAGTTGAAACCGATGCGGTGATCGGTCACGCGGTCCTGGGGCTGGTTGTAGGTGCGAATCTTCTCGGAACGGTTGCCGTGGCCGATCTGGCTCTGGCGCTCGGCACCAAGCTCTGCCTGCTGCTTCTCGAGTTCCATCTCGTACAGACGGGCGCGCAGCATCTGCATGCAGACCTCGCGGTTCTGGATCTGGGAACGCTGCTCCTGCGACTGCACCACGGTGTTGGTGGGCAGGTGGGTGATGCGCACGGCGGAGTAGGTGGTGTTAACGCACTGACCGCCAGGGCCCGAAGCGCAGTAAGTGTCGATGCGCAGGTCGGACTGGTTGATCTGAACGTCGATTTCCTCGGCCTCGGGAAGCACGGCGACGGTAGCCGTGGAAGTCTGGATACGGCCCTGGGACTCGGTCTTGGGGACGCGCTGGACACGATGCACGCCGGACTCATACTTCATGACGGAGTAGACGCGGTCGCCCTCGACCTTGAACTCAATGGACTTAAAGCCACCGGCCTCGCTGGGGCTGGAGTCGAGCACGGTGGTCTTCCAGCCGCGCGACTCACAAAAGCGCTGATACATCTTGTACAGATCGCCGGCAAAGATGGCCGCCTCGTCGCCACCGGCGGCAGAGCGAATCTCGACGATGGTGTTCTTGTCGTCGTTGGGGTCGCTCGGGATGAGCATGTACTTGATGTCTTCCTCGAGCTGGGGGAGCTTGGCCTCGTTTTCGGAGATGTCCATCTGGAGCATCTCCTTCTCGTCCGCATCGCTGGTGTCGCGGAGCATCTCCTTGGCGGCCTCGATGTCATCGAGCGCGCCGATGTACTCGCGCGAGGCAGCGATGAGGTCGGACTGGTGTGCGTACTCCTTGTTGAGACGCGTGAACTCCTTGATGTCGGAGGCGACGGCCGGGTCGGAAAGCTTCTTCTCGAGCTCCTCGTAGGCCTTAATGATCTTTTCGAGCTTGTCGCGCATGGCGGGACTCCTTTATGTGCGTGAAGGCGAAAATCGGCAGAGTTGATGGGGCGCGCGGCGCCACTGCGGGGGTAAGCCCAGCTAGAACATGTCGATCTTCAGATACATGCGCATCCCTTCGCGTATGAGGTACATAGTTGCGGTCTAACCCATACATGATAGCGTGCGCAGGCATACCTGCATATAACCCGCACGGAATGTAACTCCTTCACCTGCGGTTTGCAGCTTTTCCGGGTGTATTTGGCCTAGATTTGCAGCTTTTCCGGGTCCAGATGGCTGCTTCGTGCAGCTTTTCCGGGCTTCTAGAGCGTGTGGAGCAGGGCGATGAGGAAGCGGATGCCTTGGAGGTAGGCGCGACGGGAACAGGACGCCGCTCATGCGCGAGCAGCTCGAGGACGGGCGCTACAGGAAGACCTGGAAGAAGATGATGGAGCCGGAGTACGAGTTCCATCCGGAGCCGGACGTGCAAACGGCGGGTTAACATAGCCTTTCACCGAAAAGGGCGGGTGGCCGCGCCCTGCGACCACCCGCCCTCAATCAAAGTCCTTCTCGGCCGCCGCAGTTACCGGTTCCGGCGCCGCAGAATCACGCCTGCGGCGATCAGCACCACCGCGCCGCCCGCGATGCCACCCAGGGCCATCGGCGACAAGCTGGTATCGCCCATGTTCGGCAGACCCGGCTTCTCCTCCTTCGACACCGGTGGGTTGGTGGGCGGCTCCGTCGGCGGGTTGACCGGCGGGGTGGTCGGCGGCGTGTACGTGTTCTTGAACACCGGCGCCACGTCACCGTCATAGGTTACCGTCGCCACCAGATGGCCCGCGCCGTCGTCCGTCACCGTCACCGTTACCCGGTGCTCGGCCGCGTCGTACGTCACGTTCTTCTGAGCGTCGTTCACCTCGGAGATGCTGTAGCGATACGCCCCGGGCTTGTCGTACGAGATCGCCTTGAAGCCCACCGTGCCGTCCGCCGCATTCTTGGCGGTCTGCAACACCTTGCCGTCGGCATCCTTCAGCTGGAAGGAGAACTGCCCTTCCTTCAGGTCCTCACCGCTCAGCACCTTGGAAGCCCCCAGCTTCACCTCAGTCGCGGCCGGCGCGTAGCTGTTGCTGAACGTCACCGCATCCGCAGCCTTGCCGCCCGTGCTGTAGGCAACCTGCGCCTCCAGCGCGTGCGTCTCCGCATCCTCCGTCACCGTCACCGTCGCGGTAAAGACCGTCGTGTCGTAGGTGACGCCGTTCGCCGTCGCCCCTGCCCGCTCGGACACGGTGTAGACGTACGTCCCCACCTTGTCCAGCTGCAGCGGCGCGAAGCCGAACGTACCGTCGGCGCCGTTCTGCACCGTCTGCACCACGTTACCGTCGGCGTCCTTCAGGTCGAAGGAGAACTCACCCTTGGCCAGGTCGCGGCCGGTCAGAGCCTTCGTTCCGGTAATCGTCGCCGTCGTTGCCGTCGGCGTGTAGGCGTTGGTGAAGGTCAGATCCGCAGCCGTCTTGTTCGCCGTCGCGGTCAGCTGGCCGCTGCCGTCATCGGTCACGTTCACCGTTACGTCCAGCACCGCATCGCTGTAAGTAATGGTGCCATCTTGGCCCGCAACCTCCTTCACCTGGTACGCATGCGAACCAGTTGCGGTGTACGAGATGGCCTTGAAGGTAAACGCTTTACCCACGTTCGTGGTCCGGTCGATCTCCTGCCCGGTGGCCACGTCAATCAGCGCGAATGTGAACTCGCCATCGGCGGGCGTCCGCGTGGTGGCCGGGTCGGCATTCTCAAGCACCTTGGTGCCAGAGATCTGGCAGGAGGTCTGACCCGGCTGGTAGCTGTTCGCAAACGTCATGGTATTGGGGGTGACGCCGCTCTCGGTGCCCTCGCTCGGTTTCACCGTAGAGCTCTCTACCACCAGCTTGCCGTCGTTGTTGTCCTTCACCACGTAGGTCAGGGTGTACGTCTTGCCGGTGTAGGTCACGCCCGGCACGCCCGGCGCGCCGTCCGTCGGCTGCACCTCACGGACCGTGAAGGGAAAGGTGCCCGCATGGTCGAAGGTCAGCTCGTTAAAGTAAACCTTGCCCTTGGCGTCGTTCTTCTGGGTCTGGAGCACCGTACCGTCAGACCCCACCAGCTCGAAGGCGAAGTCTCCCGCCTTTAGCTGATAGCTGCCGTCGTGCACGTCAACGCTCTTGGTGAGGGCGATCGCGCCGGAGTTCGTCGCCTTCGCCTTGTAGGTGTTGGTGAAGGTGGGCTTCGTGGCGTCCGCGCCGTCGTAGGCGACGCTCGCCTGCAGCGTGCCGGCATTGTCCACAACCGTCACCACGGCATGATGCACCGCGTCGTCGTAGGCCACGTGGGACAGGTCGCCCTTCCGCTCCACGATGGTGTACTCGTGCGTGCCCGGCTTCGCGTAGGAGAAGGCGCCGAAGTTAACACTTCCGTCCGCGCCGTTGGTCGCGGTCCGGACGGGCTTGGCTCCGGCAAGCTGCTCAGCCGTCAGGTTGCCCTCGTACACATCGAAGGTGAACTCGCCGCCCTTGAGTACGATCGGCGTGTTGTCGTCCTTCTTCACGTATCTCTTCTGCGCACCGAGGGCCAGACCGGTCGCGGCCGGCTGGTAGGTGTTGGTGAAGGTCTCCGAGCCGGATGTGTTCGTCACGACCGCCTTCGCGTTCAGCGCTCCGGCCCCGCCGTCTGTGACCGTCACCTTGTAGGTGAGAGGATGGTTGTCATAGACCATGCCGGCCTCCGCGCCCGGCTGTTCCACGATGGTGTAGGTGAAGTCCTTGCTCACGGCGCCACCCAAGTCGGAGAGCTGGAACTCGCGCGTGAAGCTGACCTTGCCGTCGGCGTCGTTCTTCGCGGTGCCGAGCACGTTGCCGGCGGCATCCTTCAGCTCGAAGGTGTACTCGCCGTCCGCGGGCTTCGTCGCGTGGTCGAAGCCGTCCGCAACCTTGATGGTCTTGGTCGCCGTCAGGGTTACGGAACCCTTTGCGTCGTAGGTGTTGTTGAAGGTGGGAGCCGTAGCGTCACCGTCATAGGTGACAATCACCTTCGTCTTGTTGTTGTCGTCCTGGTTCTGCTCTACCTTGACGTGGACCTTGACTTCTTTGGCGTCGTAGACCACGCCGTCGACGGCCTGGCCGGCTTTCTCCTCCTTGAACGTGTAGTCGTACTCGCCCAGGTTCAGGTTCTTGACGGTCAGCTTGACCTTGCCGTCCTGGTCGTTGGTGCCCTTGGAAACCTCGTTGCCGGCCTGGTCGTATAGGCCGAAAGTGAACGCACCAGCCGTCAGGTCCTTGCCCCTGAGGGTCTTCGTCGCCTCGATAGTGGCGTCGGCCGTCGGCTTCGAGTTGGTGAAGGTCGGCACGGCCTTCTCGCCGTCGTAGGTGGCGACCGCCTTC
>DBEZMF010000056.1:0-45252 GCA_048250755.1 Collinsella sp.
CCTCGGCCGCCGGGGGCTTCGCCGAGCCCGCGGACAGGCCGGCCCCGACAGAGGGGAGGCGCCGCGCGCTCGGGCGGCGCGCCAGGGAGATAGTGGACGAGATAGTCGAGAGGCGCGGCCTCAAGAAGGAGTAACATCGGGACTTGCAGCGACGGACCTCAGGACGCTCTTACACCACGTCTGCGCGCGCCACCCGCTGGCAACCCCTGTGGTCAAAAAATGCCAAATATGAGTACTGTCACTAATTTAGTAACAGCAATTTTGCTACGCATGGGTGTCGAAAGTCTACATTTGTTCAAAAATTAGATGATGTACTTCCCCATAGGTCCAATAAAATAGGCTCTCTATCGATAATAAATATCGTAAGAGAGCCAAATTAACCTAAAATATATGTGACTATCTTGGCAACAGTACTCATATTTGGCATTTTTTGTCCACGGGGTATAGAACTAACCCCTCAAACAGCCCAAAACGCCTATTTCAATGCGCGCTCGGCCGCTTCGATCACGTGTTTGGCGAGGATCGCCGTCGTCACAGCTCCCACGCCGCCCGGCACGGGCGTGATGGTGTCAACAACCGGCTCTGCAGCATCAAAATCAACGTCCCCGACCAGCTTGCCAGTGGCCTCGTCCCAATTAATGCCAACATCGATGATCGTCTGGCCCTCGCGAACGGCATCCACGCCAATCGTACGCGCGCGTCCAACGGCGGCAACCACAATGTCGGCAGCACGGCACTCGGTAGCAAGGTCGCGCGTATGCGTATGGCACGTCGTCACGGTCGCATTGCGCGCCGTAAGCATGGCGGCAACAGGACGCCCGATCACCAACGAGCGCCCGACCACAGCAACCTTAGCTCTATCCAGCTCAACGCCGTAATGATCAAGCAAAGCGAGGACGGCTTCGGCTGTGCAGGGGGCAAAACCCTCGCCGCGCCCCGAAAGCGTGGCGAGCAGCGAAGCCGGCGTCATGGAGTCAACATCCTTGGCGGGATCGAGCGCTGCGGCGACGGCGTTCTCGTCAAGGCCGGCGGGCAGCGGGCGGAACATCAAACAGCCATGAACAGTCAAGTCGGCATTAATGCCCTCGATAGCCGCCAGCAGCTCGTCCTGCGAGACGTCGGCAGGAAGCAAAACGCGACGAGCCTCGATGCCAACCTTTTCGCAGCGTTTAAGAGCGCCACGCTCATAGGACAGGTCGTCCTCACGCTCGCCCACGCGCACGATAGCCAACGTCGGAACAACGCCCCGCTCGCGTAGGGCTGCGCAGCGAGCAGCAAGTTCCTCAGTCAAAGCGCGAGCAACGGGAGCACCCTTCAGCAGTTCAGCCATGTCTATCCCCTTTTCCTTGCAGCGTCGGAGGCGCGGCGCGCCAGCGCATCGGCGCGCGGCAACCATGTGTCGAGCAACTCATCACACGCCGTCTCGAGCTCCTCGGCACGAACGCGATCCTTCATAGATGTGGTGTTCGCAAAGAGCGTCAGGCTCGCGCCCTGCATGGCGGCGCGGCAGAATACGGCACCGCACGCCACGTCGGACAGCAGCTGTCGGGAGCCCTTGTCCGCCATGACCTCGAGCAGCGCCAGCGCGCGCCCACAGGCATCCATAATGCGGTACGGCGGCATGGCTGCCACGTGCAGTGCATCCTGAATCGCAGCCGGTCGAGCCGGATCATCGCGCGGAATACCGTACGCCGCCGACACTTGGCCGTACGCACGAACGTCCTCGGCAACCAACTCGACAAGCTCCTGGGCCAGCTCATCAGCCTGGGTAAACGCGCGCGTCAGGTCATCCGCACGATCAGCAAGCGCGGGATTGGTCGCACCGTAGCGGGCAACCATTCCGCACAGCGAGGCGCCCAGCGCGCCCACAAAAGCGCTCGCGCTGCCACCACCGGGAACCGGCTCGCGCGCGGCCAGCGCCTCGGCAAACCCGCGGCAGGTCTTGTCCATCATCTCTTGGCTCATACGCATGCACCTTCAAGTCATATACATCGGTCGGGCGGCAACCACCGACCGACCGCATCGATCACATAATGGTGCATAGTCTAGCCCATAAGTACATAAGCGTCAGCGCACCTGGTCATCGCGGATTTCTATGACGAACGATAGGCGTCGGCACCGCAAACATGGGACACATGGTTCACCTTTCGGGACTTCCGGACGTCACAAACTGGGACATATCTATAAACAAGGAACCTATTGGGGCAATGCCCGCGTACACGCGCCCCTTTAAAACACCGGGCGCCCAACCCCGGGGAGGGCCGACAGCATCGGCTCTCCCCTCTTTTGCGACCGCACATATTGCCACTTGTCGGCGCAATTCCAGCCCCCAGAATGGGACACATGGCCCACCCTAGTGAGCCGTCCACGCGTACAGTAAAGGCAGGTAATCCGTGGGCGGTTACAGATCGAGGAGGACACGACCATGAAAAAGAAGGCCTTTGCGATTCTCACCCTCTGCATAAGCCTCTTTGCCGCAGTTGCCCTGGTGGGCTGCGGTGGCAGCGGCGGCGCTACCGGAAGTCGCGGTGGCGGTGGAGCAGAAAAGCCAGCCGTGGATATGAGGACCGACTTCATTTGGTTTAAGGTCGAGGTCCCCGAGGGCGTCGAGATCACCGACGTCGCAGGCGACACGGCCGACAGGGCCCAGTTTAAGTTCACCGAGAGCGAGCACGCCAGCGATCGCTTCATCCCTGTCTTCGACTCTGACAAGAACGCCGACGAGCTGTTCGACTACGAGGCAAAGTGGAAGGCCAACTCCGGATGGACCGAGGGCGATTCCGTTAAGTACAACGGCAAGACCTGGCGCAGTGCCTACTTCACGCACTCGGGCGGCGTAACGACCGAATACTTCACCGACGTTGACGGGGGCAGTGTGTATGTGCGTATCGACAACGTCGAGGAGCACAAGGACGCCGTCGAGACCATGATGAAGTCTCTGGAATTTGCCGACGACATCGCCGAGGCCAAGACCGAGGCCATGGACGTCAAGCTCGACGATATCGAGATCAAGCGCTAAGCGACTGGCGAGTGCAACGGAAAACACGGTCGCAGTGCAAACAAGCGACGGTACCCCAGTGCTTCGTACCCAGGGAGGGCCGGTAAACCGACCCTCCCTTTCTTATGCCTGTAGCCGACGAACGCGAGGATGCCGGACGTCGGAACCGCCCCAAATGTGGCAACAGTACGAAAACGACAAACGCCCCAACACGTCCGCCCGCCGATTTATTGTGCCGCGCAGGCAATTAAACCAGCATCTTTAAACATCTGAGCAGTATAGTGACCAAAACTATCGCATAACCGCACTCTGCGAATGGAGAAGTTATGACCGAACACCACGCCATCAGCCGCCGAGCATTTACGTTGGGCCTTGGACTCGCGGCGTTGTCGCCACTTGCAAGCCTGCCCGAAACCGCGGCATTGGGCATTAGCCCGCGGGCAGCCTTTGCGGACGGCACGGCCGGGCCAGCAGTCAGCCTCGACAATTTCGTCATTCGCCTTCGCCCCGCGGGCTATTTTCGTACCGCAAGCGTTAACGAAGACGGCAACGTCATCGGCAACGTCTGCCATCTGTTTAATGACGGCACGTCCAGCAAGCTCATCCTTGAGAACGTAACGACCAAGAATGACGATACAAACTGGTATGCTATCCGCACCTTGCTCAATTTCGAAGAGCATAAAAAGACGGGCTACAGCATTTGATCGGTCGATGGCGACTCGGACAAAGACGGAAAGGTCATCCACGTATGGAGCGGCGAGTATGACAACAAGCCCAGCCGCGCTTTTGCGTTCGAGCGGCAATCAAACGGAACCTATATCATCCGAGACCGCACGGTCGAGAAAGAAACCGAGAAAAAAGACATTAAGTACCTGGCAATAGAATCGAACGGCGAAGACCAGGACAACAATAAGATCTGCCATAAGAGTAAGAGCATTCCGTGGGAGCTCGAACTTATCGGTTACGACATGAAAAAGAACGATGCCACGGTTAGCAGCCTCGACTGGATCACGTACAGCAGCTACGTCGATGGGCCATGTTGGATGAAATACGTCGACGACAACAAGTTCCTCGACGAGCTGAGCATCCCGGGCACGCACGATTCGAGCACTTGCAGTGTGGACAACGACACCGAGCCCCAATCCTCGCAAGTAAAATGCCAGCAGGATTACATTCCCACGCAGTTGCTCGAAGGCATTCGCTATTTTGATATCCGGCTCGGAAAGGGCGACAACCCCGGTATCGACCACGGGGATTACTACCTGCTCAAAAAAGACGCGTACTTTATGCATCTTTCCGATGTCATAGGCTACTTCAAAACGTTTTTGAACGAAAACCCGACAGAAGCGCTCATCATGCTTGTATCACGAGGCAACGACGAGGCTACCGACGAAAGTGTTACGACGGCTTTCGCCAAGGTTTTGGACGACAACCCCAAACTGTTCTATACGTCGAGCCGAATCCCCACGCTACACGAGGTGCGCGGAAAGATCGTTCTGCTGCGTCGATTTAGGCTCGCCGGCAACAGTGTAAGCGGCCACACGTGGGGCCTCGACCTTACCGAATGGGATGACAAGATCAAGGCTCACACCGACAGCAGCTCCATGTGCCTCGTCCAAAACGCGCAGGGCTTTGAAGCCGCGGGGGAAACAGGCGACAAAGAGCCCTATTGCACCAAGGTATACGCCCAGGACAAGTACAAACTCACGGGAACCGACAAGCTCAGCTGGGTCGATAATGCGCTGAAGGAAACGACCGGGCGCACGCGCAACGAGGTAGATGTCGAGGACGATAACGGGGCCAAGGAGAAAGTCCTGGAGCGTTGCTGGTCTATCAACTACACCAGCTGCACGGGCTTGTCGCACGGAGGCAATCCTTTTACCTCGGCACGAGTAGTCAACGAGCATCTGTATAAGAGCCCGTACATCAATCCCAGCGGCATCGAGGATACAAAGTCAGATTACCTCAAGCACATTGGCATCATCGCATCCGACTTTGTTGATGCGGCGCTGGCCCGGAGCATCTATCAGCGCAATTACGATACGGAGCACAAGCAGACGGCTTCGTACTATCTCCCGTACTATCTCCCGACCCGCATGCGCATGACGTACGGCGACTCGCTGAGCGATGCCTCATTCCAGGATGGCAAGACCGTTGGCGAGGGTCATTTCCGCCTTGCCGACAGCAGCAACGTACTCAATGTAGCGGCTTCGGGCCGTGCATTTGCCATCGAATACGTTGATGTCGACGCCTTGGGCAACGAGACCGCTACAGGGCTGCAGGGCTCCGTACCCATCGATATCGACCCACGCGCGCTGACGCCCCATTTTGAGGGACTTGAAGGCCTTAAGGCCGGCGAAGACGCGCGCGCCAAGATTGCGGCATCACTCGAGGGCAAGCTCGAAACCGATGCCTGCACGGCCCAGCTCGAGTTTGTGCACGACGCGAACGGCGCTCCGGGCACAGCAATGGCCGAGGGCGAAACATTTGCCGCAGGAACGTACTGGGTGCGCGTGAACGGTCTCTTGGGCAACGCGGCGCAGAACTACACGCTCGCCAGCGACGGAGCCGCAAGCTTTACCGTAGCGGCCTCGGACAGTGCAGGCGGCACCGGCACCGGCAGCGGCACGGGTTCCAACGCAGGCAGCGCTGATAAGAACGGTAAGGGCAACAAGGGCAAGGGCTCGGGCGGAAAGCTCGCCGACACGGGCGACAGCTCTGGCGTTGCCGCCGGGCTCGCTGCCGCCGCCGTGGCGACAACGGTCGCCGGCGCGGCGATACTTGCCAGTGACGGTGAAAACAACGAGGACGTTGTCGAATAGGCGAGCCGGCCTTTTTAGACACATCGACTCAATCGGGGCCGCAGAACACCGTTCTGTGCCCCCGATTTTTACCTTGGCCCGAACGCCGCTATCGGCTACATCACCATGTTCAGCGCGTTAACAAACTCCTGGGCCTTCGCACGGCTGCTCAGGCTAAAAACGCAAGCGGTCAACAGTCGATTGCGCAGAAAAACATCGCGGCCCTTGATCCTGCTGACCCCCGTAATGTCCTTAAGATAAACAATCTCGGTGTGCTTGCCACCAAAAGTGCCCTTCTTGAGCACCTCGATGCGGTTAGGGTAGATCTTGACGTCTTTAAACCTACCCGAACCTTTGTCCTGGAACAGCAGCGTGTTGTTGTCCATACGCGTCACTCCCGCGGGGTTCGCTAAAACTGCCTCTATGGTCACATTTTAACCACCGCAAGGCTCCCATGCGAAGGTGCCAGACAACATAGCAATTCGTGTCCGCGCGAGGCTTTAAACTAAATGCGTTAAAGATGCATTCCACAAGAGGAAAGTGGGGCGACAGTGATGGGCGAACTGGTAAACCGTGGAGAATCGGCAATCGTGCCCGAAGGTTTTTACAAGCAGGTCTCCTCGATTCTCAACGCCGCTCGCGACAAGGCCTATACCGCCGTTAACTTTGCGATGGTTGAGGCATATTGGGAGATCGGCAAGAGTATTGTTGATGAACAGGGCGGAGAGGAGCGCGCCAAGTATGGCGATGCACTGATCGACGAACTTGCCGTTAGATTGACTAAGGATTTTGGCAGAGGCTTCAACGCCAGAAGCTTAAGATACATGCGTCAGTTTTATCTTGCGTTCCCAATCCGGAACGCGCTGCGTTCCGAATTGAATTGGACACATTACCGCAGGTTATCGCGTATAACCGACCCTGATGCTCGAACATGGTACATGAACGAATGCGCCGATTCTCGTTGGAGCACGCGTCAGCTCGAACGCCAGATCAACACCATGTTCCGCGAGCGCCTACTTGCCAGCAAGGACAAGGAGGCCGTCACCCAGGAAATCCAAAAGAGCGCCCCGGCTCGTCGCCCCGAGGATATCATCCGCGACCCATATGTACTGGAGTTTTTAGGTTTCTCGGACGATACTGCGTTTCGCGAGAGCGATCTAGAGCAGGCGCTCATCACGCATCTTCAGAAGTTCCTGCTGGAGCTTGGCCGTGGTTTCGCTTTCGAGGCGCGCCAAAAGCGCATCACCTTTGATGGGCGCCATTTCTATATTGACCTTGTATTTTACAACTATCTGATGCGCTGCTTCGTGCTCATCGACCTTAAGACGGACGACCTTACGCATCAGGACCTGGGCCAGATGCAAATGTATGTGAACTACTACACGCGCGAGCTCATGAACGAAGGCGACAATCCGCCCATAGGCATCGTGCTCTGCGCGGACAAAAGCGATTCGATTGTCGAGTACACGCTGCCCGAAGACAACGACCAAGTGTTTGCCGCCAAATACCTGCCGTATCTTCCAAGCAAGGAAGAGCTGGCGCGCGAACTAAGCGCCGAGTACCGCGCCATCAACGAAGCGACTAATGGCGAAACGCAAGGGTAGCAGCACGTTGCGACCGAAGCCACCGCAGCCGTCGCAGGCGCACTCGCGGTTGCGACGCACGCTACGAAACAATACCGGTCATGGACGCCGGCAACGACATTCTAGCCGTGGCTGGCGAGCGTGACCTGACAGGCAAAGACGCGGCCTTCGTCTGATGTGGGTCCATTGGCTGCCACAGAAAAGGGCCGGTTGCAGCCGGCCCTTTAGACGATAATACCTGCGTTGCCCGCGCTTCCGAAGTGTGACTAGCTGAGGAGCGGGTTCCGCGGCACAACCTGATTTTACCCAGTGAGGAGGCTCTTTTGCAGCCGCTCCACTGTTTATTTACATCTGGCACCCTCAAACAATCAGACGGCAGCCCGCACTCCTGAGAGCTGCCCCGCACCCCCGGCCATCACCTTACGGCAACAACCGGTGCTACTCCCCTACTTCCCAAATAGCGCACCCAGCAGACCGCGGCGTTTGGGCTTCTCCTCTCGGCAGGAGCCCTCGGCCACCGCTGCAACCTGGCGCGGTTGCTCGCCGCCTCCACGGCGCACGATCTGGTATAGGAACGGCGATTTAACGTATTTGACCTCGACGGGCGTGGCGTGCACGGTGCTCTCACCAGACAGATGCAGGCTCGGGTTGAGCGGCGCCACGATATGCGTCTCGCGCTTGTCACTAAACACTACCGCTGCCGCACGACCCGTCTGGCCGTTTACGGCAATGCGCACCTGCTCGCCGTCGCGGCTGTCCGTTGCCGGACGGTCGACAAAGTAAACCGGCACCATCACCAGACCGTCCTTGTGCTTGCGCGCCTTGCGCGCCCACGTGCGGATACTCTTTTTATTGAGTCCCAGAACAACCTCGGCATCGTTGCCCGCAACGTCGAGCGCCAGCTTATCAATGACCACCTGGTCCTTGGTAGACGCATCGACGGAGACGACGCGGAAGTCGCCTTCCTGCATGGCAGGGTCAAACGGCCCAACCTTGGCATAGTCCCACGGCTCCAAAATGCCCATAAGTCGAACATCCAGATAGTTTGCCCTCGGATACGCCCAATCGAGCACCTCGTAGTACACCAAGGTCTCCTTGCTCAGGCCCTTGCCCGGGAAGGACGCCATCATGCGCAAATCCGCGAGCGCCATGGGAAAGTAGAAGAGCATCATGTCGTTTTGGATCGCATCTTCCACGTCGTGCCCGGCAAAGGCTTCCGCATACTGGCGCACCAGCTGCAGTGCGTTGGCACGTGCCTGCTGCGGCGAGATTTCGCAGGGAATACCCTGCTCGGGTACATACTCCGCACCAACGCCCATGGTCAGGCGCTTGCTGAAGGTGCCGGGCTTGAGCAGGTCGGCAATGCCGATCTTGTTGCCGCAGGACGGGCACTCAAACACACGCTGCGTTGACTCGCCCTCAAAGGACGCTCCGCAGAAGGGGCAAGGAATGCTCACATGCGTGGCCTCTTGGAACTCCTGCGCCGTGCCGCGATCCTCCCACAGCAGATGTTCCAGGACCGACTGATTGCGCCAGTGCGAATTGAAGAAATACCAGTCCGGGTCCTCCGGGCGCTCGAGTTGCGACACATGCGTGAGCTTGAGCAGTCCATCCACCACCGTCAACGGCGTATGGCGAATGCCCAAAGCGCTCTTGGGCTCTCCGGCGTCCGCCTGCCACGGAATGACCGCACCGCAATACGCGCACTCAAAGCTGTGCTTAGCTTGGTGCGAGTACATAGGGCCGCCGCAGTTTTGACATTTAATGGCAAACATCTCGTCCATGGAAACGTCCTCCTTTGCACAGGGGCTGTCGACATTAAGTATGTCGAGCAAACAGGCACATGCCCATACCCATGTGGCCCAAAATGGACCACCCAGGCAGACGAGAAGGCTCGCTCGTTAGCGCCGGCAGACTATTACTGCATTTTCTGAGCATCGGTGCACGGCGCCCCCGCGCGAGCTACACTATCCCCTTAAACATGATTGTGAGGACGACCGCTATGCTATTTGTAAATCGGCTGGTACATACGCTTGTTCCCGGCAGCGAGGGCGAGCCGGTCGATGCATCTTGCCGCACTAACGCGGGCTTTGCCGCAAGCCTCATCTGCATTGGCCTCAACATCACCCTGTGCCTGGCCAAGGGCATCGCGGGCCTGCTCGCCGGCTCCGTCTCCCTCATCGCCGACGCTTTCAACAACCTCTCCGATGCCTCGAGCAACATCGTGAGCCTGCTCGGGTTCCGCCTTGCCAGCCGCCCGGCAGACGAAGGCCACCCCTATGGTCACGGCCGCTATGAGTACCTAGCCGGCCTGTTCGTCGCCGTCCTGGTCTGCGCCGTCGGCATCAACCTGATCCTCGAGTCGGTCACCAAGATCATCAAGCCTTCCCCCACCGCTTACACGTTCATTTCCCTTGCGGCACTGGCTACGTCCATGCTCGTAAAGCTCTGGATGGCCGCGTTCAACCGCACGCTGGGCGACCGCATCGACTCGGAGACGCTCATCGCCACAGCACAGGACTCCAAAAACGACGTCATCACCTCGGGCTCGGTCTTGGTGGCGGCGCTTATTTCGCAGACGACCGGCTTTGACCTCGATGGCTGGGCAGGCCTGGGTGTGGGCATCTTCATCTGCATCAGCGGCATGGGCCTAGTGCGCGACGCCATCAGCCCGTTGCTGGGGCAAGCGCCCGACCCCAAGCTCGTCCAGGCAATCCGCGACAAGATCATGTCCTATCCGCAGGTCTTGGGCACACACGACCTCATGGTGCACGACTACGGCCCCGGTCGTCAGTTTGCCAGCGCCCACGTGGAGATGCCCGGCGAGGGCGACGCGTTTGAGCACCACGAGATTCTGGACACCATCGAGCACGACATCAAGCGCCAGATGGGCATTGGTATCACGCTGCACTGCGACCCCATCGCGACAACCGGCGATGACTTGCGCGGCTGGGTCAAGCGCGGCGTCATGCAGATCGATCCCGCGCTCTCCATCCACGATCTGCACGAGCACGACGGGTTCGTTTCGTTTGACCTGGTGCGTCCCGACGGCTTTGACATATCCGACGAGGAGCTGCTGGAGCTCGTCACGCGCATCGTGCACGAGCTCCGGCCCGATGTCTCATGCGTCGTCACGTTTGATTCGGGCTTCAGCTCGCCCGAGCGTCCGGCCGAGCAGCTGTAGCCCCGCTCCGCTCGTCCGCTAGTTTCCCTGCGCGCCCGAGATGCCGTTTTGCAGGGCGTTCCAGGCATCCGTCGCCATGCCGCCCAAGTTCTGCGCAGTATCGCCCAGGTTCTGAGCGGTGTCGCCCAGCTCTTGCGCCTTGTCTCCCAACTCCTGCGCCTTGTTGCTCAAGTCCTCCAGCGTATTGGAGCTCGAGCTGTCGGTACCGCTTTGGCCGTCGGACGAGTTGCCCGAACTGTTCTTGTGCGTGAGTTGAATTTCGAGGTTGCCGTTGTCGTTATAGTAGGCAGAAGTAACGACCCAGTTGGCATCGACGACGGGCGCTGAGCCATCATCAGTCAGGACCACGGCATTCGAAAGATCGGCGCCGCGCGACTTGAGGATCTTCTTGGCGTTGGACCAGTACTGCCCCGGGATATCGCTCAGATCGACGGTGCTAGACGAGGCGGACTCGGTTTGCTCGGCAGTGGCATCGGCCGTTGAACTCCCCCGCTTGTTGAGCATGCCCGACACGATGGCAAACACAATCGACAGCGCAAAGAAGATCGCCAGTACGATGAGGATCTTCTTGATCACGCTCGACGAACGCGACGGCTTCCTCTCCTCGTCCTCGCCATATTGCGGAATCGACTTGGGGTACTCGCGATACGGGTCGCGCGACTCGTAGCGAGGCTGCGCCGTGCGAGGCATATACGTTGTCTGCTGAGGCTGCGGAATGGGATTTTGCGGCAGGTCATCATAGGGATTCGGCGTCGAGGCAGCATAAGAATCCTGCGGCGCGTAATCAAACGGGTCTGCCGCCGCGTTGCCATAGGGGCCTTGCGAAGATGCAGCGTAAGAATCCTGCGCCGTGTCGCCATAGCCCATAACCCGGGTGGGCTCGGCAGAAGGCTGCGTCGCGGTGGGGTCGGCATAACCGGGGTTGGGAACAACGCGGGTCGCATCGGCGCTATCGCCAGCCTGCGCGGAACCGTAGCCGCCCATCACGGTTGTCTTGTCCTGATCCATGCAACGATTCCTTTCCGTCGCGCTTGAGCCTCAAGTTATCCATGCATTCTACCCGCGCAAAAGCCTATGATGGGCAGAGTCCGTCGGTATCTACAAGACATGCGCGGGCCTAAGGATCAAAAAGCCCCGCCGGGCCTTGGTAGGCGCGACGGGGCGGGCAAGCGGCTATGAGCAGCGAGCTTAGAACAGGCCGGTGATGTTGCCGTCGTTGTCGACGTCGATATTCTCGGCCGCGGGCACCTTGGGCAGGCCCGGCATGGTCAGAACGCTTCCAGTCAGTGCGACCACAAAGTGGGCGCCGGCAGAAACCTTGAGCTCACGCACGGTGATGCGGAAGTTCTCGGGAGCGCCCAGGGCCTTGGCGTTGTCGCTAAAGCTGTACTGCGTCTTGGCGACGCACACCGGCAGGTTGCCAAAGCCATTCTCGCGCAGCTCGGCGAGCTGGCGCTTGGCGGCCGGCGTAAAGTCAACGCCGTCGGCGCGGTAGACCTTGGTGGCAACGGCCTCGAGGGCATCGGCAACATCGGCGCCGTCCTCGTAGGCAAACTTGAGCTCGCTCGGCTGCTCAATCAGACGCATGACCTCATCGGCAAGCTCGAGCGCGCCCTCGCCGCCCTTGGCCCAGACCTCGGAAAGCTTAACGTTGACGCCGAGTTTCTGGCACTCGGACTCGATGAGCGCAAGCTCGGCCTCGGTGTCCGTCGGGAAGCGGTTGATGGCGACCACGCAGGGCAGACCGTAGACATTCTGAATGTTGTCGACGTGGCGCAGCAGGTTGGGCATGCCGGCCTTGAGGGCCTCGAGGTTCTCTTCGTTGAGGTCGCCCTTGGCAACACCGCCGTTGTACTTAAGCGCGCGGGCAGTGGCGACGACCACAACAGCGCTGGGACGAACGCCCGTCATGCGGCACTTGATGTCGAGGAACTTCTCGGCACCCAGGTCGGCACCAAAGCCCGCCTCGGTAATGGCGACATCGCCAAAACGCATAGCCATACGCGTGGCCATGATGGAGTTGCAGCCGTGGGCGATATTGGCGAAGGGACCGCCGTGGACAAACGCGGGCGTACCCTCGAGCGTCTGCACCAGGTTGGGCTTGAGCGCATCCTTGAGCAGTGCGGCCATAGCTCCCTGGGCCTTAAGGTCGCGGGCGCGGACGGGCTCGCCGGCATAGCTATAGCCGACAACGATCTCGCCCAAGCGCTCCTTAAGATCGCTGATGCTCGTGGACAGGCACAGGATCGCCATGACCTCGGAGGCAACGGTGATATCGAAGCCGTCCTCGCGCGGCACGCCCTGGGCCTTACCGCCAATGCCGTCGATGACGTGGCGCAGCTGACGGTCGTTCATATCGACGACGCGCTTCCAAGTGATGCGCTTAACGTCAATACCGAGCTGATTGCCCTGCTGGATGTGGTTATCAAGCATGGCGGCCAGCAGGTTATTGGCGGCACCGATAGCGTGGAAGTCGCCGGTAAAGTGCAGGTTGATATCCTCCATGGGGATGACCTGAGCCCAGCCGCCGCCGGCAGCACCGCCCTTAACGCCAAAGACGGGGCCGAGCGAAGGCTCGCGCAGGGCAACGGCACTCTTGACGCCGCGACGACGCAGGCCGTCGGCCAGACCGATGGTCGTGGTGGTCTTGCCCTCGCCCGCGGGCGTTGGGTTGATAGCGGTCACGAGGACGAGCTTGGCCTGGTGATCAGTCGGCTCGTTGAGCAGTGAATAGTCGACCTTAGCCTTGTCGAAGCCGTACGGAATAAGGTGCTTAACGTCGACGCCGGCGTTCTTGGCCACCTCGGTAATAGGCAGTGGCGTGACAGAACGTGCGATTTCGATGTCAGTGGGCATGGGCGGTCCTTTCGTTACCGAATGAGAAAAAGACCAATTCAGCATAGCACGGGCGCGCAATAGTAAAACGCCCATAACCGATGAACGGCGATATGTTTACCCGATGCCCAGCGATAGCCCAACAGCCCGCCAAAACAAAGCGCCCTAAACGGTAGGTTCAATCCCCAGGTGCTCAAAGGTGCGAAGGGTTGCCTGACGGCCCTGCGGCGTACGAATCATCAACCCGCACTGCAGCAAATAGGGCTCATAGACATCCTCGAGCGTGCCCGGGTCCTCGCCCACCGCACTGGCAAGGGTCGTCAGGCCTACAGCACGGCCGGAGAACGTCTTGGCAAGCGTCTCCAAGATACGAATATCCATCCAGTCCAGGCCGAGCTCGTCGATCTCGAAGAACTCGAGTGCCTGACGGCAGATATCGAGCTCAATGGGACCGTTGCCGCGCACCTGCGCATAGTCGCGCACGCGCTTGAGCAGGCGGTTGGCAAGACGTGGCGTGCCGCGCGAACGCGAGCCGATCTCGAGTGCACTGGGATGGTCGATCGTCACGCCCAGGATAGTCGCCGAGCGCGTCACAATCTGCGCGAGCTCCTCGACCGTGTAGTAATCCAGGCGATACGAAATGCCAAAGCGGTCGCGCAACGGGCCGGTCAACATGCCTGAGCGGGTCGTTGCCGCTACCAGCGTAAACTTGGGAATATCCAGGCGAATCGAGCGCGCCGCCGGACCCTTGCCAATCACGATATCGAGGGCAAAGTCCTCCATCGCGGGGTACAGGACCTCCTCGACCGAACGGTTGAGGCGGTGGATCTCGTCGATAAACAGCACGTCACCCGGCTGCAAGTTAGTCAGGATGGCAGCCAGGTCGCCGGTGCGCGCAATAGCGGGGCCGCTCGTCGTCTTGATCTGAGCGCCCAGCTCGTTAGCGATAACCGTGGCCAGCGTGGTCTTGCCCAGACCAGGAGGGCCCGAGAAGATCACGTGGTCGAGCGTCTCGCCGCGGCTCTGCGCCGCCTCGATGAGCACGCGAAGGCTCTGTTTGATGTGTTCCTGGCCGCAGTAGTCATCCAGGCGCTGGGGGCGCAGGGTACGGTCGACATCGAGATCCTCGGGCGTCAGCTCCGAACCCACCATACGCTCGCCATGCGCCATGGATGCCGCCGGCGAGGTGCCGGGCGTCGCCCACAGGTCCTGAGAATCATCGGCTTCCCACATCACGCATCCATTCCGAGTCGCTTAAGCGCCGCGCCGAGCAGATCCTCGACACGCATATTCTGCCCATCATACCCGCTCAGGGCAACATCGGTCTCCTGCGGGCTAAAGCCCATGGAAAGGAGCGCCGCGCGGGCATCGTCGATGGCCGAGGGAGCGGCAGCGGGCACGGGCATCGCAACCTGGCCGGGAATCACGTCGACCGGCACAAAGCCCTTGTCCTTGGCAAAGGTGCTCTTGAGTTCCAAGATGAGGCGCTGCGCGGTCTTTTTGCCCACACCGGGAACCTTGGCCATACCCTTGTCGTCCTCGGCCATTACCAGCGAATACAGCTGGCCCACGGTATAGGTGGAGAGCACAGCGAGCGCCAGGCGCGGACCGACGCCCGAGACGGACACGAGCCGATCGAACATCGTGCGCTCGTCCTTGGAGGCAAAACCAAAGAGCGTCATGGCGTCCTCGCGCACCTGCATACGGGTATACAGGCGAACCTCGCCGCCGGGCGTCGGCAGCGTAGCGGCGGTGCTGCCCGAGATGCCGAGCTCAAAGCCCACGCCCGACACATCGACGACGGCCGAGCTCATCGTGGCCTCGACAAGCGTTCCATGGAGCTGGGAAATCATCAGTATCCGGTTCCTCTCTGTTGATAGAACTCGCCGCCGGTAAGCGCGCGGGTGCGACTGAGGTTAACGTGGCAGATGGCGCAAGCCAGGGCATCGGCGGCATGGTCGGGATGCGGGTCGTGATCGAGCTGTGTGAGCGTACGAACCATATACGCGACCTGCCGCTTATCTGCAGCGCCGGTGCCCACAACAGCCTGCTTAATCTGCATAGGCGTGTACTCGCCAATCTCGAGCGCGCACTCCGAAAGAGCCACGAGTGCAGCACCGCGGGCATGCGCCGTAGGGATGGCCGAGCGAACGTTGGCGCCAAAGTAAATGCTCTCGATAGCAGCGGTATCGGGGCGGTAGCGCTCCACGACACCCTTGAGGTCGCGGGCGATATGTGACAGGCGCACCGCGAGCGGACTGCCCGCGCTGGTCTCAATACAACCGTAGGCACGGCAGCGAACCTCGCCGCGTCGCTCCTCGATAATCCCCCACCCCGTATGGGCCAAACCGGGGTCGATACCCAAAATGACCAAGCCAACCTCCCCTCGCCACAAGCACGGCGCAAGGCAAGGCCCCACGCATCATTCACGAACGTCTGTTCTAGAATAACACAACGGGGCCAAGATGCTTAGTTGAGTTATCGGGGTTGGGAGCGAATCCCATCCCATAGTTAGTTTTGGCTGAAGAATGGGAACTGTCGGGGATCAACCGGCGGTTGCGGCATCGGCGTGCCCTGGGGCCCACCCTGCGGTCCGCCCTGACCGCCCATCATCTTATCGATGGCGTCCTGGACTTCGCCCTCAAACTTCTTCATGCCCTCGTGCAGGCGGCGCTGGCCGTCCTCGGAGCGCAGCTCCTCCATCTGCTCGGGTGAAATACCCAACAGGTCACCCAGTATGCCCATCATCTCGCCACGCATGCGCTCGCTTGTATCCTCGTCGGCAAAACGACGTACCTCGGCGCGCGCCAACGAATCGACCGTCATGCGCTCTTTACCGCTCAGCCCCAAGTCGGACCACGCAAGCATATACGGCCAGGCGCGCTCGACAAACGAACGGGCCGAGACGATCGGCGCCGTCGGCAGCTGGCGGCGAGCCGCCTCTCCCTGGCGCACGAGCATCAGCAGCAGCGAGCAGGCCTCGGGCTTGCCGGTGGCCATCGGAATGTCGTCGAAGGGTCGGTTGCGGTCCACGTGCGCCTCGAGCGCGCCATCGACCTCACCCGGTTCGAGCCCACCGAGCAGCTGCGCCGCGCGGTCGAGCATGTCGACCGGACCGTCAAGCGTCGAGAGCGCTTGCGCCAGCACGCGCTCCATGCAATCCTCCACCGCGTTGAGCGTCACGAGCTCTTGGGGCACCACGGCAGACGTGCGGTTGCGCACACGCGCCACAAACTCGAGCGTCGACAGGTATACGTCGCCAAAGGGCGCGTAATCGCCCTGGTAGCCACCGCAAAGCGCGGGTGCCGCCAACGCGTACTCGGTCTTGGAAAGCGGGCTCAGAGCCATCGCGCCCAGCTCGAGCGCCGTGTCCTCCAACATGAGGCCCAGCGTACGCGAGCGCAGGCGCTCGGCGTCGCCCGCCGACACATCGCGGTCGAGCACACGCGCGGCATCCGGCGCATCGCGCTCAACCGTGCGAATATGCAGGCGCTCGGCAATGGCGCGAACGGCGGCACAGCGAGCAGCCTCGGCCTCCTCCTGCGCCGGCGTAAAGATGCGGTTGCGTCCCAGCACCAGGCCGACCACATTGCGCGGACCCAGAGCGTCGACGGCAAGCGCCGCCAGCAGGGACGACGGCAAGTCGCCCTCAAGCGCCACCACGGCGCGCGACGTACCATGGGCTCGGGCGTTATCGCGCACAGCGAGCACCAGCGCCTGCCACAACCACTCCTCGGAACGAAACTCGGGCAGCTCGTGGTCCTCCAAGGCATCGAGCATTACGCCGCGCTGAATCTCCTGAACCAGCAGGCTCTCCTCAAAGCACGGCGCTTGGGCCACCACGCGCCCGCAATCGTCGAGCACAAACGACCCGCCGGTATACACCGACTCGTCATAGGCACCGACCGGCGCCATGCAGGCAAACCATACGCTGCGCTTAGATGCGATCTTGCGGTAGGCTCCGCTGCGCACGGCGGCGATCGCAGCGGTCTCGCGGTCGGTCATATCAAACGCGTTGAACTGGAAATAGGCGATGAGGTCGACACCGGTCGGCAGCATCTCGAGCTCGCGGTCCAAGTCGAAGATCACGGCGATACGCACGCCGTCCACGTCAAACACCGGCGGCGCCCAACGGGCATCGCCGTTCCCACCGCGCTGCAGGGCAATGCTCGAACGGGCCGGCACCACATGGCCGTCCTTGAGCATCATGTAGTCGAGCAGGGGCTGGCCCTCAAACGAAACTGCCGCGGGCACGATGCAGATCATATCGAGCTCTTGGATACGCTCGGCGACGCCGGTCAAGCCGGCAAGTATGTCGTGCTCAAAGTCGGCAGCGCCCACCAGGCCGCCGGGCAGGGCTCCCATAAAGAGCGGAGCCGGGACGCACAGTACGCGCGCACCGCGCTCATGGGCCAGGCGCGCCTGGTCCTCGATGCGACCGCAGATACCCTCAATATCACCCAGGCGCATATCGATCTGTGCAAGTGCGAGCTTCATGGCTCAGCCCTTTCCGTCGTAAACCATCGTTGTCGTAGTAAAAGCGCCGGCCGCATGACGCAGTCGGCGCTTGCATGTGCATATGCTAGCTATGATACCCCGAGCGGGGGCGCGCTCCTAGAACGTCGCGGACCACAGCCCGTGCAGGTTGCAATAGGCATAGACGGTACCGGTCTTGGAACCGCCGGCAAAAAACGTCGCGGGCTTCATGCCGGGCTGGAGGTAATGGACCTCCAGACGGCCCTCGGCCTCAAGGGCAATCCACTCGATGTAGTGCTCGGGCACCATAGGATGCTCGACCGAGCCCACGCGTGCGCGGATCACGTGACCGTCGCGCTCGCTCTCAACGACCGGCACGTGCTTCTCGTGCGCCGCGTCCTCGGTGTTCGCGGTCAGCTCCGTGCAGCCGGCAGGGGTCGCAACGTCGTTGCCAAGGGCGGCAATGAGCTTGCCGTCGGGGTCCTTAAAGAATTTCGCCATGATGTTCTCCTTTGCTGATGTGCCGATGTTCTCGAGGTTCTTATGCCCAAAGGCAAGCGAACCATCCACGGCATGGCAAATGAACACATAACGAGCGGGGCTAGCGCCCGTCGCCGCCGAGCAGCGCCAGAACGTCCTCGCGGGTAAACAGTGCCGAGGAGATGCCGTCGCCACCGAGCACGCTGTTGACCAGGTCGCGCTTGGACTCCTGCATCTGCATAATGCGTTCCTCGATCGTGTCCTTGGCGATGAGCTTGTACACGGTCACGGTATGTTGCTGGCCAATACGGTGCGCGCGGTCGGTCGCCTGGTCCTGCGCCGCCACGTTCCACCACGGGTCATAGTGAATGACCACGTCGGCCGCCGTCAGGTTCAGGCCGACGCCGCCCGCCTTGAGCGAAATCAAAAAGACCGGCACCTCGCCAGCTTGGAACTGCGCAACCATCTTGGCACGGCTCTCCTTGGACGAAGCGCCCGTGAGCTTAAGAAAGCCGATGTCCTCCTTGGCCAGGCGCTTGCCAATGATATCGAGCATGCCCGTGAACTGGCTGAATAGCAGAATGTGGTGCCCGCCGTCGAGCGCACCGTGCACGAGCTCCATGCAAGCGTCGAGCTTGGCGCTCCCCGCCTTGTAATCCTCGTAGTGTAGACGCGGGTCGCAGCAGATCTGGCGCAGTTTGGTGAGCTCGGCGAGCACCTTGAGCTTGTCTTTCTTAAACTCGGATGCCTCGCGATGCTGCACCTGCTGGGCGATGCGGTCCTGGTTTGCCAGGTAGAGCTTGCGCTGCTCGCCGGTGAGCTGCGCCATGACGGTGTCCTCGATCTTCTCGGGCAGGTCGGCAACCACGTCTTCCTTAACACGGCGCAGCACAAACGGCGACACGAGCGCCTGCAGGCGAGCGGCGCTATCGCCCTCGGCGTGCTCGACGGGGCTCTCAAAGCGCTTGGCAAACGACTCGCGCGTCCCCAAAAGGCCCGGCATCAAAAAGTCGAAGATGCTCCAGAGCTCGGACAAGCGGTTTTCGATGGGCGTGCCCGTCAAGGCAAAGCGCACGCCGGCAGGCAGGCGCTTGGCGGCGCGCGCTACCTGCGTGAGCGGGTTTTTAATGTACTGGGCCTCGTCGAGCACAACGCGGGCAAAGTCCTGCTCGGCATACTCGTCGATATCGCGGCGCATGAGGTCATACGATGTCACGACCACGTTATGCTCGTCGGCGCCGGCTATCTGCACGCGGCGCTGCGCCTTGGCACCCACGATGGCGCACACATCGAGCGACGGGGCAAAGCGCTCCAACTCGGCAGTCCAGTTGTACACAAGCGACGCAGGGCACACCACGAGCGTGGGCTTGGCGTCCCCCGCCTCCACGCGCGTCAGGATATGCGCGATCATCTGCAGTGTTTTGCCCAAGCCCATGTCGTCGGCCAAGATGCCGCCGAGGCCCAGGTGCTCGAGCGAGCCGAGCCACTGGTAGCCGTCAACCTGATAGCCGCGCAGTGTGGCCTTGAGCGAGACTGGCACCGTAAAATCCATCTTGCCGAGCGTATCCAAGCGCTCGACGGTGCGACGGAATGCAGCGTCGCGATCGGCCTCAAGCGCCGGCGTGCGCGCGAGCATGCTGTCGACAAACAGGGTACTCGACGCGGGAAGCGACACGCCGTCGAGCAGATCGACGGCATCGACGCCCAGGTCCTCGGCAAGACCAAACGCGGCGCGGGCACCCTCGTCCAGGCGCACGATGTCGCCGGACGTGAGGCGCGCAAACGTCTGGTGTCGCTTGTACGAGTCCAGATAGATGGCAAGATCTGCCGCCGAAAGACCGCTCGCGCCCAGTTCGACATCGAGCAGGTTGCTCTTGACGGTCGCGCGCACCGAAAGCTTGGGCGCAGGGCGCACCGAGACCTGGCGCAGGCGGTCGCTGAGCATGACCTCGCCCAGCTCGGACAGGGCAGACAGGCCCTCGGTCAGCAAGTGAAACAGGCTCTCGTCGTCGCGCTCCTCAAACGCCAGGCCGCCCTCGTAAAAGTCGAAATACAGGGCCGCCGTATCCATAACGCGAAACTCTGCTATCTCGTCGCGCGGCGGCACGCCCGGGCGCTGCTCTTCGAAGGGACTGCCCGGAGCGCCCAGGCTAAAGAGATCGCCCGACCAATCACCGTAGGAAACCGTAATCTTGCAGGTCACAAGCCCGTCATCGACACCGATTGCCATGGCAAAGCTCGGCTCGGGCGCCACGGTGTCGAGCACGGCAGGAGCGGTGAGGTCAGTGTATTCGCGCAGCACGGGCAGTGCCATGCGGCAGAATTCGCCCACCTGCTCGGCGGCGATATGGACCGGCGTGCGACAGGGCAGCAGACGCGACAGAAACGGCGCCGCATGCTGGGCAAACGCCGCATCGGCGCGACGCGCGCGGTGCGCGTCGACCAGATAGGCAACGTCGCCCGAGGCAAAGCAGTACATATCGGCGGGCAGGCGCAGGTCGTAGCTGCCACCGGCCGCCGGCGCAATCTTGGCGGCAAGCAGCGGCGGTTGTTTTGCCGAGGCCTCGTCCTCCCCCACCGGCGACAACTCAACCGCTACCTCGTAGGAACGATGTGTCGTCGTTCCCCGCGACCAGGCGGGCTCAAAGGAAATGGTCCTGCCACGCAGCAAGTCCAGCATGTATACGATGTCATGCTCGGACAGCGGCAGCTGGCGCTCGGCGACAAAGCCGCTGCGTGCAAAATCGTACGACGCCGAACGCGAACTTGTGATGTCACTCAGATACACAACCGTTGCCACAACAAGGTCGAGCAGACGCACCGAAACCTCGTCAAAGGCCTCGGGCGCATGGAGGAATGTGAGCTTTTTGCCGTACGAGAACGTGCCGCCGCGCGCGTAGGCGGCGGCCATGCCGTCGATGTCCTTGACCACGTAGGACACCGAGCCGCAGCGGATACGAAGCTCGAGCGCCCAGCTAAAGCGGTCGGCAAACAGCGGATTGTAGTACGGCACCAACGAGGGCTCCAACGCCGCTTTGGGGGCGTCGGGATCAACGGCACCGGCGAGCTTGCGGCGCATGCCCGCCAACTCATCCATGCGCGCGTCCGAAAGATCGGAGAGCGCCTTCATGAGGCTCGGGCTCGTGGGAACTGGTGCCGGGAAGGGAAAGTTAGGGTTGACCGCTGGTGCGGCGGACGCGGGACGCGCGGCTTGCTTGGGCGCCGCCGTAAACGTGCGGACCGGCGTGCGCAGGCCCTCGACGGGCTCGGTGCCGCTGGCGTCCAGATACGCAAGCGCCGTGGCGATGGCGTGCTTGCACATGCCGGGGTAGCGATAGGCAGCGGGGCAATCGCAGTCGTAGTCGATCACCTCGTGCTCGTCCATGTCGAGTTCCACATGCGTCTTGTACAGGTCACCGCGCGAGCCGCGCACTGCACCCTCAACCGTCACGTTTTTGGAGAAGCGCGAGCCGCTGTCCTCGATCGACAGCACGGCGCCGTTGAGCATGAGAGAACGCCCCTTCATAAAGGTGCCGCTCAGCGCCGCCTCTTTCCGGAGCGCCTGCACAAACGTCCCCTGTGCCATCACTTCCTCCAATCCACACAGGGTAGCTAATTTGGGACGGGGCTATTTTAGCTACCCCCATATGTCAGTTGAGATGCATTCCGACCCCGACTCATTCGCCGTCAGCCAAAGGGTAGCTAAAATAGCCCCGTCCCAAATTAGCTACCCCGGCAAAATCATTTTAGATAACCGTCACTCTGCCTTGGTTGCCGACGATGGCCTTGGCCTCGGCCAGCAGCGGAATCGAGCGAGCGTTGACCTTAGCAGGTACCTCGGCGCGCAGCACACGCCCGTCCACCTGCTCGATAAAGATCTCCACGCGGTCGCCGCCCGGGTTAGCGGTGAGCACCGTGGCAAGACGCGCCATATTGCCCTGGCTAAAGCGGCTGTTGGGCACCATGACCTCAAACACCTTCGGCTTGTTGTTCTCCTCGTTGAGCTCCAGCGGCACGATCTCCTGCGCGATGATCTGGTCGCCGCGGTCCGAGCGCTCGAGTTTGCCCTTAATACGAACAAACGCATCGGACAGCTGTGCGCCGGTCTCGGGATCGACCTCGCCGTACAGGTACCCCTCGGCCTCCTTGTAGGTCTTGGGGAACACCACGACGGTGGCCTCGCCTTCCATGTCCTCGAGCTGAACGATGCCCATGGGGTCGCCGTTTTTGGTCACGCGCTTGGACACGCTCGAGACCATGCCGGCCCACCACAGTGCCTTGCCCTCGGGGATCTCCTGGTTGATGGTGCCGCCCGTGGGGTTTTGCACTTCGTAGCCGGTATCGATCTGCGAGAACGAGAAGTCGCGCGCTTTGCTGAGCGCATACTCAAACGGGCGCAGCGGGTGGTCCGAGACATAGATGCCCAGAACCTCCTTCTCCTGGCTCAGCTTGAGGTGGCGGTCCCATTCCTGGCCGTCCGGATCGGGCACGCTGACCTCAAAGCCCGAGCCCTCAACATCACCAAACATGTCGAAGAACGAGGTCTGGCCACTCGCGCGGTCCTTCTGGCGCTTTATCGCGGCGTCGATGATGTTCTCGGGGTTGTTCTTGTCCACAAAGTGCATCATCTGGCGGCGCGGATAGCCCGTGGAGTCGAAGGCACCTGCCTTGATCAGCGATTCGATCACGCGGCGGTTGGCCTGGCTCGAGTCCACGCGCTCGACAAAGTCGTGCAGCGTCTTAAACGGGCCGCCCGCCTCGCGCTCGGCGATAATCGCCTGCGCCACGCCGGTACCCACGCCGCGGATGCCGGCCAGACCAAAGCGCACGCCTTCCTTGGTAGCCGTGAACTCGGTGCCGGACTCGTTGACATCTGGCGACAGCACGGGGATGCCGTCGTGACGGCATGCCGAGACGTAGTGCACGATCTTGTCGGTCTTACCCGTATAGGACGTCAGAACGGCCGCCATGTACTCGTGCGGATAATGCGCCTTGAGCCACGCCGTCTGCATAACCAAGATGGCGTAGCCAGCGGAGTGCGACTTGTTAAAGGCGTAGGACGCGAACTCGAGAACATCGTCCCAAATCTTCTGGGCGACCTCGCGCGTGTAGTTGTTCTTGATAGCGCCATTCATCCAGTGGTCGTAGGTGGTCTCGTCCGAGCCATCCTCCCAGTGGAGCACCGTCGACGTGAGCAGCTTAATCTTTTTCTTAGCCACGGGCTTACGGATACGCGAGTCCGATTCGCCCTTGGAGAAGCCGCACATCTCGACGGAGATGAGCATAACCTGCTCCTGGTAGACCATGGTGCCGTAGGTTTCGCCCAGGATGTCGTCCAGGCGGTCGTCGTAGGAGACGGCCGGCTCCTTGCCGTTCATACGGTTGATGTAGGACGAAACCATGCCGGCGCCCAGCGGGCCCGGGCGGTACAGGGCGATCAATGCTACGACGTGCTTGTACTCGGTGGGCTTCATGTTCTTGATCGTGGCCGTCATGCCGGCAGACTCGACCTGGAAGACGCCGGCGGTGTGGCCGGAACCCATGAGCTTAAAGATCTCGGGATCGTCAAAGGGAATCTCTTCCTCTTTGATGTCGATGCCAAAGTTCTTTTTGATGTTTGCCTTGGCCTTGGAGATAACCGTCAGCGTACGCAGGCCCAGGAAGTCCATCTTGAGCAGGCCCATGTCGGCAACGGTATGGCCCTCGTACTGGGTAATCTCGACGCCGCCCTTGGTGTCGAGCTTGGTGGGCACGTGCTCGTTGACGGGGTCGCGGCAGATCAGAACGGCGCACGCGTGCACGCCCTCGCCACGGGTGAGGCCCTCGATCGAGAGCGCCGTGTCGATGATGCGGCGAGCGTCGTCGTCCTTTTTATAGGCCTCGGCAAAATCGGGGTTAAACAGATCCTCTTTGCCGGGTTGTTTGTCGAGCACCTGCTTGAGCTTGACCTTGGGGTCGCTCGAGACCATCTTGGACAGGCGCTGGCCCATGTAGACCGGGTAGTCCAGGACGCGCGCGGCGTCGTTGATGGCCTGCTTGGCCTTAATGGTCGAGTAGGTGATGACGTGGGTAACCTTCTCGGGGCCGTAGAGCTGGCGAACGTGCTCCACGACCTCGAGGCGCCGCTCATCGTCGAAGTCCATATCGATATCGGGCATCTCGGTACGCTGCGGGGACAGGAACCTCTCGAACATCAGGCCGTTCTCGAGCGGGTCGAACGCGGTGATGTTCATGGCGTAGGCGACGATAGCGCCGGCGGCCGAACCACGGCCGGGGCCGACGCCGATGCCGTTGTCCTTGGCCCATTGCACGTACTCGGCGACGATCAAGAAGTAGGCGGCAAAGCCCTTGTCGCAGATGACCTTGTATTCGTACTCAAAGCGCTCTTTGATGTTGACGCCACCGATCTCGCGCGTGGCCCAGTCGTCACCATAGTGCTGGCGCAGACCCTTCTCGCACTCGCGGCGGAACTGGCTCTCGTGCGTCTCGCCGGGGTCGAGCAACGGGAAGCGCGGCAGGATGATGGAGTCCCAGTCGAGCTCCACGTAGCACTTGTCGGCGATCTCGAGCGTGTTGTCGCAGGCCTCGGGGCAATACGGGAACATCGCCCGCATCTCCTCCTCGGTCTTCATGTAAAACTCCGAGCCGGTCATGCGCATGCGGTTGGGGTCGTCGACCTTGGCGTTCATACCGATGCACATGATGACGTCCTGCACGGGCGCGTCCTCGCGACGCAGATAGTGGAAGTCGTTGGTGGCGATGACCTTGACGCCCACCTGTTTGGCAATGTCGATGAGCGTGCGGTCCATCTGCTCGTCGGTCAGGCCGTTGTCGGTGGTGATGCCGTGTTCCTGAATCTCGATATAGAAGTCGCCGGGGTCGAAGGTGTCACGGAAGGTCTCGGCCCACTTGATGGCGCCTTCCATGTCACCGCGGTCGATGTATTTGGGAATAATGCCCGCGATACAGGCGCTCGTGCAGATCATGCCCTTGGCATGGCGGCGCAGGTTGTCGAGCGTCACACGGGGCTTATAGTAAAAGCCCTGCACGGCGGCCTCGGAAACCGTCTGCATCAGGTTGACGTAGCCCTCCTGGTCCTTGGCCAGAAGAATCATGTGGTAGAGCTCGGGCTTGTGGTCGCGGGCGAGCGTCTCGTCCGGCGTAAAGTAAACCTCGCAGCCAAAGATGGGTTTGATGACCAGGGGCGGCTTGAGCTCGTCGATGTTGCCCTTCTCGTCCCACATGGCCATGTCCTTCACATACTGGGCATGCTCGCGCGGGTTTTCCTCGGGATCGGGCTCCACCAACTCGTCGCGGCGGTCCTTTTCCAAGAAGGCCTTGTCGTGGCTCCACGTCTTGTACTCGGGCGTGTTGTGGTTGACGGCGTCGCAGGCCAGCGCCAGGTCGGGCACGCCATACATGTAGCCGTGGTCGGTAATGGCCACGGCGGGCATGCCCAGCTCAACGGCACGGTTGACCATATCCTGGATACGGGTTGCGCCGTCGAGCATGGAGAAAACAGTGTGATTGTGCAGATGGACGAATGCCATGTGATGAGCTCCGATGCGGGTTCGTGTTCTGACTGAACGATTTTACCCCACGGCACGGACAGCACCCGAACCTAGCCAAACCCACACGGCTCCTCTTGCAGTTGCGGTGGAATAGTTCCCGCTTGGGCCACCTGGGCCGCGATACAGGAACTATTCCACCGCGAGTTATCTGAGGGCTAGAGATTGTAGGTGACTACTTGAGGTTCGGCGGGTTCGACGAAGATGGTTGGATCGGCCTGTTCCACGCGGACGAACTTGACGGTCACGGCCTCAAAGCCCGCCTTGTGCAGGACATCAGCGTAGACGCGCGCCTGCAGGGCGTGCTTCTCCTGCAGCTGTTCCGGCGTCTCGTCCGGTGTGCCGCCCGTCTTGTAGTCGATGACCAGCGCGTGTGACGAATCCGCCGGGTTCGTCGCCAAAGCGTCGATGGCGCCCTCGGCATATACACCGTAGCGGGCGATGTCCTCGTCCTCGCAGCACAGCGAAAAGAACGGCACCTCGGCGCGAACGCACGGCCACGCGAGCAGGTCGGCACGAACAGCCGACTTGAGCCAGCGGTCCAGGGCAACGTCGAAGCGTTCGCGCTGCTCCGGCGTCAGGCACCACAGGCGCGCCAGCGCATCGGCACGCGCGGCGGGCAGTGCATCGGCACCCATCTCGATGAGCCACTGACAGGCAGCGTGGAACGCCGAGCCCAGCGCCATGGGGTTGCCGGCGGGCTCAACGGCGTCCACGTCTGCATCGGCCATCTCCGAGCCATCCGACTCGGCATCATCGCCGGCCTCGTCCATGGGCACGCGCACCTCGGCAGCACGGTCCTCGGACTCGGCATGCAGCGCCGCGGCAATTGACGAGTAGCTGTACGAATCGCGCACCGGATACGGGCAGATGCCCATGCGCACGCCCACCGCCTGGGGATACACGAGCTCAAACGAATCGGGCTTGGGGTCGGCAGGACCGGGCACGGTTGAGCGCGCAGCATTATCGGCGGCATCGGCATCGCCGCGAACAAGCCTGCCCTCGGCATCCAGCGAAGCGTTGGCCTCAAACGCCTGCTCGCCAAAGGTAAAGTCCGCGAGCGAAATGAGCTCGTAGTCGCCCGGCTGGGAGTTGTCGAACACAAGACGGTCAGCATCGAGCTGCGGCATGTCCAGAGCGTCGGTCGGCAAAATACGGCGCAGCACGTCGTAGGTCAGATCGGTCTCGACGTCGAAGGTCGGCACCGTCACCTTGCCACGGCTCACGCCGGCATCCATCGCCAAGATCACCAGCTCGCGCGCACGCGTCATGGCAACATAGAGCAGGCGGGCCCGCTCCTCGAGCGAAAGCTGCAGGTCGTCGTTGCGCAGGCGAACGAATGCCTCGGCGGGAGAGCCCGTCGCACAGACGTCCTCCATGAGCTCCGGCGGCAACCACAGCGACGTGCCCTTGCCCTTAAACGCATGCTCAAACTGCTTTTTGACGTCATCGCCCTTCACAAAGGTCCCATCGGCAAGCTTAACGCCATCAAAACGAGCTGGCAGTGCCACGACCTGCACTCCGCCCTCGACACGCCCCATCTGAGCCGCACCGGACGGCTTGCGCACGCCAAAACACTCGGCAACCGCTACGACCGGATACTCCAGACCCTTGGACGCATGCACGGTCATGATGCGCACCGCGCCGTCGCCCTCCTCGTTGAGGGCACCCGGGGCTTCCTTGCCCGCCAAGAAGTGGTCGAAGGCCAGCGCGATGGAACGCGGCGAGTTGCCGAACTCGGCCTCCGCCTCGGCCACGGCGTCGAGCGCCTTGAGCACGTTGGCGGCAATAGCCTTGCCCTCGGGACCACACTGTGCCAGACGCACAAACCAGCCGGAGGCATTGACCGCGTCGCGTGCGATGGCGGCGAATGAATCGCGGCCCACGCGACGAAGTGCATACCGCAGTACCTCGCGGGCGCGCGTCACGAGCGGCAAGCCCTGCAAGCCCGGCACATCGGAATCGCTCATGATGCCCGCATCGATGTTGCGGCGCGAGGTCTCCCCCGTCTCGCTATCAAGCTTGGTCGCCAGCGCCAGGAACTCCTGGGCGCCGAGCGCAAACATCGGCGAGGCGAGCAACGGCATAAGGCCCTGCGCCGTATCGGCCGGATTGGCGAGCGCGCAGACCAGGGCGCGCACCGTCTGCACCTCGGCGGCTTGGGCAAAGACCGAGCCGCCCGCGATAACACAGTCGAGCCCCTGGTCGCGGAAGGCCTGTGCGTAGACGTCCGCGTTGGTCATGCGGCCCAACAGCAGCACCATGCCGCCCTGGGGCTGGCCGGCATCGGCAAGCGCGCGGAATCGCTCGGCGATCGCACGGGCCTTGGCCTGTGTGCGCTCTTGCGTGCTGCCGCCGGCAACAAAGAGGGCCTGGCGACGCGAGGCATCTGCCACTAGCGTGTCCTTGCGGCCGTCGCTCGCCTCAAGGTCCAAAAAGCCCTGCATCAGGCCGCCGTCATCGCCGTCGAAGACGCGTGCCACGTAACGCAGCACCTCGTCGTGGCTGCGGAAGTTGCGCACGAGTTTGACAAGCTCGCCGGCGGGGGCGTCGGTCACGGCAGTCGCCTCGGGCGCGGCAGACGAGCCCACCTTGCGCTCCTGGCGACGGAATACCTCGACCTCGGCGCCACGGAAGCGATAGATCGACTGCTGCGCATCGCCCACGGTACACAGCGCGCGCTCCCCCGCGCCGGTCAGGTAACGGATCAGGTCGACCTGCATCTGGTCGGTATCCTGGAACTCGTCGATCATGACCATCTTAAAGCGGCCCTCGTATGCCGCTCGGATGGCCGGGTAATCGCGCAGGGCCTCGTAGGCCATGCGCAGCAGGTCGTTATTATCGAGGGCGGACTGGGCAGCCTTCAGCGCGCGGTACTCAGCCTCTACAGAGCGGGCCAAGCCCACCAGCGCATCGAGCGCCGGACCACCACAAGCCAGCACGATATTGATAAACGCATCGGCGGCCTCGGCCTTGAGCAGCTCGACCTGCTCCTTAGGAAATGCCTTGCTCGCACGCGGCATGGTGCACGACATCATGAGTCGCGCCGCATCGACCATGGTCTTGCCGCTCGCCTCGAACGCGTCGATGGCATCGAGCGCCGTCTGCGCTTTCTCGGTCGCGGCCTTGCTTGCGCCCAGCGCCGCGCGATAGGCATCGGCGAGTGCCGAGGTATCGGCCTGGCCGCGCGGCACGAACACGTCGTCCATGCCGCCCGGCAGCTGGCTCGAGAGCTCCAGCAGCTCGCGCACCAGGCCCTTAATGGTCGTGCCGGCACCAAACGGCCCGCCCTCGCCCGCCATGGGATACCAGGCGTAAAGGGCCTTGAGCGAAGCGGCGAGCTCGGGGGCGGCATCGGGCGCCGTCGCGCGGGCCAGCACATGCTCAACGGCCTGGTCCATAAGCTCGTCGGTATCGGTGAGCACCGTGAACTCGGGATCGATGCCCAGCTCCAGCGCGTGCGCGCGCAGGATACGCGAGCACATGCCGTGAATGGTCGAGATCCACGCATCGTCGACGGTCAGTGCTTCCTCGTCCATGCCCTCGTCGATGAGCGCGCGGCGCACGCGGTCACGGATCTCGGCCGCGGCGTCTTTGGTAAAGGTAATGGCGAGCACCTGGTCCAGATGCTCAACGAACGGACCGGATTCGGGCGAGAGCGCGTAGACGATGCGACGCGTGAGGGTAAAGGTCTTGCCCGAACCGGCGCCCGCCGAGACAAACAGCGGACGGTCGAGCGTTTTGACAATCTGCAGCTGTTGCGGCATCAAAGTCGAAAGATCCATGGTCTACACGTCCCTCCTTACAAACGTTCCTTCGTGGTTATACGAGCAGCGCGCATGCGCGGCCTGAGCCGACGTCGGGTCGACGGCGGCAACGTTGCCTGCCTCGAGTTCGCGCAGGCGCTCGGCGATGCCGGCCTCAACGCGATCGAGCAGGGCGTCGAAGTCCATGCTGCCACCCTCGCCGGGGAAACCTTTCTTAAGGCCCGGGATGCGACCGTCGCCGCGCTCTTCCTCGAGCAGCTCGGCGCTCGCGGCACCGCGCAACGCCGGCTTGCCGCCCTTGGTCGAAAAGTAGAGCGCCGCGCGGGTGTCCAAATCCAGCGCCCGGCGCATGGCCTGAGCGTAGATGAGCGTTTGGGTATGTGGCGGCAACCAGCGCGGGTCGTCGATGGGCGCCATGCCCGATTCCTCGTCGCGCACCGTAGGGTCGGCGAGCTTAAATTCCTCAACGCCCGTGCGATGCTTGTAGTCGATCACCACGGCACGATTCTCGGCGTCCACGTCCACGCGGTCGATGCGCCCGCCAAGCGGCCAACCGGCATACTCGACCTTAAGCTCGTTGAAGGCGAACTCCAGATAGCGCGGGGCAAAGGGGGCAAGTGCCTCGGACTCGTAGGCAAGCACGCCCTCCAGCTGCGGCAAGATCTCGGCCACCTGGCGCTCCTCCACCGCAGAGAGCGGCACCAGCGGGCCCTCCGTGCCGCGCTTGGAGGCATGCTCGGCCAACGTCTCGTCAAAGACCTCGTGCAGCAGCTCCTGTGCACGCGGCAGATTCTCGGGCGTCACGCGCTCCATGCCCTCTTGGGGCAGACGGGCATGCAGATGCTCCAGCACGTCGTGGACAAAGTTGCCCTTCTCCATGTTGCCAAAGCCCGCGTCGATAGACTGGGGCTTGACGCGATACGACACGAACCAGCACAGTGGACAGGTAGAATAGGCCTCGATCTGCGAGGCGGACGTCAGACGCGGCACGAGCGGCGCATCCTCGCCCTCGCCATCGCGGCGACGCAGGACCAGGTACGGCACAGCCGCCTCACTCAAATGCTGAGGAGCCTCGCACGAGACGCGCTTGCACTCGATGCCCTCGCCGGCCGCTGGATCAAAATCGGCGACGATACCGCCCTCGCCCACGCACGCAACCTTGGCGGCGCCAGCGGCCTCGGCATGCGCCCGCAGCTCGGTCCACACGGCAGCCGGATAGCACTCGCGCGCCTGGCGATCGTGGGTCACGCGGGCGAGCACAACGGGGCCGCGCGCGGCCTGCATCGCGCGGCCAAAGCGCACGCGCAGCAGGGCCGCGGGCTCAAGCGTCACACCGCTGCGGTCTAACTCGGCCGTCAGCGTGGCCAGCGGGCCCTCCTCACGTGAGAGCGGATAACTGTCCAGGTCGACGTCGGCAAACAGCACGGTATCGTAGCTGGCGGGGCGCAGGGCTGCCGCATCGGCAAGCGACGCAAAGCGCACCTGGGCGCGCGGCGCGCGGTCGACCTCGTAGGTCTCGTAATCGTATGCGGTGCTGCGCTTGTCCACCTTGGTACGAACGCCGTCGAGCACGGGCACGGTCGCGGCCTGCGACACGTCGAGTGCGCGGGCGTCGTTCATAAGGATGTCGATGGCATGTCGCAGCAGGGTGGTCTCCGCCTGGCGACGAGCCTGACCGTCAAGGCCTCCAAGGGCGCGATCGGGCAACGCCTCGGCGACGGCGAGCATGGCCTTGAGCGCCGTCACGGGTTTGTCGCGCCACAGCGCTTGGAACACGTCCGAGACCACGCACGGCACGTTCTTAAACCAGTTCTCATCACTGGCAGCTTTGCGCGTACCCCTCACCTGGCCCTGTACGCTCTGCAGCAGGCTCTTGACGGCCGTGGTGGTCTTGCCACGCGACAGACGCATGTTCTTGTCGAAGGTGCGCGCGCTGGCAGCATCGGCACCCGAAAGCGGACTGTAAATCCAGTCGGTAAGCTCCGGCGCGGGCCACCACTCGGTCTTGGAGGCGGTGCCCTCGTCGGCGGCCTTCATGCGCTCGATCAGATTGGCGAGCGCCGAGAACTGCCTGCCCGCAATGGATTGGGAAAACGCCGTGAACTCGGTTGTCTCGGCCGCAATATGACGCGCCGCCAAACGGGCAGCGAGTTCACCGAACAGCTGGGGCGCCCGGGCAGACACCACGAGCACGCGCACGGGGTCGGCAGACGCCGCGACACCGCCGTCGAACGCGGCGTCCTCACACGTTTTTACCAGCTCATCGATTGCATCCACATAGGCGTGAGCGCGGGCGTGAGGGCCGGCAACCTCTACAAAGGTAGGCTGAGCGGCGGCCCCGGCGACAGTCTGGGACGCAGCGGCACCCTCCCCCAGCGGCGCGGCCTCAAACAGCACACCGCGGGCATCAAAGGCAGCAGCCAGGTCCTCGCGCATCGCCGCCTGCTCGCAAGCGAGCAGCACAACGACCTCTCCCCCATTGTTCGCCACGGCCGACAGCAGCTCGAGCAGGCCGTGCGTAAACGATGTGGTGCCGCGCACACATACCGTGCGGGCGCATGCCGGAAGGTTGTCGGCCAGCACCTCGGCCATAAGGTCAGCCGCCTCGCAGGGCTCGATCATGTCTCGACGGTCCAAGCCGCTCGCATAGGCACTCAACAGCTCGAACACGCGGGCTTCGGCGTCGCTTTTGGGCTCGGGACGGCAAACGTCGCCGCAGCAGCGCTCGGCACCCGTCCCCGCTACGCCCGGCAGCACATCGCGGGCCATGCGCGCGAGCATGCGGACCGTACCCTGACTGCGCGAAAGCGGCTGCAGGTCGGCATCGTCGCGACGGACGATCATGTCCGAGAACAGCATCTGACGCTGCATGTTGTCGACGAAGCTGCGGCCATCGCCCATAAGCTCCCAGAGCGAACGAAGCCACGACGCGGGGGTTTTGTAGTCAACGCCCAGCGAGGCGCCAGCAACCGCAGCATCGTGACGGCACACGTCGAGCTCGGCAAACGAGGGCGCCAGCAAAACGGCACGCCCGTGGCGGGCAACCAGGTCGGCGAGCAACGCCGCCTCGGCATCGCTCAAGTCCGTCCCGGTATTGGTGGTATAGATTCGAACAGGCATGGTCCTCCACTCAAACCGTTCGCAATAATCAATGCATCCATCCTACCCGCCCACGCGGACAGATTTGCCCCACGCCAACAGATTTGATTCCTCCGTCCCCAAGGGATCAAAAAACCGCCCCCGAAGGGACGGTTCTGCGCAATTCGTTTTTGCCGCTGGCCTACTCGCCATCCTCCAGTTTGATGAGGATCTTGCGATAGCCACCGTACTCGCCATTAAGCGCCTTGGACACGCGGCTCACCGTGGTGGACGAAGCGCCGGTGCGGGCCTGAACCTCAACATAGGGCTCGCCCTCATCCAGATAGCGCGCGACCTGCAGGCGCTGCGATAAATCGCAAATCTCGCGCGGCGTGCAGATATCGGTTAAAAACGCCTGGATATCGCTCTCGTCGTCCAAAAGACTAAATGCGTGGACCAGCTGCTTGACATCAGGCTTGTCAAACATGTTCTCGATATTCATCGATCACCGCCAAACCCGCCAAAAGGCATCGAAGTTGATACTGACATCGGGCATCGTTCGCCCGTAAATATGCAATAAAACTATGCATGGGCCATTTGCCCGTAGCAGTGTAGCACACCACCAAACTAAAGTGACAAGACTCTCTGTCAGCGGCACGTTTTTCAGGACGAACGCCGTTTAGAAACCGAATGCGCACGTAAGCTCCACGAATATTTGAGACAATGGGCGCCCAAACACCGCGGCGCGCCCGCGCAACCATCCAAGTCGCCGCCGCAAGCCGCTTCACGCGACGCCAGCAACCCCGGCGCAAGAAAGGATTCACGCCATGCGCTTTATGCTTAACTGGCTCTTCACCTCGATCGCCATCGCAATCGCCACGTTCCTCGTCCCCGGTATCCAACCCTTCGGCTTTGCCGAGGCCTGGGTCTGCTTTGCCTTTGTGGGACTGTTCCTCAACATCGTCGATTCGTTCGTCAAACCGTTCCTCACGGTCATCTCGCTGCCGCTCACGATCATTACGCTCGGCATTTTCCAGCTCGTGCTCAACAGCTTTATGCTGGAGCTCGCCAGCTACCTGTCGGTCAACCTGTTGGGCGTCGGCATCTCCATCGCCGGCTTTGGCTCGGCCTTTATGGGCAGCATCCTAGTGTCCATCATGCGCAGCATCCTCGATAGTATTGCCGAGGACTAAAACGGCCATTCCGACCGTGTCTGTCTCAACAGCCCAAAACGAAGGCCGCCCATCGCAAAAATGGACGGCCTTCTTATTTGCCAAGTCTCAGAGGGCAAGAAAATCTACCATTTCCACCCCGTCCCCAAATGGCAGGTGGGCTAGATGACGTAGTCGTAGCCATGGTTGGGAGCGACAAGTTGATCGAGCGTCACGCCGTCGAGGTAGTCGTTGATGAGCTTGTCCAGGTTCTTCCACACGTCGAGCGTGGGGCACTCATCCGAGCGCGAGCAGCCCTTGCAGTCGCCATCCAGACAGGCGACCGGCGCCAGACTGCCCTCGGTCAGGCGCAAGATCTCGCCCACCGTGTACTGCTCGGGCGGACGCGTGAGCACGTAGCCGCCGCCCTTGCCACGCATGCCCGAAAGCATGTTGGCACGCACGAGCGTAGCCAAGATGTTCTCGAGATATTTCTCGGAAATCCCCTGTCGCGCCGCAATCTCTTTGAGCGGGATGCGACCGGCCGCCTGGTGCTCGGCCAGGTCAACCATAACGCGCAGGGCGTACCTGCCCTTAGTAGAAACCAACATATATAGTGCTGCCTTTCGGTCTTTTAGTCCGTTGAAATTCTAGCCGAAAAATCGGCTTTGAAAATACCCGTTCCGGTCAAGATGGTTAATCGACTCGTAATAATCTTCTATTTCCTATTGCATTACTAGGCTTTAGTGTCTACTATGCTTGCCAACAGCTAAACGAACAACCTATAAGGTTTATGGGTTTACCTGCTAGACATGCCGTAAAACCGCACGGCAACCAGCAACTTGAACACTTTGGAGGTTCATCATGAGCAAGGTTTACACGTCCATCGATCAGCTTATCGGCCACACCCCGCTTCTGGAGCTCACCCACTTTGAGGCCGACGAGGACCTCAAGGCTCGCGTGCTCGTCAAACTGGAATACTTCAACCCCGCCGGATCCGTTAAAGACCGCGTCGCCAAGAACATGATTGACGAGGCCGAGAAGGCTGGCAAGCTCGTGCGCGGCGGCGACTACACCATCATCGAGCCCACGAGCGGCAACACCGGCGTCGGCATCGCCTCGGTAGCGGCCGCCCGCGGCTACAAGGTGATCATCACCATGCCCGAGACCATGTCCGTCGAGCGCCGCAAGCTGATGCAGGCATACGGTGCGCAGCTCGTGCTCACCGACGGCTCCAAGGGCATGAAGGGCGCTATCGCCAAGGCCGAGGAGCTGCAGAAGGAGACTCCCAACAGCATCATCGCCGGCCAGTTTGTGAACCCCGCGAACCCGGCCATTCACAAGGCCACGACCGGCCCCGAGATCTGGGACGACACCGACGGCCAGGTCGACATCTTCGTCGCCGGCGTTGGCACCGGTGGTACCGTGACCGGCGTGGGCGAGTTCCTCAAGGAGCAGAACCCCGAGATTAAGGTCGTCGCCGTCGAGCCCGCCACCTCCCCGGTGCTCTCCAAGGGCCAGGCCGGCCCGCACAAAATCCAAGGCATCGGCGCCGGCTTTGTGCCCGACGTCCTCGACACCCAGGTCTATGACGAGATCATCCCCGTCGAGAACGACGACGCCTTTGCCACCGGCCGCGCCGTGGGCCACAAGGAGGGCGTGCTCGTGGGCATTTCGTCCGGTGCCGCCGTGTGGGCCGCGCTGCAGCTGGCCAAGCGCCCCGAGAACGAGGGTAAGACCATCGTGGCCCTGCTTGCCGACACGGGCGAGCGCTACCTGTCCACGGCACTGTTCCAGGACTAGAGCTTCTCGTTCTTAGAACGAGTCCAAGGCACGCCGGTCTCCCCTCTCTTCTGGCAGCCTGGGCTCATCCCAACAGGGTGTCCCAACAGGGTGTCCCACATGACGCCCGAACTTGCTACAATGTCTGCGGCGCGGAACCAGCCTCCCGCGCCGCTTTTCTTTTTTGGCCACATGCCACCAAGGAGAACCTCCCCATGCACAACAAGCGCGTGCTCGTCGCCATGAGCGGCGGCGTCGATTCCAGCGTGACCGCGTACCTGCTCAAAAGCCAGGGCTACGAATGCGTCGGCGCCACCATGCGCCTCACCTGCCCCGCGCCCGACCCCGCCACGGGCATGAGCAAAGTCGACCGCGACATCGCCGATGCAAAGGCCGTCGCCGAGCGTCTGGGGATCCCCCATCATGTGCTCGACCTGCAGCAGACCTTCGACCGCAACGTTATCGAGCGCTTTGTGAACGCCTACCAGGAAGGACTGACGCCCAACCCTTGCATCATCTGCAACCGCCACATAAAGTTTGGCGCGTTGCTCGATGCGGCGCTGGACATGGGCTGCGACTACATCGCAACGGGGCATTACGCCAAAACAAGCCAGTCGGCGGACGGCGCCTGGCAGCTACATCGCGGCGAGGACCCCAAAAAGGACCAAAGCTACTTTTTGTATTCGCTTACGCAGGAGCGCCTGGCGCACACGATCTTTCCGCTGGCAGGCCTAGACAAAGAGCGCGACGTGCGCCGCATTGCCGCCGAGCAGGGCTTTACCAACGCCCAGAAGACCGAAAGCGAGGATATCTGCTTTATTCCAGACGGTGACTACGCGGGCTATATCGAGCGCCGCTGCGGACATCCCGCTGCACCGGGCGACATTGTGTGGCGCGACGGCAGCGTGGTCGGGCGCCACAATGGCGCGCTGCGCTACACCATCGGCCAGCGCAAGGGCTTGGGCGTCGCGATGGCGCATCCTGTGTATGTAACGGGCGTCGACGCCGCCAACAACACCGTTCATCTGGGCGAGGCCGAGGACCTGACCGCCGCTGCCCTCACGGCCGATGAGTGGATCTGGAGCGCGCCAGATGCACGCATGGAGGCGGAGCTCGACGCCGGCGGCATTCGCGTCGGTGCCAAGTACCGCTACCGTCAGAAAGACCAGGCAGCGACCCTTACGCGTGACGAAGACGGGCAAATGCTGCTAACTTTTGACGAGCCGCAACGAGCCATCGCCCCCGGACAGGCCGTCGTCGTCTACCGCGGCGACATCGTCCTGGGCGGCGGTACCGTGACCGGCGCACTTAAGTAGCCGCGGGTTTATCGCCGCACGTGTCGAAGTACCTCAACAGCGGCACTAACCTCGATTATGCGACGCTCGAGGCCGCGGCGAATGGCCTCGAGTCGACCCTCCGCCGTCGCCCATTCGCTCTGCGAAAGAATCTCGATTGCCTCATCAACAAATCCGTTGAGCCGCGATGAATCGAACCAATCGATTGAGTCCGCAAGCGCCAGCTGGACGGAAGGGTCGGGCCCAAACGGCTTAGCGGAAAACCCAAACTCCCCAGCTGCGAGCACGGCAGTTGGCACGTTGTACCATAGGCAGTTGCCGCTATCGAACAGCGGAGCAGGCCTTATCTCCAGGGTGTCGACATTGCGGATGATGCCGAAGTTTCGCCAATGACGGTCGCTGTTGGCCAAAAGGGCATCGCAGACAATCATCTGCGACATAGACCTTCTCACAGCGGCCTCATCGACACCATGCTTGCCAAGGAAGCAACAGTACCGGTCGTACGTCGAGCTTCCTCGCTGGCCGCCAAGGGCGTTCTTAACGTAAACAGCCGGAACATATTCCTCGCGGCCGTCAAGAAAGTCGTCGCACAGACACACAGGGCCATCGAACATGTGCTCAACCGTATAAGGAACAAACTCGCCCTCCGACAGCAAGCGACGATGTAGAGCCGTTGCAACCGCCTCGTTAAAGGGACGCTGATCGTCCATCCCGCAACCTTTAGCCAAAACGCGAATGCCGTTTCGGATCATCCACGATTTAGGGAGCTCGCCCTCGGATGTGTTGTCGGGATTTTTAAGACCGATGCCTTCCAGCCAACCCGAACGCCCCTCGGGCGCCGATCGCTCAAAATCATTCTCGAAGTAATTGAGGTTTCGCCATTCGAGCCCGTCGCATTCTGCCGGCCGCAGCCAATAACAATCCGAAAGTGATAGGCCCAGGCACCGAACCGGAACCTCGATGCCACTGGCAATTCCCAGTTCACGATAGCGCGAGACGAGTCCGGGACGGACGTCAGGCACCGACCGATGGCCCCACCACACGTTGAGCTCCCGTTTATTCACCGTTGGAGAAGAGCTCGAGCACGTGCCAAACGGCATTCGTTGCGCATCGAGGACCTCGGCGATTTCGAAGGGAAACTCGCGCGTCGGATCAAATGAGACATGCGCGACCTCATGGTCGGCCGACATCAGCGTAAACTTGCGTCCCACATCGGCCGCAGGACGGCGCCCTCGTTTGCGGACCTTTTGATAGGCGATCGCAGAATTGTACTCGACCATCTTCCGGCCGCCCACAATATCGCACGCAAGCGTCCCCGATGCGGCAAGTTGCGATATGCGGGCTTTCGTAACGCCCAAGAGGCAGGCAGCATCACCCATAGATAAGTACTCAGATGCATTCATATGCCACATCACCTCGTTAAGTATTCCAAACGTTAAGTTAATTAGTTACATACAGTATAATACTAAACGGAATGAAGCGAAAAAAGGCCCGAGTAATCGGGCCTTAGCGATTGGTCAGCCGAGTCGCAAGCCGCTCCCCTAGCGCTGGACGTAGGCGCGAACCAGCTCGTAGGTGTTACGCACGCCGTCGATGTGGCTGCGCTCGTAGTTGTGGCTCGCGTACACGCCGGGGCCGATCAGACCATGGCGAATGTCGTAGCCGGCCGAGAGCGTGGCCTCGACGTCGGAGCCGTAGTGCGGGTACACATCGATGGCGTAATCGAGCTCCAGCTCGCGCGCGATGTTGGACAGCGTGGTTACCAGGTCGTAGTTGTACGGACCGCCCGAATCCTTGGCGCAAATCGAAACCATGCGCTCGGTGCAGCCCAGGTCGTCGCCCACGCAGCCCATGTCCACGCTGATCATCTCGCGCGTGTCGGCCGGCACAAAGGCACCGCCGTGGCCGACCTCCTCGTACACCGTAAAGAGCAGCGAAACCTTGCGCGAAAGGGTCACCTCGCCGTCGGCGACAGCGCGGGCCAAACCCAGCAGAATCGACGCGGACAGTTTGTCGTCAAGGAAGCGACTCTTGATGTAGCCGCTCTCCGTCACCGTGGTGCGCGGATCCATAGCGATGATGTCGCCGGTTTGAATACCCAGCTCGAGCACATCGTCCTTGCTGTCAACGTTCTCGTCGAGCAGGATTTCCATGTTCTTCTCGATGGTCTTGACCGGCTCATCGGCCACATGCGCCGAAGGCTCGGTATTGAGGACCACGCCCGTGTAGACATTGCCATCGCGCGTATAAACGGTGCAGTTCTCGCCATCGGCCGTAGACCACTGATGCCCGCCGAGGGTCGTGGGGCGCAGGCGACCATTGTCCTTAATGGAACGCACCATGGCGCCCAGGGTATCGACATGGCTCGCCAACACGAGCGGCTCACCCTCACCACCAAGCCCAACGAGCACATTGCCTTTATTGGAGCGCTCGGGCCCAAAGCCCATATCGCGCAACGTTTCCATCAGATAATCAGTCGCCGCACGGGTATAGCCCGTAGGCGAGGCAATCGAGGTAAGCGCCTTCAGCTGGTCAGTAATATAGGAGAGCGTAGAATCCATCTTGGACACCAAAGTCACCCTTTCGCATCGAATTAAACCCACAGCAACAATACCACCGCGAACCATCTTTTTACCTAGCGAGATGACCCATCGAGCTCCCCAAAACTGCGCCCGCCACGATAACGAGCCAACGGGCAAGGGCCCGCCGAACCAAGTTAGGCAGCCGGGCAGATCTTCTTGAAGAGCTCGATGACGTCGTCGAGCGTCGCCTCGCGCGGGTTACCCGGGAAGCAGGCGTCGGCCATGGCGTCCTTAGCCAGGACCTCGATCTCGTCAGCCTTCATGGCCTCGCAGACGTGCGGGATGTTCACGTCGGCGGAAAGCTGCTTAACGGCGGCGATGGCGGCATCGGCGGCCTCGTCGGTGCTCATGCCCGTGGTGTCAACGCCCATGGCAACGGCAACCTTGGCCAGGCGCTCGGCGCAAACCGGCTTGTTGAACTCCATGGTGATCGGCAGCAGCATGGCGCAGGCGACGCCGTGCGGGGTGTCGTAGTGAGCGGACAGGGTGTGAGCCATGGCGTGGTCGATGCCCAGGCCAACGTTGGAGAAGCCCATGCCGGCGACATACTGGCCAAGAGCCATGCCCTCGCGGCCGGAGCCGGGCTTGCCGGACTTGGACTCGGCGACGGAGTCACGCAGGTTCTCGCTGATCAGCTTAATAGCCTCAAAGTGGAACATGTCGGAGAGCTCCCAGGCGCCCTTGGTGGTGTAGCCCTCGATGGCGTGGGTCAGTGCGTCCATACCAGTGGAAGCGGTGAGGCCGGCGGGCATGGAAGCCATCATGTCGGGGTCGACGACGGCGACCTCGGGGGCATCGTTGGTGTCGACGCACACGAACTTGCGGACCTTCTCGGGGTCGGTGATGACGTAGTTGATGGTCACCTCAGCAGCGGTACCGGCGGTCGTCGGCACAGCGATGGTGAACACGGCGTGGTTCTTAGTCGGAGCAACGCCCTCGAGGCTGCGGACATCGGCAAACTCGGGGTTGTTGATGATGATGCCGATGGCCTTAGCGGTGTCCATGGAGGAGCCGCCACCGATGGTCACGATAGCGTCAGCCTCGGCGGCCTTGAAGGCCTCGACGCCGTCCTTGACGTTCTGGATGGTGGGGTTGGGCTTGATCTCGGAGTAGAGGCTCCAAGCGATGCCGGCGGCGTCGAGCTCATCGGTCACCTTAGCGGTAACGCCAAACTTGACCAGATCGGGGTCGGAGCAGACGAAGATCTTCTTGTAGCCGCGACGCTGGAGCTCGCCGGGGATCTCCTTGATGGCGCCGGAACCATGATAAGAGATGGTATTGAGAACGAAACGATTAGCCATTGATAGCCTCCCATCGTGTGCGGGGCATCCATTACGCCCCGCGCTATAAGTCCCATCCTAACGCTTTTGAAACAAAAAACGCGTGAGAACGTCAAAAGTGTTAAAGCGTTTCAACAGATGATGAAAAATATTGCGGCAAAGGAACAGCCCCTTTGCCGCAATCGGTTACTTTCGGCAGCCCTCTTTCCAAGCGTCGGCCGCAACCTTCCAGCGTAAGCGCAAGTCGCGCTCGCGGTCGATGAACATGATGGCAAACGCGACAAACAGCAGCAAGCTCGCCACGACGATGGCGTGCAGGCCCATGCGCTCAATACACCAGTTGCCCAACACGGCGCCAAACACAAAGGTAAAGATCACGCCAAAGTACAGCAGGCCGTTTTCCAAAAAGCCGCGCCTGTGGGTGATGATGTAATCGTCCACGTTTTGCAGCGCGTTGCGCAAGTTGCCGATGCACATGGTCGTAGCGATGCCGTGACCGTGGATCTTGCGGAAGCTCTCGACCTGCATACCGCAGGCAAACGAAGTGAGGCAGTTGGCGAGCAGGTTGTAACCGCCACCGGGGATAAAACTCACGCCCAGCAAGATAACGGCTTCAAAGAACACGGTCACCTGACGCCAGTGGATCACGCTGCCAAACCGCTCGTGTACCAGGTCGGCAAGCATAATACCCACGGCAAACGACACCACAGGGAAGAAGTAGCGCCCCGCAAGTGCCCAGTTGCCCTCCGAGATGCTCACGCCCACGAGCAGGATGTTGCCTGTCTGCGCGTTGGCGAAAACATGGTCGCGCCCAATGTACGAATACACGTCCATAAAGCCACCGGCGAGCGCCAAGATGATGCCCAGCTCAATAGACTCCGATATCTGTTTGGCACGCTGCATCGTCGTGCATCCTCCTTGTTGACGACTCTCTCGTGCGTTGGCGGAAACATAGCCGCCGTTCATACTGTAACCCATTGACAACATGGCGTGCGCGCGAGACGACCCCTTCGACACAGGGATACACAGTCTGGAAACAAACGGCACCCACATCGACGCGCCAATCCGTCAGCTCATGTACTCCACCAGTCTTTTTAGCCCCGTCCCAAAAAGACTGGTTACAATTACGTGCAGCATACAAACACCGGGAGGGATCGTGGCAAAAAAGCCTCAGCACGCTCAGAACAACCAGCGCAGTCAGCAGGGCAAACAGGGCCAGCAGCAAAAGCGCGGCAGTAAGGCGCAGGGTGGGCACACCACGCATACCCCAGCAGCGCCCACACGCCCCTGGCGCCCGGGCCGCGATAAGTTCCTCCCCGTCAGCCGCGCCGATATGGACGCGCGCGGTTGGGACCAGTGCGACTTTGTCTACATCTGCGGCGACGCCTACGTGGACCACCCCAGCTTTGGCATGGCCATCGTCAGCCGCGTACTCGACGCGCACGGCTACAAAGTGGGCATCATCTGCCAGCCCGACTGGACTGATCCTACCAGCATCAGCGTGCTCGGTGAGCCGCGCCTGGGCTTTCTCGTCAGTGCCGGCAACATGGACTCCATGGTCAACCACTATTCGGTGACCAAGCACCGCCGCCACACCGACGCCTATACCCCCGGTGGCGAGGAGGGGCGCCGTCCCAACCGAGCCGTCACGGTCTACGGCAACCTCATCCGCCAGACGTTCAAGGATGCCCCCATCATCATCGGCGGCATCGAGGCGAGCCTACGCCGTCTGGCCCACTACGACTACTGGCAGGACAAGCTCAAGCGCTCGGTACTGCTCGACTCGGGCGCCGACATCCTCATCTACGGCATGGGCGAGCACGCGATTGTCGAGATTGCCGACGCGCTCGACGCGGGGCTGCCCGTCGATCAGATCACCTATATCAATGGCACCGTTTACCGCACGGGTTCGCTCGACGAGGTCTACGACTACGACCTGCTGCCCAGCTGGGACGACCTTGCCGCCGACAGGCTCAACTATGCGCGCAGCTTCAATGTGCAGCAGCAGAATATGGACCCCATCACCGGACACCGCCTGGTAGAGCCCTACCCCAACAGCGTCTATGTGGTGCAGAACCCGCCATCGGCGACGCTCACCACCGATGAGATGGACGAGGTGGCCGAGCTCCCCTACGCACGCGATTGGCACCCCGACTACGACGCGGCGGGCGGCGTGCCGGCCTTTGCCGAAATCAAGTTTTCGATCAGCTCCAACCGCGGGTGCTTTGGCGAGTGCTCGTTTTGTGCACTGACCTTCCACCAGGGCCGCGTGTTGCAGATGCGCAGCCACGACTCGATCATGCGCGAAGCCGAGCTGCTCACGCACGACCCCGAGTTTAAGGGCTACATCAACGACGTGGGCGGGCCGACGGCCAACTTTAGCCGCCCGGCCTGTGACAAGCAGCTCAAGCACGGCGTGTGCAAGAACAAGCGCTGCCTGTGGCCGAGCGTATGCAAGAACATGGTGGTCGACGAGAGCGGCTACACGCAGCTGCTGCGCGACCTGCGCCAGCTGCCGGGCGTCAAGAAGGTCTTCGTCCGCAGCGGCATCCGCTTCGACTACACCATGGCCGACGCCTCGGACGAGTTTTTGCGCGAGCTGCTGGAGCATCATGTATCGGGCCAGCTGCGCGTAGCGCCCGAGCACGTGAGCGACGCGGTGCTGTCCGTGATGGGCAAGCCGAGCCGCGCCGTCTACGACGCGTTCTGCCGTAAATTTGAACGCCTGAACCGCGAATACGGACTCAAGCAGTATGTGGTGCCGTACCTGATCTCGAGCCACCCCGGTTCAACGATGAAGGAAGCCGTGGACCTCGCCGAGGCCGTACGCGACATGGGCTACATGCCCGAGCAGGTGCAGGACTTCTACCCCACCCCGTCCACCATGTCGACCTGCATGTACTACACCGGCGTGGACCCACGCACCATGCAGCCAATCTATGTGGCGCGCGACCCGCACGAGAAGGCCATGCAGCGCGCACTCATCCAATATCGCAAGCCCGAGAACTACAAGCTCGTGCGCGAGGCGCTGGAGAAGGCCGGGCGTCGTGACCTGATCGGCTATACCAAGCATTGTCTGATTCGCCCCGTGCCACCACGCCCGGGCGAGACATCGGCCGGCGGCGGACATGGGACCGGCAAGAAGGGTGGCAAACCGCACGGTGGCGCTGGCGGCAAGGGGCCCAAGGGCAGCAAGGGGCACGGCGGCATGTCGCGCGCACAGAACACTGCCGGCCGCAATCGCGCGGCTCAGGGGCGTCAGGGCGCCAACGGAGGCGGCAGGCGCAACTAGCGCAGCGGTGCGCTCGCTGCGTCCATCCCACACGCGTGGCGCAGCGAGCGCATTGCCTCAACGAGGATGACACCGGCGATAGCGACCGCAATTGCCACGTCGAACGGTGTGTTCACAAACCAGAGCAACGTCATGAGATACGACCCGGCATTAAAGGCAAAGTGCAGCAGGATCGTGTAGCGGAGCTTTCCAGTGGTCACGAACACCCAACCAAAAATGAGGCCGGCAGCGCCCGCATAGCAGCCCTGCACCCAGTTCATGTGCATAAAGCCGAAGACCGCCGCCTGCAGCACGATTGCCGCGGCGACGCCCCAGGTACTCGGGGCCGCCCAGGGCACTATAGCGCCGTCTTGCGCGTTCGCGCGGCGCCGGCGTTTCCAGAGCGGACGGCACTGCGGATTAAACGCACGCAGCGAAAACTCAAAGATGATGCCGCGTACCAGGAGCTCTTCGCAAAACGGCGCGCCGAGCACCGTGGTCAGGACGGCAAGAAGGCTGGTATCGCCCATGCCCGTTTCCTCGACGAGCTCGCTATAGTCTGCCGCGACCTCGGGCAGCAGCGACAGCACGCCGTCGCATAGGTAGCTAATGACCACCTGCATGGATAGGCCGATCACGACAACGCAGGCAATGCGCTTCCATGCCGCGCTTGCTCCCCCACCGAGCGGGCGCTCGCCTTGCCGGCGCGCCATGAAGGAGCGGGGCCACAGATAACGCCACCACAGCAGCGCCATCAAAAATGACGCCGTCTGAGCGGCAGCCTGGAACCATTGGATATCGAGATTGTCGATCGGGAAACCCGTCAGCGCCGACACGGCATCGAGAGCTGAAAACAGAACCACGCTCAGGGCTATATCGGCAGCAACAACACCAAAACAGGCAAGCGCCCAAATCATCGCATTGAGCATGCCAACCTCCTCAAAACCCGGCACTTAGGGACGTTCCTTAACTGCCGGCACAGACGATATGAGCAGGACATAAAAACATTGAGAGCCCCTGCTGCATGAAAGACCGCGGATTAGGCCGACAATGGTGAGTGTCTAATCCAACCGTGGCGGCCACGCCGCATTCATGGAAGGGGCTCCCATGCTCGATACTAC
>DBEZMF010000057.1:0-2093 GCA_048250755.1 Collinsella sp.
CAGGGCGACGCCCAGGACGGGCACGTTGGCGTAGGAGCACAGCAGGAAGCCCAGGAAGTAGAAGGGCACGAGCTGCTTGGTGAGCACCAGGCGGCCGAGCATGGCGAAGCCCATGGCAGGCAGGATGTTGGCGGCAACGCCAAAGCCAGCAAGGACAAAGGGCGGGATGAAGTCGAGCAGGCCCTGGATGGCGTCAGCACCCAGATAGAACGACAGCGAGCACAGCAGGAACGCCATGATGATACCGGTCAAACCGATCAGGAAGTGCATCGCATAGACACCCTTAAGGTTGCCCTGGCCGGAGTAGACATCAGCGCGGTCGACCAGGATCGGCAGGGCGGCGTTAAGGATGTTCTTGATGGCAAGGCACAGCGTGGCGATGGGCATGGCAAGCGCGATGGCTGCCTCGGTGCTCTGGCCCAGCTGGATAGCGAAGGCGCAGGCGAGCACGCCGCCGATCGTCTCATCAGGCGGCACGTAGGCGCCGATGGAGATCGAGCCCATGAACAGCAGCTCCAGACTCGCACCGATCGCGAGGCCGGACTGCAGGTCCCCCAGCACCAGGCCCACGAGCGGGCACAGGACGATGGGGCGGAACGCGTAGAGCGTACCGAGCTGGCAGTCGAACTTACCAAATGCGGCGATAAGTCCGATGAGGATTGCTTGGGTAAGCATACATCCCCCTTTCCATATAGGACACTACGAAGAGCTCAGACTCTTCGAAATTGAACGCCTAGAGCACGCTGGCGCAGTCGACCTTGGGGTCATCGGCCAGGGGTCGAATCTCGACCTCAACGCCACGATCCAGCATCTCGCGCACATCGGCTTCCTCGGCCGCGGTCAGGAAGATCTGACGAGAGACCTGACGAGCGTCGGGACGCTTCTCGTCCTTGGGCTTGGTGTTGCCCAGGTTGACCGACTTGATCTGCGGGCAGCCCTCAACAAGCTGCTTTGCCTCAGCGATAGTGGCGACGCAGATGATCATCTTGTACTTGTCGGTCACGCCCGAGTTGATAGCTTCGATTGCATGCTCCATATCTTTGATGACGAGCTTGCAGCCGGCAGGCTTGCCCATCTTGAGCGTCGTCTTCCACACCGGGTCGTTAGCGACCTTATCGCCCACGCAGAAGATGCAGTTGGAGCCAAGGCCCTGAACCCAGGAAACTGCGACCTGGCCATGAAGCAGGCGATGGTCAACGCGAAGTAGCTGAATCATAATGTGGCCCCCCAAAGGTCTTGTGCCGTCATACGGCGTGTCAGTAGGTGCTGCGGATTAGAACTCTTCCTCCTCCTCGTCATCGACCAAAAGATCGTTGACAAACTTCACGCGCGTATCGTCCGCAGCGACGATGGCGCGAATCGTCTCCTCAACCGGCGCCGACTCGTCAGAGAACAGCAGCTGGATGAGCAGAGGAAGGTTCATGTTGGTAACGAGGTACGTGCGGGGACGCGTCTGGACGATCTTGGTGAACTCGTTGTTAACGCTACCGCCAAAGAGGTCGGTGCAGACAACGACATCATCGTCGGCAGACATGCCTGCCAGCAGTTTTTGGGCCTCCTCGGCCACGTCCATGCGGCCATCGACGAACATCGAAAGATCGTGGACGTTGTCGCGAGCGCCCGAGAGCAGCTCGACGCTCTCCTTGATGCCGGTGGCGAAGTGCGCATGGCTGGCGATGATGTACTGTCTCATTCTGTGTTCCTCTCAATAGCCCGGCACGTTCCCGCACCCGTTTTCTTTAGTAGTCGAACTGGTGATAGTAGCGACGATACTTGAGGTTGTGCTTGGTGACCGTCTCGTAGTAGCGAGCCAGGCGGTCGGTCACGAGCACCGTCAGAATCCACGGGGAGACGATGACGCGGAACTCGTCGTCAAGGCCGGGGATCGCGAACTCGGCGGTGTCGATGATGTTGATGTCGGTGTCGCCGGTCACGCCGCGGGTCAGGAAGGCGCGGACGCGCTCGTCGAGCTTGCGGTTCTCGTCCTCGCCCATGAACAGGAAGACCGGGACGCCGGGCTCCACGAGCTCGAGGGTGCCGTGGAAGAAGTCGGCCGAGGTGATGTAGCGGGTGCGCTTCCACTGCATCTCCTC
>DBEZMF010000058.1:0-12510 GCA_048250755.1 Collinsella sp.
CATCTAAAACAGCCAAAGAGCGGTACACCTCCGCCAAAAAATCCATGTGGCCGGGCGTATCCACAATGTTGACTTTACATCTGTGCCACTGGAAGGAAGTGACTGCCGCTTGAATGGTAATCCCACGCTGCCGCTCCAAAAGCATGGTGTCCGTCCTCGTTGTCCCTTTTTCGACGCTCCCCGGTTCTGAAATGGCTCCGCTGGCATATAGCAGGCTCTCCGTCAAGGTTGTCTTTCCAGCGTCTACATGGGCAAGAATCCCGATATTGATAATGTTCATGTCTATCCTCCATACAAGGCCCAAATGGGCGCAAAAATCCCCAGCGGCTAATACTTTTACCGCTGGGGATCATGACTTCGGACAAACAGAAGTATGACGGCTTACATGAGCCGCTGTCCGTCACGATATTTACTAAAAAGGCAAAAGTATTCTTAAATTGGGTACAAAAACTAAGCCCCTGCAAGGGGCAATCATTTTTGCGCCCATTATCAAATTTTATTTAAGAATACCTTGCCGCATATTTTTTACTCCTTTTCTGGATTAAATCATTGTATCACATCAGTTTTAGGAAAGCAAGTACCTAAAAGAAATTTTTCTTCCCCTTATATGTAACAATCATACCGGCTTCCTAGCGTTCAGAATGTTTTCTGCTGTCTGCTGTGGTGTTTGGTTGGAATTGTCCAACCAAAAGCCGATCCGTGGTGTTGTCTGCATTTTACTAAATACAAATTCAATGTATACAGAAAGATATAAGGAGTGGGAGGGATTCCGCCGTAGTTGGCATTGTAGGAAAATCCAAAAGTTTAGATTTTCCCACAATGCTTATCTTTTGGTCTTTGGTTCGGAATAGTGTAGTGCTGGCGGTCTATCTCTTGTTTTCGGTTGCTTGCTTCCTTACCGTACATGAGCATTGAGAGAAGGAGACAAGCAGATGTTGGGTTACGAAGAAAAGATATAGCGCCTCGAACTGCTCGACGCGGTGGCAGATGCCGGGAGGCTGGCGAGGGGCCTGGACCAGCTGCTCGAGTCCCTGGCTCACGCCGACCAGCTGGACCCGCTCGACGTCGAGGGGGTCCTGGCCCTGAGGTCTATAAGCGAGAGGTGTGCCGAGCGCATCGGCGACGCGGCGCGCATCCTGGAGGCTCAGAACGAGGTCCTCTATGCGGAGGAGCGGGCCAAAGTCAAACCGCGCGATAACTGAGGAACGAAACCCGGTCCGGAAACTGTTCCTTGATTCCGGCCGGATGATCTTCTCCGCCGCCCGGTGTCGCATTGTGTCCGAGCGGCTGATGTCCCCCTATTCCCAGTGCCGCGGCGTACCGCTGCGTTATAATTCAGAAAACGCATTTGTATTGCATTTCGAGGGATAGAGGCGCGAATGTCTAACGGCTATAAGGAGCTCATCAAGGGTAACCCCGGCGAGACCGAGATCAGGAGCTTCCTGGTAAACGGCGACCAGGTATCTGTGACCCTGCGCATCCCCGACACCCTGCGCGACGCGGCGAAGGAGGAGGCTGCCCTTCGCGGCATGAGCTTCTCCGCCTTTGTGCGCACTTGCATGATCGAAGAGCTCGCGAAGAAGGGACAATAGCCCGTGACGGAGCCAATGCACGACATCTCGGTCGAAGGCTTCATAGAGTCCTTCGACCGCCGATACCCGACTTTCATTCTCAAGACGTTGCTGTGCGACCGCACTACGGGGCGCAACATCATATGGGCCGACAACGAATACGAGGCCCTAGGCGACGGCTACATGGGCGATGACGAGATGACCGTCGAGAAGATCACGGGCATGAACTCCGGCGTCATCAAGCCGCGCATCGCCAAAGAGCAGGAGAAGCAATCCCAGCGCACCAAGAGCCGCGCCGAGGTGTTCACCCCGTCATGGCTGTGCAATCAGATGAACAACGACTTGGACGAGGCTTGGTTCGGCCGGCGCGATGTCTTCAACACCGAGATCGTTGCGGATGATGGCGCCAATACATGGACGCCGACTAGTGATCCAATCGAATTTCCAAAGTCAAAGGGACACGGCTGGCGCGCATACGTGGAGGCTACGCGGCTCGAGATCACGTGTGGCGAGGCGCCGTTTGTGTGCTCGCGCTACGACACCGTGACGGGAGACGAGCTACCCGTAAGCGAGCGCGTAGGCTTCCTTGACCGCAAGCTTCGCGTTGTGACCGAGAAGACCAAGACTCGCAAGGAATGGGTGCGCCGGGCCCTCGACGCGCTGCGCGCGACGTACGGCTTCGAGTACCAGGGCGACAACCTGCTTATTGCTCGCGTCAATGTGCTCGAGACGTTCGTCGAGCATCTCCGCAATCGCTGGGGGTCGGGCCCCCAACAGGACGAGCTCGAGCAGGCGGCATGGATCGTTTCCTGGAACTTCTGGCAGATGAACGGCTTCACAGACGCCGTGCCCACCAACAAGATGGGCGCCGAGGTGGAGTCGACCCTGGGGACGTTCGAGGAGCCCGAGCCGGAGCCGATGCAACCGTCGCTTTTCGACCTGTTCGATGACGTATTCCCCGACGAGACAACCGAAGAGACCAAAGAAGAGGAGCCAAGGGAAACGGTTCCCCTCTGCGTGATATACGACTGGCAGAACGGCGAGCCCTTCGAGTTCGCCGCATTGAAAGGTGAGGCAGCAATTATGGGAAAGAAGTTCTATGCGGTAATCGGTAATCCCCATATCAGCTTTCAGTGGCGGAACAAGATTCTGGCAATAAGACCTATGCACCGCCCATCTATCACGAGTTTATGGACTCGGCGTTCAAGGTTTCCGACAAGGTGGAGCTTGTCACTCCCGCTAGATTCCTATTTGACGCCGGCTCAACCCCAAAGGCCTGGAACAGGAAGATGCTTAACGACCCCCATTTCAAAGTGATGAGCTATAAAGCGGATGCGTCCAGCGCCTTTCCGAATACCGACATCAAGGGCGGTGTTGCCGTTACCTATCGAGATGCTGATCGGGATTTCGGTGCGATAGAAGTGTTCACACATTTCGATGAGCTTCGTACCATCAAAGAGAAGGTTGTAAAACATGGCATCCAACCCCTCGGCGATATCATCTTCGCGGCCGATAGCTACCACTTCACTGAAGCCATGCACGAAGACCATCCCGAGATTCGTTATGTTGACGACGACCATGGTCTGTTGAGCAAGAACCACGACTATGACCTTAAGACAAACGTTCTCGACAACCTTAACAATGTAGTTTTCTTTGACGAGATGCCTGGCGACGGAGATAGTTGCATCAGAATCTTTGGCAGAGGTCGCGCCGGAAGAGCTTACAAGTTCATTTCCGCCAGATATATCGCTCCGCATCCGAACCTCGACAAATGGAAAGTACTTGTTCCTGCCGCCAACGGATCGGGCGCGCTTGGAGAAGTGCTTTCTACGCCCTTAATAGGGCGGCCCTTAATAGGGCATACGCAGTCCTTCATAAGCATTGGCAGTTTCAATTCCGAAGCGGAAGCTACGGCTCTCCTCAAATACATAAAATCGAAGTTCGCTCGGACCATGCTCGGAATTCTGAAGATTACGCAGCACAATCCCGCACCAAAATGGAAGTATGTCCCCCTACAGGACTTTACTTCTGACTCCGACATCGATTGGTCGCAGTCTGTTGCTGACATCGACCGTCAGCTCTATGCGAAGTACGGCCTCGACGACGAGGAGATTCAGTTCATCGAATCCCATGTGAAGGAGATGGACTAGCAATGGCGAGCATCGACATCTCCCAGATCATCGAGACCACCGCTCCCGCGGTGCCGCAGATCTATGCCTACACCACGCCCGAGATCGTCCGCCACAACGGCTGGACCAAGATCGGCTACACCGAGCAGGACGTGCGCGAGCGAATCAAACAGCAAACGCACACCGCCGACGTGCAGTGGCATCTGGAGTGGAGCGGCAACGCCACGTGGGAGCACCGTGCGGGCACGTTCCATGACACCGACTTCCACGCCTACCTCGAGAAGCAGGGCGTCGAGCGCGAACCCAAGAAGGAATGGTTCAAGATTAGCGGCGAGGAGTCTCACCAGCAGTTCTACCGGTTCCGCGACACCGACGGCGTGCTGGACGCACCCGGCGCTGCCTCCTACACCCTGCGCGCCGAGCAGCAGCGCGCAGTGGAGCAGACGGGAGCCTTCGCCCGCGCCCATTGGGACGAGGGCGGCGCGCACGGCGGCGAGTTCCTGTGGAACGCCAAGCCGCGCTTCGGCAAGACGCTCACCGCATACGACCTGTGCCGCAGTATCGGCGCGCAGAAGGTGCTCATCGTCACCAACCGCCCTGCCATCGCCAACTCCTGGTACGACGACTACGTGAAGTTCGTGGGCTTGGAGGGCGGCTACCGCTTCATCAGCGGCGTGGACGCTCTGACCGGCAAGCCCTACTGCCTCAGCCGCGAGGAGTACCTGCGCGCCATCCGCAACGACCCGGAAGGCCCCAAGGGGTTCATCGAGTTCGTGAGCCTTCAGGACCTCAAGGGCTCCATCCGCTTCGGCGGCGTGTACCAGAAGCTCGACGAGGTGGCCGACCTCACCTGGGACGTGCTCATCATCGACGAGGCACACGAGGGCGTGGACACCTTCAAGACCGACGTGGCATTCGACCACATCAAGCGCCGCTTCACGCTGCACCTCTCTGGCACGCCCTTCAAGGCCATCGCAAACGAGAAGTTCGCCGACGACGCCATCTACAACTGGACCTATGCCGACGAGCAGCAGGCCAAGCGTGACTGGCCTGCCGACTCTGAGCAGCCGAACCCCTACGCCAACCTCCCCAAGCTCAACCTGCTCACCTACCAGATGAGCGACATCGTCGAGCAGGAGGCCCGCGGCGGCATGGAGATTGATGGCGAGCAGACCGAGTTCGCCTTCGACCTCAACGAGTTCTTCTCGACCAAGCACAACGGCGGCTTCGTGCACGACGCCGACGTGGATAAGTTCCTCGACGCGCTCACCACGCAGGAGAAGTTCCCGTTCTCGACACCCGGGCTGCGCGACGAGCTGCGTCACACGTTCTGGATGCTCAACCGCGTCGACTCCGCCCGCGCCCTCGCCAAGAAGCTGCAGGCGCACCCCGTCTTCAAGGATTACGAGGTGGTACTCGCTGCTGGCGACGGCAAGATCGACGCCGATGACGAGAACGAGAAATCGCTCGACAAGGTACGCCGCGCGATCAAGGACCACGACAGGACCATCACCCTTTCGGTCGGCCAGCTGACCACGGGCGTGACCGTGCCGGAGTGGACCGCCGTGCTCATGCTCTCGAACATGGCGAGCCCCGCACTGTACATGCAGGCGGCCTTCCGCAGCCAGAACCCGTGCCTGTTCGACCTGGGCGGCGGCAACTACGCGCGCAAGGAGAACGCCTACGTCTTCGACTTCGACCCGGCGCGCACGCTTACTATCTTTGAGCAGTTCGCCAACGACCTGTACGGCGAGACCGCGCGCGGCGGCGGCGATGTCGAAACGCGCGAGCGCCATATCCGTCAGTTGCTGAACTTCTTCCCCGTCTACGGCGAGGACGAAGAGGGGCAGATGGTCGAGCTCGACGCCGAGCAGGTGCTCAGCGTGCCGAGGCGCATCCATGCCCGCGAGGTGGTCAGGCGCGGCTTTATGAGCAACTTCCTGTTCCAGAACATCGCGAGCGTCTTCCGCGCGCCGGCAGAGGTCGTGGAGATCATCCAGCGCTTCGATCCCTACGAGCAGGGCAAGGCACAGAACGCCGAGAAGAACAAGGTCGAGATCGATGAGGGCACGGCCGACGAGCTCTCCATCAACGACGAGGGCGAGGTGGAGATTCCCGACGAGCAGGTCGTAGGCAAGGCTGCGGACATCTTCGGGCCGAAGGTCTACGGCGACATCGCCGTCGAATTCTCAGGCCACATGGACGACATCGCGAAAGCCCACGAGGCCGATGACGACGATCGGGTGATGCTCGACAACCTCAAGGAGGCCTTCAAGCAGAGCGTGACCGCGCCTCTGGTACAGGCCGCCAAGGAGAGCTACGGCAGCGAGCTCAAGCCGCGCCAGCAGCAGCAGATCGAGCGCAAGGTCCAGGCGGACGCCGACATCCAACTCAACCGCCAGGTCGGCGACTACCAGATTCAGGCGCGCCGCATCGAGCAGTCGCGCAAGGACGAGCTCAAGGCGGCGACAAGCGAGACCGAGCGCGCCGAGGTGAACAAGCGCCATGACGAGCAGAAAGCGGAGGCGTTCCAGACGCTCGCCCAGAAGCTCGAGGACTCCCGCGAGGAGCTCGTGCAACGCGCCGGCGAGACCGTGGTGCGCGAGGTGGAGACGGCGAAGAAAGAGGACGAGAAGCAGGGCATCGAGGACAAGGTGCGCGCTCATCTGCGCGGCTTCTCGCGTACCATCCCGTCGTTCCTCATGGCCTACGGCGAAGAGGGCACGACGCTCGCGAACTTCGACACCGTGATCCCCGCTGACGTCTTCCAGGACGTCACGAGCATCACCGTTGATGAGTTCCGCTTTTTGCGTGATGGCGGCGACTACACCGATGGCGAGACCGGCGAGGTAAAGCGCTTCGTTGGGCACCTCTTCGACGAGGTCGTATTCAACGACTCCGTGAGCGAGTTCATCAAGCTGCGCGAACGCCTGGCCAATTACTTCGACGAGTCCCAGACAGAGGACATCTTCGACTACGTGCCGCCCCAGAAGACCAATCAGATCTTCACGCCGCGCAACGTCGTGGTTCAGATGGTGGACCTCTTCGAGAAGGAGAACCCGGGCTGCTTCGATGACCCGAGCCACACCTTCGCCGACCTGTATATGAAGTCTGGCCTCTACATCACCGAGATCATCAAGCGCCTGTACCGAAGCGAGGGCATGAAGGCCGCCTTCCCGGACGACCGCGAGCGTTTGGACCACATCCTGGAGCACCAGGTGTTCGGCATCGCGCCCACCAAGATCATCTACGAGATCGCCACGCACTTCATCCTGGGTTTCCACGACGAGGTCGGCCAAGGATGTGACTCTAACTTCGAGCTCGCGGACGCCGCGGAGCTCGCCAAGGAGGGCACGCTGGAGGCATACGTCGAGCGCGTCTTCGGGCCCAAGCTGGGCGAGGCGTAGCGCGTGGCGGAAGTAGTCGACAGCAAACAGGATGGGCGTGCAGAGGCTGCGCGAGCGGCGGTGAGTGCGGCACGGCGTGAGGATACCGAACTTTGCGCCCGTCTAGTCTTTCGCGTCTCGCGCAATGAGCTAAGGCGCGTGGGGATCACCACGCCCATCGCTCTCTACGATGAGCTGAAGCAGGTCTTCTGGAACGCAGACGAGGGCGTCACCCTGGGCGACCACCTCTCTGTCGGGTTCGGCAAGGTCGACCGCCGCCGTCAGGTGCGCGCCTTCGCCGAGCGCCATGCGGACGAGCCCAGAAACGTCGCCGCGAAAGCCTACGAGCGCGAATACGGCTTCAGCGCAGGCATCGCCGCGATATGGCTCGACCTGTTCGCCGAGCCCGCGGACGTGAGCTTCTCGGAGTGGCTTGGCGTCGAGGTCGCTGAATGCCCGACGGGCGCCCCGGCCTCCCGTGCGGATGTGCCCGTAGCGCACGACACCGAGCGCGAGGCACCCACCCTCGAGGGCTTCCTTGCCCGGGAGCTTGCCGGCCGCATCTGCGACGAAGGCCTCGTGCGTCGGCGCTTCGCCTTCGAGTTTCCCGACGATCCGCCCGAAGCGCTCGACCGCGGCATCGAGGATGCGGGCTACTACGAGGACCGCGGCTTGCTCTTCCGAGAAGGGAGCACCCCGAACGACCACTTCACGCGGCTGCTGGCCGAGCATCCGTCTTTCGCGAAGGGCGACGCCGGCTTCGAGAACGCCGTGTGGCAGCACCCCGCCTTCCGCCAGGTGCTGCGCCAGGCGCTTTCGGACCACCGCTTACTTCTCTACGAGGGCGACAGCTACATCTCGTTCTCGCGGCTGCACGACGTGCTAGGCGCGCGCATGGCGGACATCGAGTCGTACGCGCCCGCGGTGAGCGTGGATGCGCCCGAAGGCGAGCCCTTCACCGTGGCGAGCCTGCGCGCGGGCGGCGCCACTCCGCATCCGCTGTACGGGCTGGACATGCCCGACGACTTCTACGAGGGACTGCTCGACGCGGGAGGGCTCCTGCGCAGCTGCACGCTCGCCGGAACCAAGGTGTTCGTCGCCGGAGGCGAGGGGCGGCTTTCCGCAGCCGACCTCATCGAGTGGATCGTCGCCCACCATGAGGGAATCGAGCGCGATGACCTGCCGAGACTGCTCGCGAACGATCTGGGCATCACGTGCCCGGCACCGCTTCTGACGACGACCATTTACAACTCCGACGTCTACTACGACGACATCGGGGACGCATATTACTCATCCATGGAGGCATGGAAGAAGGAGGCACGAAATGAGCTTGCTTGAGGAAGGGATCGCGACTGGCAACGTCCTGCCGACGGGTCGCAAGGAGAAGCACTCCATCGACAACGTGACGCGCGACTTCGACATCTACCGCATCAAGTGCGATCTGCTGTTCTACAACGACCAGAACGACCGCATCGCCACTTGGGTAAGCGAGTACAACTCCGCGCAGGGCGCGGATCTGCTCGCCCTTGGCCGCGACGAGTACAACGGCGTCATCGAGGACTTCATCGTCGAGAGCAACCCCGGCGCGCTCAGGAAGACCGAGAAGAGCATCGCCCTTCGCGGCCAGCTTAGGCCGGGCATCGTGCTCAACGACGGACGCGTCATCGACGGCAACCGACGCCTGACCTGCGTCCGCCGCCTCGCGCGGGCGAACAACGAGGCGGGCTGGTTCGAGGCCGCCATCCTCGACGACGCCACAGGCAGCGACCCCAAGCGCATCAAGCTGCTCGAGCTCGCCATCCAAATCGGCGAAGAGGAGAAGGTGGCGTACGATCCCGTCGACCGCCTCGTCGGCGTATACCGCGACGTGGTTAAGAACCACCTCATAACCCCTGCGGAGTACGGCAACGCGACGGGCATGACCGAGGCGGAGGTGAAAAAACTCGTCGACCGCGCCCAGTACATGGAGGAGTTCCTCGAATTCTGCCAGGCCCCCGAGCAGTACCACCTCGCCCGCGCCCTCAAGGTCGATGGCCCCTTGGGCGAGTTCAGCCGCGTGCTGAAGAAGTACGACAACAGGCGCGACAAACAGCTTGTCAAACGACTCATGTTCGCCAACATGGTGGTGCAGCCCGAGGGCGACATCACCCGATACGTGAGAGACTTCGGCAGCGTGGCAGGCACGGATGCGGAGGCCGACTTCAAGGCCGCCGAGCTGCAGGCCATGTCCGAGCTCCTCGAGAAGATGGGTCCCGACGCCCTCACGCGCGAGAAGGTGAGCGAGCTGCGCTCGGACGGCAACCTCGTCGACGGCTTCAAGCGCGCAGGCGACCGCGCAAGAGAGACCGTGCGCCGCGTCAAGCTCATGGACACGCCCGCCAAGAAATCCGCCGACTGCCTCTCCGAGCTCGAGAAGATCCTTCCCGAGATGCTCGACGTGCTGGGACCCGACGAGCTCGAGAAGGTGCGCCGCAACCTCGTTGCCGTCGCCGACAAGGTGGAAGAGCTGATCGGTGAGATCGATGAGCGCGCCTAGGGCCGTCGTCTGCTACGACGAGGCGCGCCCCGGCATGTACCTGCGCATCGAGGGGCAAGACATCGCCTCGTTCATGGCCTCGGCCGCATGGCGCGCCTGGCTGTACTACCCGGCGAGCGCCGTCGACGGCACCGATCGCGACCGCATCCTACTCGACGGCGGCATGGGCCTTCGCGAGTGCCAGGACATGCTCGAGGCGATCATGGAGGCCGACGGCCACGGCGTCGAGGTCGCGGTTGACCCGAGCTTCGGCGCCTTCGTGAACGCCGGCGAGACCTACATCCGCGAGCGCTCCGAGGTGGGGTTGGCCATCAAGGCGCAGACCGCCGAGGGCATCGCCGACGACCCCCAGCTGGGGCCGCGCTTCCGGGAGTTCCGCGACGTAGTGAACGCCTCGATGGTGCGTCCCCTGCGCGACCGGCAGATGCTCGACGCCTTCTTCATGGCGACGGTTGGGCGCGCGGCCGACTTCTCGGTGCCCGGCGCCGGCAAGACCGCGACGGTGCTCGGCGTGTTCGCCTACCTTCGCCATTTGGGGCTCGCGCGCCGCATCGTGGTGGTTTGCCCCAAGAACGGCTTCGAGTCGTGGGAGAAGGAGTGGGTCGCCACCTTCGGGGATAAGCTGCCTTTGAGCTGCTTCTCGCTGGGAGACCCCGCCATAGCGGCGATGTCGACCGAGCGCAGGCGCAACGCGCTGTCGCTCGACAGCGGCGCGTGCAACCTGTTCACGTTCAACTACGAGTCGCTCTCGGGCTACGTGCGGGAGCTGCATGCCATCATCCCCGACCAGACCCTGCTCGTCTTCGACGAGGTGCACCGGGTGAAGGCCATCGGCGGCAGGCGCGCGGAAGCCGCGCTCGAGGCGGCCGACGGCGCGAAGTTCGTGATCGCCCTTACGGGAACGCCCATCCCGAACACCTACCAGGACATCTACAACCTGCTGCACATCCTGTACCCCGAGGACTACGACACGTTCTTCGGCTACGAGCCGGGCGAGCTCCGCGCGCCCGATGCGGACCTCCAGGCAAGCCTCAACGACAGCCTGGCGCCCTTCTTCTGCCGAACGAACAAGGACGAGCTCGGCGTGCCGCGCCCGGAGCCCGACGAGATCGTGGAGGTCGAGGCGACGCCCGATGAGGACACATTGCTGCGAGTCCTGTACGCGTCTTGCCCCAACGCGCTCGCGAGGATCATACGCACCCTGCAGCTCGAGAGCGACCCCGAGATGCTCTGCTCTGCAGTGGACCCAGGCGACCTCGAGTACGTGCTCGACCAGGTCGGCGATGACTACTCGGATATCGACTACGTCGACTTCTCGCAGACGTTCTACGAGGCCATCGAGCGAAGCCGCCCGAGCTCGAAGCTCGTGGCGTGCGAGCGGCTCGTGGAGCGCATCGTCGCCGAAGGCCGCCCCGTCATAGTATGGTGCATCTTCGTACGCAGCATCAGCAACCTCCGCCGCGACCTCGCCGCCATGGGGATTCCGGCAGAGGCGATCTACGGCGCCACGCCACAGGAAGAGAGACGCGAGATTCTGGACGACTTCCGCGCGGGGCGCTTCAGGGTGCTCGTGACCAACCCGCAGACGCTTGCCGAGTCGGTCTCTCTGCACAGCGTCTGCCACGACGCGGTGTATTTCGAGTACAGCTACAACTTGGTGCACCTGCTGCAGTCAAAGGACCGCATACACCGTCTGGGCCTGCCCGACGACCAGAAGACGCGCTACTACTTCATGCGCGAGAAGTTCATGCGCGACGGCAGGGAGCTATCCCTCGACGCCGTGATCTACGACCGCTTGAAGGAGAAGGAGCAGACGATGCTCGACGCCATCGACCGCGGCTGCCTTGAGGGCGGCTACCTCGATGACGAGGACCTGCGTATCGTCTTCGAGCGCCTGCTGGGAGAAGATGCCAAGAGCCTGGAATACTAAGAGGCCGAACGGCGCACTGACGATATTGGCTCATAAGTAACAACTGCGAAGGAAAGATAGGGCTTTAAGGATGGATGCAGGAAAATCTACGATAAGCGGCGTGTTCAACGGATCGCGCCTGCTCGAAATACCTTTCTACCAAAGGGCGTACGTCTGGGGAGAAGAGCAATGGGAGCGCTTCCTCGGCGACATGGAGTTCGTCACGGCTTCGAAGCGACCTTATTTCCTGGGCTCGATCATCCTGAAGCAAGCCTCCTCCGGCAACACTTGGTCCGAGGTGTCCGAGGTTCGCACAGTCATCGACGGCCAGCAGCGCCTCACGACCATGGTCATCTTCTTCAAGGCACTCTGCGCGAGAATCGACGCCGATAGGCTGTTCGAGCGAGATTTCGTCCTGGAGACCGGCGAAGTCGCCTTGAGACATGGCAAGTACGACCGGCAGGATTTCGAGAAGGTCGTCAGCGCCACGGGCTGCGAGCCTGTCGAGGGCTCCTCGTCCATCGTCCTTGCCTACAACTATTTCCTCAAGAACATCGACCCAGAGAAGGTCGACAGGAACACGATCAAGTCGAACGTCCAGTTCGTCTGCATCGATCTCACCGAGGGCGAGGACGAGCAGCAGATATTCGACACCATCAACTCGCTCGGGGTGCGCCTGACGACGGCGGAGCTCCTCAAGAACTACTTCTTCAACCGCGAGAACGAGCAGGCGTTCAAGGAGTGCTGGGAGGACGTCTTCGAACCCACGGCGGAGAAGAGGGAGTATTGGGAGCAGGAGGTCGTTACCGGGCGCATCAAGCGCACGCTCGTCGACCTGTTCTTCGACGCGTTCCTCCAGATCCTGGTTCAGGACAAGAAGCGCGGCGTCACGACCGAGGACAAGCTCTTCTATTCGCGCACGTCCAACCTCTTCCAGTCCTACAAGGACTTCATCGGCAGGTACTGCAACGGAGACAAG
>DBEZMF010000059.1:0-11478 GCA_048250755.1 Collinsella sp.
TATCTATTTTATTTTTAAGGAGGCTGAGGATGTGTATACGCTAAGAAAGGCAGTGAATTAGACTGCCTTTCAATTATTAAGGTAATTGGGGAGTTAGCAAATATAGAGCCTCTCTTATAATTGAACTCTCCATAGGTTCTAAAGAGGATTCCTTATACATTAGCCCACCTTTCTTCTTTTCGTTTTCAAATACTTCATGTATGGCTTGCTTTAGTTTAGTAGCTAATATCTCTGATAACTCCTGAGATTTAAGAGAGGTAAGTAACCCATTTCGTATTTCCCTAATATCCTGGTCATTTTCAGTGATGGGTTTTACTTCTACCAATTCTTGTATACCTGAGGAATACTTATTAAACTCTTCATACCCTAAATGTTGTAGGTCATTAATGAAGATACTAAATTCATCATAGGTAAGTCTAGTATCAAAACCTACCTCATGATATAGTTGTACTAAAGGGACAAGGATTCTCCTCAGTGTATTGAAATCTTTTAGATGGTCCAATTTTATTCCTGATTCGAGAGGTATTTTATATACCTTTTCACCCTTCAGTACTACTAACAGAACCATTAGTCTTGGTGGTAATCTTTTCTCGTTCATAAGCAAGTTTTTGTATTATGAGTTGTACATAGGTATTTCTCTCTTTATAGATAAACATTACCGATAGAAGTATCTCATGTTTCGGTAATATCATCTGTATGAAATTGCCTGGAGCAATTACAGTAGCTACTACTGGAGAATCCTCCTGAGAGAAATTCTCTAATATCATTTCTGCCCTCTTAATGGGTTCTGGTTTTGTTGGGTCCAAAGTTAGGACTGGAGCAGTTATACATTCCTTGATGCCCTGTGTTAAGGCATTATATAACCATTCATCTTTTATATCCTCTACTTGGAGGTTTTTCATTGTAATCATATCCTAAACCTATTTAGAGTCCATACACCCAGGATATTAGAGAATACCCATAATTCCCAGTTTTTGTAAAAGTTATAGGGTTTACTGAATTGAGATGTTTGAAATATTATCTGATTTGGTGTTCTAGATAACATTTCTGCATGACAAGTTAATACTCCAGAAGATAATTGAGCTTTAAAAGCTTTAATAATATCTTCATCACTTTTAGTCTCTAATGAGGTAAGCAATTTAATAAATTCTACCTCTACACCTTGAGACATGTTTACATTTCTGAAGGCAAACTTTTCTTTATTTTCCATATTCGTCATTTTTAGATAAGAACTCTTGAGCTAGTTCATCTTGAGTTCTTTCGATTATGTTCTTTACTATTGTTTTATTTTCTACTCTAGCCCACATATATAGCATGCCCAATTGAGCATCCATATAGCAATCTATAAGAGATGGGTCCTTTCTAAATACATCCCATTGTTTTACGAAATTTGTTCGAACCAAATCCCTATAACCCTGGTCTGATATGCCATCTTGGTCTATATAAGCAGATACCCTTTTCTTGACTTCTAAAAGGATTTTCTCTAAGCTTTCGGGTAATCTGAAATTTTCTGGTAAGTTATGATATACCAAAGCATTAGGCATCAATTCCTCGAAGGTAAACTGATTATCGAATAGATTTTTAGGATATCTACCTGAAAATATCAATGGTAGCTTATACCTTAGCAACGATGGTACTACGTCGTATATAGCATAATGTCTTCTATATTCTCGGTACAAGTCAAAATATATATTCTCATCGAATATACCAGATTTCCTCATTATTGCCTGTAAAGTATTATAAGCAGCATTGATATGAGTATTACTCAATTTGAATACTAAGTTGCCATTTTTAATAGCAATGAGTTCACTACAGCATCTCTTTCGTCTAAATAAGTTCATGTGATTAAAATGTAAAGTCAATGTATATTTTCCTTGTTCCCTTGAGAAATTTTTCGTGATTTGAGTCATCATACTTATGGCAAGCATAAGTCTTAGATGATTTATCATAATGGTCTCTTACCCATACTGGAGCAGTATCAGTTGGTTTTAATTTAAAGTATGTACCCTGATTAACCTTGTTAACCTGAGTCTCTTTGTAAGATGTCTTTGGTAGTTCCATATTTTTGTCTATTTTTAAAATTGATATGCAAATATAATTCTTTCCTTTTAAATATGCAATATCAGGATATAAATATGGAAGCTTACTATTTCGGAGGAATTGAGATGCAAATGAGCCGTCCTCTTTCTCTTCTTCCTCAAAGTCTTCATATTGGTATAACTCTGGGTCTTCTTCGTCTGGGTCTATACGCATTTCGATTTCTCTACGTAGTTCATGATGTTCTTTAGAGAATGAAGACATAGCTCCCTTATAATCATCAGTAATTTGCATTAACTCTGCTTTATTAAGGTTAAGACCCTCTTTACTTGTATCTACTCCTTCTTGTTTAGTAGCAACTACTTCAGGTAGAGACTTAATGTCATACCTATCCTCCAATAGTTTAGCCTCTTCTGGTTTATCTAATAACCTTTGTGATTCCAATACGATTTGACGTGCCTCTTCAACGGTGATTGCATTTTGCTGTGTTACGTTGTTCTGTTGATTAAATTGGGCAAAGATATTTGTAGTACTTCCTCCAGTAAGATTACGTACTATTGATTGCAGAGATGTAGAGGATTCAAGCTTTAATTTAAGGGCCTTTCCCAGCTCGGCAGATATAAACGGTACGTATTTCCCTCCCTGAGATTCTCTTAGGATATTAACCTGATGGGCTATTTCCATACGGTCTTCTAATGCCCATGCTAGTTGTTCTCCCATTAACGCTTGAAGTAAATCTTCTGCTTTTTCTTTATCCCATATTCTAGAGCTTAATAGCCTATCTCTCATAAATACCCGTATGTAGTTAATATCTATACCCATACGGTATGAGAATGTATTGATATCATAGGTAATACCACATAATACACCATTACCCATCAGCCATTGATTAATAATGTAATTGTGTATCTTTATCAGAAGTTCATCATTTGGGTTCTTCTGATATTCTAATGCCATTGCAGTAGTCCCCATAGGTCTTGGGAATCTTACCATTTTATTTTCCTTTTCTGACATACAAATGAGATTTTCTGATATCGGAACTTTCATCATAACCCATATACTCTAAATCGAACCTTACATACAGATTCAAAGATAGGTTATAGAAATATCCCTTATATTTTTTCTTACTTACTGATAAATTAAAGGGTTCACCAGAGATTAGGTCCCTGGTGAATACTAAATTACCTTTCCCAGTGATGGGAATATTAAGGCAAAGTTTATAATCTCCTACCTTAAATTTATTCCCATGCAGGTCTGTGATTTCCCTTGCCATAGTTTGCCTTTTTATGGTTCGTAGGTTTTTTGTCTTGTTTACTACGGTTATTGGTTATCCCCTTTTGCTCTTCGATTAATTTCTGAACCTTTGGGAATAACCTTTGCCTTAAAGGAACTACCTGAGTAGCGAAAAAGGCATTCCATAATTTCTGAGTTAATGGTTCCCCTATTTTAAGTTCTGAGATTGCCCAGAATTTAGTTTCGAAATTCTTAACTATTTCCCTAAATCGGTAGTAGTATATATTGCCAGTCTTTTTATCTATCCCAATTGTAGTGGTTTGGCAATAATTTAGAAATTCTTTACCTAATTCGGATATAAACTCTTCCCTTTTAAAGTCATAATTCTCTTGGTCGAGCTTAAATAATTTTACGTAATCGATTGCTTCCATATAGATTTAGTTTGTGATTATTAAACGAGGTATACTTTCATCTGTAATTTGAAATAAGTACCCTCTTACATCATCCTCATAATAAGAGGACCAATATGTTCTTCTAACTCTGAAATTATCAAGGATTGCCCCTTTGGGTACTCCAGTAATAAATAAGCAATGCTTAGGCATCATTGGAGTAATCTCAAATTTCTCATCCTTGAAATTACCATAGGTACCGTAGTCGGGCATATTACCCGTAAATCCAGTATTCTGTAATATGTCTTGAACCAGAGTAGTTTGGGGTATTTCCTTTTGGTTACATTCTATGGTTAACTTCGATTTGCCTATATATAGGTCTTTAACTATTTCTCTAAACATTTGTATACGATTATATGGGTAATACCATTTTTCTTGAAGTAAAGGTTATTCTGTGAACGTTCCTCTAACTTCTTTAATTCTCTTCGAGATTCAGTACAAATTCTATCAGATTTCCTTAATATATCTGATACATTATCCCAGATGGGTGCCATTGGTTCTACTGGCCCTGCATAGATAACCTTATGTTTAGTTTCTATTTGGAGATATTTAGATTTATACTGATATTTGCCTTTGCAATAAAGTACGTTATACTTTTCGGGTTCGTTTCTTTTTTCGTTTTCCATTTTTGTTAGGATTAATGTAATCGGATATTTCATCAAGTTGCCCTAAAAGCAATGCCTGAATGAAAAGGTTTATAGGCCTGAAAAAGAAATTCCTTACGTTATCCGTATTTATATACCAATCGTAAACGATAAAGAACTTCTTAATCTTGGAGTGCTTAAGTGAATGTTGGATTAGATAGGACTTACAACATCGTTTATGTAATTCTACCAATTCTTTGTCCTGCTTAAGCATCTCTTTATCAGAGAAGATAGTGTAATCCATTTTGTATGAATTGAGATGCCCAGGTAATTATCCCGGGCACCTGGTTAATAAAGGTTTATGCAACTTGTTCTGGTTTGAGGACCTTCTTTTTAAAGTCCTCGTATGCTTTAGCAGCAGCCTTGAATTCCTTGGAGTTCTGGTCCTTGATACGAGCCATTGCAAGTTCCAATCGATGGAGTTCGTTTCGAGTTTGTTGTCTCCATTTCTTCCGAGCAAGAGTATCAACTACATCGGCAGGGTATACGTATTTAACTTCCCGATTAGAAATTACCTGTTCGATGATGGAGGGTTTTTGTTGTTCCTTAACTTCCTTGACAACCTGTTCCTTTTTGGAAGTTTTGGTTTTAGGAGAGAGTTCTACCAATTTGGCATTGGCAAAATTAGTGGCAGCTTCTTGAGCATCTTGTACCAATTCCTTTTTAGTCTTTTTGGCCTTAGGAGCAGAAGCCTTAGCAGTCTTAGAATTTTTAATTCCTTCAAGTTGTTCGGCAACCTTAGTTGCAACCAGGTTAGTAACCTTTGATTCATTCTTTTTCATAACGTCTATATTTAAAATGTTAGTAAAATGATTAATTTCTTTTTCTGATACAAATATAAGAACTTTATTTTAAATAGAAAAATTTTATTTGAATGATTTTCTATTTGCTCGGGTTAATCGGCTAGGAAGTCGAAGATTTCTGGAGGATAGTTAATTTCATCCTCTGGATCATTTATGTAATCTTCGTAATCCTCGTTATATTTATCGTAAATGTTATCTTGTGATGTATTTGGTACCCTTGTACATCTTTCAGGATATTTCTTTACGAAGTCATAGGCTTCTTGAGTAGTCATTACCTTGTCTGAGGTAAATTCGTAGGTTACATAGGAATAAGTTTCACCCAATCTAGAAACTTCATATTGCTGGTATCCAGATTTCTCAATCTTATAGATTTGATTTTCTGGAATAGTTTCTATTTCTACCCTATACTTATACCATTGTTTCTTTTGCTCCCTTTCTTTTGGTTTAATACCCATGCTATCTTGAAGAGAGATTAACTTGGTTATTGGACTTTCAAAACGAGAAGGAGCAGTGCTCACTTCTACTGGATGAGTTTTATTCTCACCAATAAAGTAAATCACTGCCCCCAAGGTTACCAGGCCCAATATGAATTTAGTTTCTGAGTTCATAACCTGTAGTTTCGAATTTATTTTTAATGTTCTTTGCAAGGTATTTACCTTTTGATTCTGCTTGATGTAAACCGTTGCAGATTTCATAAGGTACATCATCATAGCGATAAACTCGATTACCTTTAAAAGCAACCCAAAGTTGTTTTTTCTTTGAGTTATAACCAAAGCCCTCAATATTAGAGGATTCGCAAGGAATCATTTCGACTCCGGTGTTCATTTCTACTGATTCTAAGTATTCGTTCTTTTCCATGTCTATATTAAAATTTTAAAAGTGTTAGTTCTGGGTGGAATTTGAGATTTGCCCTTTGGAAGATTGCCCAGGTACCAAGTACTCCCTGAGAATTAGTATGTACCCATTCATCTTCCATTCTGAACAATATGTGAGAGCATACCAGCATTTGGTATTCACTTAGCATATTTATCAGTTGAGGAGTATTCTCGATTTCCACGTATAATTCAATGTGCTCATCTAGTGCTCGAATTATTTCGTCATCCTCAATCTGAATGAGTTTTTTGATTAAGTCTTGGGCAATATCATTTCCATTTTTAACGTCCTCTTTGATTGAATTGAGTGATTCAATCTGAATACCAGCAATGAGCTTTACGATGTCTTTTGTTTCCTTGTCCATAATTAAATTTTCTTTATGCAAATATACTAAAATTATTTTATATAAATTACTCTTTTAATAAATACGGAGGTAAGTGTTAGCGGTTCTTGATTTCTTCCATCTTTTCCTTTATGGAGTCTGGGAATATAGCATCGTTTACCCATCTTAGGAAGAATTTAGAAGGCTTCTTTTCGGGACTTAGAAGCAATTGTCTCTGTTCAGTAGAGAACTTAATCCTTTCGGATTCTAACATATACTTGGGAAGTTTAGTGAATTCTGCCTGAGAGAAGGAGATTACGTTTTTACCAACTTGGGCCCTTAATGGTTTCTTCCTTTCCTTATAGAGATATGGGATAATCTTTTTCGAGGGTCCCCCAAGAATGCTAAAACCAAAGATTACCATTGGGTCAAATTTATCTGCTTTTGGGTCCTTAGCCCGTTTGATACATCTTGCCATCCAAGAGAATGAATTTGGATATTGCTTATTGTCTGTTGCTTCTCCCACATCTTTTTTATTAAACTCAAATCCAGGAAAGTGAAATAGAAAATCTTCAGTAAGGATAAATACAAATCCCAATCCCCTAAGATATTTAATAATATCTTGTTGGCTTTTACCCTCTTCAATCATTTTCTCTACATCTGCAAGAATGTCCTCCCTTGGTGATTCCAATTCCTTAGTTGTAGACCCTGCAGGTCTTCCTCTGCCAACATTAGGTGCCTTAGCAGGCAATGTACCAGATAACCTATCTAAGTATTCTTTGAAGTTATCAATATCTTGTTTATTAGTAAGAGTTACTTCTACTCTTATGGGACCGTTATGCTGTACCTTTGGACCTGAATTCATCTCGGTATAAGCATCTACCAACCTATCTGATAATGGAGTACCATTCTCTGATAGTGTAGTGATTCTAAGTTTTGGTTTATATACTTCTTGTTCCATTTTCGACTTAATTAGAAAATAAAAGGCCTGAACAATTTTTATATTGCCAGGCCTTCTACCATTATTAACGAATACTCAAAAATATGATAAGTAAAAGTAAAAAGTGCTCTTATTAATCTTCTTCTTTAGCGGCCTTCTTTTTCTTCTTGTCTTTGGCCTTCTTATCTTTCTTATCGGAAGCCGGTTTTTCTTTTACCTTTTCTTCCTTCTTTTTCTTAGTTTCCTTTTCCTCCTTGGGAGCCTTACCTGAAGCAAGTTTTCTTTGCTCCATACGATATTTTTTCTTCTCAGCCGAATTCATTTCTCTGCCATCGATGAGAGGATAATCGTATTTGGTAGCTGTTCTACCACCAGTTCCTTTCTTTTCCTTTTTCTCTTTGGCAGCCTTCTTCTCAGCTTTTTCCTTCTTCTCTTTTTCCTGGAGTTTTACCAATTTCTTGTTGTTCTCTTGGTCAGCTTCAGGATAGGCAGCAGCAACTTTGTCTCTTTCCTTATTGAGCTTGTTTACAAGTTCGGTAACCTTTTTACCATGTTTCTTGTCTTTGGTCCAATCCTTAGTAGGGTCCAACTTGTTCTCTTTAAGGTAAGCATCCAAAGCTTTCTTAGCCTTTGTGAGTTCCGGAGTCTTGGATTCCGATTTACTCTTCTTTTCTGTTTTCTTAGCCATTTTCATTTATATTAGGTGAATAATTGAATTTCCTATTTACATAATACCATAGTTATACCTTCCTAATTTGGGTTGGGATTTCTTTAATTTCTAGGATTTCTAAACTGCATTGTTTTAAAACTGCCTCGAGTTGAAGTATATCTTCTACCTCTTTCTGAGATAAGTCCGTAAAAGTTTGTTCAAAAGTTTCTTTCTGTTCCCCCCTTATAAAATTAAATTGGGCAACAATATAAGTCCCATGAAGTTTTTTATTCAGGGCTCCTTTAAGAGATATGAGTTTTCTTTTCAGATAATTACTCTTCAACCTATGGGATTGGTATTCGCCTTTCTTACCCTTACTAAGAGCTACCTTTTTAAGGTACGAAACATAATCTAATTCTCTGAGAGTTTGATTAATGTTTCCCACTAATAATCTTAAGTCTTTTTCCATTTGGGTCTTTGCATTACTTGGTTAGATACTTCCTGAGTTTCTTCTGATAGCATTTCTCTTGCCTCATTTATTATATTGATGGCAAGTTCCCTTTCATCTGGTCCCAGGTTTAATTCTTTATCTTCTAGTACATCAGTATAAGTATTTATTAGATTATCCAATGCAAGTATTCGAATATTCTTTCGAATTGCTAATTTCTCTTCTTCCATGGGTATAAAAAATTAAAGCCCACTACCTTCACAGGCAATGAGCTTTTGGCTGAACAACGTCCTAAGTGTAGATGTTATTCATATGAACTTAAACTCTAAATTTATCTAGCAGACATATGAGATAGTAGTTAGTAAGTTAGAGTTTAATCTTCTGATTCTTACTCTTCTCCTTCTTCCTTAGCCTTTTTGTTTTTCGGAGAACAAATAACGCCATGTCCTTTCTTAGACTTAACGGTAAGAGTTCCCGGAACGAATGAAACTGAAGTTGATACCGGTTTGCCATCCGTAACCAATACAGAAGTAACCACTACACCCTGATAGCCTTCCTTGTTCTTAACGGCATAACCAAAGTTCATTACCTTGGATTTGTCGTTAATGGAAATAACGTCGATTTGCTTGCTGTTAGGGCGTTGTTCAGCCGGCCGATTCTTGAGTGCCTCTTGACGAGCTTTACGTTTAGTTTCTTTTTCGGGGTCTTTTTCCTTATCTCCTTTCTTCTTGGAGTCTGATTTCTTTGTTGCCATAATTTTTAATGTTTTATAAGTTAATGGTTATTATAAGTAAACTTCTACGTTTATTAATAGTTGATAGTAAAGGTAGGGAAATTTCCCTACCTTCTTTTAAATCTTGAATACAGTTACCAGATTACTTTTTCCCTTTCTTGCCTTTACCTTTGGTTTCTTTCTTTGCCGGCAATTTGAGACCGAGTTCTTTGGCAATTGCTTTACGGAGTTTTTCGACGGCGTCTTCATCGTAATCGTCTGGGTCAGTTTCAAGGTCTTTGTCGTCGCAGACATCCTCAAGTTCTTCGAAGTCCATTTCGGCAAGTTCTTCACCGGTCAGTTCTTCCTCTTCTTCGTCCTCGTCATCGGATTCAGAACCGAAAAGGTCTTCGGCTTCTTCGGCAGAAAGCATGATAGGAGCAGGGATAATCTTTACTGAGCCGTCTTCGTACTTAATGATGATTGCACCATTGATTTCTGTTCTGGAAACTTCTTTCAGTTCCACTTCTTTTTTCTTCTTAGCCATTTTCGTAATGTTTAAGTTGGTTAATAATTTATTTATATCACTCTGTTATAAGTTTCTTTACCAGTATGGTTTTCTGAGTATACCCAGATTTTACTAATTCCTCCTGAGCAATATTGAATTGTTTTATCTCATCTAGAGTTGTCTTTAATTCTAATTGAGATTCAATTGTTATTGCCTGAGAGGCAAGTTCCTTGTCACCTTGATAAGTGACTATCTTAAACTTCTTACCTGCAAATGGGTTTGCTGGTTGGTGTGCTGTGATTTTAAAACCTTCGTTATTATTCATTGCTATATTTAATTTTAGTTATCCCAGGAATACCCACCTTCCCAAATACTTCGGTATAGGATTTGTATTTCCCTTTTATCATTGTTTTATAGTTATCGGATAATCGAATTGGGTAGACCCATATTTTATTTTCTATCATCCTATTTGTCATTATATAAGCATAAGACCTTCTAAGTTTAATACTCTCTAATAGAACAAACCCTTGAAATAATAGAGACTTCTTAATAAACCTTTCTTTAGGCAAATACCCTAAAAATTTAAGTGATGCCTCATCGAATATTTCAAGCATATCCCTTTGTGCTTTGATAAATAGTACCTTTTGTATTGGGATGTTCATCTTCTTTCTTAAATATAAAGCCAATGAACCTACCAATGGAGGATACTGCATGAATAACAGATTGAATTTATGTTTCTCCTCTTGACTCAGCCTGTTGTAAATCCTGTAGGATAGCAAGATTGATTTGTAATCTCTTTTGCCTTGTATACTTGGGAGATATGCCTTGCCGTTGTCCATAGAGTTTGATTGAGTACCTTTCATTGAATTCCTTTTTTCCTTTAGACTTAAAGACTCGGTGCATTTGTACCATAAATCTTCTTCGTCGGTGTTTATCTATGTGATATTCATCGGGCATTATGAACTTCCTTGCTTTTACGAATTTACCCTTAAACCAGAATTTAGTACTACCCTTTTTAAGAAGTTTACCATTCATATCGGATAATTCTCTAATGCCTTGTTTTATAAGTTTCCTCCCAGATATTATATGGATATACTGAAGAACATCTACACCATAAAGATAAACTAAGGTAACCTTTACTTGGTGTCTAGTAAAGTATGGTATACCGGTTAGATGTTTCCTATATAATTTCTTTTCAGTAACAATCTTATTGGTGGTATCTGGTCTCCAAGTCCATATATAATATCTATCTGGTCGTATGGGTCCGTTGTTACTTTCCTTTAGTTTTACCATTTATATTCCTCTTTGCTATTCTATACCAAAGATTGATAGATTTCTCATTTGCTTCTGGGAATTTCTTTTTCATTCTCCGAATAACTCTATCAAGTTCAAAACCTTTTGCAGTTAATTCGAATACATAAGATTTCTTTGTACCCTTGATAAGATTAAATTCATCCCTCTCTCTTGGTGGTTTCTTTTCTCGAGGTTTCTTTATCCCAGGAACTCGTTTGGTTCTTCTTTGCCCATTTTCCCCTTCTTCTCCGAGAAACCCAAGCCTTAATCGAGAATTTCTTAATGGGTCATCTTTCGAATACCCAATATTTTCTAATTGCTTATCCATCCAATCGTCATATTTATCAATTAACGATTTATCGGGCTTTTCTTCTGATACATTGATATAATGTAATAAGTCAAATACCCCAGCAGAACAAGCATCAGGGAAAGGCATCCCTAATATGATAGCCTTTCTCTTTAAATCCTTATAAGTCATGTTTCTCCCAGAAGCACCAAGGAAATTTGATTTCTCCTTGGATGGGGCTTTCATGTCTTTTCTACTCTTTTTTGCCATATCATCAATAT